>JACOSV010000017.1 GCA_016178725.1 Candidatus Eiseniibacteriota bacterium
CGCGCGCTGGCCGCGGTGCGCACCGTGGACGCGATCGTGCTGGTCGGACACGAGCCGCACCTCGGCCGCCTCGCGAGCACGCTGCTCTTCGGCACGCCCGGGCATCCACTCACGCTCAAGAAAGCCGGCGTCTGCACGCTCGCCTTCGACGATCGCATCGCGCCGGGGGAGGCGCGCCTCTGCGGCTTCCTTGCGCCGCGCGTCCTGCGCCGGCTCGGCGGTCGCGCGTCGCGCATCGCGGTCGTCGCCGGCCACGTCGCCGCGCACGAGCGGGCGTCATGAGCTCCGCGCCGATCGCCGGCGGCCGCGCCTACGGCGTCAATGGCCACCCGTATCCCGGGCGGCTGTTCATCGTCGAGGGGATCGACGGCTCGGGGAAGAGCACGCAGCTCGCGCTGCTCTCCCAGTGGCTGCGCGGCGAGGGCTATCCGGTCGTCTACAGCGAGTGGAACTCCTCGCCGATCGTGCGCAACACGACGCGGCGCGCCAAGCGCAAGAGGCTGCTCACGCCGCTCACGTTCTCGCTCATCCACGCGACCGACTTCTCGGACCGCGTCGAGCGCGAGATCGTCCCGGCGCTCAAGGCGGGCGCGATCGTGCTGGCCGACCGCTACGTCTATACCGCGTTCGCGCGCGACGTGGCGCGCGGCGTGTCGCCGAGCTGGGCGCGGTCGCTCTACCGCTTCGCGGTCCTGCCCACGCAGGCGTTCTACTTCCGCGTCCCGCTCGAGGTCGCGCTCAAGCGCATCCTCTCGGGCCGGCCCAAGCTCAAGTACTACGAAGCGGGCATGGACCTCGATCTCGACGCCGACATCGAGACGTCGTACGCGCGCTTCCAGTCGCGCATCCTCGAGGAGTACGAGCGGCTGGTCGTCGAGTACGGCCTGACGGTGATGGAGGCGACGCGGCCGATCCAGGTGCAGCAGCGGCTGCTGCGCCGCGCGATCGAGCCGCATCTCATGGGCCTGCGCCGCGGAGGATTCTCGTATGCCGAAGTTTGAGTCCTACGGCGAGGGGATCCCGGGGCTCGCGCTCGAAGAGCTGACCGGCTGGCTGATCGTGATCGAGGGGACCGACGGCGTCGGCCGCACGACGCAGGCCAAGAAGCTGCGCGCGCACCTCGAGCGGGCCGGCTACGCGGTCGCCGAAACCGGACTCTCGCGTTCGGATCTCACCAGCGCCGGCATCCGCCGCGCGAAGGACGGCAACACGCTCGGCTCGAACGCGTTCAATCTCTTCTACGCGACCGATTTCGCCGACCGGCTCGAGCGTCAGATCATCCCGGCGCTGCGCGCCGGCTTCGTCATGCTCACCGACCGCTACGTTTACTCGCTGATCGCGCGCGCGATCGTGCGCGGCGCCGATCCCGACTGGATCAAGCGCGTCTACTCGTTCGCGCTCAAGCCCGACGCGGTGTTCTACATGCGCATCCAGGTCGAGGACCTCGTGCCGCGCGTGCTCGTCAACGGCGGGTTCGACTACTGGGAGTCGGGGATGGACCTGCCGATGGGCGAGGACCTCTATGAATCGTTCATCCGCTACCAGGGCCGCGTGATCGGCGAGCTCGACCAGCTCGCGCGCGAGTACGGCTTCGAGACGATCGACGCGACGCGGCCGGCCGACGAGACCGCCGACCATCTCGCGCGCCGCGTCTCGCGGCTGCTCGAATACGGACAGTCCGCCCGCGCCGACGTGGTCGCGCCATGACCGACCGCCGCGCGCGCGCGCCGCGGCGGCGTCACGTCCTCGCGCTCGCCGAATCGTGCGGGCACAGGGACGCGCGGCCCGACGCCGAGGCCCAGCGGCTCGCGCGCCGCGTGCGCGAGGGGATCGCACGCCGCCTCGCCCGCGTCGAGAAGGCGGCGGCGCGCGTGCACTCCGGCGCGGCGAGCGAAGACGTCCACGACCTGCGCGTCTCGGCGCGGCGGCTCGAAGCGGCGCTGCGGCTCTGGCGCCCGCTGCTCGCCGGTCGTCCGGCACGGCGCGCGCGGCGGCGCGCGCGCGCGCTGCGTCGCGCGTTCAGCCCGGTGCGCGAGATGGAGCTGCACCTCGCGCTGCTGCGATCGCCGGCGCTGGTCGCCGGCTCCGATCCCGCGCGCGCGGGCGCCGAGTGGCTGGCGCGCCGGCTCGAACGCCGGCACGAGCGCCGGCTGGCGTCGCCGCCCTCGCGCGTGCGGCCGCGGTCGGTGCGGGCGATCGGCGAATCGGTCGCGCGCGCGATCCGCGGCATGACGCGGCGCGCGGAATCGG
Organism: Candidatus Eiseniibacteriota bacterium; assembly: GCA_016178725.1. GTDB lineage: Bacteria > Eisenbacteria > RBG-16-71-46 > RBG-16-71-46 > RBG-16-71-46 > WS-11. The sequence continues at coordinate 2,251 of JACOSV010000017.1, forward strand.
TGGGCGATCCGCTGCGCGCCGTGCGCGCGCGGCTCGAAGAGCGCGAGCGCGCGATCACGGCCGGATTGTCCGAGGCGATCCAGGGCGGTGACGCGGCGCTCCACGCGCTGCGCCTGCGCGTGAAGGAGGCGCGCTACGCGCTCGAGAGCCTCGGCGAGGCGATCGACGTTCCGTTCCGGCTCGATCGCCTGCGCGAGCTGCAGGATGTGCTGGGCGAGATCCACGACCACGCCGAGCTGATGGATCGGGTGCGCACGCGGGTCGCGCGCGCGATGGCGCGCGGCGCCGCGCCGCGCGCGGCGAACCTCGAAGCGCTGCTCACGCGCCTCGAGTCGGCGTACGCCGAGCGGCGGAGCCGGCTCGAGCGGCTGGCGGACGCCGGGCCGCCCGGGCCCGATCCGCCGCCCGCGCTGAAATCGGCGGAGGAGCAGGCCGGGTAGCCGCTCCGTTGGTGGCGCGCAGCGGCGCGCCATTCGCCGCCGCCGCCGGCCGCGTCTCCGCCGGCGCCGCGACACGCCGCCGTGTGTCCGCCGACGGGTCCACCGCGACGCGCACCGATCCGCCGATCAGGCGCTCGAGCAGCGCCGTGCGCCGCCGCGCCGCCCAGATCTCGAGCCGCGCGTCGTGGCGCGTCGAGACCAGGATCGAGATGCCGCGATGGCGGCGCGTGACGCGCAACGCGCGCACGAGCTGGTAGTGACTGCGGTCGAGCGCCTCGGCGATCCGCAGCAGGCCCGCGAGCCAGCGCACGGTGCGCCGCGCCGCCGGCGCCAGCGCCGCGTACGCCTCGTCGCGCTTCCGCGGCCGGCGCCGGCCGTGGTAGCGCGCGACGCACGCGACGATCTCGATCGCCTCGGCCGACAGCCCGCGCAGACCGCCGTTGCGGATGATGTAGTACGAATGGTCGAGGTGCCCGTCGTGGCCGATCGCGGTGCCCGCGTCGTGGAGCAGCGCCGCGTAGTGGAGCAGGGCGCGCGCCTCGTCGGGGAGCTCGTGGATCACGTGCAGCTCGTCGTAGAGCGCGAGCGCGAGAAGCGTGACGTGCTGCGGATGCGGACCGTCGGCGCTGAGCTTGCCGAGCAGGCCGAGGACGCTGCGCAGCGGCAGGTCGGCGACCGCCGCGAGGCGCGAGATCTCCCGGCCGTGGCGGCCGATGTAGTCGGTGACGATGCCCTCGCGCACGCCGTAGTCCGAGAGCACGATCGCGGGCGCGTCGAGCGACTCGAGCACGTGCTCGAGCACGACCGCGCCCGGCAGGATGATCTCGGCACGCTGCGCGTCGATGCCGGGCAGCGCCTCGCGCTCGCGCGTCGTCATGCGCGCGAGGCGCCGCGTGGTGCGCTGCAGCGCCTCGTACGTCAGCGCGAACTCGTTCACGTGCTCGAGCGCCTGGCCGGTGTCCTTCCAGTGCGCCGCCTGCGCCAGCGCGTGGATCGAGCCCGAGCAGCCGTAGACGCGCGTCGGCTTCCACTCGCGCACGCGCTCGAGCGCCTCGGCGGTGTGGCGGCGGACGCGGCGGCGCATGCGGGCGAGGTCGTCGTGCGCCGGCGGATCGGCGGGCTCGAGCAGCTCGTTGAGCCGCAGCGCGCCGACCGGCGCGCAGGTCGCGAGCAGCAGGCGGTCGCGGGTGCCGACGACGAGCTGCATGCTGCCGCCGCCGATGTCGACGATCAGCGCCGGCGCTTCGTCGAGCTGGATCGCGGCGCGCACGGCGAGATAGATGAGCCGGCCCTCCTCCTCGGCCGGGATCACGCGCGGCGAGACGCCCGACGCGCGGCGCGCCGCGCGCAGGAACGCGCCGCCGTTCCGCGCCTCGCGCACCGCGGCCGTCGCGGTGCAGAGGATCGTGTCCACGTCGTGACGTCGGGCGAGGTCGCAGAACCTCGCAAGCGCCTGGCTCGTGCGCTGGATCTGCTCGGCGCGCAGTCGGCCGTCGTCGAACGAGCCGCGGCCGATCTGCACCACCTCGCGCTCGCGGTCGAAGACCTCGAACGTGCCGAGCGGCGTGGTGTCGGCAATCACCATGTGGATCGAGTTGGTGCCGATGTCGAGGGCGGCGATGCGCACGGTGCTCCGCTCCGGTCCGCGATCCGATGAACGCGACGACAGCATACGCGGCGCGCGACGCGAGTTCAGTACGAGAAGTGCGCCGCGTCGGACGTTTGTCGCACCGGCATGCGACGGCGGCGATCACCGCGTGGACGGCGCCGTGACCGCTTGAACGCCGCGCGCGTCGCTGGCATCCTGCGGCCGTGACCACGCTCGCCGCACCGCGCCCCGCCCCAGCGAAGCGGCGGACGCGCCTCTACGCGCTGCATCACGCCGATGCGTTCGAGTGGTTGCGCGCGGCGCCCGAGCATTCGATCCACGCCGTCGTCACCGATCCGCCCTACGGCCTGCTCGAATACTCGGCGGCCGAGGTGCGCAAGCTGCGGAACGGCCGCGGCGGCGTGTGGCGCATCCCGCCCTCGTTCGACGGCCATCTGCGCCGCCCGCTGCCGCGGTTCACCGTGCTCGACCGCGACGACCACGAGAACCTGCGCCGGTTCTTCCGCCGGCTGGCGGGCGAGCTCGAGCGCGTGCTGGTTCCAGGTGCCCACGTCATCATCGCCACGCATCCGCTGCTTTCGCACCTCGTCTACCAGCCGATGCTCGAGGGCGGATTCGAGAAGCGCGGCGAGATCGTGCGCCTCGTCCAGACGCTGCGCGGCGGCGACCGGCCGAAGAACGCGCACGAGGAGTTCGCGCACGTCTCGGTGATGCCGCGCTCGCAGTGGGAGCCGTGGGGGCTCTTCCGCAAGCCGTGCGACGGGCGCGTGCAGGACAACCTGCGCCGCTGGGGCACGGGCGGCCTGCGGCGGATCTCGGCGGCCGAGCCGTTCGGCGACGTGATCGTCGGTCCGCCCGCGACGCGCCGCGAGCGCGCGATCGCGCCGCATCCCTCGCTCAAGCCGCAGGCGTTCCTGCGCCGCGTCGTGCGCGCATCGCTGCCGATGGGGAAGGGGACGATCCTCGATCCCTTCATGGGCTCCGGGTCCACGATCGCGGCCGCGACGGCGATGGGGCTCGCGAGCGTCGGCATCGAGTCCGATCGCGCATGGTTCCGCATGGCCGCGGGCGCGGTGCCCCGGCTCGCCGCGCTCACCGTCGATCCGCCCGACGCGCATGCCTCCGGCCGGTAGGTTCGACGGCGCAGTTCGGCTTCCTCCCGGGCTCGAAGTCGCCGCGATCGCCCGGGCGATCGAGTACGTCGAGCGCGAGATGTCGGACCTGGTGGAGCTCTACCTCGAGCAGACGAACGTGTTCAGCGCCGTAGTCGGGATCTTCGGCGCCAAGGCGCTCGACGCGATGAGCCAGTACGAGCGCCATCGCAACATCGACACGATGCAGCAGCGCTTCCCGGATCTGAAGATGCGCGGCTCGGGGCCCGCACCGATTCCGCATCACTGCCTCGAGAGCAAGGGCAGCAAGCGGCCGTGGGCGATCCAGTCGCACTACGATCACCCCGGCTGGTACATCGTGTGGCGCTATCTCATCGATCCGACGATGACGATCGAGCCCGGCAAGTCGGTGCTGATCTGGCGCGTGGACATCGTCTTCCTCGAGAAGTCCGACTGGAAGTACGAGACCAGCACGGCGGGATCGGACGGCGGCGGGCGGACGCATACGTTCGGCGTGATCCGCGCGGCCGCGAAGCTGCGCAGCGCGGCGGTCTACGCGCGGACGGACATCGTGGTGCGCGGCGGGAAGGCGATCCACCGCGTGGTGGATCAGGTCGAGCTCGGGGTGTGAGCCGGCCTAGTTGGGCGGCGTGAAGACGAACGGAGCCTGGAACGTCGTGACGCCGGCCGGGATCGCCGGGAATCGCCAGTCGCGGATCTGACCGAGCGCGCACGCGACGAGCGACGCCGAGCCGACCGTGTTCTGCACCACGCGCGCGTCGGTGACGGCGCCCGACGCGGCGACGGTGATCGCCATCACCAGCTTGCCCTTGAGCGCGGGGTCGCGCTTGAGCTCGGTGTCGTAGCAGTACTGGATCCCGGCGGCGTAGCGGCGGATCACGGCGAGCAGCGATGCGTTGGTGCGGTAGACGCCGGGCGCCGATCCGGCCGCGGGCGTGCCGTCCTCGGCCGCCGGCGCGTCCTCCGCCTTCGCGGGCGCGAGCGTTCCGATCGCGACGCGCTCGCCCTGCACGGTCGAGCCGCCGAGATCGGCGCGCCCCGCGCTCGCGGCGCCGTTGCCCATCTCGGGGACCTCGGCGTCGGATCGCCCGCCGCGCACGCCGCGCGGATGCGTGCGCGTCGCCGGCGCATACTCGCCCTGTGAGCCCTTGAGCGACGCCTGCAGATCGCGCAGCGCGCGATCGAGCTGTCCTGTCGTGCTCGCGAGCTCGGCGGTGACCTGCTGGGCGCGCTCGCGGCCGTGGCGCGCGGCGTCGTTCTCGGGCGCCGCCTCGTGCGTCAGCTTCGGCGCGGGCAGGGAGAAGTGGTCGGGGAGCGCGAGCCTGGGCTCGGCCACCTGACGCACGGCGACCTCCTGCAGCGGCTTCTCGGCCGCCGGCCGCACGCGTACCGGCTCGGGCAGGATCGTCGCGGTGTGCGTCGGCAGCTCGATGATCACGAGGTTCCGCCGCAGCATCGGGGCCAGTCCGAGCGCGATCGCGAACATCAGGGCGAAGAACGACGCGGCGATCATCGCCGCGCGCGCGACGCGCGAGCGATTGCGCCAGAACGATGCCTGGCGGCGCGCGATCGCCTCGAGGCCGAAGGCCGAGAGGCCGCGGCGATAGGCGATCGCCTCCAGCGCGGGGACTCCGATGTCGCGGATCTGCACGGCTACCTCGGATCCTTCTCGGGGCGCGTGACGATCACGGTCGTCGGCGCGGGCGTCGCCTCGGCGACCTCGCGCGCCGTGCGCAGGTAGCGGTGGTGCTTCGAGTCCATGAACCGGCGCTGGTCGCGGGCGGTGATGAAGAGCACCTGCGGCGCCGGGATCTCGCCCGCGATGTGGATGTCTTCGAGGCGTCGCGGCCCGGCGCCGGTCCTGGCGTCGGTGGTCGTGTGCGTCGTCGCGGCCCTGGATGTCGCGTGGCGCGCCGGCGTGCGGCGCGCCGTGGGATGCGCGGCGGGCCCGGCGGTCGCATGCGGCGCCACGGTCGGCTTCGCGGCCGGAGGCGCGGCGGCCGCCGGCGCCGGCCCCGGCGTCGCGGCATCCGCGGCGAGCGCGCCGATCGCCGACGCCGCGCACGCCGCGAGCACGAGCATCACGTATGCGCGCCGCATCATCGTCCGCCCTCCTTGCCCGCGGCGGCGTCACCCTTCGCGAACACCTGCGCGAGGCTGTCGGGATCGCTCGTCCCGCGCCGGCGATACGCGTCGAACCACCGCGCCGCGGCCGCGTCGTCCATGCGGTAGTACTTCGCGAGGATCGCGAGGTTGTAGTAGGGGCCGGGCAGGGCCGGATCGAGCTCGATCGCTGCGAGGAACGCCTTCTCGGCCCTCGCCGGATCTCCGGCGCGCAGCCGCGTGATGCCGTAGTTGTTCTGGTGCACCGCACTCTTGGGATCGTCGTCGAGCGCCGCCGCGGCAAGATCGGCCGCCGAGTCGGGATGATCGCCCTTGAGCATCAGGTACACGAGCGCCTCGCGGGCCCCGGCGCGATCGGCGTGCGGCGCGGCGAGCACGGCGCGCGCCGCGTCGCCACGACCGAGTGCCTCGTAGTGGAGCGCGAGGCCGGCGGTCAGATCGGCGGGCAACGTCGCGTCGCGCGCGACGAGTCGCGTCCGCGACGCCTCGAGCATCGCGATCGCCTCGTCGTGTCGCCGCGTGTCGTAGAGCCGGCGCGAAAGCAGCCCGAGCGCCGGCGCGTAGTCGGGGTCGCGGGCGAGCGACGCGTGCAGCGCCGCTTCACCCGCAGCCGCCGAGTCGGCCGCGAACGCGAGCTCGGCGAGACGGAACGGCCAGTAGGGCTCGGCCGGCGCCAGCGCCGCCTGCTCGCGCGCGTCGTCGATCGCGGACGACGGCGCGTGCCGCTCGCGCTTCACGGCGTGCGCCTTCTCGTGCGCGGCACTCGCCACGGCCGCCTGACCGTGCGCGTCGGCGGGCCGCGTCACGTCGCCGCGATGGATGAACGGCACATGGCCGCAGCCGCCGAGCGCGATCGGAATCGCGGCCGTGGCCAGCACGCGTCGCAGGACGATCGTCATGGCGTGGTGCCCTCCGGGCGCGCGGCGCTCGTGGCGCCGCCGTCCTTGCGCGGCCGCGCGTCGGCGCGCTCGCCGCGCTGCTTGTCGCCGTTGACGCGATGCGGCGGATCGGCGGTGATCGTCGGGAACTCCATCTCGGGCCGGAAGTAGAACCGGCTGCCGAGCCGGGGCCACAGCGACGCCTCGGCCCGCCCGATCCACGCATCCGGCTTTGCCGACGGATCCGTCTGCTTGAGCAGCTCCGACCACATCGCCTCGCCGCGGTCGTAGAAGATCTGACTCTTGTCCTTGAGCACGCCCTCGTAGGCGTGCAGGGCGTCTCCCTGTAGATCGGCAGGGCGCTCGCTCCGCTCCAGCGCCTCGCCGAACGCGACCAGCGACTGTCAGATGCGGAACGTGGCGGCGTGCGTCCATTCGCCGATCCCGACCGCGACGCACGCGCGGTAGAGCGCGATCGTGCGGTCGAGCTGCTTCTGGTGCGCCGTGATCGACGCGGCGAGCGGCTGTCGGAGCGGCAGCGTGTCGGTCGCGGCGAGCGCCTCTTCGCCCTCGAGGAATCGCACCTGGGCCTCGAGGTCGCGCGCGGCGAGTCTGGGATGCGCCTCGGCGAGCGCCATGTACGCGGCGAGGTGCGACGCCGGCGTCGCGGGGGCACCCGCCGAAGGCGGGTCCGGGTTCTTGGCGCGCGCGGCGGCGGCCTTCGCGCCACGTCGCTTCGGCGCCGCGGCGGGGGCACCCGCCGAAGGCGGGTCCGCGGGCAGCAGCGTCGAGATCGGCCGCGCGCCGAGCGAGGCGAGATCGCGCCGCGCCAGCGCCTCCATGATCTCCATCGTGCCCTCGACGTCGTCCGGATGCTTCGCGACGTAGGCGAGACGCAGCCGGTCGGCGCGGGGCTCGAGTCCGGCGGCGGCGTAGAGATCGGCGGCCTTGAGCGTCGCGTTGCCGGCGCTCGAGTCGGCCGGATAGCGCTCGGCGAAGCGCGCGTACGCGTCCGCGCTCCGCTCGCGATGGCCGGCGCTCTCCCAGATCCTGGCGACCTGGAGATGCGCGTCCTTCACGAACTCGCTGTTCGGGAAGCGCGCGATCAGCGTCTCCATCGCGCGCGCCGCCTCGTCGTCCTTGCCCGCCGCGCGCCACGCGAGGCCGGCGCGGTACTGGGCGACCGGCGCGTGCGCGTCGTCGGGCCAGCGCGACGCCACCTGTTCGAACAGCGCGGCGTGCTGCGCGTGCGCGTTCGAGTCTGCGGCGACCGCGGACTCCGCGTGGCGATACCACGCGACCGGGCTCGCCAGCGCCGCGCGGCGTGCGAGCGAGTCGACGCCGGCGGTGCGCGCGGCGGCGAGCGCCGCTTCGTACGCCGTGCCCGCCTGATCGTAGGTGCCGAGGCGATAGAGCGCGTCGGCGCGGAGGATCGCGGCGCGCGGCGCGTGCGCATCGCGCGGGTGCCGCTCGCCGATCTTCCCGAACGCGCCCGCCGCGTCCTCGTACCAGCCGTGGGCGAACGCGAGGTTGCCCTCGCGCCACAGCAGCTCGGCGGCGCGCGGATGATCGGGGAATCGCGCCATCAGCTCGTCGGACGACGTCATCACCGCGCGCGCGAGCGAGTCGAGCGCGACGGTGCGCCCGGCGGGCCGCATCGTCTCGTACCAGGCGTCGGTCGCCGCCACCCGCTGCCACATCGCCTGCGCGGCGACGCTGTCCGGGCCGCTTCGGGCGGCGTTCATGTAATGCTTGAGGGCGGCCGGGTAATCGCCCAACTGCTCGCCGGCTTCGCCGGCGGCCAGCTCCAGCGTTGCCGCCTCGTCGCCCTCGGGCCACCGCGAGAGCACGTTCTCGTAGAGTGCCAGCGCCTGACGCCAGTCGTCGCGCGAATGGCGTTCGCGCGCGATGCGGTGGTGATCCTTCGCCGCGGCAACCCACGCGTTGCGCGCGAAGTCGGCGCCGGCGCGGCGCACCGAGTCCGACGCCTGCGCCGCGAACCAGTCGCTCCCCGGCGCGAAGCGCGGCGCGTAGGCGATGCGCGTCTCGCGCACGTCCGCGGGCTTCGCCGTCTTCGCGCGCGTCGCGATCAGCCGCTCGGCGGTGACCAGCGCGTCGGCGTGCTTCGGGTAGCGCGCGATCATCAGCTCGTCGGCCTTGATCGCATCGCCGTCGCACGCAAGGCGGCGGTCCTGCTGCGCCATCGCCATGAGCACGCGCGTCTCGTAGGGGCGCGGGCCGACGCGATCGAAGTAGGCGGCGAACGCGGCGGCGCCGCCCGCGCCGGCGAGCGAGTGGACCAGGTACGCCTCGGCCTCGCTCGCGATCTCGACCTGGATCGCGCCCGCGGGCTCGGCGGCGTAGAGGTCGAGCACCGAGCGGAACGCGTCGGCGGCGTCCAGGAAGCGATCGTCGTTGTAGTGCGCCCAGCCCATCTTGTAGAGCGCCATCGCACGCAGCGTCGGATCGGCGCCGTCGCCGGCCGTCGCCGCGTGCGCGTAGAGCGCGACGCTCTCGCGGTAGCGCTGGCCGTCGAACTGGATGTCGCCGAGCCGCAGCCACGATTCCTGCGCGTACGCCGAGTGCGGTGTCTCGGCCACGAGATCGGTAAAGAGCTTCGCCGCTTCGGGGCTGCCCTGGTCGGCGAGGATCATCGCCGCGTCGAAGCGCGCCGCGTCGCGGTGCTCGAAGCCCGGATCCTCGGTGAGGATCTTGCGGTAGAGCGCGAGCGGCTCGGCGTGCGTCAGGACCGGGAGCGGCGTCGCGACGCGGCCGGCGGCGCGCTCGGCCATCGCGCGATCCATCGCGGCGCGGAACGCCTGGCGGTCTTCGATGATCATGAGATCGGCGAGGCGGAAGCGCATCTCGCCGCGCGCGAACGACTCGGGATGACGGTCGAGGAACGCGCGCAGCCGCCGGATCGCCTCGCCGCGCCAGCGCGTGAGCTCGGGATCGCCGAACAGGGAGTCGCTGCCGGCCGCGGCGGGCGTCGCGGCGCCGAGCCGCACGCTCTGTCCGTACGCAGCGGTCGCGAGGCCGTAGTCGATCGCCTCGCGCTCGGGCTCGATCATCGCCAGCGTGCGCTCGACCGCGCGGCGCGCCTCGGCGTCGCGGGCCGCGGCGTGCGCGCGCGCCAGCGAATCGGCCGCGTGCGCGAGACCGGCGAGGCGCGCCTCGAGTCGGCGCAACGAGTCGCTGCCCGCGGTCGCCGCGATGCTCGAATCGATCGCGACGCCGAGCGCCCGCGCCCAGGCCAGCGCGCGATGGGTCTCGGCCGCCTGGGCGAGCGCGCGATCGATCATCCCCGGGCGCCAGTGTTTCTCGTACGAGAGCGCGATCCGTCCCGGCGCGTCGAGCGCCATGCGTTCGGCCACCGCGCGGATCGCGCGCACGAGCACCTCCTCCTGCGCCACGACGACGTCGGGCGCGTGATAACCGGCCGGCGCGGCAACGGCGCGGGCGGGGTAGGGGCCGTCGATCGAGATCAGCCGCATGCCGCCGAGCCAGAGGAGGTCGTTCATGCACCCGCGCAGCAGCTCGGCCGAGCGAACGAGCACGCGCCGCGTCGCCTCGTCGCGCACGTGGCGGAGCCGCGCGTCGATCAGATCGAGCGTCGCGGTCACGGAATCGAGCAGCGCGGCGCGGGCCTCGAGCCCGGTGGTCTCGCGATGGGCGCGGTCGAGGCCGGCGCCGAGGTAGCGGCGCAGCGTGTCGAGCGTCTCGCGCTCGCGCGCCGCGTCCCAACGCGTGCGCTCGAGCGCGCCGCGCGTCTCGTCCAGCGCCCGCGCCGAGGCCGCGAGCGCGCGCCACGCCTCGGGCGGCGGCGGCGACACCGCCCAGCGGAACGCCGGCGCGCGCGCCGGCGCGTCGGGCGCCGGGATCACGACCGCCGGTCGCGTGGTGAGATCGAGCGATCGGACGGCGAGGCGCGCGGCGGCGCTCTCGGCCGCCGCGCCGTCGAGGAGCACCGCGCTCGAGAGCGCCGCGTCGGCGCGCCACGACGTCCAGAGCGGCGCGAACGCGCCGGTGTCGAGCAGCCGGCGCAGCGTGTCGCGCTCCGCGGTCCAGTCGCCTTCGATCTCGCGATACGTCGCGAACGCGCGCGGCCAGTCGGCTCGTTCAAGAGCGCGGCCGCCGAGCGCGAGCAGCACCTCGCGCCGCGCCGCGTACGTGGACTCCTCGTCGGCGAGCGCGCGCAGCATCGCCTCGCCCGCTGTGCTGTCGCCGCGCTCGAGCGTGGCGAGCGCCGCGACGTGGCGCGCGCGCGCGGCGTAGCGGCTGCCCGCCGGCACCTGATCGAGCGTGGCGCGCGGATCGCCGCCGCCGGCGAGGTCCGACGTCGCGCGGCGGATGAGCGCCGCGCCCGCGAGATCGCGGCCGAGGACGGACGTCGTGTCGGCACGGGCGATGCGCTCCCACGCGGCGCGCGCGGAATCGGCGGCCGCCGGGGCGGCGTGCGTCGTGCGCGTGGAATCGGCGGCGGTCGCGGCGGCGGCCGAGTCGGTCGCGGCGCCCGAGGACTCCGCGTCGATCCGGCCGAGCTCGAACGCGAGCCAGCGCGTGTACGGGCTCTCCCAGTCCCATGCGGCGATCGCGCGCGCGAGCGCGCGGAAGCGCTCCACGTCGCCGAGTCCGAGGTACGCCTCGCCGAGCAGGAACGCGGCCCGATCGGCTTCGGACCACGACGCCTCGGCGGCGGGATCGAGCGCTTCGAGCGACTCGACCACGCCGCGCAGGTCACGGGCGCGCATCGCCGCGACCGCGCGGCCGAGGCGCACCCAGTTCTCGTCGGCGGGCTGGTGGTGCGACGCGAGCGTGTCCGACCGCGCCGCGTCCGCCGCGCGCGCATCGTGTCCACGCTTCGGCGCGTCGCGCCGTGCGGCGCCGAGATCGCGCGGCATCGCCACGCCGATCAGCGCCACGGCGGCCGCCAGAGCCGCGAGGCCCGAGTGCAGGGGGAGGCGTCTCACGGCGCGCCGTCTAGCCGATGCCGTGCGGTTTGGCTTCGTGGAGCCAGGTGCTGGCGTGGATCGCCGCCGCGCCCTGGCCGGGCTGGACCGGCGCGAGATCGAGCCGCAGGAACATCAGCCGATCGCGCACCGGCGAGAGCGAGACGAATCCGCGATCGCCGGCCGGGCACGTCGGACCGATGAGGCCGACCTCGACCACCTGATCACGCGGCTCGATGAAGCCGTGGAACACTTCGACCACGCCGCCCTGCCGGAGCGCGGCGCGCTGCGCGGCGAAGAGCGACACGGTGAGCCGGCCGCCGCCCTCGAGCGTGACGTCCACCTCGGCGACGCCGTCGCCGGGATCGCCGGTCACCACCACCATCAACGCGGTGCGCTGGCGGCCGGTGAAGTCGTCCTGCAGCGTCTGCAGCCGCAGGCGCTGGTCGCCGATCAGGCGGTCCATCTGGTCGAGCTGGTTCTCGAGCCGGCCGAGCTCGGTGACGCTCGCGAACAGCTGCTGGCGCGCCATGTCGTCGTCTACCACCGCGACGGATTCGCGCGCGGCGTGAATCTCGGCGAGCATGCGCTCGTAGGCGAGGTAGCGCGGATCGATCGCCGCGGCCTCGCCGCGCGACGTCGCCGGGCGCTCGCGCAGCAGATCGAAGCGGGCGCGGATGAAGTCGCGGTTGGCGCGCAGGAACTCGAGACTCGGCAGCTTCTCCTTCTCGGGCCGCACGCGCTCGACGGTGACCGGCGTCGCGGCCGGCGGTGCGAGCGGCGCGGCGGGCGGCGGAGCGGGTGCGCTGCCCGCGAGCGGGCGGCCGGCGGACGACGCGATGAGCAGCGCGGCCAACGCGATCGGGCGGATGCGATGCATGGCGTGGCGTTCCATCATCCCCTCCACGTGCGGCGCACCTTGCCGCTCGCCGCGTCCACGACCACGAACAGCGACGGCGCCGACGGCGACGCGTAGACCAGCATCCACGTCGTCTCGTCGGGATCGTTGCTCTCGAGCGCGCCGCGCATGAGCAGCATCGTCGTCAGCGTGCCGGCATGGTCGCGGCGAAACGTGCGGCCGGCATCCTGCTCGGCGGCCGTCAGGGCCGCGCCGCTGTCGATCCACGGATCGGCGACCGGCGGCGCCTCGAACTTGATGTCGAGATTCTCGGCGACGACGATCCTCCCCTCGCGCACCGAGTAGACGCGCGAGGCGTCGAGTGCCTTCGAATAGAAGAGATAGCCCCAGCGCGGCGCCGCGCCGTCGCCGGTCAGCGGTTCGTCGTTCTCGACGTAGGTGAGCGTCGCGTCCTCGGACCAGGCGCGTGCGGCGTCGCGGGCGAGATCGAAGCCCCCGCGCGCCTGCGCCGGCGCGGCGTCGCGGGCGAGCGCCGCGGTCGTAATGCACAGCACGGCGCAGAGCGCCGCGATCCATGGCGTGCGCGGGTTCATCGGTTCCCTCCTAGAACAGGAACATCGTGCCGAGGCTGAACTCGACGTTGTCGTTGGCGACGCGGGAAGCCTTGGGGCCGGTGTTGAAGTGGTAGTCGCGCACCTCCCAGCGGGTCGCCATCTTCTTCGAGACGTAGAGCGTCGTGCCGGCGCCGACGTTGAAGCTCGGCTCGGACGTGCCGCGCATGATCGCGGAGCCGACGCCGCCGCTTACGAACGGCACCATCTGCCGCCCGGGCAGGATTTCGAACGTCGTGTTCAAGTTGTAGAAGAGCATTCCGAAGTCCTCGGCCTCGAGCGACAGGCCGAACAGCGACTCGACGATCTCGGCCGGGCGATAGATGTGCGTGTACGAGAGGCTGCCCTCGACCTGCAGCCGGTCGAACACGTAGTAGCCGAGCCGCCCGCCCAGCACGAATGAGTTCGACTTGCGGTCGAACGCGTAGGCGCCCGCGTAGCCGCCGGCGATGAACGTGCCGGTGCGCGTGTAGAGCCGCGGGTTGGGGCGGAACTCGAGATCGGACATGTCGTCGAACTCGCGGCACAGCGAGGCGTGGATCCAGCCGGTCTCGGTCGCCGAGAGCCGCACGTCGTACCAGTCGCCGCTCTTCGCGATCACCGGGAACTCGGCGTTCTTCGGATAGACGCCGACGATCGCGAACGCCGCGCCCGGTCCCGAGCGCACGACGTTGCGCGAGTCCTGATCGAGCCGCACCTTGCGATGGCCCACCGGACGCCCGCTCATGCCGCTCGCGGCGGGTGACGGCGCCGCCATCGCCGCGCTGTCGACCGCCGCGGGTACCTCGGCGGCGGGGGCGGGCCGCCCGCTGACCGAATTGGAGGCGGGCCGCCCGCTGACCGAATTGGAGGCGGGCCGCCCGCTGACGGAATTGGAGGCGGGCGCCGGCGCTTCGACCGCGGGCGGCGGAGTCGCGACGGCCGGCGGTGGCGTCGCGCTGGAATCGGCGCCGGTCGCGGCGATGAGCGGCGCCGCGCCGAGCGACGCGACCGTGACGATCGCGGCCGCGGCGAGCGCGCGCGGGGCACGGCGCATGAACATCCGGTGTGCGTGGATCATCGTGACATCCCTTTCACCGCAGCGCGAAGCGCCGCGCGAGCTCGAATCGAGCACTCCAGTTGGTGAACGATTGACGCTGCTCGACGATCGTCGCGCCCTCGCGGTGCGCGGTGTCGATCGCATAGCGGTGGATGTCGCAGCCCAGGCCGGCGCTCCAGCCGCCCGCGAGCGCGCGGCGCAGGGTGAGCCCGGCGCTCCCGGTCCACGTGTCGATCGGGCGCAGGTCCACGGTCGTGGGCCCCGCGCCGGTGTCGATCGTGACCCGATCGGGGCTGTAGCCGAGGTGGAGCCGCCCGCCGCCGGCGTCGAGCATCAACGCCGTGCCGAGGAACGCCGCGACGCGCGCCTCGCCGACCAGCTCGATCCGCGTCGCGCGCACCGCGCTCGACGTGGTGGGATCGATCGTCTGCGTCGTGCGCGTGGTCGAGACGCGGAGCCCCGCGGCGAACCGTCCCATGCCGGCGAGCAGCGACGCGCCGAACGCGCCGTGCGGAGTGGTGCTCCATTGATAGTCGCCGAGCCTAAGATCCGGTCGCTCGATCCCGCTCGTGAGCCCGGCCGCGAGCCACGGCGCGGCGCCCGCCGCCGCCGGCACGGCGTGAGCGGCGATCGCCGGCGCGGCGATCATCGTGACGATCCACCGGCGCGCGCTCATGGCGTGAGCGACAGCCCGATCGGCAGCAGCTCGTACCGATCGACGTTGAACGGCGTCACGATCAGCGAGTCGGTGCCGTCGGCGCGGCGCAGTTTCGCGCCGCTGCCGAGGTAGCAGACGAGGAAGAGCCCCGCCGGCGCGCCGGTCGAATCGAGCACGGCCGGGACGCTGCCGGTGAACGCGAAGTCGATGTGCTGGATCAGGTGATCCCAGCCGGTGACGGCGCGCGTCGCGCGGCCGAGCGTCACCGAGCTCGCGAGCATGCGCTGGATGTCCTCGGCCATGTGCTGGCGGTCGGCATTGGGCCGGATGCCCACCGAGCCCGCCGTCACGCTGCTGCTGCCGCGCAGCTCGGCGACCGCGAAGCCGGTGACGATGCTGCGGTAGGTGATGTTGGCGCCCACCGTGATCGGCACCTGGCCGGGCGGCAGCGTCTGGCCGTTCGTGAGGCTGGTCGCAGTGAAGTCGATGCGCGTCCAGCGCTCCTCGATCGTCGGCTTGTCGAGCGGACAGCCGGCGAGCGGCGCCGCCAGCGCGGCGGCGAGCAGCAGCCGCGCCGCGCCCCACGCGATCCGATACCGGCGTCCGTCCATGGTCGGGCGTCCCGTCACGATCCGCTGCGCACCAGCGCCATGCGGCGCGTGAACGACACCTCGTCCACGTCGAGGCGATAGAGATAGATGCCGGCGGCGACCGCGCGCCCGCGGTCGTCGGTGCCGTCCCAGGCGATCTCGTTCATGCCGGTGGCGAAGCCGCCCGAGAACGAGCGCACGCGCCGACCCGTGGCGTCGTACAGCGACAGCGCCACGTGCCGCGCGCCCGCCGGCACGACGAACTGGATGCGCGTGCCCGGCGTGCCCGGGTTGGGCGCGTTGCCGATCAGCGCCGCGCGCGCCGGCAGCACCGAGCCCTGCGCCGTGACCGAGAGGTTCGCCTCGGCCGCGTCGCCGCCGCCGTCGGGATAGCTCGAGGCCGCGGTCAGCCGCACGACGAGGTCGGCGCCGTGCGCGCCGCGCAGGTCGTCGGCGAGCGCGAGTGTGTGCGCGCCGGCCGCGAGCGGACCGATCGCGCGATGGGCGACCGTCGCGCCGTTCGTCGCGTCGCGCACGTCGAGCGTCACCTGCGCGTCGTCGGTGAGCGTGAATTCGGCTGCGGGCGAGGCGCCGCCCGAGACGGCGAGCGCGCTCACCGCCGTGCCGAGCTTCCACAGCGCGATGCCGGACGGCGAGGCCCAGTCGTCCACGGTGACCGCGTTCGGCCGGCCGACGCGCGACACGCTGCCGTCACGATGGTCGTGCACGGTCAGGAACGGCACGTGGAAGCCGCGCGGCCGCGAGAGCCCGTCGCGCAGCTCGGCGACCGGCGCGAGCGCGGCGTTCCACTTGCGCACCACGCCCTGGTTCGGCGCCGCGGCGTAGACGTTGCCCCACGCGTCGGTGTCGAGCGAGGTCACCACGTCGGCGCCGCTCGCGACCGCGCCGTCCCAGCGCAGCGTCGCGCCGTCGAGCGTGAGCCGCACGATGCGGCGGCTGTGGGCGTCGGCGACGTAGACGTCGTGCGCGTGGGCGCCGCGCCCGGCCGCGACCGCGAGCGGTCCGGCGAAGCGGCCGACGCCGCTGCCGAGGCCGCCGAGCTCGGCGATCCTGCGCGCACCGCCGCCCGCCGCATCGAGCGCGAAGGCGACGACGCGGTTCTTCCCGGTGTCGGCGACATAGAGCACGTCGTCGCCGGGCACGAACGGCGTGCCGCCGTCCGAGTACGCGACGTCCCACGGGCCGGAGAGCCCGGCGATCGCGTAGAGCGGTGTGAGCGTGATGTCGGCGAAGCGCGTGTCGGCCTGGAGCACGACGATGCGGTCGTGTTCGGTGTCGGCGACGTAGACGCGTCCGTTCTCGTCGGTCGCCATGCCGCGCGGGCCGGCGAGCGGACCGAGCGTCGTCCCCGCGCCGTCGAAGGCCTCGAGGCTCTGGCCGCGCTCGCCGAAGACGAGGCGGTTCCAGCGCGGATCCGAGACGATCTGGAAGTCCCGCGCCTCGACGTAGGGAAAGCGGTCGTAGAGATCCACGTTCGAGATCGTCACGGTCGCGTACGGCTCGCCGAAGAGATCGCGGTTCATGCGCTGCCGCGCGACCGCGAGGTTCATGCGGTCCACGCCCTGATCGGGCGCGAGCGGCGCGGGCGTGAACGTTCCCGCCGATGCCGCGACCGCGGCGCAGGCGGCGGCCGCGAAACAGATGCCGAGGATGAGCACGCGATGTCGTCGCACGTGGAGCTCCTTCCGTCGTTCCCGGCCGTCAGAACGCATAGGTGACCTGGGTCGTCAGGATGTTGGCCGAGTAGTTGTTGCTGTTGAAATACCGCTCGTACTCGCAGCGGAATCCGAAGTGGCCGATCGTCGGGTGCTCGGCCGCGAGCCCGTCGAGGCCCACGTCGAGCGCCGCGCCGAAGAGATGCGAGGAGAGCGGTCCCATCCGGTAGTCGCCGGTGAGATAACCGTCGACGCCGTTGAGCGACGTGTAGTCGGCGCGCCAGAAGCGCGCCGGCGTCTGCGTGTAGTAGCGGTACTCGTAACTCGCGAACACGCCGTGGGCGATCGACTGGCTCAGCTTGCTGCCGAGCTCGTGCGAGTCGATGCCCCAGTCGTCGTTGTAGAACCGGTAGCTGAACTTGAGGCTCGCGCGGTTGCTCAAGTACTGGTTGAGACGCACGAACGCGTCGCGGCGCTGGCGGTGATCGGGATGGCGCTCGGGCACGCGCGAGCCGCCGGCGAACACGTCGCGATACGGGTTGTGCTGCAGGCCCTCGACGATGTTGTACTCGACGCCGTAGCGCAGGAGCAGCGTCGGCGAGAGGATCTGCGTGGCGACCGCGTTCCAGTGCAGCGTGTTCTTGCGGCTCACCGGGACGCCGTTGTTCTTGTCGTCGGGGAGCGGATCGATCCGGTCCCAGCCGTAGCTGGTGCCGACCGAGAGGTTGAGCTGGTCGCCGCCGATGTCGCGGTTGTAGCTGCCGCCGAGCTGCTGCGCGAGGTAGTCGGCCTCGCTCGAGAGGTAGTACTCGACCGCGGCGCGGCCCTGCTTCAACCCGCCCTCGATCTCGTTCCGCACCTTGACGTAGTCCGAGAACGCGTTGCCCGAGATCGGCCGGCTCGCGGTGGTGATCGCGTCCACGGCCTCCTGCGTCCCGGGCGCCGCCTTGATCGCCGGCACCACGACGCGCTCGTTGTTCCAGTGGAGCGAGAGCGCGCGGTCGTGCGGCAGCGGCAGGGTGTAGTTCCCGATCGCCGAGCGCACGCTCACGTGTCCCGAGTCGCTGAAGAGCTGCATCAGGTACTCCGCGGTCTGGTCATCCACGGCGGTCATCTGCGCGCCGCACCGCGTCGCCGCGGCACAGGTCGCGAGGAACGCCAGGGACGCCGTTCCGATCCATTTCAGTTGCTGCACGCGCAGCCTCCGCCCGCGCCGCCGACGCCCCCGGTCGAGCCTTCCCGGGCTTCGAGCGACTTCGTCCTGCGCGCCAAGGCTTTGGCATCGGCGTCGAAGGTCATGATGCGGCTCGCGACGTGCTCCCTCTCGTAGGGGCGCACCGTCGCGCAGCCGGGAACGAGCAGCAGTCCGGCGACGATCGCGGCGAGCGCGATCCGCGTGGGGCGGTCGATCGTGGTCATGGGGTCCCTCCCTCGGTGGACGCGGCGGCCGTGTGCGTGGCGACGAGGCGGCGCGCTTCGGCGGCCGCGGCGGCGAGCGCGGCGCCGTCACCGCCCGCGTGGATGCCGGCGACGTGTCCGTCGCGATCCACGACGATCGTGGTCGGCACGCGGTCGAGATCGAGCCGGCGCGCGAGGCCCTCCGGCCCGTCGTAATAGATGGGGAGCGAGAGCCGGTGCTCGGCGACGAAGCGCTTCGCGTTCTCGCGGTCGTCGTCGATCGAGACGGCGAGCACGCGCCCGCGCGCGCCGGCGCGGCCGGCCGCGAGTTCGCGGTTGAGCGCGTCGAGACCCGGCAGCTCGCGCCGGCAGGGCAGGCACCAGCTCGCCCAGAGGTTGATGACGACGACCTCGCCCGACAGCTGGGCCAGCGTCACCGATCGCCCGTCCACGGTGTGGAACACGTAGTCGCGGAGCGCGGCGTCGCACCGGGTCGCTGCCGGCGTGGTGGCCGGCGCCGGCGTGCCGCCGGCGGCCGCGGCGCCCGGCGCGAGCGATCCGGCGAGCGCGATCGCCGCGATCGCGGCGATCGCCGTGCGCGATGCGAGGCGCGCCGTCACTTGTACTGCGCTCCCAGCATCACCCAGAGGTTGAACTCGCGCTTCTCCTGCGGGGTCAGTGTCGCCGCGGTCGGGTGCGGGCCGCGTCCGGCCTGCGAGCCCAGACCGAGCACGTAGTCGATCAGGATCGAGCGGCGCGGGAACGGCGGATCCACGACCTGGTGCGCTGCCATCATGCCGTTGCCCGAGAGGTTGATGTAGCCGCGCGGGAAGATGCGCATCTCGGTCGTCGTGTCCGGCACGGCGCTCAAGTCGAGCGTGGTGCCGGCCGCCGGGACCGTGTCGCATCCGGCGTAGTGGCAGCTCGCGCACTTTGCGGCGACGATCGGGCCGATCGTCGATTCGTAGTTGATGATCATCCAGTTGGCCTTCGGGATATCGAGATCGTGCGCCGGCAGCATCGCAGCCATCGGATTCGGATTCGTCGGGATCGGCCCGCCTGCGACGCGGTCCTCGTGGCAGCCGACGCACTTCGTGAACTGCTCGCCCGGGCGCACCGCGAGGTGGGTGCGCTTGACGACGAAGCCGCGGCCTGCCGAGTCGAGCGTCGCGAAGCTGATCGGCGTGTCCGCCGGCACCTTGATGCGGAACGAGCCGTCGGACTGGACGGGCGCGAAGCCGATCAGTGCGCGCTTCTCGAATTCGTTCGCCGAGAAGTCGTTCGCCTCGCCGGGCGCGGTGGGCCGGGCGGCGATGACGGCGATGCTGTCGATGTGGTTGAGGCCGATCGCGCCCTTGATCGGCACTTCCTGGCCGTCGTTGGTGCCGCGGTTGAACACGTCCTGGCCGAGGAAGATGCCGTAGTCGACGCTGTGATCCACGAGCGAGGGGATGACGGGCGGCTTGGGATGCGGCGCGAGCAGCTGCGCGTCGTACTCGTTCGTGGTCGGATCGTTGTAGAGGAACTGCATCTTGGCGACCGTGAACGTCGCCGGGTCGCTCGGCGTGCCGGATCCCGACTGCTCGAGCGTGAACGTGTAGAGGCCGTAGTCGACGTCCTGCTCCGTCGCCGCCGGCAGCGAGTACGAGACGACGTACTGGTTGCCGCCGATCGGCATCGGGTACTTGAACGAGCCGTAGGGCCACGGCTCGCCGTTGTTGTTGACCTGCGGCGTCACCACGTCCCAGTGCGTCGCGTAGCCGCCCATGGCGGGGTCGGCCGGACCGTTCTCGAGCTTGAGCACGGCGAGCGGGCCGGCGTCGCCGAGGATCATCGTGGACTCGATGGCGATGATCCGGCCGTCGGGCGTCGGTTGCGGATGGAAGAAGTTGCGCTCGTGCGGCCCGAACATGTGGAACGTGCCCGAGCCGTCGGGGTGCGTGAAGAAGAGCGGGAACCGGTTCATGGTCCCGAAGTGCTCCCAGCGCGTGTAGAGGATGCGGCCGTCGGCGAGCACCGTGGGGTCGAAGTCGTCGCTCTGGTTGAAGCTGACACGCTCGACGTTGCTGCCGTCCATGTCGCACGTGTAGAGGTGCTCGGCGAGCGCGTGGTTGTACTCGTCCATCTCCTGGTCGCGGTCGCTCGTGAACATGATGCGGCCGTCGGGGAGATAGAGCGGGTCGAAGTCGTCGCCGCCGCCGCCCGTCACCTGGCGCAGGTTGGCGCCGTCGGCGTCGATCTCCCAGATGTTGCGGTGTGCGTCGCCCGAGCGGCGCAGCGAGAACAGGATCTTCTTGCCGTCGAACGAGACCGCGGGATCGGAGACCGTGGCGCCGGTGAAGTTGGTGATCGGCGTCACGATGCCGTCCGGCGCGATCGGCGAGAGCTTGTAGAGGTTGCCGTACGCCCAGCTCTTGTTGAGCGTCTCGGTTCCGGTCGTCTTCACGAACACCAGCGCATCCGTGGTGGGCTCGTTCTGGATCAGATCATCGGGCGCGCTCTGCCGGCAGCCCGGCAGGCACACGAGCGCGGGAAGCAGCAGGGCCGCGGCCCACGTGGCGATGCGCTGGATGCGTTTCGGCATGATGGGCAGATCCTCCGTTGCGGATGCGTGCGTCACGGCTTGATCGTCCGGTAGAACGAGAGCCCGACGGTTTCCTGCGCGTACTGGAGCGTCGCGGCGCCGCTCTGGTTGGTGTCGCGGCCGAACACGGTCGCGTCGCGCACGTCGGCGCGCAGCGCGAGGTCGCTGCGGATGTAGAACTCGAGGCCGCCGCCGGCGACCAGTGCGTTCTTGGTCACGGGCGCCGCGTTCAGCGACTGGCCGGGGAAGACCATCATCATTCCGTAGCCGGCCGACAGATACGGCTGGAAGCGTCCGGCGAACGGGTGGCGCAGGATCGCGGTGAACGTGTGCAGCACGGCGTGCACCGACTGGCCCGGGTTGTGGCCGAGCGTCGCCTCGTAGCCGAGCCACTGGTTCGGGTTGTAGCCGAGCCGGAACACGAACAGGCGATGCGACCCGAGCCAGCCGAAGCCGGGGCTGAACGAGAGGCGTTCCACGAACTGCCGCGGCCCCGCCTCGAGATGGTAGGGATGCGCCGCGATGTCCGGATTGAGCGCCTCGACCGGCTCGGCGCCGGCGCGCCGCGCGGCGCACGCGACGACGAGCAGTGCGGCGATCATGGCGAGCGAAGCGATGCGGGTGCGGGTCACGGCGTCGGCACTCCCGCCATGATCCAGGCGCGGATCGTCCTGAACTCGGGATCCGAGCGCGTCGCGAACGGCTTGACGGCGTGCGGCGTGCCGCCCGCGGCGGTCGCGAGCGGCCGCGTGAGGATCGGACTCGAGTCCGGTTCGGCCGCCCATACCTGAAGCGAGACCTGGCCGAAGTCGAACGGGGGGTCCTTGGCCGAGGGCGGCGAGAGCTGCAGCGTGCCGCGGATGCCGCCGCCGTGGCAGTCGCCGGTCGCGTCGCAACCGTGCGCCGAGAGGATCGGCTCGACCGAGTCGCGGAACGCGGGATAGCTCAGCGTCAGCGTCGTACCGCCGCTCGGAGGCGTGATCGGCGCCGTCGGCGCGCTGCATCCGTGCAGGACGCCGGGAAGCGCCAGCGAGACCACGACGAGTGACGCGGCCCGGCGGGCCGCCGACGAACGCCTGAGCACGGTGTGCGACCCTCCTCGTCGTGCGCGCTGCACTGTCGGGCCGTGCGAACCGAATGCGGTAGCCCGAGTGCCGGTGGGGTTCCGTCCGCACCTTCGTGCGTTACCACTTGCGGCCGTTCGGCCCTGGCCTCACATGCCCGTCCGCTGGAACGACGCGGCCCGGTCACGCAAGGAGCAGGCCACGCGGGGTCGGAAGAATCGCGAGGAAGCTGCGGTTCGCCCTAGAACCAGCGCACGACGAACAGCGATTCCGCCGCGGGCTCGAGCGCGAAGCGGTCGCGCAACGACGACGCGACCCACACCGTGTCCACGCCGGCCGCGCCGGGTACCACCAACACCGGCGCGAGCTCGGGATGCTCGCGCGCCTTGCGCCGCGCGGCCGCCGGGCCGAGCACGAAGAGCGGCGTGTCCCACGTGTCGCACTCGAACGCCGTCGGCGAGACGAGCGTCACCGCGAGCAGGCCATCGGCGGGCCGCCCGGTGCGCGGATCCATGATGTGACCGTAGGTGCGTCCGTTCGCGGCGACGAACTGCTCGTACTGGCCCGACGTCGAGATCGCGTCGTGCACCGCGAGCCGCGCGAAGTAGGGCATGCGTCCGCGCGGCTCGCGGATGCCGATGCGCCAGTGGTCCGCGCCCGGCGGATGGCCGATCGCCGCCATGTTGCCCGAGAGATCCACGAGCCCGTCGCGAACGCCGTGCGCGCGCAGGCTGTCGGCGGCGACATCCACCGCGTAGCCCTTGGCGATGCCGCCGAGATCGATGCGCACGGTGGAATCCGCGAACGCGATCGTCCGCGCGCGCGGATCGAAGCGCACGCGCGCCGCGCCCACCCGGCGCAGCGTCACGGCGATCTCGTCGTCGCCCGGCACGCGCTTCGGGCCGCCGATGAAGCCCCAGAGCCGGATCAGCGGCTCGACGGTGATGTCGAACGCTCCGTCGCTCGCGCGCCAGACGCGCAGCGCGGCGTCGATCACCGTGGCGACCTCGGGCTCGACCGTCGTCGTCTGCTGCCCGGCGGCGCGGTTGATGCGCGCGACCTCGCTGGTCGTGGTCCAGTTGCTCATGAGCGAATCCACGCGCGCCAGCGCGCCGAGGGCGGTGAGCGCGATCGGCGCGGCGGCGGCCGAGTCGGCGGTGACGATCGTCACGCGGCCGTAGGTGCCCATCGTGCGGATCGTCCACGACACCGCACGCGGGCCGTCGTTCGCCGCGCCGTCGGCGCGCGCGGGCGTCGCGCTCGTCGTCACGATCGCGATCGCCGCGCCGATGGCGAGCACCACGGCTGCCGGGCGTTTCGGGCTGGGTGTCACGGTCGTTCCTCCGCGAGGAGCATCGGTCGTCCGCGCCCGCCACTTGACCGCCGGCGCGGCGGCCGCTGCACGCGCTCGGCCAGGGCGGACTGGCCCATTCCGCCCACTCCATTGCACGACGCACGCGGCGGGCTCGCAAAGACCACTCGCGGCGCACACGTCAGCCCAGTTTCACGTCCGTGTCATGCGCGCCAAACGAAAGTCGCCGAGCGGCATGGGCGGGGCGCGCTCCGACCGTGTGCGCGTCGCCGCGTCCCGGCACTCCGGTTGCATCGGCATAGTCTTGCTCGCGGTCATCATCCGAAACGAGAGGAACAGTCCATGAACAAGCCACGCGGCTTCACCCTGATCGAGCTGATGATCGTGGTCGTGATCATCGGCATCCTCGCGGCGATCGCGATTCCGAACTTCATCGCGATGCAGGCGCGGGCGAAGGAAGGCAGCACGAAGGCGAACATGCACACGTTCCAGCTCTCC
>JACOSV010000086.1 GCA_016178725.1 Candidatus Eiseniibacteriota bacterium
CGGCACCTGTGCGACGGTGGCCGGTCTGCTTCCGGGCCAGCCGCCCGGCGTCAACTTCAAGAACCCGTTCGACAAGACGACGGGCTCGGGCAACGCGTGGGTCGCGGCCGGCAGCTGGGCCGTCCCGCTGGCGACCGGTTCGACGAAGGCCGGCATCACCGCCTACCTGGACTCCGCGGCCATCAAGTATCAGGTCGGGGGCGTGGGCAAGAGCGGCGATCTGCCCCTGGTGCTTTCGAGCGGCCAGTAGACACGAGTGGGGACGAACCGACGAGGGCGGGAGCGATCCCGCCCTCGTCGGTTTGCGTTTCGCGCCGGGTGACGAAACGGTAACGGCTGCGTTTCGGCCGTGGAAAAACGGCGGCGCCGACGTCCGCGTCGCGGCACGGTGTGCGATGCTGGCGCCGATCCCGTGACCCGCCACGAATCGGAGCCGCCATTGCGCCGTCGCGAGCAACCGTGCGTCTCATCCTGATCCGCCACGGCCCGGCCGGAAGCGCCGATCCCGAGCGCTGGCCCGACGACGGCGAGCGCCCGCTCTCCGAGAGCGGCGTGCGGCGGATGCGGCTCGCCGCGCGCGGCATCGCGCGGATGGAGCGCGGCATCCAGGTCATCCTCACGAGCCCGCTCGCGCGCGCGCTCGAGACCGCGCGCCTCCTCGGTGACCGGCTGCCCGATGCGCGCGTCGAGGCGCACGACGTGCTGCGGCCCGGCCATTCGCCGCGGCGCGTGATGGACATGTGCGCCTCGCTCGACGGCGTCACGCATCTCGCGCTCGTCGGCCACGAGCCGGACCTCGGCAAGCTCGCCGGGACGATCGCGTTCGGCGCCCCGAGCCCGATGCCGTTCAAGAAGGCGGGCGCGTGCGCATTCGATTTCGACGCCGCGCCGAAGGCGGGCGGCGGGCGGCTCCTGTGGTTCCTGCCGCCGCGCGCGCTGCGTCGGCTCTCGGGCAGGAAGCGCCGCGCGTGAGCGACCCGCCGCGGCGAGGTCACGGACGCGGCGATCGGCTACCATCCCGGCCATGCCCCATCCGGCCGCGCAGGCGCTGCGGGTCGCGGCGCGCAAGCTTTCCGCCGCGGACTTCGCGGGAACGATCCGCTCCTTCTATCCCTACTGGGACGCCCAGTACCGGCCGTTCCTGATCCGCGCGGTCGAGGCGTTCCCCGTCGATCGTTTCGACTGGAAGCCGCATCCGGCGTTGATGACCGCGCGCCAGATGATCCTGCACATCGCCGAGGCCGAACGCGGCTGGATCGTGCACGTCGTCGAGGGCGGCGCGGATGAGGAATGGGTGAAGCCGCACGCCGATCCGGCGCATGGCTGGATCATCGAGGCTCCGCCGCCCGATCACGCGCGGCTCCTGGCGCTGCTCGAGGAGTGGCACCGGCCGACGCAGCGCTGGCTCGAGAAACCGGCCGCCGAGCTCGCGCGCGTGTTCACGGACGTGCACCCGGACGTGGGGGAGCGCCGCTTCACGCTCCATTGGATCCTCGACCATCTCCAGGAGCACGAGATCCATCATCGCGCGCAGCTCAACGTCTACCTGCGCATGACCGGGATCCGGCCGCCGTCGATCTGACGATCGTTCTCCACCGGCGCACGAACCTCACGCTCGGACCGCCGCCGGCCGATAACCGGCCCATGAAGCCCATCGCCCTCCGCGCGCTCGCGCTGATCGCAGCGTGCGCCGCGATCGCCGCGCCCGTGCGCGCCCAGGACAAGGCCCAGAGCGTCTTCCACGACGCGCGCGACTACACCGTGCGCATCAAGGCGCAGCTCGCGACGCCGTTCCTCGGCGACGAGCGCGGTTCGTGGCAGGGCGCGGGATTCCTCGTCGACGCAAGCCGGCGCTGGGTGATCACCAACGCGCACGTCGCCGCGCAGTCGCCCGCGAACGTGCAGGTCGCGTTCGCCGGCGAGCCGTTCCGTCCGGCGCGCCGGCTCTACGTGGACTCGTTCACCGACGTCGCGATCCTCGAGCTGTCCGAGCCGGTGCCGCACGCCGCACCCGCGATCGACTGCGATCAGCCGCCCGAGATCGGCGAAGGCGTCGGCGTCTTCGGCCATCCCTACGGCATGTACTTCACCGGCACGCGCGGGATCGTCTCGGGCAAGACCAACCAGATCCGCAACGACCTGATCCAGATCGACGCGACGCTCGAGCCCGGGAACTCGGGTGGTCCGGTGATCTCGCTCCGCGACGGCCGGATCGTCGGCATCGCGACGTCGATGGTCAACGGCCAGCAGAAGAACGAGCACGTCAACTTCGCGACGCCGATGAAGGACGTGTGCCGCATCCTCGACCTGCTCGGCCGCGGCATTCCGCCCGAGCCGCCCCTGATGGAGTTCTCGCTGCTCGTCGATCCGGACGGACGCCATACGCTCGAGGTCGGACACACGTACGATCCGGCGCGCTGGCCGTTCCAGCCCGGCGACCGCATCCTCGCGGTCGGCGACGAGAAGGTCGAGACGTTGAGCAACCTCGTCACCGCGCTGCGCGGGCGGACCGGGACGGTGACGGTCCGCGTCCTGCGCGCCGGACACACGATGGACCTCGAGACGCGGCCGGTGCTGCGGCCGTCGGTGGTCGCACGACGTGGGATCAGCATCGACGGCGCGCTGCTCGCCCCCGCCATCTTCGAGGACTCGCCCTCGCTCTCGGAGCCGGCGCGGCTGATGGTGCAGTCGGTCGAGCCCGGATCGCAGGCCGAGGCGCTCGGGATCGCGCCGATGGACATCGTCCAGAGCGTGGACGGAAGAACGATCGTCGATCTCGACATGCTCGCCGCGTATCTCGACCACCGCCACAAGGTGCCGCTGCGGATCGTGCTGCGACGGATGAGCGAATCGAGCGACCGCTGGTTCGAGTTGCTCGCGCGCGATCTCGCCGGCGACGACGTCCACAAAGTGGGCCCGGCCGCCGCGGCGGGCCCGGATCAGATGGGCGCCGCGCGCCCGACCGACCGCGCCGGGCACTGACGGCCGCGCGGGTCGGCGAGCCCGCGACGGGCGCCGCCTGTAGCGAAACGCCGCGCATGTTGTAGATTCCCCGAATGCCGTCGGCCGCCGGTACATCCACCGCCGCACCCGCGCCGCGCGAGTGATCATCACCCCCGGAACACGTCTCGGTCCCTACGAGATCGTCTCGCCGCTCGGCGCGGGCGGGATGGGCTGGCGCGGCTCAACGCACGCTCCACGCCGTTCCGCGTCTGGGACGTGGCCGCCGACGGACGGATTCTCGTGCTCGTGTCGCCGCCGCCCGCCGCCGGCGGCAACGACGCGGTGCTGATGGAGCACTGGACGCTCGCTTTCGAGAAAAAGTAGCGCCCGCGAATCCGCCCGCGCGCCTTGCACTTAGCCGCCTCCTTGCGCGCGTGGCCCGCTGGGAGCCCCGCCGACTCAAGCGCCAGTCAAGCGCCGCCGCCGATCGTCGCCTCGTCACATCCGGGCGGCCCCGCGGCAAACCCCACCGCTCCGCCCGACCGGGACCACCGCGTTCTGGGGCTGTGAGGAGACGACATCATGAGGCAGACATCGTTCATCGGCGTCGCGTGCGCCGCGGTCGTGCTCATGGCCGCAGGCGTCGCGGGCGCGGGGAGCTTCACCGTCAACGTCTCGCCGCTGATCGAGACCGGCGGCTGGAACGGGACTTCGTTCCTCGCGTCCAATCCGACGCCGGTTCCGCTCGTGCAGACGCTGCCGACCTGCGACTACGCGAACAACACGTGCGACAGGGTCACGGTCACGGTGTCGAACGTGACGCAGGCTTACCTCGACGCGAACCCCAGCAAGCGGATCATCTTCCAGATCGGCTGGACCGACGCGAACGCCGACTTCGATCTCTACGTGACCAACGCCGCCGACAACGCGCGGCTCACCGCGTCGGCGAGCAGCAGCAATCCCGAGATCGCGACGCTGCCGATCGAGCTCGGCACGCACACCTACACGCTGCGCATCGTGCCGTACACGGTCGTGCCGCTCGACAGCTACGCGGGATCGGTCTCGCTCGCGGTGCCGGCGAGTGCGCCACCGCCGCCCAACCTCTTCGGCCTCGGCCAGTACGTTCTCGGCACGGACGTCTTCAGCTGCAACTTCCACCTCACCGGCATCGATTCCGACAGTACGAGCCACGCCGAGGATGCGGAGCCGGCCGTCAAGTTCGATCCCGCCGGCAACGCGTTCGTCGTCTCCAACAGCGGCGCGGGGCTCGGCATCTGGCGGGCGAACGACCTGTGCGGCCAGGGGGCCGACTTCATCACCGTCGATCTCCGGAACGGCGGCGGCGACGGCGACGTGGAGGCCGCGTCCGTGCTGAACGCGAACGGCTTCTACAACATCTATGCCTCGTCGCTGCACTCCACCGACGCGCTCGTCAACTTCAACTCGAGCGTGTCGTACGACGGCGGCCGCACGTTCCTCACCACGCCGATCAGCGACGCGACGCCGCTCAACGACCGGCAGTGGAACGCGGCCTACGGGCGGGACATCCTCCTGCTCTCGTACCGCTCGGCCAATACCGGCAATCAGCAGTTCTGCGTGCGCGCCCGCGCGGTCACGGGCGCGCCGCTCGCGTTCGGACCGTCGTCGCCGGTCTACACAGACCCCAACACGATCGGAGCGCTCATCGCGCAGACCGGCACGATGGTCTGTGATCAGCGGCCCGGCGCCGATACGTCGGCCGTGCCGAAGGCGGGGCCGAATGGCGAAGGCACCGCCTACCACGCGTTCACGATCAACGGCCGCAACGTATGGGTCGGGATCTCGCGCGACTTCGGCACGACGTGGAAGGACGCCCGGGTGTTCACCGATCCGACCGGCGCGAGCTACGGCCACATCTTCACCTGGTGCGCCGTGGATCAGGCGGGCAACGTGTACGTCGCGTTCTCGGATGATCACAACGTGTATTACTGCGTGTCGGAGAACGCCAGGACGTCGGACACGCCGACGTGGTCCAAACCGATCCGCGTCAACGACGGCGACATGACCAAGACCGCGGCGCTGCCGGCCATGGCGGCGGGCTCGGCCGGCCGCGTCGTGTTCACCTGGTATGGATCGTCGACGCCGACGGCGCACGAATCCGACGCCGAGTGGCGCGTGTTCCACGCGCGCTGCGACAACGCGCTCGACGCGCTGCACGGCGGCGTTCCCAAGTTCGAGCAGACGCTCGTGAGCGATCACGTCGTCCACAACGGCGACCTCTGTGAGGGCGGTACCCTCGGCTGCCCGGTGCAGGGCTCGCGCGCGCTGCTCGACGATTTCGAGATCGACGTGAACCCGATCGACGGCGGCTCGCTGATCGCCTACACGGATCACGGCCTCGCCGGCGGCACGTACATCTCGCGTGAGCTGGCGGGCGGCTCGGCGATCGCCGGCAGGACGGTGACCGACCGCACGGACGCATGTCCGGTCTCTGTCGCCGGATGCGTGCCGATCCCGACGCCGCCCGGCACACCCTGCTACCTGCCCGGGCTCCAGGTGGCCGCGGACTCGAGCGGCGACGCGGGCGCCGAAGGCACCACCGCCGACGACATCCGCGAGATCCGGTTCTGTGAGCCGCACCAGACCGACGGCGTCGAGCGCATCACGTTGAGCATGCGCATGGAGGGTCTGGACCCGAGCAACCTGCCGCTCGACCGCGTGTTCGAGATCCTGTTCACCGTGCCGGGCGCACCGGACACGACGTTCCTCGTCGGCATGACGACCTGCGATCCCACGGCGATCCCGAGCTTCGAGTTCGGCTTCATCCAGGGCGGCGCGACCAACACGAGCATCAAGCTCGGCGCCGCGCAGGGCGCCGTGCTCGCCGACGGCACGATGCGGATCACGATGCCCAAGTCGATCGTCGGCACCAGTACGACCACCGGCGACGTCCTCTGGCACGTGCCGATCGGCGCGACGCTCAAGAACATCACCGGCGAGACGTATCTGCTGGCCGGCGCGGCGTGCCACGGGCTGCTCGAGCCGCTCGACGCGGCGGGCGGAACGGGCGCGAACAAGTTCAAGGTGTACGGGAACTGCGATGTGGCGGCGGTCGGACCGCCGGCGTCGCTCACGCCCGGCAGGTTCGGCTTCGCGCTCGCCGGCGCGAATCCGTTCCACGGACAGACGACGCTCGCGTACGCGTTGCCGGCGCGCGCGCACGTCAGGATCGACGTGTTCAGCATCACCGGGCAGAACGTCGCGACGCTCGCCGATCGGACCGACGACGCGGGCATCCACACCGTGCCGTTCGACATGGCGGCCGGCGGGCGTCACCTCCCGGCGGGGATCTACATGGTGCGGATCGACGCCGGACCCAATCGCGCGCACCTTCGACTCATGGCGCTGCGCTAGAAGGGGGCACGGCGGCCGGTCGCAGCATGGGCCGGCCGCCCGTGCGGGGATGAGAGCGGGTCGCGGGATGGTTCGCCCGCGGCTCGAGGCGGGGGTGCGGGGTATGGGGTACCGCGCCTCCGCTGTTGTTTTCCGGGCGGCGCGTCTCGGGCCGCGATCGGCGGCCCGGGCCGCGGCGCTACCTCAAGCGCAGGACGCGCCGCGAGAGGCGCACGCCGGGTGTTTCGACCGTGACGATGTAGACGCCCGAGCGCACCGGCTCGCCGCGATCGTCCGCGCCGTCCCAGGCGAGCCGCGTGGCGCCGGCGTTCAGCGTGCCGTTGAACAGATGCCGGCGGCCGCGGCCCGCGACATCACGTACCTCGACCCGCGCCCGCACGGCAGCCGGCGCGCTCACCAGCACCTCGAGCCGTTGCCAGCGCGGCGTCGCCGGCCGGCAGGTGATTCCCCATGACGCGCGCGAAGGCGCGATCGGCGTCGCGACCGTCGGCTCGCCGAATGAGAACGCACCGTTCGCGCCCCACATGATCTCCCAGAACTCGATCGTGAAATCGTCGGACTCGACCGCGGCGAGGTAGTCGTGGCCGGCGTACGAGAACGTCTCGGGCCCGAACCAGGCGTCGGTGCGCGCCCATCCGATCTCGGAGTAGAGACTGATCGCCGGGCCCCACGTCGCGGGCGCGCCGAGCGGATCGCTGCCGGCCTGGAACTGGATCGGGTGCGCGTTCCAGGTCGTGTAGAAGAGGTACCAGAGCCCGTCGTGGGGGAGCAGCGTCGGATTCTCGATGATCGAGCTGCCCGTCTTCGCCTGATCGAGATTGGCGAACGAGCCCAGCGACGTCCATTGCGTGAGATCGCCGGTCGCGCGCGCGGCGCCCATCAGGTACTGGTTGCGGTTCGCGTCGTCGCGCGCCACGAAGTACATGAGGGTCGCGCCCGGCGTGGACGGATCGGGCATGACGAACGGATCGCGGAACTCCCCGCCGACCGGCGTCGTGGGATCGCAATACGTCCACGGCGCGCCGGCGCACTGGAACACCGGCTGATCGAAGCGCTGCCACGTGTCGAGATCGGTCGAGGTGGCGAGCCCGATCTGCTGGTGGAGATCCTCGGCCGGCGGGTTGTTCGTGACGGCGGAGTAGAAGAGGTAGAAGACGCCGTCGCGCTCGATCAGATCCGGCGCCCAGATCTCGCGATTGTCCCAGTGGTCCGGCCGCACCGGCAGTACGGCCGGCTGCTGCGTCCAGTGCGTGAGATCCGTCGACGTCGCGTGGCCGAGATCCACGAACGCGCCGTCCACGGGCTGCGTGCCGTCGCGGCGCATGTAGAAGAGATGGAAAACGCCGCCGTGCTCGAGGATCGTGAACTCCTTCGCCTTGTACGGCGCGGGCGGGACCATCGCCGCGGCGTCGGCGGCGTGCGGCCCAAGATGCGCCGGAGCGTCGGTGAGCAGGGCGGCGGCGGCCGCGAGGACGATCCACGGCGCGCGCATGAGGGGAGCTTGGTCCCGGCGCGCGAAGCACGCAAGCGCCTTCGCGATGGCGGTGTCGTCACGCCCGCGTCAGGCGACCGGCAATTCCGCGCGTCCGGCGCCGGGCGTGGGCCGACGCGCGCATTGCGGGCTTGCTCTCGGCGCGTTGCCCGCATCACAATGATCGTGCATCGCTCCCCGGCCGTGGCGGACAACCGCCCGAAGGGCTCACCCATGCGATCGCTTCGTAGAATCCCGCTCGTCGCGGCCGTTCTTGCCGCGATTCTGACCGTCTCACTTCCCATATCGGCAGGCGCGCAGCGTGGCGACCACGGCGGCCGATCGTCCGGCTCGCGCGGCGACGCGCGCGGCGGCAACTCGGGCGCGCGTGGCGGCGACTCCGGTCGCTGGCGCGGCAATCCCGGCGGGTCGCGCGGATACTCCGGCGGCTACGGCCGCGGCGGATCTCCGGGCATCGTCCGCTATCGCGATCCCGGCGGTCGTGGATCGGTGATCGATCCGCGCGGCGGCATCCGCGGCGACTGGCGCGCGCCGGGCGCGCGCTACGGCGCCGGCTACGGGTATCCGGCGTATCGCTATCGCTACCCGTATCGCTCCTACGGTCCGCGGGTGCGGTTCGCCTTCTACGGCCCGCGCTTCTTCTACACGCCGTACTTCCCGCGTCCGCGCTTCTTCTTCGTCAGCGGGTTCGCGCTCGGCGTCGCGATCGGTCCGGTGCCGTGGGACGGTTACTCCTATTACGATCCGTACTGCGGCCGCGAGTTCGACTCGCTCGACGACTACTACGATCACTGCGACGACTACGGACATCCCACGGCGATCGAGGTGATCGACGTGCGCGGGCGCGCGGTCGCGACCTGCGGCTACCACGGCGGCCGCTGGATCGTGGACGACTGCTACTGACCTAGTCCTCGATCACCATTCCGGCCGCTTCGCCGGCTTCGAGCCCGGCTTGCCTCGCGCTGGCGTGCACGGTGTCGCGCAGCGGCTTCGCCGGCATGAGCCAGCACAGGACGAAGCTCACCAGCGACACGATCGCGGCGACGAGGAACACGGCGTCGATCGCGTCGGCGAACGCGCGCGTCACCGGGACGCGGAGTGCCTCCGGCATGCGGGCGATGAGCTGCGGGCTCAACGTGGCCGCGCCGCCGCTCGCGACGCCGCGCAGTGCCGACTCGAGCGGCGCGAGCGCGGCGTGCACGCGGCCGGCGAAGATGGCGCCGAGCGCGGCGGTGCCGATCGAGCCGCCGATCAGGCGGAACAGCATCGAGCTCGAGGTCGCGACGCCGAGATCGCCGGGCGGCGCCGTGTTCTGCACGGCGATCACCAGCACCTGCATCACGAGCCCGAGTCCGGCGCCGAGCAGCATCATCTCGACCAGCACGAGCCACGTCGGCGTGGACCCGGCGAGGCGCGAGAGCATCGCGAGCCCGAGCGTCGAGAGCGCGGTGCCGATCACCGGGATCATCTTGTAGCGGCCGGTGCGGCTGATGATCTGTCCCGATCCGATCGAGGCGACGATGAGGCCCGCCATCATCGGCACCAGCAGCAGGCCGGAGTGCGTCGGCGTCGCACCCTGCACGACCTGCAGGAACACCGGCACGTAGGTGATCGAGCCGAACATCGCGAAGCCGACGACGAACCCGATCACGGACGTGATCGCGAACGTCTCGTCGCCGAAAAGCCGCAGCGGCATCACCGGTTCCTTCGCGCGGGGCTCGGTGGCGAGGAACCCGGCGAGCGCCGCCGCCACGGTCGCGAGCAGCACCAGCACCGGCGCCGAGGTCCAGCGTCCGCTGGTGCCGCCGACGTCGCTGGCGAGCACGACCGCCGAGAGCAGCGCGGCGAGGCATGCCGCGCCGACGTAGTCGATCGCGTGGCGCACGCGCGTGCCGCTCGCCGGCAGCGTCGCGGCGAGCACGACGGTCGCGATCACGCCGAGCGGGACGTTGATGAAGAAGATCCAGCGCCAGGTGAGATGCGTGGTGAAGAACCCGCCGAGCAGCGGTCCGGCGATACTCGCGACGCCGAACACCGCGCCGAAGATCCCCATGTAGCGCCCGCGCTCGCGCGGCGAGACGAGATCGCCGACGGTCGCCTGCGTCGTCACCATCAGGCCGCCGGCGCCGAGGCCCTGCAGCGCCGGAACGCGATCAGCTGGGCGAGACTCTGCGCGATCCCGCACAGCACGGAGCCGGCGAGGAACACGACGATCGCCGACTGCAGCACGCGCTTGCGCCCGTAGAGGTCGCCGAGCTTGCCGAAGATCGGCGTCACGACCGTCTGGGCGAGGATGTACGCCGTCACCACCCACGCCAGCCGCTCGAGCCCGCCGAGCTGACCCACGATCGTCGGCAGCGCGGTCGCGACGATCGTCGAGTCGAGCGCCGCGAGCAGCAGCACCATCGCGAGCCCGATGAAGGCGGTGACGACGCGGCGGTGGGTGAGGGGCGCGGGCGCGGCGGGGGCGAGGGTCACGGCCGAAAGGTAGCCGATCGCGCGCGCGGGCGCGGCGGGTGCGGACCGGCGCGGCAGGCGGGCCGTCGTGCGCTGCGCGCGACCGCCGTCTGCGCTACAGTCCCTGCCCTCATGCCGCTCGCTCCCGGAGTTCGTCTCGGCCCATACGAGATCGTCGCCCCGCTCGGCGCGGGCGGAATGGGCGAGGTGTATCGCGCCCGCGATCCGCGTCTCGATCGCGACGTGGCGATCAAGGCGCTGCCCGAGGGATTCGCCGGCGACGCCGAGCGCCTCGCGCGCTTCGACCGCGAGGCCAGGCTGCTGGCGGCGTTGAGCCATCCCAACATCGGCGCGATCTTCGGGCTCGAAGAGAAGGACGACGCGCGGTACCTGGTGCTCGAATTCATCGAGGGCGAGCCGTTGAGCGCGCGGATCGCGCGCGGCGCGCTGCCGGCCCGCGAGGCGCTCGAGATCGCGACGCAGATCGCGGCGGCGGTCGAGGCGGCGCACGAGCGCGGCATCGTCCATCGGGATCTCAAGCCCGGGAACGTGATGCTGACCCCGGCGCGCATCGCCAAGGTGCTCGACTTCGGCCTCGCGAAGGGCGCGGCCGGCGACGGCGCGTCATCGAGCGCCGGACCGGTCGCCGCGCATCTCTCCGTGACGCCGACGGTCGCGATGTCGGCGACCGGCGCCGGGATCATCCTCGGCACGGCGCCGTACATGAGCCCGGAGCAGGCGCGCGGCCAGGCGGTCGATCGCCGCACCGACGTGTGGGCGTTCGGTTGCGTCGTCTACGAATGCCTCGCCGGCCGGCAGGCGTTCGCAGGGGAGACCGTGTCGGACGTGATCGCGCGCATCCTCGAACGCGACCCGGAGTGGGGCGCGATGCCGGCGTCGGCGCCCCCGCGGTTGCGCGAGATCGTGCGCCGCTGCCTGATCAAGGATGCCGCCGCCCGCCCGCGCGACATCGGCGATCTGCGCCGCGAGCTGGTCTCGATCGCGCAGGAGCTGGCGGCGCCCTCGAGCGTGAGCGGCGCCGCCCGCGAGACACCGTCGCTCGCCGTGCTCTACTTCGAGAACATCGCGAGCGACAAGGAGAGCGAGTACTTCTGCGCCGGCATCACCGAGGACATCCTCACCGACCTCTCGAAGATCAATGGTCTGCGCGTCGCCTCGCGCAACGCCGTCGCCCGCTACCGCGGCGCGCCCGTCGACATCGCGAAGGTCGGCGCCGAGCTCGGCGTGAAGGCGGTGCTCGAGGGCAGCGTGCGCCGCGCCGGCGACCGCGTGCGCATCACGGCGCAGCTCATCAATGCCGCGGATGGATTCCATCTCTGGGCCGAGCGCTACGACCGCACGCTCGCCGACGTATTCGCGGTGCAGGAGGAGATCGCCTCGTCGATCGCCGCGGCACTGCGGGTGGCGCTCTCGCCGGCCGAGTCGGCGAAGCTGGTGGCTGACCGGCCCAGCGATGCGCGCGCGTACGATCTCTACCTCAAGGGCCGCCAGCGGTACTCCAGCTACTCGGCCGAGTCGCTGCGTGAGGCCCTCGACCTCTTCCATCAGGCGATCGCGATCGATCCCGACTATGCGCTCGCGTGGGCGGGCGTCGCCGACGTGCACGGCCAGATCATCCAGTGGGGGCGGTCGAAGAATCGGGACGAGGACCTTCGCCTCGGGCTCGACGCCGCCGAGCGCGCGATCACGCTCAACCCCAGGCTGCCCGAGGCGTACAAGGCGCGTGGGCTCATGTACACGGTCACGGGGGACTTGGAATCGGCGCGACAGGCGCTGAACGAGGCGCTGAAGTGCGATCCGCGCTTCGTTCCGGCGCTGATCAACCTGGCCGCCTCGATGTTTCCGACCGGAGACCTCGCGGGGACCGAGCGGCACGTCCGCCGCGCGCTCGACGCCGACCCGCAGTACCCATTCACCGTTGCGTGGCTCGGCCTGCTCGACATGTTGATCGGGCGGCACGATGCGTGTCTCGCCACCGCCGACCGGCTGCAGCCGCTGTCGAACGATCCCTTCTACCTCTCGGCGGTCTATTCCTTCCGCGTCTGGGGACACGTCATGAAGGGGGACCTTGCGGCGGCCGAGCGCGTGCAGCGGGAATGCGAGTCCACGGTGCGCGATCCCCGCATCAAGTCGAGCGCGGCTCTGATCGCGTCGTACGGCGGCCGCACTGACGAAGCCCGCCGTCTGATCGCGGAGCTGTCGGCGCTTCCCGACCTCGGCACGGGCCACATCATGCTGTGCGCGCCGGCGGCGATGCGCGCCGGCCTGCCGGAGCAGGCCCTGGGACTCCTCGCACGACCGTTGATGGCTCGGAGTGCACCGCTGACGGTGCGCCTCGTCCACGATCTTCACCCGCTCCTCGACCGGCCCCCCTATGGGCCGCGGCGCTCCGATCTCACGCTCGTCTGGCCGCTCGAGGCGGACATGATCGACCCGGCGCGGTTCGCCCTGTTCAAGGAAGTGAAGATCGAATCCGCGATGCCGAGCGCGAGCGAGCTGGGCGGTGCGCGATGAAGCGAACGGGCGACCTCGACCGGCTGCAGGGCACGTGGACGATCACGTCGCTCGAGGCGAACGGCGCGACGATGCCGGCGGCCGCGCTCGACGGCGCGACGATCACGATCGACGGCGATGCGTTCGTCACCGCCGGCATGGGCGCGGGCTATCGCGGGCGGATCGAGGTGGACGCGACCGCGAAGCCGCGCGCGCTCGATCTCCACTTCACCGCCGGGCCGCCCGCAGGCACGACGAATCCCTGCATCTACGAGCTGAAGGGCGATACGCTCACGCTCTGCGTCTCGATGACGAGCGGCAAACGGCCGAAGACGTTTGCGGCGCCGGCGGGAAGCGGTTTCGCGCTCGAGACGCTGGTGCGCGGCGCGAAGAAGACCGCGGCGAGCGCCAAGACGAAACGGGCGAAGTCGTCGCCGAAGTTCGCGGCCGCCGCTTTGGTCGGCGCGAAGGGCGCGACCGAGATCGAAGGTGAATGGCAGATGGTTTCGGGCGTCGTGGACGGGGAGACGATGGCCGCGTCCCTCATCCAGTGGGTGAGGCGGATCACGAAGGGCAACGTGACTTCGGTGGTCGCGGGACCGAACGTGATGATGAGGGCCGAGTTCTCACTCGATCCGTCGCGGTCACCGAAGGCGATCGACTATCTCCACCTCGAAGGCAACCTGAAGGGCAAGGCGCAGCCCGGCATCTAAGTGGTCGAGCGCGGCGCGCTGACGATTCTCATGGGCGCGCCGGGCGGCGCGCGTCCCGCAACATTCGTGGCGAAGCCGCCCAAGGGCGGCACGCTGACCGTGTGGAAGCGAGGCTGACGTGCTCGCGATCCTCTGCGCCGCGGTCCTCGCGACGACGCCGGTGACCGCCCCGCCGCAGCGCCCGCCGTCCTCCACGCCGCTCGGCACGCGGCCGACGCTCGAGGAGGTGCGCAAGGGCATGGCGCGCCCCTCGCACGGCACGACGCGCGGACGCATCGATTCGACCGGCTACGCGCTCACCGCGCAGCAGATGACGCAGGTGTTCGAGCGCTCGGCGCTGCCGCCCGCGCCCGATTCGTTCGGCCTCGCGCTGCCCGATTCGGCCGGCGCCGGCCCGGGCGCCGCGCTGGTCATCTGCCCGCACGACGACTTCAGCTTCGCCGGCCGGGTCTACCGCCGCGTCCTGCCGCGCATCACCGCGCGCACAGTCGTGCTGATCGGCGTCTTCCACCGCTACCGGCGTTTCTCCGAGCACGACCGCGTCGTGTTCGACGCCTACGACACCTGGACCGCGCCCGACGGTCCGGTCCCGGTCTCGTCGCTGCGCGGCGCGCTGCTCGCGCGCCTGCCGCGCGCCGACTGGACGCAGGACACGACCGCGCATGACCTCGAGCACTCGCTCGAGCCGCTGGTCTGCTGGCTGCGCCACATCAGCCCCGACGTCGAGATCGTGCCGATCATCGTGCCGGCATCGCGCTTCGACCGGCTCTCCGAGCTCGGTGATCATCTCGGCGCGGCGCTCGCGGCCGAGATGCGCGCGCGCGGCTGGCGGCTCGGCCGCGACGTGGCGATCGCGGTCTCGGCCGACGCGATTCACTACGGCCCGGATTTCAATCAGACCGAGTTCGGCATCGGCATCGAGGCATATCGCCAGGCGGTGGCGAAGGATCACGGCCTGCTCGAGGGCCCGCTCGCGGGGCCGCTCACCACCGCGAAGATCCGCGCGGTCTACGAGACGTTCGTGGATCCCGAGACGCCCGACACGTATCGCTGGACCTGGTGCGGGCGGTTCTCGGTGCCGCTGGGGCTCCTGACACTCGAGCGCCTGACGCGCGACGCGGGCGGGGCGATCGGCCGGCCGGTCGCGTACGGCACGTCGATCGGCAGGCCCGAGGTCGGCCTGCGCGATATCGGCATGGCGCCGAGCTCGCCGTCCAACCTCTATCACTTCGTCGGCTATCCGGGCGTCGCCTACACCACCGGAGACGTCACGCCGAAGCAGTAGCGCGGCGGCCGGCGCCCCGCCGGCCTAGCTGCGGT
This sequence comes from Candidatus Eiseniibacteriota bacterium, assembly GCA_016178725.1. Lineage (GTDB taxonomy): Bacteria > Eisenbacteria > RBG-16-71-46 > RBG-16-71-46 > RBG-16-71-46 > WS-11. Next base: position 14,833 of record JACOSV010000086.1, read on the forward strand.
CGCTCTTCGTCGCCGCGGGCGATGCCTCAGCCGCGGGCGCCGGCTCGGCGTGCTGCACGATGTGGAGCTGCCCGACCGCGGTGAGCCCGCTCGCGCCGTTCGTGATCCGCAGCGACGGCTCGTCCTCTTCGAGGTAGGTGTAGCCGGAGAGCCCCTCATCGTAGCGCCGCATGAGCAGCTTCGATTCCTCGAACGAGAGCAGTCCGCGGCGCAACGCCTCCTCGTTCGCCTGGCGCATGCGCTGCATGAGCTGCTGGCGGTCGTACTGCACGTAGCCGAGCACCTCGGTCACCGAGTCGCCCTCGACGACATGGTCGATGCGGTAGCCGTTCTCGTCGATCGCGATGTGCACGGCGTTGGTGTCGCCGAAGAGATTGTGCAGGTCGCCGAGGATCTCCTGGTACGCGCCGACCAGGAACACGCCGAGGTAGTAGGGCTTGCCGTCGAACGGATGCAGCTCGAGCGAGCTCTTCACGTCGCGCAGCTCGATGAACTGGTCCATCTTGCCGTCGGAATCGCAGGTGAGGTCGGCGACGATGCCGCGCCGCGTCGGCCGCTCGTTCAGGCGATGGAGCGGCATGATCGGGAAGAGCTGCTTGACCGCCCAGTGGTCTGGCGCCGACTGGAACACCGAGAAGTTGCCGTAGTACGTGTCGGCCATGCCCTTCTCGAGCCCTTCGAGATCGTCGGGCACGTAGTCCATCTCGCGGATCACCTTGAGGATCGCCTCGCAGCAGCCCCAGAACAGCTGCTCGACGCGCGCGCGCCCGCGCAGGTCGAGCAGGCCGACGTTGAACAGGCTGGTCGCCTCCTCCTTGAGCTGCAGCGCGTCGTGGTACGCCTCCTGGAAGTTCTTGCGCGAGACCGAGCGCCACGTCTCGATCAGCCCGCGGATCACCGGGTGCTCCTTCTTGTCCACCTTGGGCGGCGCCTGGCCCGCGAGCACCTCGTTCACGTCGAGCACGTCGAACACGAGCACCGAGTGGTGCGCGACCAGCGCGCGGCCCGACTCGGTGATGATGTCGGGGTGCGGGATGCCGGCCGCCTCGCACGCGTCCTGGATCGGCGCCACGACGTCGTTCGCGTACTCCTGCATCGTGTAGTTGGTGGACGACTGCCAGTTGGTGGACGAGCCGTCGTAGTCCACGCCCAGCCCGCCGCCCGCGTCCATGAACTTGAGCCCGGCGCCGGCCTTGGCGAGCTCGACGTAGATGCGACACGCCTCGGTCATCGCGTCCTTCACCGCGCGCACGTTCGAGATCTGCGAGCCGATGTGGAAATGGAGCAGCTCGAGGCAGTCGAGCATCCCCTCGTCGCGGAGCTTGTCGAGCAGCAGCACGATCTCGGTGGCGCTCAAGCCGAACTTCGAGCGGTCGCCGGTCGATTCCATCCACTTGCCCGCGCCCTTGGTCGTGAGCTTGGCGCGCACGCCGATGTGCGGGCGGATGCCGAGCCTGCGCGCGGTCTGGAGCACGAGGTCGACCTCGCGGAAGCGGTCGATGACGAGGATCGGATAGCGCCCGAGCTTCTGCGAGAGCAGCGCCGTCTCGACGTACTCGATGTCCTTGTAGCCGTTGAGGACGAGCAGCGCGTCGGGGTTGTCGAGCAGCGCGAGTGCGGCGAGCAGCTCGGGCTTCGAGCCGGCTTCGAGGCCGAGTCCGAACGGGCGGCCGAAGCGCACCAGCTCCTCCACGACCTGATGCTGCTGGTTGACCTTGATCGGATAGACGCCGCGGAAGCGGCCCTGATAGCCGTACTCGCGGATCGCGTCGTCGAAGCAGCCGAACAGCGTGCGCACGCGGCTGTGCAGGATGTCCGAGAAGCGCATGAGCAGCGGCAGGCCGAGGCCGCGGCGCTGCAGGTCTTGAAGGAGATCGTGGAGATCGAGCCGCGCGCCGTCGGCGCCGTTGGGCGTCACCTCGACGTGTCCCACTTCGTTGATGCCGAAATAGTCGCTCGACCAGCCGGCGACGTTGTACAGCGCCTTCGAATCGTTCGTCGTCCAGCCGCGAATCTCTTTCAACGCTCGATCTCCGGGACTCCGTGGGCGCGGTCCCGCGCGTTCGTGCGGGAGACGGGCGCGAGAGTACAGGGAGCGCACGCGCAATGCGAGCCAAGCCGCGACAAGATGATGTAGATTCCTGCCCCATGCCGCCGGGCGCAGCCGCCGCCCGACCCCTCGCCGGTGACCGGTCCCGGCCGATCCGCACGTGAAGGAGGTCCGCGATGGGCAAATACCTGGTCGAGATGATCGGGACGTTCTTCCTCGTGCTGACGATCGGCCTCACGGTCATTCTGGGCGGTTCGGGCGTGATCCCGCCGCTCGCGATCGGCGCGGCGCTGATGGTGATGGTCTATGCCGGCGGCCACGTTTCGGGCGCCCATTACAATCCGGCGGTAACGCTCGCGGTGTGGCTGCGCGGCCGCTGCGAGGCGAAAGACGTCGTGCCGTACTGGATCGCGCAGATCGCCGGCGCGCTGGTCGCCGCGTTCGTCACGCGCTGGCTCGCGGCCGGTACGCCGATCCACGCGATCGCGCCGCAGGTGGGGCCGGCGTTCATCGCCGAGCTGCTGTTCACGTTCGCGCTGGCGTGGGTGGTGCTCAACGTCGCGACCGCGCGGGCGACCGCGGGCAATTCCTACTTCGGCCTCGCGATCGGCATGACGGTGATGGCCGGGGCGTTCACGGTCGGCGGCATCTCGGGCGGCGTGTTCAATCCCGCGGTCGCAGTCGGGATCTCGACGATGGGCATCTCACCGTGGCCCAACCTCTGGATCTATCTCGTCGCCGAACTGCTCGGCGCCGCGATCGCGGCGATCGCGTTCGGCCTCACGCACCCGGACGACCGCTAGCGGCGGGGCGCGCGGCGGTCCGCGGCGTCACCGACCTTGCAACCGCGGGCCGGTCGCCGTCGTGCTCCGGCGGGATCGTGCGCTTGAGAATGTCGAGCGCCGCCTCGGGCGTGTCGGCGAAGTGGAAGAGCTCGAGATCGGAGGCGGCGATCACGCCGTGGCGCAGGAGCGCCGGGAAATCGACGATCTCCTTCCAGTACGCCGAGCCGTAGAGCACGAGCGGCACCGTGCGCGCGAGCTTGCCGGTCTGCGACAGCGTCAGGATCTCGAACATCTCGTCGAGCGTGCCGAAACCGCCGGGGAAGATGATCACCGCGCGCGCGAGGTAGGCGAACCACAGCTTGCGCATGAAGAAGTAATGGAACTCGAACAGCAGCTCGGGCGTGATGTAGGGGTTCGGGCGCTGCTCGTGCGGGAGTCCGATGTTGAGCCCGATCGAGCGGCCGCCGGCTTCGCGCGCACCGCGGTTTGCCGCCTCCATGATCCCCGGTCCGCCACCGGTCGAGACCACGAAGCAGCTCCCGGGCGTCGGATCCGCCTGCGACCACTCGGTGACGAGACGCGCCAGCCGGCGCGCATCCTCGTAGTAGCGGCCGAGCGGCCCGTCGGGCGTGAGCCGCGCCGAGCCGAAGAAGACGATCGTGTCGCGCACGCGCTCGCGCGTGAACGTCTCGTACGGATGGATGTACTCGGCGAGGATGCGGAGCGGCCGCCCCGCGTCGCCGTCCATGAATCGCGCATCGTGGTAGGCGAGCGGCGCGTTCGGCTCGGGGGCGGGTTCCTGCGATCGGGTCATGGAGTGGGCCTCGGGTGGACTGGGCGGGCGATCACTTCACGCGCGTGATCGTGAACGAGACGCCGTGCAGCGCGAAGTCCGGGCAGCCTGCGTACTCGATCTGCTGGGCGATCAGGCAGCGCACGTGGTAAGCGCCGAGATCCGCCTCGTCGCGCGGGTAGAGCGAGGCCGCGGCACCGTTGTGGCCGACGGCGAGCGCCCGATTGATCGCGGCGCGGTAGCAGTCGCCGCTGCCGCGGCTCGCGCAGCTGACGGGATCGAGGCGCAGCGTGAAGCCCTCGACCCCGGCGGCGAGCACATGCGCGCCGATCCCGTCGTCGCTCGCGCCCGCGAACACCAGGCCATGGCCGTCACGGACCAGCAACGCGCTGGCTCCGGGCGTTCCCGCCACGCGCTCGATGTGGAAGTCGTAACTGCCGTTCACCCGCACCGGGGACGGGCCTTCGTCGCGCAGCACCAGGTGGTGCTCGGCGCCGCCGGACTCGACGATCCGGTAGGTGGTACGGCCGAAGCCATCGGTGGGCGAGATCTCGGCGACGCGGCCGGCAAACGATGCGGCAGGAATGCCGCCGCCACCGTCGATCGAGGCGTCGAAGGCCTCGAGCGGCTCGACGGCGCAGGGATCGGCGGTCGCCGCGCCGCGCCGCGCGTCCTGCTGCGGGGCGGCGGCGTCATGACATCCGGCGGCGGAGAGCAGGGCGATCCACATGCCGCCGAGCAGCAGGGGAGAGGCGACGCGGCGCGCGGCGTCCATGCAGCATTCGAGGACACGAGCATCACGATCCGTCATGGTGGTTCCTCCCGCGGCCCGGTTGCGAGCGCGGCTCCGGGTCGAGACTCGACGGAGCGGCCGCGGTCGTCAAGCGATCGACCGGGCGAGCCGGTTTAGCGACGCCACACCGGCGGCGCGCACGCCACCACGTAACGCGATTCCGTCTTGTCGCCGTCGTGCCGGAAGGCTAGGTTCGACGCCGCGTTCATTCCTCCCGCCGCGACACCGGAGGGCGCCGCATGAGCGAACCCCACCTCCCGTAGCTCACTCCCGGATCCACTCTGACGTTACATCGCGGTCGGCCGCCTTCGCTCGTGACGCGGCCGAACGTCCCCGTTTCCCCCACGCTCGGAGGATCCTCATGATCACGCGTCACCTCATCCGCTCCGGCTGGATCGCGGCGCTGCTGCTGGCGCTCGCCCTCCCGTCCGCGTTCGCGGCGCCATCCGCCGCTCCGGACCGGGCGCTCCCGATCGACGACATCGGTGTTCCCGTCCGGCTCGATCTCGGCCCGCTGCCGACCAGCATCAACTCGAATCAGACGATCACCGTTCAAGGGCGGGTCAGCGCTTTCACAGCGCTCGCCAACGTCCGCGTCATGATCACGAGCCAGGGATCGGCACGGCTCCAGGGCATCGCCTCGGTCAACCTCGGCTCGATCGGCGGCGGCGGCAGCGCGCAGTTCTCGCTCCCGGTCGTTTACGCGGCGCCGCCCGGCGCGCTGCAGGCCGACGGCGTCGTGAAGATCAAGGTGCTCGCCGAGAACGCCGACACCCACGCGACGTACGAGCAGAACGACGGCATCTACGCCATCCTGCGCGACGGTGTCTTCCGCGCCGCGGTCGGCGATTACACGATCGCGCGCATCAATGCGATCAACGCCGACATGAGCTCGGGCAAGATCACGCCCACCGACGGCATTCGCCAGCTGCGCATCGTCCACACGCTGCCCGGCACGTGGGACGAGGGCGCCGGGCTCAACTTCCCGGTGCCGGCCGAACTCGGCGCGCTCGGCGCGATGGTCAACCGCACGATCGTCTCGGGAATCGCGAACGATCAGCCGCCCTCGCAGTACGACACGCAGGGGGTCGCGTCCGGATCGGTCACCTATCAGGGCAACGTGTCGTGGCAGGACCGCGTCGCCACGACACACGCGGCGTTCGGCATGCGCGCCGTCGTCTATCAGACGATCCTCGGCATTCCCATCAACTCCGGATCGCAGATCTGCGACTTGAGCGGCAACTACTCGATCACGGCGACGATCTTCCCGCTCTCCGACACATACGTCGAGATCCAGACCGAGAACAACGTCATCTCCCTCCAGTCCATGGGCTCGGGCGGCTTCTACTTCGCCGACTCGCCGCACCACAACGATCCGCCCGGCGGCTCGACGATCACCGAGAACTTCACGGTCGCCAACAGCGGCACCGGCCCCTCGGCCGGCCTCCTCACCTGCGACACGTACGAAGCCGGCTATCTCGCGAGCCTCAACTCCGCGACGCCGTTGCCGCAGCTCCGCGTCGAGTGGCCGGGAAGCTCGACCACCGCCTTCTACAGCCCCGGCTCCGTCTACATCAACCTGCGCCCGCTCGACCGCTTCGCCTACGACGTGGCCAATCATGAGTACGGCCACTACGTGATGGACAAGTTCGGCTTCCAGAACAATCCCGGAGGACCGCACAACATCGGCGACTGCATCTCGGTCGTGCAGAGCTCGAAGGACAAGGGCACGCGGCTCGCGTGGGGCGAGGGCTACCCGACCTACTTCGGCACCAGCTCGCAGGTGTTCCAGAACCTCTCCGCGCTCAACATCCCGACACTGGGCGACGTGACCTACACCGACACCGAGGCCGGGAACTTCAGCTACAGCCTCGAATCCGATTCGGCGCCGCCGGCGAGCGCCGACGCCAACGGTCTCGGCGAGGACAACGAGGTCGCAGTGCAGCGCATCCTCTGGGATATGGTGGACGGCAACGCGGACAATCGCGACAACGTCGCCGTGACGCCGCAGACGCTGTTCAACCTGTTCAAGGGCTCGGGCGTGACGACGCTCTCGGCGGCCTGGGCCAAGGTGCGCGCCTCGGCGCCCAACACGCTCGCCGACATCGCCTACGGCGCGATCACGACCGACGCCGCCGTGGGTCCGGCGCTGTCGGCGCCGGCGAACGCCGCGGTCGTGTCGCCGAGCGCGAACCGCAACTTCACTTGGACCGCGTACGTCGGCTGCTCGAACACGTATGCCGGCGACGGGTTCACGCTGCACTTCTACAAGACCGACGGCACGTCGGTCCTCAGCGTCGGCACCGGCTCGACCGCATCGCACTCGCTCACCGACGGCGGGCTCGCGACGCTGGTCGGCGCCGCGCACAACCTGCTGTGGGCGGTCGAGGGCTCCAACAGCGCGAGCCCGGCGACCGGGCCGTACCTCGGCGAGAACCGCGCGATCGTCGCCGACAATCCGCCGCACGCGGACGCAGGACCGAACCAGACGGTCGAATGCAGCTCGCACACGACCACGCCGGTCACGCTCGACGGCAGCGGCTCGACCGATCCGGACGGCGACGCCCTGACCTACACGTGGTCGGCGGCGGGCGTCTCGTTCAACGACATCCATGCCCAGAAGCCGATCGGCCAGTTCCACGAGGGCACGACGGTCGTGACGCTGACGGTGTCGGACGGATTCCTCACCGATCAGTCGCAGGTCACGATCAAAGTCGTGGACACGACCAAGCCGGTGGTCAGCTGCCCGACCGATCTCACGCTCGAGTGCGACTCGCACTGCGACGCGACGCTCGGCGGCGTACCGGCCACCGACGCCGCGGTCGTGACGTGGCTCGCCTCGTTCTCCGCGACCGACGTCTGCGATCCGAATCCGACGACGACGCTGCCACACCCCGCGTGCTTCCCGCTCGGCGATACGCCGGTGACATTCACGGCCAAGGACGCCGACGGCAACACGAACTCGTGCACGCGCACGGTGCACGTGGTGGACACGACGCCGCCCGTCATCACGCTGGCGCTCGACCGGACGGCGCTGTGGCCGCCCAACCACAAGCTGGTGACGATCAACGCGACGGTGAACGTGACCGACACGTGCGATCCGAATCCCTTCTTCCAGCTCTGGTCGATCACGAGCAACGAGCCCGACAACGGGCTCGGCGACGGCGACACGCCGAACGACATTCAGGGCGCCGACTACGGCACGGCGGACACGCAGTTCCAGCTGCGCGCCGAGCGCGCCGGGGTGCTCACCGGCCGCGTCTACACGGTCACGTACCGCGGCTTCGATCACGCGGGCAATCACACCGACGCCACCGCCGAGGTGAACGTGCCCCACGATCAGCCGCTGGTGGCTTTGGCCGCCGACGGCCTGGCCGCCGACGGCAAGAGCTTCGTCCCCGGCGCGCAGACGTTTGCGCTCGTGGTTCGTTCTGTGCCCAGCGACGCCGAGGAGGCGACGCCGGGATCGTCGAACATCCAGGGCGCTCTCGGTCCGGGCCCGGTGCTCGCGCTCGACGCCTCGGTCATGGACCGCGCGCAGGCGCTGATCGGCAACACGGCCGGCGCGATCGCGCCGGTGCGCAGCGTCGAGATGGACGCCGACGGCGACGGGATCAAGGACCTCGTGGTCTGGTATCGCGTCGCGGACGCGCTCGCGATCCAGAGCGCCTCGACCGATCTCGACGGGCCGGTCGGCCTGCACACGATGAGCACGAAGGACAGCTGGCTCTCGTCGAGCATCTTCGCGCTCGGCGCGCCGATGACGCTGCCGCCGATCCGGCGGACGCGACGGTGACGAACGCCGCGGCGGCAGGCCCCGCGCACGCGGCGGCGGCCGACGCGCCGGAGAAGGCCGCCGATCCGCCGGCCGCGCCTGCGGTGACGACGGGCCAGCCGACCACACCACCGCCGCCGAGCGTGACCGCATTCGACGGTGTGTACCCGAACCCGATCCCGGGCCGCGCGACGCTGGCGTTCAGCCTGGCGCACGACGAGCCGGTGACGCTCGCGGTCTACAACGTCGCGGGCGCGCGCGTGCGCTCGCTCGCGAGCGGCGCGCTGCCGGCCGGCCGTTACGCGATCCCGTGGGACGGACGTGACGACGGCGGACGCGCGCTCACGGGCGGCGTCTACTTCGTCCGCTTCAGCGCCGGCCGGTATCTGCGGACGCTGAAGACCGTCATGGTGAAGTAGCAGGGACCGCGTCCGCCGCGGCGGGCGCGGAGACACTCACGGGCCGGGCGCTTCCGTCGGTCGAACGACGGGGCCCGGCCCGTGGTGTTCGGAGAGTCCACGCTGGCCGGGCCGTTCCGGTGCAGGATAGACTTGTATGGCCCCCATGAACCCCGCGCGCATCCTGCCCGTCCTGCTGATCGCGGTCGCCGCCGACACCCATGCCGGCGGCTCCTGGTACTACCCGCCGCCCGGTGAATCGCTCGCGCAGCAGGACCAGCGCGCGCCGGGCGAGGTCGGGATGAGTCCCACCGTCATCGACTCGCTGCAGAGCAGCGGCTCGCGCTGGGCGCTCTGGCGCCACGGCCGGCTCGTCCACGTCGAGGGCGACTTCAACCAGATCGACGAGATCAAATCGGCGGTCAAGACGTGGTTCGCGATGACTGTCGGCGCCGGGATCGCGCAGGGCAAGATCCCCTCGTACAACCAGCGCCTGCACGTGTGGCGCCCCCAGCTCACCGGCAACGACACGCTCGCGACCTGGTGGAACGCGATGACGCAGTCCACGAGCTTCGACTACCCGGGCTGCGGCGACCCGACCGACTACCTGCCCGGCCAGATGTGGACGTACTCCGATCTCAACATGCACGAGCTCAACGAGTCGCTCGCCGAGGCGTACGGCCGCACCGACTACACCGACAACTACGATCTCGTGTGGCGTGAGGCGTACTTCGACTCGATCGGGATGATGGGCTGGTCCACGTTCCCGCGCGAGGATCACGTGCGCCTCAACCTCGACCTCGAGGACATGGGCCGGCTCGGGCTGTTCGCGCTTTCGCGCGGGAGCTGGAACGGGCGCGCGATCGTGCCGCGCGGGTTCGTCGAGGAGCTCGAGCGTCACGAGACGACCGGCATGAAGGTGAACTACAACGGCTGCAACGACGGCCAGATCGCGCTCGACCCGGCGCAGTTCCCGGAAGTGCCGTACGGCTACCTGTCGTGGAACAACCGGCGACAGGATCTCTTCCCGGGCGCCGACTCGACGTGGACGTTCAGCTCCGGCGACGGCGGTTTCATCATCCTGTGGAACTACCGGCTCGGCATCGTCTACACGGGCGTGGGCGTGGACTACTCGCCGACGACGCACGGTATTCCGCACATCATCGAGAAGTACATCACCGGTCCCGACCCGCTCGCGGATTCGACGATCACCCCGCCGCCACCACCGCCGCCGCCGCCACCGCCGCCGCCACCGCCGCCGTCACCGGGCGGCACGCCGAGCGAGTTGAGCTTCGCCGCGCCGAGTCCGGATCCCGCGAGCGACGACATCACGTTGAGCTTCGCGCTGCCGTCGGCGACGCGCGTGCGCGTCGCGATCTTCGATGCGCGCGGCCGGCGCGTGGCGCAGGTCGTGGACGCGGACATGGGGCCCGGGCCGCAGACGCTGCCGTTCCGATTGCGCGACGACAATGGACGCCGGCTTCCGGCCGGCTACTACCGCGTGCGACTCGACGCGGGCGGGCGCACGATCACGCGCGGATTCGCGACGGTGCGGTAGGGGATCCACCCGACTCCGAATCGCGTGCGGGCGTGTGCGCATCCAACGGATCGCCCTCGCGACCCGCCCCCGCGGAGTCACGTCCGTGCGCAACTATTCGCTCTCGCATCTGTCCGACGCCGCGCTGCGTCGCGATCTCAAGGAACAGTCCCGGAAGGAGACCGGCCTCACCGCGTGGGTGCTCGCCCACATCGCCGAGTTCCAGGAGCGCCGGCTCTACCGGGAGGATGGCTACGCCTCGATGTACGCCTGGTGCGTCGGCGAGCTCGGCTACTGCGAGCAGGCGGCCTACAAGCGCATCAACGCCGCCCGGGTCGCGCTGCGCTTCCCGGTCATCTTCGCGATGCTGGCCGAGGGGCGGCTGACGTTGAGCGCGGTGGTGGCGTTGAGCGCTCACCTGATCGAGTCGAATGCGGAAGACCTGCTCGCCGCCGCGGCCGCGAAGACGGTACGAGAGATCGAGCAGCTGCTGGCCGAGCGCTTCCCGCGTCCGGACCTGGCGACCGTGATCCAATCGCTGGCTCCGGCGTCCAGCCCGGCGCCGGACCTCGACCAACTCTCCTCAAGGAGAGTTGACGGAAATGAAGCGCGGCCCGGGCTGGTGCCGGCCGAAGTGCCGCGGCCACGGGTCACACCGCTCGCGCCGCAGCGCTCGGCGCTCCAGACCACGATCGACCAGGAGACGCGCGATCTCTTGCGTCGCGCACAAGATCTTCTGGGGCATGAGATCGCCGCGAGCGACGTCGCAACCGTGCTCGATCGGACGGTGCGTTGGTCCTGGAGCTCGGCGGGCGGCAGACCTGATGGCGGTGCACCCGATGCGAGCGTGAGCCAGGGATGGCGGAGCGAGCACTCGGCTGCAGCGCAGCGACGCAGGATGCGTCGCGGAGCGTGCCGCCGTCAGGTCTGCCGGCTGCCGAGCCGCACCCGAGCACGACGATCACTCGAGTTCGATCACGTTCACGCATTCGCCCGTGAGGGCCGGGCGACCGTCGGCAACATCCGACTGCGTTGCCGCGCGCACAATCGGCTCGAGGCTGAACGCACGTTTGGCACGGAGTTCATGCGGCACAAGCAGGAGGGGCCGAGTTCGGCAGCGCCGGCGACTTGAGGCCGGCCCCTGGCCGCGCGGCCGATCTACTCCGGCGCGCCGCCCAGCTTCCTCGCGGCCATCAGATGCCGCACCGCCTCCTGCGGCCGGCCGAACGACTCGAGCAGCAGGCCGAGGTTGCAGTGCGCGTCGGCGAAGTCCGGATCGCGCAGGATCGCCTGCCGGTAGGCGTGCACGGCTTCGTCGCGGCGTCCCAGCTCCTCGAGCATGACGCCGAGGTTGAAGTGCGGCGTCGGATCGTCGGGATCGAGCCGTACCGCCTCGCGATAGTGCGGCTCCGCCCGCCCGCGCTCGCCGGCGATGTGGAGCAGCCTCCCGAGATTGACGTGCCCCTGCGCGAGCGTCGGGTCGAGCGCGATCGCGTGCGCGTAGGCATCGCGCGCCTCGTCGGGCGACGTCGCCTCGAGCTCGCAGCCGGCCTCGTACCACTCGGCAGCGCTCGGCGCGAGGTCGTCGGCCGATCCGCGCGCCGCGGCGTCCGTCCACGCGCGCGTGCGCTCGCCTGCCGCGTCCGGCGCGCGCGCGCCGCCGACCACGACGCCGAGGCGCGGGAACCCGGTCGCCTCGCCGGCGCGCTCGGCGATCTCGCTCGCCTCGAAGTTGAGCAGGAACTGGCCCGAGTCCGCGCCCCAGCGCGTCTCGCCGTCCGAGGCCACGACCTCCTCGCCGTCGGTCGAGATCGAGATGCTGGTGAGCGGCATCTCGGCGGCGAGCTGCTCGCGCAGCGAGGCCCAGATGCGCCGGATGCGGCGCATCGAGACGCCGGACTCGAGCAGGCCCTTCGTGGTGCGCAGCAGCAGCAGGTCCTGAAAGCCGAACGAGAGCGGCCCGATCGGTCCGCGCTGCGGCGCGAGGAATCCGGCGCGCGCGAGCGCGCGCAGCCGCGCCTCGGGCACCTCGAGGATCCGGGCCGCGTCGCGCAGCGAAAAGCGCTGCGTGAACTCCGGCGCCCGCGCGTCCGGCGCGCCGGCGCTGCCGATCTCGACGATGGCTTTCATCGGGCGGCCCTCCCTGGGACCCGGGGGACTAGCGCTTGCCGCCGGCCTTCTTCTCGCGCGGCGCCGGCTCGGCCTTGCGCGCCCGCGCGGCGGGCTTCTTCTCGAGCTTCGTCACCGCGCCGCGCGGCGATCCGCCCTCGGCGCGCGACGATTCCGCTCCGGACGATCCGCCGCGCTTGCCGAGGCTCTGCTTGAGCGCGTCCATCAGGTCGATCACCTGCGTGCGCTGCTTCTCGGGCGCGAGCGACGTCACTTCCTTGCCCTCGACCTTCGACTCGACGACCGCGAGCACGCGGCCGCGGTATTCGTCGGCGTACTTCTCGGGCTCGAACTTCTCGGCGGTCAGCTCGCGCAGCAGACGCTGCGCCAGCTCCAGCTCGCCGGGCTTCAACTTCGCGTCCTCGCCCCTGTCCACCTCGCCGAAGTCGCGCACCTCGTCGGCGAAGTACATCGTGTGCAGCATCAGCCCGTCCTGCGCGGGGCGGATCAGCACGAGATTCTCCTTGCCGCGCATCACGAACTTGGCGAGCGCGACGCGCCCGGCCTGCTCCATCGCCTCGGCCAGCAGCTTGTACGCCTTCTCGCCGCCCTTGTCGGGGCCGAGGTAGTAGGTCTTCTCGAAGTAGATCGGATCCACCTGCGCGAGCGGCACGAACTCGGCGATGTCGATCATCCGCGAAGCTTCACCCTCGAGCGTCTTGAGCTCGTCTTCGGTGAATTGCACGTACTGGTCCTTCGCGAACTCGAAGCCCTTGACGAGCGCCGAGCGCTCGACGACCTCGTTGCAGGTCGGGCAGATGAGCTGCTGGCGGATGCGGCCGCCGCACTTCTGATGGATCTGATTGAACGCGACGCCGCCCGACGAGGCGGCGGAGAACATCTTGACCGGAATCGAAACCAGGCCGAACGAGATCGTTCCGGACCCGATCGAATGTGAAGGCATGGATCGTTCCTCCTGTGGGACGTGGCGAAGACGCTAGCACCGTGTTTTACTCCGCTCAACCCACGTCCTATCGGCCGTTCACCACGGAACGTTGATCATGCCGCCCCGTCGAGGCGATCCGCGCCCGAAGACGCCCGCGCCCGATCGCGCGGCCCAGGCTCCCGTTCCGCTCGAAGCCTACCGGAAGAAGCGCGATCCCGAGCGCACGCCCGAGCCGTTCGGCGCGCCCGCGGCCCCGGCCGCCGGCGCCCCGTCGCTGCGGTTCGTCGTGCAGGAGCACTGGGCGCGCAATCTCCACTTCGATCTGCGCCTGGAGCTCGAGGGCGTGCTGAAGAGCTGGGCGGTGCCGAAGGGCCCGTCGGTGCGGGCCGAGGAGAAGCGGCTCGCCGTGCACGTCGAGGACCATCCGCTCGAGTACGCGAACTTCGAGGGCGTGATCCCGGCGGGCAACTACGGCGCCGGCTCGGTGATCGTGTGGGACCGCGGCACGTACGGCTCGTTCAAGCCCGAGGACCTGCGCGAGCAGTACGCGCGCGGCAAGCTCGAGCTCGAGCTGTTCGGCTCCAAGCTCGGCGGTCGCTGGACGCTGGTGCGGATGAGCCGCAGCGAGAAGGACTGGCTGCTGCTCAAGAAGCACGACGACGCCGCCTCGGACACGGACGCGATCGAGCGCTGGCCGCGCTCGGTGATCTCGGGACTCACGGTGCAGGAGATGCGCGACGTGGCGGCGTGGCGCATGGCGCTGGGCGGGCATGTCGCATCGCTCGGCGCGCCGCGCGACGATCTGCGCGCCGACCGCGTGAAGCACATGCTCGCGACGCTCGCCGAGGCGCCGTTCTCGCGCAAGGGCTGGGTGTTCGAGATCAAGTACGACGGCGTGCGCGTGGTCGCCGAGCAGCGCGGCGACGAGGTGCGCATGCTCGGCCGCAGCGGCGAGGACATCACCGCGCGCTATCCCGAGATCGCGGACGCGCTGCGCGGCCTCGCGACCGACCGCTGCGTGCTCGACGGCGAGATCGTGGCGCACGACGCCTCGGGGCGCCCGAGCTTCGACCGGCTGCAGAAGCGCATGCTGCTCACGAAGCCGCGCGACGTGGCGGCGGCGATGGTGCGCGTGCCGGTGCGCGCGGTGTTCTTCGACTGTCTCGCGCTCGAGGGCCACGATCTCCGCACGCTGCGGCTCGTCGACCGCAAGGACTGCCTCGCGCGCATCCTGCCGCCCGCCGGCGTCGTCTCGTCGAGCGACCACGTCGCCGAGCACGGCGAGGCGTTCTTCCAGGCCGCGTCCGAGATGGGGCTCGAGGGCATCATCGGCAAGCGCGCCGACGGCGCGTACGCGGGCAAACGCTCGACCGAC
>JACOSV010000087.1 GCA_016178725.1 Candidatus Eiseniibacteriota bacterium
GCCGCGCGCATCGTCGTGCGCGGGCTCGTCGCGGGCGAGCGCGCCGTGACGTGGGCGGAGGGGGCGCGGGCGGGCGAAGCCGTGACGGGCGCCGGTCGGCGGGGCGCTGGTGCGCGCGGGGTTCGTGGTCGGCGCGCGCTGCTGGCCGCTGGTCGCGATCGCGCTCGGCGCGTCGGTGCCGTTCGCGCTCGTGCTGCGCGCCGCGTTCCGGCTCGAGCATCGGGAGGTCCGTCATGGATAACGCCGAGCTTCGCGACCGCATCCGGCGCCGTGGGATCTACGGCGTGCGCTGGACCGGATCGTCGGTCAACGGCCGGCTGATCTTCGGGCTCATCATCCTGACGCTCGGCCTTCTGTGGACGCTCGACAACCTCGGCCTGATCGACTCCGAACGCGTGATCGCGTGGTGGCCGGCGGTGCTGGCCGTGTACGGCTTCGCCAAGCTCACCGGCATCGGCACCCGCCGCAATGTCGTCTGGGGGGCGACGTTCTCGATCGCCGGCCTGTGGTTGCTCGCCGGCAGCCTCGACTTGATCCACGCCCACCTGTTCTCCCTGTGGCCGCTGATGCTGATCGCGATCGGCGTCACGATCCTCACCCGCTCCAGCGCGCCGCGCACGGACGTGAGCGACGCATCGGCCGAGAAGCTCAACACGCTCGCCTTCTGGAGCCACACGGTGCGCAAGGTGATCTCGAACCGGTTCAGCGGCGGCGAGGTGTCGGCGCTGATGGGCGGCACCGAGATCGATCTGCGCGGCGCCGAGTCCGTCGAGGGCGGCGCGGTGATCGACCTGTTCGTGTGGTGGGGCGGCGTCAACGTGATCGTCTCGGACCAGTGGCGCGTCGTGAACGAGGCGACGGCGATCATGGGCGGCATCGAGGACAGCACGCGCCCGCCCGCGCCCGACGCGCGGCACACGCTGATCCTGCGCGGCGTGATCATCATGGGCGGCGTCGAGATCAAGCACTAGCCCATGCATCCGTTCTTCCGCCGCCGCTGGCCGCTGGCGCTCTACCTCGGTGCGTGGATCCTGATCGGCCTGATGTTCACGGCACTCGTCTGGCTCGCGGGCAGCGTGCCGTTCGAACGCGCGCTGCTCGTGATGGAGCCGGTCGTGCTCGTCTACGGGCTCGTGTGCCTGTCGGCGTACTGGGTGTGCCGCAAGCATCCGGCGGGGACGACGCCGGCGCCGCGGCTCGCGAACGCGGTGATCGTCGCCGCGCTGCAGGCGAGCGCGATGTGGGTGGCGTTGAGCGCGCCGTGGTCGGCGCTGGTCACGCGCCTCGGCGTGATCCGCGCCGACCGCGACGTGCTGCTCATCGGCTTCGCCGCGCTTTTCGTCGCCGGCGTGCCCCTCTACCTGATCTCGGTCGCGGTGCACTACCTGCTGCTCACGTTCGAGGCGTCGCGCGAAGCCGAGCGCCGGGCGCTTGAGTCGCAGGTTGCGGCGCGCGAGGCCGAGGTGCGCGCGCTGCGCGCCCAGCTCAACCCGCACTTCCTGTTCAACAGCCTCAACTCGATCAACGCGCTGGTCGGCGCCCATCCCGAGGCCGCGCGCCGCATGTGCGAGAGCCTCGGCGATTTCCTGCGTCAGACCCTGGCGCTCGGCGCGCGGGAGTCGGTGTCGCTCGGCGAGGAGCTGGCGCTGGTGGACCGCTACCTCGCGATCGAGCGCGTGCGCTTCGGCGAGCGGCTGCGCGTCGAGTGCCGGCTCGAGCCGGCAGTCGAGCGCTGCCTCGTGCCGCCGCTGCTGCTCCAGCCGCTGGTCGAGAACGCGATCAAGCACGGCATCGCCGAGCGCATCGAAGGCGGCACGGTGCGCATCGCCGCCGCGCGGCACGACGGCGTGCTGACGATCGAGGTCGAGAATGACGCCGATCCCGACGCGCGCTCGCGCCGCGGCGCGGGCGTCGGGCTCGCCAACGTGCGGCGCCGCCTCGACGCGCTCGAGGGCCGCGACACGCGGCTCGACGTGCGCCGCATCGCCGACCAGTTCCGCGTCACGCTCACGCTGCCCGCGCGGGTCGCGGAGGGAGGCGCCGGTGGCGGGCGCTGAACGCGAGCTGGCGATCGCGATCGTGGACGACGAGGCGCCGGCGCGCGCGCTGTTGCGTGAGTATCTCTCGCGCGAGCCCGGCACACGCGTGGTCGCCGAGTCCGCGAACGGCTACGAGGCGGTGAAGGCGATCGCCGAGACGCGGCCGGATCTCGTGCTGCTCGACATCCAGATGCCGAAGCTCGACGGCTTCGAGGTGCTCGACCTGATCGAGCCCGCGCCGCGATCGGATTCGGGACCGGGGCCGCCGGGCGGCGACGCCGACGCCTGGCGGCCGGTGGTCGTGTTCTGCACCGCGTACGACGAGTACGCGCTCAAGGCCTTCGAGGTCCACGCGGTGGACTACCTGCTCAAGCCGTTCGGTCGCGAGCGGCTCACCGCGGCGCTCGCGCGCGTGCGCGCGCGCCTCACCGAAGCGGAGCGCGGCGGCGCGCCGACCGCGCCCGCGCCCGCGACGCTTGCGGCGGCGGCGCGGCCGCCGGGGCAGTGGCTCGAGCGCCTGCTGGTCAAGGACGGCGCGCGCGTGCACGTGATCCCGGTGGACGCGATCGACTACCTCGAGGCGCAGGACGACTACGTCGCGATCCACAGCGAGGGACGCTCGTGGCTCAAGACGCAGCCGCTCTCCGAGCTGACGCAGGGATTCGATCCTAACCGGTTCGTGCGCATCCACCGCTCGTACGTGCTCAACATCGCGCGCCTCGCGCGCATCGAGCTCTACGCGCGCGACAGCCGCGTCGCGATCCTCGCCGACGGACGGCAGCTGCCGGTGAGCCGCAGCGGACACGCGCGTCTCAAGGAGCTGATGTAGGCCGCGCGCCTTGCGCGCCCGGCGACGACCTCCTAGACTCCCGCCCGGTTTCCACGGAGGAGTCTCCATGACGTTCGTCATCGCCGAGCCCTGTATCGGCGTCAAGGACAAGTCCTGCGTCGAGGTGTGCCCCGTCAACTGCATCTACGAGGGCGAGGACATGTATTACATCCACCCCGACGAGTGCATCGACTGCCAGGCGTGCGAAGCGGCCTGTCCCGTACAGGCGATCTTCCCGGACAACGGCGTGCCCGAAAAGTGGCAGTCGTTCATCGAGAAGAACCGGAAGTTCTTCGAGAACAAGTAGCCGGCGCGCCGCCGTGACGTCCGGAACGCTTCCCTCACGCGACCAGGCGCTCGCCCTCCTCCACGCCTGGATCGCGAACCCCAACCTCCGCAAGCACTGCTACGCCGTCGAGGTGGCGATGCGCGCCTACGCGCGCCGCTACGGCGAGGACGAGGAGCGCTGGGGGCTCACCGGGCTGATCCACGACTTCGACTGGGAGCGGCATCCGGATCTCGAGCGCCATCCGATGCAGGGCGTCGAGGTGCTGCGTGCCGAAGGCTGGCCCGACGACGTGTGCCGCGCGGTGCTCGGGCATGCCGAGCACTCGGGCGTGCCGCGCGACACGCGCATGGCGCGGGCGCTCTATGCGTGCGACGAGCTCGCGGGATTCCTCGTCGCGTGCGCGCTCGTCACGCCGGCGAAGTCGCTCGCCGACGTCGAGGTCGCGTCGGTGAAGAAGAAGATGAAGCGCGCCGATTTCGCGCGGAACGTGAATCGCAACGACATCGTGCAGGGCGCCGCCGAGCTCGGCGTAGATCTCGACGAGCACATCGCCTTCGTGCTCGAGGCGCTGCGCGGCATTCGCGGCGAGCTCGGCCTGTGATGCCCCCGGCCGCACTCGTCGATTCCGTCGCGACGGTCGGCCGACACGTCCCGCCCCAAGTGTGGACGCGCTTCATGGAAGGATGGCACGACTTCTACATCGTCGCCGGCACCGCCGCCGCAACGCTCGTGGCCCTGCTGTTCGTCGCGATCGCGCTCCACGTCGAGACGCTGGTGCTCGAGCGGCGCGAGCACCTGCTCGGACTCGCGCGAGCGATCCTGTTCTCGTTCGTCACGGTGCTGATCGTGTCGCTGATGATGCTGGTGCCGCTCGCCACCATGCGCGAGACCGCGTTCCAGCTCATCCTGTTCGGCGCGATCTCGATGGTCATCACCCTCCGCCAGCTGCGCGGGCAGAAGGCAACCGACCACGCGCATTTCTCGCTCGCACTCTTCCGCCGGCGGCTGTGGCTGCCGATGATCGGCTACGCCTGGCTGGCGCTCACCGGCGTCTGCATGATCACGATCTCGCCGATGTTCTTCTTCTGGATGGTGGGTGTGATCGCCATGCTGCTCGGGAACGGTGCCGGTGCGTCGTGGGATCTGCTGGTGCGGGTGGCGCGGATCAAACGCGCCGACGCGCAACAGAAAGCCGACGTCGGATAGAGAATCCTTTCCGAAAACATTGCGCTGGAAAGGCACCCCACTCGACGTCGGCGCTGTGCTGCAACCGGCCGGCGGTCCCCCTCAGAGGTCCCGCTCTCGACCGAGCCCACGTTCGTGCGTGGGCCGTTTCAACGCGGGGGTCGAACCGAACCCACGGCGTCTGACCTCAACGTGAGCCCGCGGGGTCACGGGCGTCAACCGCTAAAATGCGCGGCGGGGGCGTCGGCCGCGTTGCGCTGCCCGGACGAGCCGTGCCGGGCGCGGCGGGCTCGGCGCCGCGCGGCTCGGACCATGCGCGCTCGACGGTGACGGTGATCGCGCCGAGCGTCTCGTCCACGCGGCCCTCGGCGCGCACGATCTCGCCGCGCGCGGCGCCGGCGTACGCGCGATACGCGTCCGGGAACAGCACGCATTCGACGAGGCCGGTGCGGTCGGCGAGCGTCATGAACAGCATCTGGCCGCCCTGCCGGGTCTCGACGCGCCGGTACGCGCACGGCATGCCCGCGACCACGATGCGCCGGCCGGCGTGGCGCTCGACCTCGGCGGCCGGCACCGCCCCCGCGAGCAGCGACCGATCGGCGAGCACGTCGAGCGGATGGCCGCTGAACCAGAGGCCGGTCTCGCGCGTCTCGCCCGCGACGCGCGCGGCGAGATCGAACTCGGCGATCTCCGGCACCGGCACCGTCGCGACCGGCTCGCTGTCGATCAGCGCGCCGCCGCCGGCCGTCCGCGCAGTCCACGCGCGCGCGCCGGCGCGCGCCTCGAGCAGGAGCGAGGGCTGCGTGCGCGCGGTCCAGTCGAGCGCGCCGGCGAGGATCAGTGTCTCGATCTCGTCGAGCGAGGGCCGGGCGCGGTCCGCGAAGTCCGCGAGCGTGCTGAACGGACGCGCCGCGCGCGCCGCGACGATGCGCGCGCCGGTCGCCGCGGCGAGGCCGGCGACGCGCCCGAGCCCGACGCGGACGGCCCCGACGCGGACGATCGCGTCGCCTGGCGGGACGCACTCGCTCGGGGTGCGTCCGACGCGCATCACGACGCCGGGAGGGACACGCTCGCTCGGGGTGCGTCCGAGGAGCGGCGCAGCCAGGGATGGCGGAGCCGCGACTGGATGCAGCGAGCCGCAGCCGGATGCGGAGGCGAGCGTGCCCCGAGCGAGCGTGTCCCTCCCGGCGTCGGCGTACGTGCTCTCCCAAGCGGACCGCTGCACGCACGGCGCGAGGAACGTGACGCCGTTGCGGCGCAGGTCCTCGACGTGCACCCAGGTCGCGTACATGCCCGCGTGGTGGTTGAGCACGCCCACCGCGTACTCGGCGGGGAAGCGCGCCTTGAGCGACGCCGACTGGTAGGCGAGCGTGCCGTAGCCGGCGGCGTGTGCCTTGCAGAACGCGTACGCCGCGAAGCGCGTGAGCTCGCGCCACACTGCGCGCGCGGTCGCCTCGTCCACGCGGTCGCCGTCGCGCGAGCTCGCCACGGCGCGCGCGACGAAGCTACGCTCGAGCGTGCGGAACGCCTCGTCGCCGCGCGCCGCGCCGATCGCGCGCCGCAGCAGGTCGCCGTCGGCGAGCGGCGCGCGCATCAGCGCCGCCGCGACCGTCATCACGTCCTCCTCGTACAGCATGACGCCGTGCGTCGCGGCGAGCAGCGGCGCGAGGCGCGGATGGAGGAAGCGCGCCGGCTCCGCGCCCCGCTCGCGGCGGCAGAACGCCTCCTTCATCCCCGACTCCGCGGGTCCGGGCCGCACGAGTGCCACGGCCGCGATCGTCTGGTCGAGCGTGCGCGCGCGCAGCATGCGCAGCAGGTGGCGCATCGCCGGCGATTCGAGCTGGAAACAGTTGAGCGTGTCGCCGACCTCGATGCGCGCCGCGGCGGCGGGCTCGGGATCCGGCAGCCGCTCGAGATCGACCGCGATGCCGCGGTGGCGCGCGACCAGCTCCACGCACTCGCCGATCGTCGTGAGCGCGCGGTTGCCGAGCAGATCCATCTTCACGAGCCCGATCGCCTCGATCGCGCGCATCTCGAACTGCGTGACGACGATTCCTTTCGCCGCGCGCTCGAGCGGCACGTACGTGGTGAGCGGCCGGTCGCCGATCACGACGCCGCCGCAGTGGATCGAGAGATGGCGCGGCGCGCCGTCGAGCGCGCGGGCGAGGCGCAGCGCCTCGGGGAGCGGCGGCTCGCGCCAGTCCACGCCGCGCGCGGCGGGCTCGGCGAGCAGCGTCTCGAGGTAGTCGCCGTCGATCGCGCGCGGCACGCACTTCGCGAGCGCGTTGACGCGGGCGTTCGACACGCCCAGCGCCTTGGCGGTCTCGCGGAACGCCGAGCGCGCGCCGAGTGTCGCGTGCGTCGAGATCATCGCCACCTGCTCGGCGCCGTACGTGTCGTAGACGTGCGCGATCACCTCGTCGCGCCGCCGCCAGCAGAGATCGATGTCGAGGTCGGGACAGTCGCGCCGTTCCGGATGCAGGAAGCGCTCGAAGTAGAGTCCGTAGCGCAGCGGATCCACGTTGGTGATGCCGAGCGCGTACGCGACGATCGATCCCGCGCCCGAGCCGCGGCCCACGGTCGGGATGCCGCGCGCGCGCGCGAACTCGACGATGTCGGCGACGAGCAGGAAGTAGTCGCTGAACCCGAGCCGCTCGATGATCCCGAGCTCCTCGCGCAGCCGCGCGATCGCACGGCGCTGCAGCGCGCGCGTCACCGGGCCCGGCCCGCGGCACGTCGCGCCGGCGCCATAGCGGCGCGCGAGCCCGGCGCGGCCGAGGCGCATGAGGTAGCCGGGTCCGGTCTCCCCCGACCCGGCTCCGCCGGGTGCCCGCAAAGGAGCGCGCGGGAAGATCGGACGAGGGCCCCCGCCGAAGGCGGGTCGCTCGAGCTCGAGCCGGCAGCGCTCGGCGAGCGCCGCGTTGTTCGCGAGCGCGAGCTCGGCGGCCTCGGGCGCGCCGCCGCCCGCGCACACCGCGCGCACGCGCCGCGCCCACTCGGCCGGCGCCGCGAGCCACGCCTCGCGCGCGGCGCACGCGTCGGGCGCGAGCCGCTCGATCAGCTCGCCGGCCGCGGCGGCGACGGCGGCGCGATGCGCCGCGTGCTCGTCCGGCGCGCGCATCACGCAGTCGCCGGTCGCGACGAGCGGCACGCCGAGCCGCCGCGCGGCGGCGGCGCGCTCGGCGATCCGCTCACGCTCGGCGGCGAGGCCGCGCACGCCGAGCCACACGCCGCCGCCGTGGTCGCAGCGGCGCGCGGCGTGCTCCGCCGCGCCGGGGGCGGCGGGGACGCCCGCGGCGAGCAGCGACGCGGCGACGCCCGGCGATTCGACGATCACGTGCAGCCCGCGCCACAGCTCGGCGAGCGATGCGATCGCGTCGAACCCGGCGTCGAGATGGCGCAGCGTCAGCAGGCGGCAGAGGTTCGCGTAGCCGCGCCGGTCGAGCGGCAGGAGGAGTGCCGTCGCGGGCGCGGCGCGCGGAAGGCCGGCCGCGGCGCGGCGCGGATCGGGCGCGAACGTCAGCTCCGCGCCGAGGAGCGGCGCCATCCCCGCGGCGCGCGCCGCGTGATCGAACCGGATCGCGAGGTAGAGGTTGTCGCGATCGGTGAGCGCGAGCGCGCGGTAGCCGAGCCCGCACGCCCTTTCGACCAGCGCCTCGGGCGAGGCGGTGCCGAAGAGCAGCGAGCCGTGCGAGCGGACGCGCAGCGGGACGAACGTCATCGCGGCGCCGTGCTAGTGTGCCGCGGCGCGGAAGGAGGCGGCATGGCGTGGGAAGCGCGGGACCCGGCGTTCGAGCGGCTGATCCGCGAGAGCTTCGCGCGGCAGAAGGTGATGGCGCTGATCGGCGCCGTGCTCGGGCGCGTCGAGCCGGGCCGCGTCACGGTCGAGCTGCCGTTCCGCGACGACCTCACGCAGCAGCACGGGTTCTTCCACGCCGGCGTCGTCGGCACGGTCGCCGACAGCGCCGGCGGCTACGCCGGCTATTCGCTCATGCCGCCGGGCTCGTCGGTGATGAGCGTCGAGTACAAGATCAACCTGCTGGCGCCCGCCGACGGCGAGCGCCTCGTCGCGACCGGGCAGGTCGTGCGCGCGGGGCGGACGCTCACCGTGTGCGACCTCGAGGTCGAGGTGATGAAGGGCGCGGAGCGCACGCTGTGCGCGCGCGGCATGCAGACGCTGATCCGCCTCGATCGCGGCCCGCGGGGCGCGGCCGCGGGCTAGCTGCCGGCGCGCGGGCCGAGCGTCGGCAAGGTGCCGTCGCGGCGCGCGCGCAGGTGCACCGCCGGGATCGTCCCGGCGCGGAAGTTCGCCGGCACCAGGATGCGCGCGAGCAGGCGCTCGCCCCATGCCGTCTCGTCGGCGGTCAGATCGTCTTCGTCGCCCGCGAAGCGGAAGCTGCACATCGCGAGATCCGCGCCCTCCATCCAGCCCACGACCAGCCAGTGCCGTGCCGCGCCCGGCAGGCGCAGCCACAGGGTCGCGACGTCGAAGTCGCCGACGCGGCGCGTGCGCTCCGAGATCACCATGCGGTCGTCGATCCGCATCGCCGCGCGGATCGCGAGCGCGGGCGGCGTGCCGGGCGAGAAGCGCCCGCGCATCAGCGCCGCGCCGGGCTCGATCGCCATCGGCGGCGCGAACGCGGGCGGGCCGACGAGCGCGAAGCACAGCGCCTCGGCGCGGTGCCGCGGCGCCAGCATCGGCAGGCGATGCGACCAGGCGTTGCCGATCGCGAGCGCCACCGCCGCCAGGCAGAGCAGGGGCGCGGCGAACGCGAGCGCCCGGCCGATCGAACGCAGCAGCGTGCCCGTGCGCGTCTCGATCGCGGCGCTCGGGAACGGCGCGGTGAGCATCCGCGACAGCGCGCCGCGCCGCCGCCGGCGGCGCTCCTGCACGCCGTGCGGCGGGCGCGGCGGTGGGGTGGTGGGCGTCATGCACCATCGTTATCGGCTCCGGCGCCGTGACGCATGAGCCGCTACGCCGTGTTCGGGAAGTTGGGGTTCTCGATCAGACCGAGCAGGTTCCCGAAGGGATCCCTGACGCTCGCGACCAGGATCCCTCCGCCCACGTCCTCTGGCTGCTCGACGGGCGTGACGCCGGTCGCGGTCACGCGCGCCCACGCGGTCGCCATCGTCTCGACGCCCCAGTAGGCGATCTGGCCGCCCGCGCCGGCGGGATGCGTGTCGTTCGCAGGATGGAGGCCCAGCTCGAAGCCGCCGACGTTGAAGCCGATGTAGAACGGCTGATCGAAGTACGGCTCGATGCCGAGCAGCGAGCGGTACCACGCCCTGGCGCGCTCCATGTCGCCGACGAAGTAGATGACGGTGCGCAGCCCCTGCAGCGCGGCGGGTTTCATCGCGAACCTCCCGGGGTGGATGTGCCGGCGCCGCGCTCCAAGTTGATCACGCGGCGGATCACTTCGTCAGCGACGGCGTGCGGAGCACGAAGCCATGTCGGTCCTCTTCGAGCCGGCCCTTGAGATGCAGCGCGCGTCCCGAGATCAGCACGCCGTGGCCGTACTCGCGGCGCACACCGTCGAACGCCTCGAACAGCGCGGCGCGCCGGCCCGCCTCGCGCTCGTCGAACAGCGAGCCCTGCTCGGCGGCGACGCGCGACGCGAAGTGCGACAGCGTGACGCCGATCGCGTGGAGCGCGACGCGGCGCGTGAACAGCCGCCCGAGCAGCACGAGCGCGAGCCCGAGCACGACCGGGTCGGCGTCGGACGGCGTCGCGAGCGAGCGCGCCTGCTCGGCCGACTCGCCGTCGGCGTAGCGCAGCCGTACCGCGACCGTGCGCGGGCGGATGTCGAGCTCGCGCGCCGCGCGGCAGGCGCGGCCGACGAGGTACTCGAGCATGCCCTCGATCTCGGCGCGGTCGGCGGTGTGGCGATGGAACGACGTCTCGCGCGCGATCGAGAGCGGCACCTCGTGCTCGAGCACGGGCGCCGTGTCGCGGCCGCGGCAGCGCTCGAACAGCAGCCGGCCGTTCGCGCCGAACAGCGCCTCGAGCGTCTCGACCGGCAGCGCCTTGAGCGCGCCGATCGTGGTGAGGTTCATCGAGCGCAGCGTGCGCGCGTGCGCGTGCCCGACACCGGCGAGCTGCTCGATCGGCCGGTCGCGCAGGAACGCGTCGGCGTCGGCGGCCGCGAGTGCGGCGAGGCCGTCGGGCTTCACGGTCTTGCCGATCAGCTTCGCGAGCATCCGGTTGGGCCCGACGCCGCAGGTCACGGCGAGGCCGGTCGCCTCGCGGATCCGGCGCTTGAGCGCAGCACCCGCGGCGAGCGGATCGCCGTGGAGCCGCGCGGTGCCCGAGAGATCGCAGTACGCCTCGTCGAGGTGCGCCTCGACGGCCGGTGCGGTGTCGCGGCACAGCGCGAAGATGCGCTCGGCGAAGCAGCGGTAGACCTGCGCGTGCCCCTCGAGGATCACCGCGTCGGGGCAGAGGCGCTCCGCCTCGGAGAGCGCCATGCCCGCGCGCAGGCCGAAGCGCCGCGCCTCGTACGAGCACGACGCGATCACGCCCGCGCCGACGATCACCGGTCGCCCGGCGAGGCGCGGATCGCGCACCTGCTCGATCGCGGCGAAGAACGCGTCGATATCGACGTGGAGGATCGCGCGCGGCGGCTCCGGCAGGCAGGGATGGGCACTCTGGAAGGCAACAGGGGGCCCAGGATCGTTCATTTGCGACATGGCTAACGTGCAGATACGGCGAGGGGCTCAGCGGGAAGCTGATCCCACGTTCGGTCTTCGAGGATTCGTCCTGCGCGCTTCTTGTTTCGCCCACCCCACTGTTTGAAGAAGAAGGCCACGCCGGCCGTTGCGCATTGATCGCGGATGCCGAGTGCCCACATTGGATCCATCGGTCGTGCACCGTGGCCGCTCTCGCCGCCCACGATCACCCAGTTGATCGCGGACGATCCCAGCACGTGACGGAGATCGAGCGGGCCAAGAAGCGGCTCGCACGAAAGGAATCGCACGGCGGATGGAAGAGTGGACGCGAGCTCTGCGCGCGTGACGTACCGCTGCGTCTCGATGCTTGTACCGAGCCAGATGTGGGAGTGCTCGTCAGCGAGGTTGCCGAACTTGCCCTTGCGCGCGCTCAGGTAGGCCGTCATCCGCTCTGGACGCTTCGTCAGCACCTGAAAGTGATGCCAGTGTGCCTTGAACATAGTGTCGAATACGTAGTCGATGAACGTGTCCGGCACGCGCTCATGGAACAGATCGCTCATGGAGTTGACGAAGATTCGCTTCGGTGTTCGCCACGTCAGCGGAAGCCCGAGCCGGTTCGGCCAGAGACGCAGGTCGAAACCGAACTCGAAGGGATGGCCTGGCACGCCGCGGAAACGCTCGGAGAACGTGAGCGCATAGCAATGCTTGCATCCCGGACTGATCTTGGTGCAACCCGTCACGGGGTTCCACGTCGCGTCGGTCCATTCGATCGAGGAGTGGTCGGACATGCAATCCTCCGGTGCGAGCTAGAAGAGGCCGAGTTGTGGATCTGAACCGGCGAGAGTCGATTCCCAGAACTTCTGCCCTAGCCGGTGCTTGCTGTACAAGACGAGGATGTATTGCATGGCCCCTCTGCCCTGAATCTTGACCGGGTGGTGGTGCTTGGGTTGTGCGGAGCGATAACCGAGTCGCTTCATCGCCTCGTCGAATCTCGCCAACAGGAACCGAACGACGCTCCTCTCCGCGCTCTTGTCGTATTCGTTGCGCCATTCCGGGCAATCGATCAGATCGGCGATACGACTGTCGGCGCGATCGAGGTAGTACTGCCTGAAGTTTCTTAGGGCATCGACGCCAAGGGCGAGCAAGATCATGAAGTCCATCCGATAGGCGCGTGCTAGCTCTGCCAAAGTCGAGAACTTCAGGTTCGCGGCAAACGGATCAACAAAACAAAAGGAGAGGAGCCGTCGCTTGCTGTCGAAGGGAGGCATGGCTGAGCGGATCTTTCCAACTGACTCATTCACATCGCCTAGAATCAGCGAGACATCCGGAGAGTACGGAAGCGTACCGATCCGCCCGGAGAGACCAGCGATGCAGTTCGGGTCCTTGTCGACGA
This sequence comes from Candidatus Eiseniibacteriota bacterium, assembly GCA_016178725.1. Classification (GTDB taxonomy): domain Bacteria; phylum Eisenbacteria; class RBG-16-71-46; order RBG-16-71-46; family RBG-16-71-46; genus WS-11. The sequence goes on from JACOSV010000087.1 coordinate 12,402, forward strand.
AGACGTACTTCGTGAAGGGATCCTGAAGCCTGAGCACCGACATCGGTGTTGTCTCCACGATTTCGTTACTCCCTACCACGCGCGCACGTCCGGGGCCGGAGTAAAGACCTAGGTACGCGAGCTGTGGCCAACTGTTCTTCATTCCTCTCGCGAACATTCCTGCGTAGTAGTTATGCCTCTGGAGCTTTTCGAGAGAATGGCTCTTGATCGATTGCATGTAGAGTCCGTCATTGGATAGCTCTCGCAGGAAGTTCGATCCGCTTTGCTCTGCCGTCATGTCCTTGAGTGCTCTCCTGCGTTGGACTGGTTGACTCCGTCCGGAGAGTGACGCTTCCGCGCCGAGTGGATCAAGCCGGCCTCTAATCGAACTCGTACTTCGATTCGGCCGGCGTCTGGTCGGCGCCGACGCGGCCGATGGCGACGTCGGCGCGGTTGTAGCTCTCGCCCTTCATCGGCGCGCCCGAGAGCCGCCGCAGCATCGTGAGTTGCCCGGTGTGCGTCAGCGCGTCGGCGACCGGACCCTGGAAGAGGCGCGTGAGCTCGTAGTGGAGCGGCGCGCCGGACGCGAGCCGCTCGTCGAAGGCGCGGATCGCGGCGAAGAGCCGCGCGCACTCGGCATCCCACGGCTGCGGCGTCGCGGTGTTCCACTTCGGCGTGCCGTTCGCCATGGACAGCGCCCAGTCGAACAGGTCGCCCATGTGCGCGACGATCTCGACCGGCGTCCGCGTGGTCGGTCCGGGCGTGAAGCCGGCGAATGCCGGCGGCACGCCGCGCACGGCCTTCGCGGCTCGGTAGGCGAGGGTGGCGACGGCATGGCGCAGGAATTCGCGGTCGTTCATCGTGGTCCTCCGGGTTGCGGGCGGTCAGCCTTCGAGTGAGACGGAATCCACGCGCCACACCATGTCGGCGCCCTGGAGCTGGAGCTGATAGACGTCGCCGCTGTCGGCCGTGACCGAGAAGAAGAAGCACGGATGCCGCGCGGCCCGGTCGATCCAGCGCGCGTTGACGCGGGCGATCCGATGTTCGCGTCCGTCGAGTCGGAACGCCACCGGGGTGACGACGCCGCCACGAAAGTCGGCGCGCACCGCGGCGGCGCGGTCGATGCGTTCGAGTCTCATGATCTCCGGTTCCTGGCAGCCGCACGATAGTGCACATGCGTGCAGTACGTCAAGACCCGCGAACCGGCTAAGGTAGCGACGCCGCGCGCCCCACCCGCACTCCCTGCGGACGGACGCCGCAAGGACGGAGGAACGTGTGAAGCGACTGATGAAGATCTGCGCCGTCACGGCGCTCGCGGCGGGGCTCGGCGCGACCGGGCTCCGCGCCGACGGGCCGGTGGCGCTCAAGACCACCGAGTTCGGACACGGTCCGACGATCGTGATGCTGCACGGGCTCGGCTCCGCGCGCATGGTGTGGCTGCCGACCGCGAAGAAGCTGCTCGCGACACATCACATCGTGATGGTGGACCTGCCTGGCCACGGCGACAGCGCGCTGCCCGATCCGTTCTCGCTCGATGCGTGCGCCGCGGCGCTCGATCAGGTGCTGGCGACGCAGAATCCCGACAGCACCGTGCTGGTCGCCGTCGGCTTCGGCTCGATCGTCGCGATCACCGAGGCGCAGGCGCATCCCGAGCACATGCGCGGGCTGGCGGTGATCGACGGCTCGACGCGCTCGCCGATGAAGGTTCCCGAGCAGCAGCAGATGTTCTTCCAGATGATGGACACGCGCTACGACGACATCCTGCGCAGCATGGCGCAGGGGCAGGGGCGCGACTCGGTCGAGCGCGCGGAGCTGCTCGCGACCGCGCAGGCGGTTTCGCCCGTGACGATGAAGACCTACATGCGGGCGGCGGTCAACGTCGACGTCTCGGCGGCGGTCAAGACGATGAAGCCGTCGTTCCTGTTCATCGGCTCCGATCGCCGCTGGCCCGCCGACAAGGACTGGCCGACGCTGGCGAAGGAGCTGGGCTACGAGGACGCCGGACCGATCACGGCGCGGCGCGTGGCCGACGCGGGCGCGCTGATGATGAAGGAGCAGCCCGACACGCTCGCCGCGATCCTCGCCGACTTCACCGCGAAGGCGATCACGAAGAAGTAGCGCCGAGCGCGCCTCGCCCGCGCTTCAGCCGCCCCGGCCGGCGGCCGATAACTCGTCTGCGCCCCGATCACGTCCCGGGCGCAGCGAGCGATCGTGCCCCGACCCATCCATCTCGTCGCCCTAACGCTGCTGGCGCTGGTGATCATCTGCGCCGCCCATCTCGCGCCGCCCGCGGCCGCGCGGCACGTTGCGTTCGGCCACGGCCCGACGGTGGTGCTGCTCCACGGCCTCGGCAGCAGCGCCGAGGACTGGCTCCCGACCGCGCGCCGGCTCGCCAGCCGTCATCGGGTCGAGCTGGTCGATCTTCCCGGACATGGGGGGACCGAGATGCCCGAGCCGTTCTCGCTCGAGCGCGCGGCCGCGGCGCTCGACGCCTCGCTCGCCCAGATCTCGGACGAGCCGGTGATCCTCGTCGGCCATTCGCTCGGCGGCCTGCTCGCGGCCGCCGAGGCGATCGAGCATCCGGCGCGCGTGCGCGGGCTGGTGCTCGTCGAGACCGCGCTCAAGCCGCAGATTCCCGAGGATCAGCGCGCCGCGGCGCTCGATCGGCTCGAGCACGACTACCGTGCGGTGCTGCACGAGGCGTACATGGATTTCGGCCGCGACGCGGCGCAGGGCGAGAAGCTGTATCGCAACGTCGCGGCGCTCGATCCGCGCATGGTGAGCCGCTGGATCCGCATTGCCTGGACTGCGGACCTCTCCCCGGAAGCGCCGCGGCTCACCGTGCCGGTGCTGGTGGTGCTCGCCGAGCGCTCATGGCCGAGCGGTCAGGCGTGGGGTGCCGCCGCCGAAACGCTCGGCTACGAGGGCGCGCCGCGGCTCCGCGCCCTGCGCATCGAGGGCTGCGGGCACTTCATCATGCTCGATCGTCCGGACCGGCTCGCGGCGGTGATCGCCGGCTTCAGCGCCGATCCCGAAGGCCTGCGGATGACGATGCGCTGAATCGGCGCCGCGCTCCGAGTGGTCAACGCGGCGCCGCGCTCCAGGTGGTCAACGCGGCGGCCGCGCTCGCGCGCCGCGCCGCGATCAGGGATGCCCGGCGCCCGGGAACGGCATCGGGAACGCGCCGCCGATCCGCAGCGCGACCGCGGCCCGCGAGAGCTGCTGGAGCGTGGCCGCCTTGCCGCCGTAGCCCGCGAACGTCTTCGCCTCGCCCTGACCGACCGGAGCGACGACCAGCGTCGGGAAGCTGTCGATCGAATAGCGCGTCTGCAGCGATTCGACCGCCGCCGGATTGCGGCCTTCCTCGCGCTGACGGTCGAGCACGCGCACCGGGACGAACAGCCGCTCGATCTGTGCCGCGGCCTGCGGGTCGGCGAACACTTCGCGCTTCATCGCGCGGCACGGCGGGCACCAGTCGGCGGTGAAGTCGTAGAGGATTGGCCGGTGCGCCTGCCTCGCTTCGGCGACCGCGGTCTCGATCGGACGCCAGTGGACGAGATCGGCGAGCGCCGGCGGATGGCGCTCCTCGTAGATGCCGGTGCCGACGCGGGCGACGAGCAGCACGGCCGCGGCGATCACGAGCCCGGTCGGCAGCCAGCGCGTCGAACCCGGGGCGCCGTCAACCGGAGGCATACGAGAGCTCCTTCCGGTTCATGACCACGATCGCGAGAACGAGGCAGAGCGAAACGGTCGACAGGTACGAAACCAGCGGTGTGAACTGGAACGGCGACGCATTGATCATCTGCGCCAGCGGCAGCTTGGGCGAGAGGAATTTGTCCAGCTCGTCCGCGGCCCGCACCACGATCGTCCAGTGCTGCGATTGCGCGACCAGCCCGCCGACGGCACTTGTGATGCTGCCGACGAAGTAGAACGCGAGATCGCCGACGCCGGCGATCAGCGTCGAGAGCAGCGTGAACACCGCGGCGACGCCGAAGCACTCGAGCACCCGCTGTACGGCGAACAGGGCGAACTCGGTCGCCGGCGGCGCGCTGCCGTGCGCCGCCATGAGCGCGCCGGCAATCGCGGTCTGCACGAGCCCGACCGCGCCCGCGGCCGCGCCGACCGCGATCCAGCGGCTGAACACGTACTCGGCGCGCCGCACCGGACGCGCGAACAGGAGCTGCAGCACGCCGCTCGAGAGGTCCTGCCCGATCATCCCGACGGCGAAGATCATCGTCAGGCCGGCGCTGTCGCCGAGCGCCGTCAGGCCGGCATTCATCGCGCCGATCGCGAGCAGCGGGATGCCGAACGCGAGGCCGAGCAGGACGACGCGGATCGGGCTCGTGAGCCGCTGCATCCAGAACGCGGCGATCAGCGTCGGATTCATGGCGTCGCTCCCGTCGCACCGGGCGCGTCGAGGAACAGTCGCTCGAGCCGGCTCTCCTCGGGCGTCGCCTCGGCGACCGCGACGCCCCCCGCGACCAGCGCCGCGATCAGCCGCGCCGCGCCGGCGTCGTCGGCGACCGCGAAGCGCGCCTCGGCCGCGGTGACCTGGCGCAGCTCGGCGCCCGCCTGCGTCGCGATCGCCGCCAGCGCCTCGCGCGCGATCCGCTCGCCGATCGGAGCGCCGGCGGCGCGCACGCGCAGCACGCGCGCCACCGTCGCGCCGGCGCTGATCGTCTCGATCGCCTCGACGCGCCCGGCGCGCACGAACGCCACGCGGTCGCAGACGCGCTCGACCTGATCGAGCTGGTGCGAGTTGAGGATCACGGTGACCGCGCGGCGCTTGAGATCGGAGAGCAGGCGGCGGAAGAGCACGACGCCCGCGGGATCGACACCGGACGCCGGCTCGTCGAGGAACACGTAGCGCGGCGCGCCGAGCAGCGCCTGGGCGAGGCCGAGGCGCTGGAGCATGCCGCGCGAATACTCGCGCACGCGCTGCGCGCGCGCCTCGCTCAAGGCCACCTGCTCGAGCGCCGCGTCCACGTCGGCGCGGCGCGACGCCTCGGGCAGCCGGGCGAGGGCGTGGTGATAGGCGAGGAACGCGCCGCCCGTCATCCAGCGGTCGAGGATCAGGCGCTCCGGCAGGTAGCCGGTCGCGGCGCGCACCGCGAGATCGTCCGGCGCGTGGCCGTCGATCGTGATACGCCCCGCGTCGGGCCTGAGGAAGCCGAGCAGGCAGCCGAGGAACGTGGTCTTGCCCGCGCCGTTCGGGCCGATGATGCCGAACGCCTCGCCGGCCGGAATGGCGAGGCTCACGTCGGTGAGCGCGCGCACCGTCTCGCCGCCGAGTCCGCGCCGGTAGGTCTTGGTGAGGCCGATGACCTCGATGCCCGCCATGCGCGCGCACTATGCGTCGCCGGCGGAGGAATTGCGAGCGCTACGCGGCGCCCTCGGCCGGCGCGTCGGGATCGTCGTCGCGTGCCGCGTCGGCGCCCGGCGGCGGGTCCACGGGCGCATCGCGCGCGGTCGAGCCCGAGACGTCGAGGATCGTCTCGTTTCCCGGATAGCGCTTGGACGTCGCATGGATCAGGTTGGCCATCTTGCTCGTGACCGCCTGGATGCGCCACGCCGCCTCGAGCATGCGCCCGATCTTCTCGGCCGCGTCGCCCGGGAGATCCTCCGCACGGCGCAGCAGCAGCTGCGCGTTGCCCGCGATCGCGGTGAGCGGGTTGTTGATCTCGTGGTTGAGCGCGCCGACGGTTTCGGCGACGCTGCGTAACCGCTCGGCCTCGATCAGCGTCGCCTGCGTGTCGCGCAGCTCCTGATAGGTGACGCGCGCCGAGGCGAGCAGCTGGGCGTTGCGCACCGCCGCCGCGGCCTGGCCGGCGATGAGCGTGAGCACCTCCATGTCGTGCTCGTCGTAGCGCTTCGCGCCGCCGTGGTCCTGCAGCGCGATCACGCCGATCGCGTGCCCGTCCGCGATCAGCGGCACGCCGAGCCAGGACTGGGACGGGCGTCCGATCGGCGCGAGGCCGAGGGCGTGCGCCAGCTCGCGCACGTCGCCGTTCATGAGCTGCGGCTTGTCGGTGCGGATCACGTACTCGGTGAGTCCGTTCTGCGGCGGCCGGGGCGCGATCGACTGCAGGCGCTGGCGGTTCTCGATGCGGATCGGGAATGCGATCGTGTCGGTCTCGGCGTCGTGGAGGGCGATGTAGAAGTTCTCGGTGTTCAAGATCCGGCTCGCCTGCTCGTAGATGCGCTCGGCGACGGTGTCGAGCTCGAGCGTGGACGAGAGCGCGGCGCCGATGTCGTTGAGCACGCCGAGCTCGCGGTTGCGCGTGCCGAGCTGCTCGCGCCACGCGTACTCGCGCGTCATGTCGGTGAACGTTGCGATCGTGCGCTCGATCTGGCCCATGCGGCGGAGCGACACGCGGTAGACGAGCTTGTCGCTCTGCGCGATGTGCAGCGGCAGGAAGCCGATCGCCGCGCCGTCGCGGCGCGCTCGCTCGAGCAGCGCCAGAGCGTCGCGGCCGAACAGCGACTTCAGATCCGGCTTCAGGCCGTGCGCGGCGGCGAGGTCGCGCATCGCCTGATTGGCGCGCTCGGTCTCGCCGTTGCCGAGGACGATCAGCAGCGGGTCGGGCAGGAATTCGATCATCGCAGCGCCGGTCACGGGTAGTCCTCCGGCATCCGTTATCGGCACTGGCGCCTCGGGGCTGCACGCGCGGATCGGGCCCGCCTCGCCGGAACGCCGGCGCCGGGCGGAGCCTCGCGACGCATCGCCGGAAACACGAAGGCCCCGGGCGTCGCTGCCCGGGGCCTCGCGCAAATCGGGGTGCGGTCTACTTGAGAGCCGATTCCTTCATCGCCTTCGCGATTCGGAACTTGAGCACGGTCTTGGCCGGAATCTTGATGGCCTCACCGGTCTGCGGGTTCCGGCCCATGCGCGCCTTGCGCTTCACCACCACGAGCTTGCCGACGCCGGGGAACACGAACCCGTTCCGGGCCTGCTTGGCGGCGAGCATGGCGAGCTCTTCGAGGATCTCGACGCTCTGCTTCTTCGTGATCTCGAACTTGTCCGCGATGTGCCCAGCGACCTGGGACTTGGTCATCATCTTGGCCATGTTGCCTTCCTTCCCTATGAAGGTACGTGCCGAATGGACGGACGGGCGCACGGTGCGCCCTTGCCATGCGCGGGTATAGCAGGGCGCACCCGCGAGTTCAAAGGGAATTGTCGGGGCCGCGTCGATTTCAGACAGGTTTGGCGCGGCTGAAACGAATGCATTTTTCGGGCCGCGCCATTCGCGGGCGAGACGAGGGTCGCATCCGATCCGCCCGCGCGGGCCGCGCCCTCGCGCGATGGCGCGAAATCGCCGTGTCCGGCGCGGCTAATCGACGCGCACGATGCGCCGCGTCACCGACGCTGCGCCCGTGCGCGCGCGCAGGAAATAGACGCCCGGCGCGGCGGCGGCGCCGCGATCGTCCGCGCCGTCCCACGCGAGCGCATGGGTTCCCGCATCGCTCGAGCCGCCGAGCAGCGTACGCATCCGCCGGCCCGAGGCGTCGTAGATCGCGACGTCGATCGCGCTTGCCGCGGGCAGCTCGAGCGTCATCCGCACGACGCCGCGGCCGGGATTGGGCCAGGGCCGTGAGAGTGCGAGCCGTACCGGGAGCGCCGGCGCCGGCGCCGCGACCGGCGCCTGCGTCAGGTCGAGCTTCCACTGCGAGCGCCCGTGCGTCGCCGCGATCAGCGTGCGCGAGGGGGCGTGCAGGTTGAGGTCGAACACGGCCGTGAACGGCAGGCCCTGGCCCAGAGGCACCCAGATGCTGCCGCCGTCGCTGGTCCAATAGACGCCGATGTCGGTCGCGACGTAGTCGCGCTGCGTGTCGAGCGGATCCACGACGATGTCGTTGACCGGCGCGTCCGGCAGGTTGCCGGAGATCGCGGTCCACGTGTTGCCGCGGTCGGGGCTGCGGAAGACGTGCGCGGCATGCTCGTCGCCGCTGAACCCCGAGAGCGTCACGAACACCGCCTGCGGATCGAGCGGATCGCCGACCACGCGCGTCACCCAGCGGATCGGCAGGCCGGCCGAGATGTCGGTCCACGCGCCGCCGTGATTGATCGAGCGCCACACCTTCCCGTCGTCGGTGCCGGCGTAGTAGACGTTCGTGTCGGCCGGGGCCACCTCGAGCGTCGTGATCGTGCTGTAGACGAGCTGGCTCGGCGTGTTGGTCGTGAGATCGCCGCTGATCGTCGCGTAGGCGACGCCGTTGTTGGTGCTCTGGTACACGCGCTGGCTGCCGACGAGGATCACGTTGTGGTCCTTGGGATTCATCGCGAGCGGCGTGCTCCAGTTCCAGCGGTCGGTCGAGATGATGCCGGTCGGCGAGGCGAAGCTGCTGCCGCCGTTGATCGAGCGGCGCGGACCGCCGCCGCTGCAGCAGTACTGGAACTCGGCGATGATCACGTTCGCGTTGGTGGGATCGATCAGGCACTGGAACCCGTCGCCGCCGAGGATCGGCGTCCACGCGGTCGGCGAGCCGCTGGTGATCACGGTGTTGTTGTCCTGCGTGCCGCCCATCAGCCGCGCGGGATTGCTCGGGTCGATCGCGCCCCCGTAGAACTGCCAGATGTCGAGCGTCACCGCGTGCGTCCACGACGTGCCGCCCGCGGTCGTGGACCAGAAGCCGCCGTCGTTGCCGAGATAGATGTGGTTCGAGTTCGATGGATCGATCCACAGCGCGTGATGGTCCACGTGGGAGTTGCCGAGCACGCTCGTGAAGTTGGCGCCGCCGTCGGTCGAGCGCACGAGATCCACGCCCATCGCGTAGACCTGATCGGCGTTGTTCGGATCGACGTGGAAGTCGCCGAAGTACCAGCAGAAGCCGCCGAAGATGCCGGTGAAGCCCGAGACGTCGCGCCGCGTCCACGTCGCGCCGCCGTCCAGCGTGCGATAGCAGCCGAGGCCGACGTAGCCGAGCGCCGCGCCGCTCACGATCTGCGCGTACACCGTGCTCGGCCGTGACGGCGCGATCGCGAGCGCGATGCGGCCGACGTCGTCGCTCGGCGCCGGCAGGCCGTTCGCAAGCCGCGTCCACGTCGCGCCGTGGTCGGCGCTGATCCAGATGCCGCACTCGGGACCGTACGCACGCCGGTAGGTGGGATGGCGCACGCGCTCCCACGTCGCGCAGTAGACGGTCTCGGGGTGCGCGGGGTTGATCGCCACGTCGCAGCACCCGGTGCTGTCGGTCACGAACAGCACCTTGCTCCAGCTCGCGCCGCCGTCCTCGCTGCGGTAGAGCCCGCGATCCGGGTTCGTCGAGAACTGCGTGCCCATCGCCGCGACGAAGATGCGCTGCGTGTTGGCGGGATCGATCGCGACCCGCGCGATGCGCCGCGTCGCGATCAGCCCGAGCGACTCCCACGATTGCCCGCCGTCGCGCGTGCGGTAGAGCCCGGCGCCGTCGTAGGTGTCCACCGCCGAGTTCGCCTCGCCGGTGCCGCAGTAGACGGTCTGCGCGTCGTTGGGATCGAGCGCGAGCGCGCCGATCGAGAAGCCGAAGTCGCGGTCGAAGATCGAGGTCCAGTGGACGCCGCCGTCGTCCGAGCGGAACACGCCGCCGTTCGCCGAGCCGAGGTAGACGGTCGTGCCGCCGGCGACCACCGCGAGCGCGGTGACGCGGCCGCCGATGTTGTAGGGCCCGGCCGGCTGCCACGAGAGGCCGACGCTGGTGTGGAGCCGCTCGCGCGCGAGCTTCGCGTCGTCGATGGTCGCGAGCAGCGCGTCCTGATCGATCGCGCCCGAGGGGAACGCGCGCTGCGCCCAGAACCAGTCGTTCGGTTCGTGGCGCGCCTCGTCGCGCTCGCCGAGGTCGGGCCGCGGCGCCGGGCGCGGAGCGATCAGTGCCGCGCCCAGGGCGCAGGCGAGGAGCAGGGCGAGGGAGCGGGCGCGGTGCATGACGTGTCGAATTCTAAGGCCAGCCCGCGACGCCGTCCAGACCGCTCGTGTACAGTCTCTGCCTTCCGGAGCGGGGCAGGGAGACGGCGCGATGATCGTGATGAAGTTCGGCGGCACGTCGGTCGGCATCCCCGACCACTTCGCCGTGGCGACGGGGCTCGTGGCGGAGCGCGCCGCGCGCGATCCGATCGTCGTCGTCAGCGCGCTCGTCGGGATCACGAACCTGCTGGTCGAGTTCTGCCGCGGCGGCGCGGGCCGCGCCGATCTCGCGCGGCGCTTCGAGGCGCGCCACCGCGAGTTCGCGTCCGACATCGGCGTGCCGGCCGACGTGCTCGAGCCCCTGCTCCGCGCGTGGCAGATCGAGAGCGCCGCGTGGCTCGAGAGCCCGCGGGTCGTCTCGGGCGCCGATCGCGACCGCGTGCTCTCGTTCGGCGAGCGGCTCTCGGTCGAGTTGTTCGCCGGCGGCCTGCGCGCGCGCCGCGTGGACGCCGTGGCGCTGGTCGCCGGCGACGCCGGTCTCGTCACCGACGATCGCTTCGGCGGCGCGCATCCGCTGCCCGAGGCCGACGCGCTGCTCGCGCGCCACCTCGGCCGCCGCCCGCCGGTCCCGGTCGTCACGGGATTCCTCGGTCGCACGGCCGACGGCCGCATCACGACACTCGGGCGCGGCGGCTCCGACTACAGCGCCGCCGTGATCGGCGCGGCGCTCGGCGCGGCCGAGATCCAGATCTGGACCGACACGAGCGGCATGCTCTCGGCCGATCCGCGGATCGTCGCCGAGGCGCGGCCGGTGGCGCGGCTCTCGTTCGCCGAGGCGAGCGAGCTCGCGTACTTCGGCGCCAAGGTGCTCCATCCCAAAACGCTCATCCCGGCGATGGATCGCGGCCTCGCCGTGCGCGTGCTCAACACCGCGCGGCCAGACGAACCCGGCTCGCTGATCACCCGCGACGCCGAGGCCGCCGATTCGAGCTGGCGGGTCAAGTCGATCGCGTGCAAGAAAGACGTGACCGCGGTCACGATCGTCTCGACGCGCATGCTGCTCGCGCACGGATTCCTGGCGCGCGTGTTCGAGGTGTTCGGCCGGCACCACATCGTCGTCGACCTCGTCACCACGTCCGAGGTCTCGATCTCGGTGACCGTGGACGACCCCTCGCACCTGGACGACGCGATCGCCGATCTCCAGGGGATCGGCGAGGTCGAGGTGAAGCACGGCCTGGCGGTCGTGGCGGTGGTGGGCGAGGGGGCACCGTCGCACGTCGGCCTCGCCGGGCACGTGTTTACGCTCCTCGGCGGCGTCGGGATCGGCGTGGTGATGATCTCGCAGGGCGCCTCGCGCGTGAACCTGTCGTTCGTGGTCCGGCTCGAGGACGCCGACCGCGCGGTGCGGCTGCTGCACCGCGGTCTCGGCCTCGACGTCGATCAACCCGCGCTGGCCGCGGGGAGGAGGGGATGACGCGTCGAGCTTTGTCGGTCATGGTCGTGGTCGCGGTGATCGGCGGCGTCCGCACGGCGAGCGCGGTGGACATCGAGGGCAAGTGGGGGATCGGCGCCGGCTTGTTCACCGGTGGCGGAGAGGCGTCGCTGATCCGCGGACACTCGAATCGCACCGCGTACGTGTTCGACGTGCGGGCGAGCGGAGCGACGGACGGCGAGTCGATTCGCCTCAGCGGTCTTCCGGCCGTCGGTGGAAACTCCAATCAATGGTTGGTCGGTGCCGGACCGACGCTGCGCCACTTCATGCGGCCCGAGGCCGATCTCTCGCCCTATGGCGATGTCTTCGTGACCGGCACGTACTCGCACAGGCACGATTCGACCGGTCCGCGGAACGTGCACCAGTGGGCGGTCTCGACCGGAGTCGCGTTCGGCGTCGAGTACTTCACCCGCTGGCATTGCTCGGTCGCGGCCCACTCGGGATTGTTCCGGGTCACCTACGCCGACTTGAAAGAGGACATCGGCACGGCACCGGGTCTGGAGTCGGTGACCGACACGCGGTGGAGTTTCGATCTCGGCATCTCGCCGATGCTGTTCGCGCGCGTGTACTTCTAGCGGGCAGCGCCACGCGGTAGACTCATCCCATCTCGACCGGGTGGAGGAATTCTCGATGCGTCCGCTCGCCTCGATCGCGAGGGCCACCGTCGCGATCGCCGTCCTGATCGGTTGCGCGCCCGCGGGCCGACGGCTCGCGACCGCCCCGGACGACCGCGTCACCACCTCCGCGCCGACGCCAGTGTCGGACGCCCACTCGATCTCGAGTGACAACGGTTTCTTCCCGGTGCACGCGGGCAATACGTGGCGATACCGCTTCACCTGGCGCTCGACGCGGATCGTCGGCGGTATCGTCGCGTCCGCCGACTCGGGCGCCACCGAATATGACGTCGAGCAGGCTTTCGTCTTCTCGGATTCGGGGCGAGGGACCTATTTCCAGTTCGATCGAATCGGAACGGCCCAACTCGTGCGCTGGTATCGGCAGAACGGCGGCGGTGTCTACTACGCGGACGAGCCGGAGACGCCGAGCGTGAAACCGGCGGCGAGCTCATGGATCTCGCCGCCGCGCCTCGGCCCTTTGCCCTCCGAAACGACGTGGCTCGCGTATCCGCTTCGCGTCGGACGGCGCTGGGGTGAGGGGGCGTCGGAGTCGGTCGTTCTCCGCGCCGAGACATTGGACCTGCCGATCGGACGCGTGGAGGTGTTCCGGATCATGACGGGCTCGACCGGCGACTGGACCCTCCGCTGGGTGGGCCCTTGCGGGACGATGCGGACGCAGACGCATCTCGAGACGCAGCTCCGCGACCCGATGGGCAGGCTCACGGGCACGTTCGTCTACGACGACCACGAAGAGGTCGTGGCGATGCACCTCGTGGACTGTGCGCGCTGCCCCGTGTGTCGGTGATCAGCGCCGCGCCAGAGCGTGATGTATCGCCCTGGGGCCGAGAGATGAGGCCCGGACGGCGACGCCGCCCGGGCTCTCGTGTGAAACGCGCAGTGTGACTACCTCGCCAGCGTGACCTTGCGCATGAGCGTCTTCCCGTCGACCTCGAGGCGGAGGAAGTAGACGCCGGCCTGGAGCCGCCCGCCCGCCGCCGATCGCGCGCGCCAATCCAGATGATGCGCGCCCGCCGAAGCGCTGCCTTCGTAGAGCGTCTGCACGCGCCGTCCCGAGATGTCGAACGCCGCGAGCCGCACCGCCGACTCACGCGGCAATTCGAACGTGACCTGGGTCTGCTGCACGAAAGGGTTCGGCTCCGCGCGCAGGGCCACGACCGGCGGCAGCGGCGGGGGGGGCGGCGGATCGCCGACACCCACGACGTTGTTGTTGCAGTTCCCATGCGTCAGCAATGCGTAATCGACGCCGGTATTGCCCTCGACCACGAAGTCGAGATACCCGCGCGCGCTGATCAGGCTGGTCGCGTCGACCGGTGGGCCGTTCAGGCGCTGCAAGCTCGCAACGTCGATCACGAACGTCGTGTCCTTGTTCGTCGCCCACGGCCGCCCGGTCAGTCCGGGATCGCCGGTGCCGTTGGTGCTCCCGAAGTAGCGGCTCCACATGCGATGAAAACCGTTCGCGTCCGAGTAGCCGAGCGTCACCTTGTCCGAAGCGACGTTGGCGCCGCTTCCCGCCCTGGCGCGGAACACCACCTTCGCCGCCTGCGTCTGCGCGGGAATGCCGGTGAACGTGTGGGCGAAGACGCCGCCGACCGGAATCGCGTCGAAGTTCACGAGCGTGAATCCGAAGAGCCCCGCGACGAGGTTGGCGCTCGGTGATGCCGGTTCGGTCGGGGCGAGGAACTCGTCCTCGATGCCGGCGATGATCTTGTTCGCGTACCCGAGCAGGACCGTGCCCTTGCCGCTGGGGTTGGCACCGCCGCCGCCGCCGCCGTTCACCTGCGCACGCGCGCCGGTGTCGAAGTTCTTGAAGCAGTCCGCCGAGTAGATGGCGATACGGCCGCCGCTGCCACCGCCACCGCCGCCGCCGCCGGTGTAGGCCGCGTCGCCGCCATTGGCGCGGATCACGCCCGAGCCCTCGAGTCCGCCGACCTCGAGCCACAGGCTGCCGCCGCTGCCCCCGC
>JACOSV010000088.1 GCA_016178725.1 Candidatus Eiseniibacteriota bacterium
AGGCTGCGCGGCGGGATGGCCGCGTCCTCCAGCGCCTCCCACGCCAGCTCGAGCAGGAGGTGCTGCTGCGGGTCCATCGCCTGCGCCTCGCGCGGCGAGATCCCGAAGAACGCGGCGTCGAAGCGCTCGATGCCGTCGAGGAACGCCGCGAGATTCCTTTCACTGCCAATGCTCGGCACGACGACCGAGAAGAGCAGCGCCGCTGCCGTCGCCTGCGCCGGCGCCGGCGGGTCGCTCGTCGGCACGGCGGCTACGCCCGCGTGGACGCGGCGCCCGCGCGCTTCCGCGACTCGCGGTACCACGCGATCGTGCGCTCGAGCCCCTGCTCGAACGGCGTCGTCGCGCTCCAGCCGAGGCGCTCCTTCGCGCGCGTCGTGTCGAGGCAGCGGCGCGGCTGGCCGTCGGGCTTCGACGCGTCCCAGCGCAGCTTGCCCTTGAATCCGCAGAGCCGCGCGATCTCGCCGACGAGATCGCGGATCGAGATCTCGCGCCCGGCGCCGAGATTGACCGGCTCCGAATCGAGCAGCCGCTCCAGCGCCATCACGATCCCCTGCGCCGCGTCCTCGACGTAGAGGAACTCGCGCGTGGCCTTGCCCGTCCCCCACACGTCGATAGACTCGGCGTCCGCCTCCGCCGCCTCGACGCACCTGCGTATCAGTGCAGGAATGACATGGGACGTCTCGGGATCAAAACTGTCGCCGGGCCCGTAGAGATTCACGAGCATCGCATTCACCGCGTCGAACCCGAACTCCTGCCGGTACGCCTGCGACTGGACGAGCAGCATCTTCTTCGCGAGCCCGTACGGCGCGTTGGTCTCTTCCGGATAACCATTCCAGAGCTCCGACTCCTGGAACGGCACCGGCGTGAACTTGGGATACGAGCAGATCGTGCCGACGCTGACGAAGCGCTTCACGCCCGCGTGGCGCGCGTGTTCCATCAGCAGCGAGCCCATCATCAGGTTCTTGTAGAAGAACGTGCCGGGATGACTTCGATTCGCACCGATACCGCCGACCACCGCGGCGAGATGCACGATGACCTCGGGCCGGCGCTCATCGAGCATCCGCCGGCTGTCGGCCGACTGCGTGAGGTCGTAGTCGCGCGAGCCGATCGCGGCGGCCCGCGCATAGCCGCGGGCGGCGAGTGCGGCCATCACGTGCCGACCGAGGAAGCCGGTGCCGCCGGTGACGACGATGGGGGTCTGTGGGTTCAGAACTGCCTCCGTATGCGTGAGCCGCGCCAGTCTCCCGTCCACCGGCGTCGCGAGTCAAGCATCGCGGGGCTGGTGTAGTCTCGCGCCTACGACGTCACGCATCTTCCGGAGGAACGCATGCCCGCCACGATCACGATCACGCGCCCCAACGCCGACGAGCACATCGAGTACTACGCCCGCTACATCGCGCTGCCTGCCGGGGACGACGGCCTCGAGGCGATGCGCGCGACCGGCGAGAGCTTGGCCGCGCTGATGAAGGGCGTGGACGAGAAGAAGGCGATGCACCGCTACGCTCCGGGCAAGTGGAGCGTCAAAGAAGTCGTGAATCACGTGTGTGACGGCGAGCGCGTATTCGGCTATCGCGCCCTGACGTTCGCGCGCGCGGACCAGACGCCGCTGCCGGGATTCGACGAGAACCAGTGGGTTCCGAACGCCGACAGCGACCGCCGGCCGATCGCCGAGATCGTGCACGAGTTCCGTGCCGTGCGAGCCGCGAGCCTCGCGCTCTTCGGCTCGTTCGGCCCCGAAGATGCGATGCGTCGCGGCAGCGCCAACGGGCATGCGATCTCGGTGCGCGCGCTGGCGTGGATCATCGCCGGGCACGGGCTCCATCACGAGCGTCTGCTGCGGGATCGCTACGGCCTCGGACGCTGATGGCGCACTGGCTTCGCACGCTGCTCCCCGAACCGGTCGCCGAGTCGCTGCGCGCCTGGCGCGCCGATCGCCGTGACGCGCGTGACTGGCGCGCGTATCGCGCGGCGCCGGTCACACCGCCGCCGCACGCGGTCAAGGCGCGCGCGGTCATCGAACACGGTCGTCGTTTCGGGCTCGACATGCTGATCGAGACCGGCACGTACGAGGGCGAGATGGCGCGCAAGGCGAGCGCCCACTTCCGCCGCGTCGTCACGATCGAGCTCGATCCCGGCCTCGCGCGCGCGGCGGAGCGGCGGCTCGCGCGGCTCGGCAACGTCGAGGTGCTCTGCGGCGACAGCGCGCGCGTCCTGCCACAGGTGCTGGCCGCGCTGCGCGAGCCGGCGCTCTTCTGGCTCGACGGACACTTCTCGGGCGTGGGCACGGCGCGCGGCGACACCGACACGCCGCTCGCGGCCGAGCTCGAAGCGATCGCCCGGCATCCGGTCGCGGGCCACGTCGTCCTGATCGACGACGCGCGCCTGCTCGGGACCGGCGAATACCCGTCGCTCGAGGCGATCCATCGCATCGCCGGCGCGTGGCGCCCGGACGGTGCGATCGAGGTCGCGGACGACAGCCTGCGATTGACGCCGGCCGCCCCCGCGCACGCGGCCGCCGGCGCGATGCAGGCCGTCGGAGCCGGCGCGTGAGCGCGCCGCTCAAGCTCCACGTCGGCTGCGGCACGGTCTACCTCGACGGCTACGTCAACATCGACGTCGAGGTGCCGGGCTACTCGTTTCTTGCGTCGGAGCGCCCCGATCTCCTCGCGCGCAACCGCACCACCGTGGACCGTTACTACAAGACCGACGAATCGCGCGCGACGCTCGAGCACGGGCCGAGCGACCCGCAGGCGTGCGTCGTGGACCGCTACGCCGCGATCGACGCGCTCCCCTACCCGCCCGGCTCGGTGGACGAGATCCGCAGCGTGCAGGTGCTGGAGCACGTCTCGATGAAGGACGCGCCGCGCGTGCTCGAGCACTGGTGCGAGGTCCTGAAGCCCGGCGGCATCGCGCACGTGGACGTGCCCGACTTCGAGGAGACCGTGCGCCAGCTGCTCGCCGAGCCCGACGAGGCGAAGAAGGACTGGCACTATCGCCTCGTCTACGGCAGCCAGAAGAACGCGTACGCGTATCACAAGAACGGATTCAGCCCGGCGCGGCTCGAACGGCTGCTGCGCGAAGCCGGATTCCGCAATGTGCGTCACGTGCCGAACACGATCCACTTCTATCCCGTCACCATCGCCGAAGGCATCAAGTAGCCCGCGTGCGCATCTTCTGCGTCCTGCCGGGGAGCCCGAACGCCGCGATCGCCTCGAGCCTGTGGCGGCGCAATCTCCACGATCCGCTGGTCGAGATGGGGCACGACACCGTGCTCTGGGACGGCGGCATCCAGCCGATCTACGATCTCGATCCCGGGGCCACCGCGACCGAGTCCGTGCGCGCGCGCTTCGGCGCCGCCTTCGCCGCCGCGGCCGAGGCCGCGCACCGCGAGCGGCCGCTCGATCTGATCCTGACCTACGTCAGCGACAGCCATCTCGCGCCGGACGTGATCGACGACGTGCGCGCGCGCGTCGCGCCGATCACGAACTTCTTCTGCAACAACATCCATCAATTCCATCTCGTCCGGCGCACCGCGCCGCACTTCAGCGCCTGCCTCGTGCCCGAGGCCGAGGCGATCGGCGCGTACCGCGAGGCCGGTGCGAACCCGATCTTCTTCCCGATGGCCGCGAATCCGACCGTCTACCGGCCGATCGAGACGCCGTTCGTCTACGACGCCTCGTTCGCGGGCCAGCGCTACGGCGACCGCACCGCCGCCGTGCTGGCGCTCAACGAAGCGGGCATCGCGACGCACGCGTTCGGCCCGGGATGGAACGCGGCGACGGGCGGCGGCCCCGCGGGCGCCGAGACGGGCGGCACGTTCGCGCGCGTCATGCGCATCGCGAGCGCGGCGCGCCAGGGCCGTGATCCGCGGCTCGCGCTCGCCGACTGGCAGGCGTGGACGCGACTGCGCCAGCGCCACGCGGCGATCCTGCATGCGCCGGTCGCTGACGAGGCGTACGTCGCGCTTTTCAGCCAGAGCAGGATCAGCCTCGGCTTCCTCACGTTGAGCGACACGCATCGCACCGAACGGCCGCTGCGGCAGGTACGGTTGCGGGAGTTCGAGGGGCCGATGAGCGGCGCCTTCTACATGACCGGCTGGATCGACGAGCTCGCGCGCCACTACGAGATCGGGCGCGAGATCGTCTGCTACCGCTCGCACGAGGAGATGGTGGATCTCGCGCGCCACTATCTCGCCCACGCGGACGAGCGCGAGCGGATCCGCCGCGCGGGCCGCGAGCGCGCGCTGCGCGATCACACGTGGGCGAAGCGTTTCACCGATCTGTTCCGCGAGCTCCGGGCGATCGGCGTGCTGCGCGCGGACGCCTAGCGCGCCACCCACGACGCGACGGCCACGAGCGCCGCGAGCACGCCGAACACGAGCCCCGCGTCCCGCAGGCGCGGCCGCACGCCGGCGCGCGCCATGATCCCGGCGCCCACGATCAGCGTCACCAGCGCGCCAATGCCGTAAGCCAGCGGCAGGCTGGTCGCGCCCGCGCCTGCGGCGTTCAAGGCCACGTACGCGCCCGCCAGGGCCACGTCGTTCGCGATCCCGATCGCGAGCCACGCGCGCGCGCCCGCCAGCGGCAGCGCCGCGATGATCCACGCCTGCGTCGCGATGCGCGCGAACTCGCCGGCGAGCGTCCAGGCCATGAGCGGCCGCGCCGGCGCGAAGGCGTCGGCGTAGAGCAGACCGAGCAGCGGCCCGGCGGCGACGATGCCGACGGCGCACACGAAGCCCGCGAGCAGGATCACCGGCGCCCAGGTGCGGCGCGTGTAGGCCTCGACCGCCGGCGCGCCGCCGAGCCCGCTCACCTTCCCGAGCACGTAGCTCGCGTAGTAGACGTAGAATGGCGCGCCCGCCTGCTGCGACAGCGCGAGTGCCGCCTGCAGCAAGCCGTTTGCGGCGATCCCGTGCGCGCGCAGGTAGTGGGCGCGGGCCGCGAGCATCGTGCCCTGGTCCAGCAGCGCGAGCGCGAGCGCCGCGGCGCCGGTGCCGAGCAGCGCGCGGATCGCCGCGGGATCGAACGTCAGACGCGCGCCGGCGAAGAACGGCGCGTAGTCGCGGCGGTGGACGGCGAGCGCGACCGCGACGCCCGCGACGTACATGACGGCGAACGCGATGACGCCGCCCGCCACGCCTTCGCGCGGCACGAGCAGCAGTGTCGCCCCCACCGCCGTCACCGACGTGGCGACGCCGAGCGTGAACGAGGCGCGCACGTCCGAGCGTCCGGCGAAGAGCCCGTTCGTCACCGATTGCACCGCGAAGCCCAGGACGCCGAGCGCGGTGAGACGCAGCAGGGGCGCGTACGACGCGTCGCCGAGCAGTGCGGCGGAGAGCGGCGCGGCGGCGATGAGCGCCACCGCGACCGCGACGAGGCTCGCGACGCCGGTGAGCGAGAGCGCGGTGGCGACGACGCGCCGCGCGCGCGGGAGATCGCCGGCGCCGAGCGCCGCGCCGACCGAGCGCGTGACCGCGACCGCGAGGCCGAGGCTCGCGGCGACGCCGAACCAGCTCTGGGTCGCGACGACCTGCCCGAGCACGCCGACGCCCGAGGCGCCGAGATGGAGGGCGATCCACTTGTTGCGCACCACGCCGCCGAGGGCGGTGACGACCGCGGTCATGGCGCCGAATCCGAATCGCAGCGTTCGACCCTTCCATGGAGCGAGCCGCGAGGACATGGGCGGCGAGTGTCGGAGACGCTCGGAAGGCTGTCAAACCTCGGCGCGCCCTGCTGCTATAGTCCGCCCGCGTGAATCGACCGGTCCGCTTCCTGACGGCGCTGGTGCGCTACCGGGACGTCCACTACGCGAAGCGGCTCCTCGCCCGCGCCGCCGCGAATCTGCGGCTCGTCGGCGGCGCGCTCGGCGCGCGCTATCTGCGCATCGATCCCTATCGCGATTTCGGCGGCGTGCCGGACGGCACGTGCGAGCGCTTCGAGGTCGGACGCCAGCCGGCCGGCTTCGTGCGGATGAACCTCGCGCCCTATCATCTCGTCCTCGACGAGGCCGCCGACCGCGTCGTCGTCGAAGCCGGATGCAACGAAGGCTACGGCGCGGCCCTGCTGGCCCGCCGCGCGCGGCAGGTGCACGCGTTCGACGTCTCCGAGGCCGCGATCGCCGCCGCGCGCCGGCACTACGCGCGCGCCAACGTCACGTTCGCGGTGCACGACGTGTCGCTCCCGTTCCCGCTCGCCGATGCCAGCGTCGATCTCGTGTTCTCGAGCGAGACGATTGAGCACCTGCGCGAAGGCCGTGGATTCATCGCCGCCGCCGCGCGCGTGCTGAAACCCGACGGCACGCTGGTGATCAAGACACCGAACGACGCCTACAACCGGCTCGAGAACCGCCTCAATCCGTTCCACACGAACCCCTACGACGCGCGCCGGCTGCGCGCCGAGCTCGAGGCGGCGTTCGAGCGCGTCGCGATCGAGGGCATCACGTACCGGACCGATCTCGTCACCGCGCCCGAGGACCGGCCCGAGCCCGCGCCGCCCGAAGCGCGCGACTATCGCTTCGGCGATCCGATCGAAGTGGACCGCGTGCTCGTGACGCGGATGGTCGTGACGCCGCGGTGCGTGGCCGGGAACGAAGTGCCCGAGTACCTGTTCGCGCGCGCGTCCCGCCCGCGCGCCGCGCGGCCATGAGCGCGGCGATGCACGCGCCCGCCGCACGGCCGCTGGTCTCGGTGCTGCTCGCGAGCCGCGACGGCGCCCGGCATCTCGACGAGGCGCTCGCGAGCCTGACCGCCCAGACGTACGCCGAGGTCGAGCTGGTGCTGGTGGACGACGGCTCGCGCGACGAGACGCTTGCGATCCTCGCGCGGTTCGCGGCGTCGCATCCGCGGGCGACCGTGATCCACGCCGGCGGCGGCGGCCTCGCCGCGGCGCTCGCGCAGGCGGCCGCGCAGGCGTCGGGCGATCTGCTCGCGCGCCACGACGACGACGACCGCTCGCATCCCGAGCGTCTCGCGCGCCAGGTCGAGTTCCTCGCGTCCCACGCCTCGGTCGGCGTGGTCGGCACCGGCGCCGAGATCATCGACGACGCGGGCGCGCGCATCGCGACGTATCCCGTGCCGACCGATGAAACGGCGATGCGCCGGATGCTGCGGCGCGCGCCGCCGTTCGTGCACGGCTCGGTGATGATGCGCCGCGACGTGTACCGGCGCGCCGGCGGCTATCGCGGCGCGTTCCGCGCCTCGCAGGATCTCGACCTGTGGATGCGGCTGCCCGCGGACGCCGGCCTCGCCAATCTTCCCGATCCGCTCTACGCGTGGCGCCACCATCCGCGCGGCGTGTTCAGCCGCGCGCGCGACGAGCAGCTCTTCTACGCCGCGGTCGCGCGTGCGTTCCGCGACGAGCGCGCCGCCACCGGGAGCGACGCGATCGCGCTGCTCGAGCGCAGCGCGGATCCGGCGGCGTTCATCGCGGCGTACCCGCGCGCCGCGCAGCTCGAGCGCTACCTCGGCGAGGCGTACGTGCGCGAAGGGCGCCCAGCCGATGCGCGGCGGCACCTCGCCCACGCGCTGGCCGATCCCGACGAGCGCGGAGCCGCGCTCGGCTGGTGGCTCACGTCGTGGCCCGTGGCGTTCACGCCGCGCGCGCGGCGGGCGGCGGCGCGCGCGGGATCGGCGGCGGGCGCGGCCGCGCGGAGCGCGGGCGCATGAGAGTCCTGCTCGTCGCGAACGTGGACCTCTCGCGGCCGGGCGGCCTCGAGACGCACATCCGCGAGCTGGCGCGCTGGCTCGCCACGCGCGGCCACGACGTCGAGATCCTCGGCGAGCCCGCCGATCTGCCGCCGTTCACGATGGTCCGTGATCCCGATCCCGCGCGCTACGACGTGATCCACCACCACGGCGGCAGTTGGCCCGCGCGCCTCCCCAAAGATCATCGCCGCGTGCGCACGCTCCACTTCTGCACGGCCGCCAAGATGGCGCTCTACGTGCGCATGGGCCGCGTGAAGACGCTCGCGAACCTCGGCAACTGGCGCGGCGTGTTCGACGAGCGCGCGAGGGTCCGCGGTCCCGGCCGGCTGATCGCCGTGTCGGATCGCGTCTGCGCCGAGTTCGCGCGGCACCACGGCCTCGATCCCGGGCGGGCGCGCGTGATCTCGAACGGCGCCACCTTCGATCCGCCGCGCGAGGAGCGCGCGACGGTCCGCGCCCGCCTCGGGGTCGCGCCCGACGCGCCGGTGCTGCTCACCATCGGCCGGGCCGACTTCGTGAAGGGCTACGGCCTGCTCGGCCGCGCGTGGCGGCGCGCGAGGAAGCCGAAGGGCGCGACCTGGGTGATCGTGGGCGGCGGCGCGCCGTCGCGATCGCGCGACCGGATCGTCACCGGCACGCTGCCGCACGATCAGGTGATCGACTGGATCCACGCGGCCGATCTCGGCGCGCTGCCGTCCTACTACGAAGGCTGCAGCGTGGCGCTGCTCGAGATGCTTGCGGGCGGGCTCTACACGCTCGCCCACGACGTCGGCAACGCGGCCGAGGTGATTACGCCACGCGTGCACGGAGAGATCGTGCCGGCGGACGAGGCGACGTGGACCGCGCTGCTCACGCGCGCGCTCGCGGCGCTCCCGCCGCGGCCGGTGCGGCGGTTGCCCGAAACGTATCGCTGGGACGCGATCGCCGATCGCGTCGCCGAGGTCTATCGCGAGGCGATCGCCGAGGGGGACGCGTGAGCCTGCTGGTCGGCGTGCTGAACCGCGTGAACGACACGATCGCGGCGCTGGTCGAGCGTGTTGGCCGCGAGCGCGCAGCGGGCGGCGGCGCGCCGGTGCTGCTCGACGTCGGCTGCTGGGACGGCACGCACACCGAGCGCTACGCGAAGACGCTCGACGCGCGCGCGCTGGGCGTCGAGATCTTCGAGACCCAGGCGCGCGCGGCCGAGGCGCGCGGCATCGAGGTGGCGCGGCTCGATCTCGAGACCACGCGCTTTCCGTGGCCCGACGCGAGCGTCGATCTCGTGGTCTCGAATCAGGTGTTCGAGCACTTGAAGAACGTGTGGCGGCCGATGAGCGAGATCCATCGCGTCCTGAAGCCCGGCGGGCGGTTGATCCTCTCGGTGCCGAACCTCGGCAGCCTGCACAACCGCGTGTTGCTGGCGTTCGGCGCGCAGCCGACGTCGATCCGGACGCTCGGGCCGCACGTGCGCGGCTACACCTTCGGCGAGATCCGCCGGTTCATCGCGCTCGACGGCGCGTTCACGGTCGAGCGTGCGATCGGCGTCGGCTTCTATCCGTTCCCGGTGCCGCTCGCGAATCCGTTCGCCGCGCTGTGGCCCGGCGCCGCGCACACGACGATCGTCGTGGCGCGCAAGACCGGCGCCTGCGCCGACCCGCCATGGGAATCCTGGTACCGGCGCGAGCGCGAGGCGGGACTCCAGAGCTCCTTCGAGTAGCAAGCGTCAGGCGGGACGGTTCGCCTTCCACGCGGCGTACTCGCGATCGAACGCCGCGGTGAACTCGCGGTCGAAGCGCTCGGCGGTGAACGGCGCCGCCTGCCGGCGCAACGCCTCGGGATCGAACGGCTGCGATTCGAGGAGCGCGATCGCGCGCGTGATGCCTTCCACGGTCTGCGTGCCGAAGAGCACGCCGCCGGGCACCACCGCCTCGCCGCCCGCCGCGACGCGCGCGAGCGCATCGTCCGGCGCGCCGCGGCCGACCGTCTCGAGCGCGCCGCCCTTGCCGAACGCGATCACCGGGCAGCCGCTCGCCATCGCCTCGACCGGCACGATGCCGAAGTCCTCCTCGCCCGGGAACAGCAGCGCGCGCGCGCCGGCGTACGTGCGCGCCAGCTCGTCCTCGCTCATCCAGCCGCGGAATTCGACGGCGGCCGCGGCGCCCGTGCCGCCCGCGTCGCGCTGCAGCCGTGCCGCCTCCTGGCCGCTGCCGACGACGAGCAGCGACCGCCCGAGCGCGCGGCACGCCGCGAGCGAGAGATCGCCGCGCTTGTACGGGGCAAGCGCGCCGGCGAGCAGGTAGCGATCGCCGCGCGGCGTGTCGCGCGACGCGGCGGCGAAGCGCTGGACCTGCACCGGCGGATGGACGACCGTCGCGGTCCGCCCGTAGCTGCGCGCAATGCGCCCGGCGACGTACGCCGAGTTGGCGAGCAGCGCCTGCGGGCGGTCACCGGTCGCGCGATCCCACTCGCGCAGGCTCGCGCACGTGCGGCGCACGTACCACGAGATCGGCCACGGGAACTTGCCGGGCGGGAAGTACTGCGACTCGAGATCCCACACGTAGCGCATCGGCGTGTGGACGTAGCTGATATGGAATGCGGACGCAGGCGTCGGCACGGCGCGCGCGACCGCGTGGCTGGTCGAGATCACGACGTCGTACGCCGAGAGATCGAACGACTCGATCGCGCCGGCGAAGAACGGCAGATACCAGCGGTAGTGGGTCGCGACGCCGGGCATGCGCTGCAGGAACGAGGTGTGGATCGGATGCGACTCGAGCGCCTCGGACACCGAGCCGCGGTTCCACACCAGCGTGAAGATCGGCGCCTCGGGGTGCATCGCGGCGATGCGCTCGAGAACCTTCTCGCCGCCGCGCATGCCGGTGAGCCAGTCGTGGACGAGGGCGACCTTCATCGCGCTCACGCGGCCGCGGTGTCCCACGCGCACGCCGCCCACGCGATGCCGGCGAGCGTGAACAGCATCACGACGAGCAGGGGATCGCCGAACGTGTGATCGAAGAGCGCGGCGACGAGGAATCCCGCTGCGCCCGCCGCGGCGCCGAGCCGCACGCCGGCGCCGAGGCCGCGCGCGCCGCGCAGCGTGCGCAAGCCCGCGGCCGCCGTGCGCATCAGCCCGATGCACAGTGCGAGGAACGCGGCGAGGCCCACGAGGCCGGTCGTCACGGCCGATTGCAGATAACTGTCGTGGAGGTGCCGCGGATGCTCGGCCGCGAGCGGCGAACGGTACGGCTCGATCCACGGCTGGAGGTTCACGAGGCCGACGCCGAACCACGGATGCTCGGCGAGGATACGGCGGCCCGCCTGCCACATCATCTCGCGCTCGCGGTTGAGCGGATGCGCCGGATCG
>JACOSV010000072.1 GCA_016178725.1 Candidatus Eiseniibacteriota bacterium
CACCAGGTCGGCTCGTTCCTGGCGGAGCTGGCCAACATGCGCCGCATCGTCACCGTGTCGAACATGCATCTCTCCGCCAACTCGAAGGGGGACGGGCTCGCCACCACGTCGGCCTCGATCACCGCTTCGGCGTACAGCCTGAATACCAGCGCCGCGCCGGGCGCCGCATCTGCTCCGGCCGCGACGCACAAGAAAGGAGCGGGCGATGGCCGCAAGGAATCCTGATCGCGCCGTGTCCGCGCGTCTGCGCGGGTTCGCGGGTCTGATCGCGGCCGGCCTGCTGCTGGGCGGTCCGGTCGCGCCGGCGATGGCCGGCACGCTGGACACGATCGACGCCGGGACGAATGACGGCGCGGCGCCGGCGGCTTCGGCGCACGCGACCTCGACGGTGAAGGCTGACAGCGCTTCCGCGGCGAAGGCCACGGCGGCGAAGGCGACCGCTAAGTTGACTGCCAGCAAGGCGAACGTGAGCAAGGCGAACGCCCCGACCAAGCCGACGGTCGCGAGCAAGACGCCCGTCGCGAACAAGACGACGCCCGCGCCGAAGACGGCGGTCGTGATGCCGGCGGCGAAGACGAACGTGACGACGAAGACCAACGCTGCTCCGACGCCGACCGCCACCAAGACGGCGGCCGTGATGCCGGCGGCGAAGACGAACGTCGCGACGAAGACCAACGTTGCCCCGACGCCGACCGCCACCAAGACGGCGGCCGTGACGCCGGCGGCGAAGACGAACGTCGCGACGAAGACCAACGTTGCCCCGACGCCGACCGCCACGAAGACGGCGGCCGTGACGTCGACGACGAATATGAACGTCGCGGCGAAGGCGAATGCGGCGCCGAAGACCAGCGTCGCGCCGACGCCGACCGCCACCAAGACGGCGGCCGTGACGCCGGCGGCGAAGACGAACGTGGCGACGAAGACCAACGCTGCTCCGGCGCCGACCGCCACCAAGACGGCGGCCGTGACGCCGGCGGCAAAGATGAACGTGGCGACGAAGACCAATGCCGCTCCGACGCCGACCGCCACCAAGACGGCGGCCGTGACGCCGGCGGCAAAGACGAACGTGGCGACGAAGACCAACGCTGCTCCGACGCCGACCGCCACCAAGACGGCGGCCGTGACGCCGACGGCGAAGGCGAAGGCTATGCCGACGACCGGCACGCCGGCGATCAACGCTCCGGCGAAGGTCGCAGCGAACAACGCTCCGGCGAACGCGAAGGCGAACGCCGCGGTGGGGAGCGCCATCGTTCAAGCGTCCGCACACCTGGATGATCAGGTGACCTACCAGTACAACGCCCTCGGCCGGCGGGATCCGTTCTCATCGCTGCTGACCGGCGAGTACGTCGGTTCCGACGTGGGTGGCGACGTGCCGCCGGACGTCGGCGGTCTCAAGGTGGTGGGCATCGTTTGGGGCGATGCCGATCAGTTCGCTCTGGTCGAGGACGCGCGCGGGGACAGCCACATCCTGCGCAAGGGCGACAAGGTGATGAACGGTTACGTCGAGGCGCTCAAGCGCGACGCGATGATCGTGAACCTCACGGTGGATGGACAGTCGCAGTCGGTTTCAGTTCCTCTGAAGCGGAAGGGAGAGACGACGAATGCGAATCGCTAAGGCCACTTTCGGCCTGGTACTGGCAGCCGGGATGTGCCTGGCGGTGCTGATCGCGCACCCGGCGGCGGCGCAGGATTCCTCCGCCATGAAGCAGGTGGGCATGGTGCGGACCGGCGCGGGCACGTTCACGATCGACGCCGAGGGCGCGGACATTCGCACCGTGCTCAAGGCGATCGCCGAGTTCAGCGGCAAGAACATCGTGATCGGCAAGGATGTGAAGGCGACGGTGAAGGTCTCCCTCCGCAACGTTGGCTGGCAGGAGGCGCTGCGCACGGTGCTGCGCAGCAACGGACTCGACTACGTCGAAGAGGGCGGCATCCTGCGCGTGGACGAGGCGACCAGGCTCAACGCCGAGGCGGTCGACCGCGAGACGGCGCGGGCCAAGACGGCCGAGCTGCTCCCGCTCGAGACCGGCATCGTCAAGCTCAACTACGCCAACGCGTCGGAGCTCAACACCACGTTGCAGGCGACATTGAGCCGGCGCGGCCAGATCCAGGTCGATCGCCGCACCAACAGCCTGATCATCACCGACCTGCCGCAGAATCTCGAGGCGGCGACGCGCATGGCGCAGACGCTCGATTCGACCACGCCGCAGATCGAGATCACGGCCAAGCTCGTGGACGTGGACGCCGAGGCGCTGCGCGGCATGGGCATCGACTGGCGCGTCGGCGGCACGTCGAAGTACTTCGTGTATCCGTTCGGCGACCCGCAGGCCGGCAAGCCGGTCCAGCTGGCGCCGCTCACGCCCGGCAACGACAAGAGCAACAGCCTCTACCCGGACATCGCGACCACGATCGCCGACCCGGCCGGAACGCTGACCTATGGGCTCTCCAAGTCCTGGGGTCAGCTCGAAGCGCAGCTGCAGCTTCTGGAGTCGACCCGCAAAGCGAACATCATCTCCAACCCGCGCGTGACGACGGTGGACAACCGCGAGGCGAAGATCCTCGTCGGCCAGAAGATTCCGCTCATCGTCCAGGACGTGGCAGGCAACCCGGTGTCGCAGCTCCAAACGATCGGCATCCAGCTCAAGGTCACGCCGCACCTCACGCAGGACAAGAAGATCATCATGGATCTGCATCCCGAGGTGAGCGACCTCTCGACCCAGAGCACGGTGCAGGGCGGTGTCATCATCAACACCTCCGAGGCCGACACGCGCGTGATGGTGGACGACGGCCAGACCGCCGTGATCGGCGGCCTGATCCGCACCAACGACTCGCACGTCCGGCGTGGCATCCCATTCCTCAAGGACGTCCCTCTCGTCGGCATGCTGTTCCGCTCGGACAACGTCGTGAAGCAGAACCGCGAGCTGATCATCTTCGTGACGCCGCGGCTGCTCGCGAGCATGGCGAACAACTGACCCGATCTCCCTTCCGCTCCACCGTTCGGCCGCCGGGGCTCACCGCTCCGGCGGCCGCGGCGTTTGCGCCCGCGAGCCCTGTGCTAGGCTCGCGCCATGTCCGCGGCATCCCCCTCGATCGACCGGCCGATCGCGCTCGTCGGTCTGATGGGCGCGGGCAAGAGCGCGGTGGCGCGCGTGCTCGGCGAGCGTCTCGGCGTCGTGGTGGCCGACATCGACGCCTTCATCGAGGCCGAAGAGGACTGTCCGATCGCGGAGCTGTTCGAGCGTGAAGGCGAGGCCTACTTCCGCCGCCGCGAGGGCGAAGTGCTGCGGCAGGCGCTGGAGGCCGGCGCGCAGGTGATCGCCTGCGGCGGCGGCGCGGTGCTCGATCCCGCGCACCGCCGGCTGCTGCGCGAACGCTGCCGGGTCGCCTGGCTCGAGGTCACGCCGGCCGAGGCATTGCGCCGAATCGGCTCCGTCGCCGGCCGGCCGGTGCTCGCGGGCGCCGATCCCGGCGCGCGGCTCGCCGCGCTGCTCGCCTCCCGCGCGCCGCTCTACGCCGAGGTCGCGGACGACCGCATCGCGACGGACGGCCGCGACGCGGAGCAGGTCGCGGATGCCGTGCTCGCCGCGGTGGGGATCGCGCGGTGACGGTTCGTCGCGCCACGCCCCTCCAACGGCCGCTCGCGGCCGCCGCGCTCGCGGCGTTGATCGCGGGCGCCGCGCTCTTCGCACTGATCGCGGCCGGCTGCGCGCCGCACCTCGTGCCGGTCGCGGAGCTGACGCGTGACGCGCGCGCGTCGCGCTACCGCACGCAGCTCGCCGCACGCGAGTCGCTGGGCGCGGCGGTGGACGAGCGCGTCGTCCTGTGGCCGCGGCGCACGCGTGAGATCCGGCTGCCGTCGGCCGAGGGCCGCCTGCTGCTCGCGGCGCCCGACGCGTTCCGCCTGCGCATCGACGCGGTTGTCGGCACCGCGATCGACCTCGGGGCGCGCGGCGATTCGCTCACCGCATACGTGCCGTCGCGCCGGCAGGCCGTGGCCCTCGATGCCGCACGCGATACGCTCGGCCTGCTCGCGCCCGGCGGCCTCGGATTCCGGACCATGAGCGCCACGTGGCGCATCCCGGACGGGGCATGGCGCGACGCGGCGTGGGCCGACACGCTGCTGTGCCCGCGCTGGCTCGAGCGCGACGACACGGTCGCCGTCGCGGTGGGCAGCCACGGGCTGCCGGTGTGGGCCTCGCTGACGCGCGCCGGCCACGGCGGCGTGCGCGTCGCCTATCGCCAGTGGGATCGGAGCAACGGCGCGCCCTGGCCCGCGGTGCTCGAGATCTCGGATCTGCATGGGCCGCTCGCCGTGACGTTCCGCATATCGGTGATGCGCTTCGAGCGCCGGCCGGATGCGGCGCGGCTCGTCGTGCCGATTCCGGCGACCGCCGAGCGGCTGACGTTCGCCGAACTCAAGCGCGTGCTCGAGCGGCTGGGGGTGATGTGACGCGACGTGAATCGCACAGCGTGTCGCTGGTCGCGCTCGCGATGCTCGCCGCGACGATCGCCTCGGCGGCCACGCCGCCGGCGAGCATCCGGGGCGGCGCCGAACGGTTGCGCGCGACACGCGTGCTCGCCGAGCGGATCACGGCGAGCGGACGGGGCGAGGCGCGGGTCACGCTCACGCGCGAGGACGCGATGGGCGGACCTCCACGCGTCGACCACGGCAGCGTCGCGCTCGAGCCGCCCGATCGCGTGCGCCTCGAGTTCACCGAGACGGGGGAGAAGATCGCCGTGCGCGGCGACGGCGGCGAATGGCTGCAGCCGCACCTGCGCCAGATGGTGCGGCTCCGCTCCGAGCAGGCGGGTGCGGCGTCGTGGCTCTGGGACCTGTTCCTGCACGGCGGTCGCGGGCGATTCGCGGAGCGCGAGGCCGGTCGCGGACGCTACGTGCTCGCGCTGCGCGACGAGCGCGGCGCGGTGCCGGAAACACTCGCGGTCTCGGTGGATGTCGCGGGCCTGCCGGCCGCGCTCGAGGTGAGCGACCCGTCGTCGGGGCGTTCGACCTATCGCTTCACGGCGTGGAAGTTCACGCGCGCGCGCGGCCGGAACGCGTTCGTGATCCGCGCGCCGCATGGGTACACGGTGGCGGAAGAGACGGAGCGGTTCTGAACCCGCGCGCGAGCCACGGCCTCGCGCCGCGTCTCACCCCGGCGCGGCAAGTCGTTCTGGCCGAACGAGAAAGGCCATCCGCTGCGCTTGACACTCCTGCCTCCCTGCGCGAGACTCGCCGGCCTCACGTGCGGGTGATCGCAGGGGAGTTCGGTGACCGCCGCCTCGTCGTGCCGCGCGGCCTCGCGACGCGTCCGACCTCGGATCGGGTGCGCGAGGCGCTGTGCATGGCGCTCGAGCCGTTCACCGGCCTCCGCGTGATCGACCTGTTCGCGGGCAGCGGCGCGCTCGGGATCGAGGCGCTCTCGCGCGGCGCGGCGTGGTGCGATTTCGTCGAGTCCGAACGCGCGGCGCTCGCGGCGCTCGAGCGGAATCTCGATGCGCTCGGGCTGGGCGATCGTTCACACGTGTGGCGCGCGCGGCTCCCGGCGGCGCTCGACCGGCTGGCCGCGTCGCTCGCGACAGCGGATCTCGTGCTCGCGGATCCCCCGTACGGCGGCGAGGCGGCGCGCGAGACGCTCGTCGCGCTGGGCGCGTCGAATGCGCTGCGCGACGGCGCGCGCGTGGTGGTCGAGCATCATGCGAAGGACGATCTTCCCGAGCGCAGCGGCCGCCTGACGCGCGCGCGGGTGCGGCGGCACGGCGAGACGGCGATCTCGACCTACCGGGCGACGGCGCGGGACGCATCCCGCGAGGACGGGAGGGAGCGGCCATGAAGGACCAGCGCACCGCGGTGTTCCCCGGGACGTTCGATCCGTTCACGAACGGCCATCTCGATCTCACCCGCCGCGCGGCGCGGCTGTTCGATCGCGTCGTGATCGCGGTCGCCGAGAGCACGGCGAAGGGCACGTTGTTCTCGGTGGCCGAGCGTGTGCACCTGATCCACGCGACGACGCGCGACCTCCGTCGCGTCGAAGTCGTGCATTTCTCGGACCTGGTCGTGGATTGCGCCCGCCGCGTCGGCGCGCAGGTGATGATCCGGGGCCTGCGCGCGGTGAGCGATTTCGAGTTCGAGTTCCAGATGGCGCTCATGAACCGGCGGCTCGCGCGTGGCATCGAGGTGGCGTTCCTCATGCCGAGCCAGCAGTACACGTATCTCAACTCGACGCTCGTGAAGGAGATCGTCCGCCTCGGCGGTCCGATCCGTGGGCTCGTGCCGCGCGCGGTCGAGATCGCGCTCAAGGAGAAGCTGCGCGCCACCGCGCGTGGCGCGGCGGCGCCTGCGAAGTCCGGGGCACGGCGCGCCGCGGGCGCGAAACGGTCCGCCGCTCCAGGCCGGAGCCGGTGAGCACGGTCCTCGAGCGCATCCGGCGCGAGGCGCGGCTCAAGCCGCGGCGTCTCGTGCTCGCCGAGGGCGACGATTCCAGGATCGTGCGCGCCGCCGATCGGCTGAGCCGCGACCGGCTCGCCGAGGTGACGCTGATCGCCGATCGCGACGTAGCGCGCGCCACCGCGCGCAAGGCCGAAGCGGCGCTGCTCGGCGTGCGCCTCGAGGACGCGGGCGACGCGGCGGCGATCGACGCGACCCGGGTCGCGCTCCGCGCCGCGCGCGGCGAGCGCCTGACGCCCGCCGACGCCGACCGATACGCGCGCGACCCGGTGTTCCAGGCGGCGGCCCGCGTCCGCGACGGGCGCGCCGACTGCTTCGTCGCCGGCGCGTCGCGCACCACCGCCGACGTCCTGCGTGCCGCGTTGTGGCTCATCGGCACCGCGCCCGGCGTCTCGCTCGTCAGCTCGTTCTTCCTCATGGTCGTGCCGGGGGCGAGCGAGCGCGTGTTCGTGTTCGCCGACTGCGGCGTCGTGCCGGATCCGAATCCGGCGCAGCTCGCGGAGATCGGTTGCCTCGCCGCCGACAGCTTCGAGCGGCTGACGGGCGACGTGCCGCACACGGCATTCCTCTCGTTCTCGACCCGCGGCAGCGCCGAGCACCCGCGTGTCGCCAGGGTGCGCGAGGCGCTCGCGCTCGCCCGGGTGCGCCGCCCCGACCGGCATTTCGACGGCGAGCTCCAGCTCGACGCCGCGGTGGATCCGGCGGTGGCCAGGAAGAAGGCGCCGGACAGCGCCGTCGCCGGCCACGCGAACGTATTGATCTTCCCCGACCTCGACGCCGGGAACATCGGCTACAAGCTGGTCCAGCGCCTCGGCGGCGCGCAGGCGTTCGGCCCCATTCTCATGGGCCTCGCGCGCCAGGCGAACGACCTCTCGCGCGGCTGCAGCGCCGAGGACGTGGTCGAGGTGGCGACGATCGCCTGCGCGTTGAGCGCCGCGAACCGAGCGCCCGCCGGCACCGGCGCGGCGCCGGGCGCACGGTCGTGAGCGTCCGCCTCTCGCGCCTCGCGCAGCGTATCGGCCACTCGGGCACGATGGCCGCCGACGAGCGGATGCAGCGCCTGCGCGCCGCGGGCCGCGACATCGTGAGCCTCGGCGCGGGCCAGCTCGACTTCGACACGCCCGCGCCGATCGCGCACGCCGGGCGCGCCGCGATCGACGAAGGACTCACGCGCTACACGCCGGTCGCGGGCACGCCCGCGCTGCGGGGCGCGGTGCGGCTCAAGTTCGAGCGCGAGAACGGGCTCGTGTACGGCGACGACCAGGTGATCGTCGGCGCCGGCGCGAAGGCGGTGATCTTCCACGCCCTGCTCGCGCTGGTGGATCCCGACGACGTTGTGCTGGTGCCGTCGCCCGCGTGGCCGAGCTACGCGTCCATGGTCTCGCTCGCCGGCGGCCGCGTCGTCCCCGTGCCGATCGAGGCGGCGTCGGGCTACCGGCTCACCGCGGCGGCGCTCGAACGCGCGATCGCCGCAGCGAACGGCCGGGCGCGCGGGCTGATCCTCAACTCGCCGCACAATCCGACCGGCGCGGTGATGTCCGCCGCCGATCAGGCCGCGATCGCGCGGGTCGCGTCGTCCGCCGACCTCTGGGTCGTGAGCGACGAGATCTACGAGCACCTGACGTACGACGGTCCGTTCGCGAGCTTCGCCGCCGCTCCGGGCGCGCTCGAACGCACGCTCACCGTGAACGGCGTCTCGAAGGCGTTCGCGATGACCGGGTGGCGCATCGGCTACGGCGGCGGCCCGGCGCCGCTGGTTCGCAGCATGGAGGCGCTGCAGAGCCACACGAGCGGCAACGCGAGCAGCATCGCGCAGCACGCGGCCGAAACCGCGCTGCGCTTGACCGTCGAGGGCGATCCGGCGATGACGGCCGAGCGCGCGCGGTTCCGCGCCGCGCTGATCGAGCGCCGCGACATGATGTGCGCGGCGCTCGCCGCGATCCCCGGCGTCTCGCTGGTGAAGCCGGGCGGCGCGTTCTATGTTTTCGCCGACGTGTCGCGGCGCTTCGGCGGGCCGGTCGGGGGCCGGACGGTCACGAGCTCGTCCGAGCTCGCCGACGCGCTGCTCGAGGACGCCGGCGTCGCGGTCGTGCCGGGCGCCGTGTTCGGCGACGACCGCGCGATCCGCATGTCGTTCGCCTCGTCGATCGAAGAGCTTGCGGCGGCGATGGCGCGCATCCGCGCCGCGCTCGCCTAGGAGAACCGCCCGCCCCATGCCCACGTACGTCTATCGCTGCAAGAAGTGCGGCCACCATTTCGAGCTCTTCCACAGCATCAAGGACGAGACGATCAAGCGTTGCCCGCGCTGCCGCGGGCGCGCCCAGCGCGTGCCGGCCGCCGGCGCCGGGATCCTCTTCAAGGGCTCGGGCTTCTACATCACCGACTACCGGAGCAAGGCGTACAAGGACAAGGCCAAGCAGGAGAAGTCTCCGAGCGGTGGATCGAGCGGTGGATCGAGCGGTGGATCGAGCAGCGGATCGAGCAGCGGATCCGGATCAGGCGGTGGCAAGGCATCGTCCAAGGGCGGCGGGAGCGGCCGCACGACGGCGGATTGAGGCCCGGAGTGGCGACGAGCCTCACGCGCACCCTGCTCGACGCGCACGCGGTCACGGCGCGCGACCGCGCCTGTGCGCCCGGCGCCGCGTTCACGCTGCTCGCGGACCACGTGGTGCTGGAAGGCCACGCCGCGACGCTCGCGCTGCTCGCGTTCGAGGCGCTCGCGCGACCGCGCGCGCCGCTCGAAGCCGTGCTGGTCGGCGACGGAGCTGGCGCGCCGGGCGCGGGCCGGTTCGAGTCGGCCGATGAGCGTCTCTATCGCCTGACCGCCGCGCGCCACGCGGGCGTCGCGTTCGTGGGCGCCGATCGCGGGCCCGTGCATCCGGTCTATCTCGCGCGCTTCGCCGGCCCGGGACGGATCGCGCTCGCGTGCGCGCCCGGCGCGTCCGCGGCCGGCGGTCTCGGCACGCTCGTCCTGCGGGCGGGCGAGATCGAAGCCGGCGCCGCGATCGCGGGCGCCTCGATCACGATCGCGACGCCGCGCATCGCCGGCGTGCGTCTGCCCGGCACGCTGCCGCCGTGGGCGGGCGGCCACGATCTCGCGTGCGTCCTCGCGTCGCGTCTTGCCGAGGCGCGGGTCGTGGACGGCGTGCTCGAGATCGAGGGTCCGGGCGTCGCGTCGCTCGCGGTCGCCGAGCGCACCGCCGTCGCGCGCGCGGCACCCGCGCTCGGCATGCTCGCGTGCCTGTTTCCGTCGGACGAGGTCACGCGCGCCTGGCTCAAGGCGCGCGGGCGCGAGCCCGACTGGAAGCCGTTCGCGACCGCGATCGATGCGGATGCGGACACCGTGATCGAGATCGACCTCGACAGCATCGAGCCGATGGAACGCGACGCGGCGACCGGAGCGTGCCGGCCCGTGGGCGAGGTCGAGCCGGTCGCTCTGTCACAGGTGATCGTCGGCGCCGACGCGGACCTCGCAGACCTGCTCCGTTTCGCGGCGCTGATCGAAGGGCGCGCGCTCGCGCTCGGCGTCGCCGTCGCGGCGCAGGCGGGGACGCGCGCGATCGCGGCGGCGCTCGAGCGATCGGGGGCGTGGAGCCGGCTCGCCGCGGCGGGCGTGTGGATGCTGCACCCGGGCGCGGCGCCCGTGGCGCCGCCCGCGCGCGGGGTGACGGCGGCCACGGCGACGTCCGTCACCGGCCCATACGCTCACGCGACGCGCGAGGTCTCGATCGCCGCGGCGGCGTGCGCGGCCGTGACCGGCCGGCTCGGGGATCCGCGCGGAATCTTCGACGCGCCGCCCGCGGTCATCGAGATGGACGCCGTTCCGCCCGAGGATCTGTGGATGCCGAAAGCCGGAGACGACGCGGCGCCGCCTGTGCGCGGTGCTGCGGTGCACGCGCTGCCGGAGGCGCCGCCGATCACGACCGCGCTGCGCGGACCGGTGCTGCTCGCGCTCGGCGAGCGCGCCGCGGCGCGCCGCGTGCTCGCCGGCGGGCCGCGCGTGTGGCGCCATGCCTCGCACATCGCCGAGCTCGCGCGCCACACGTTCGCCGAGGCCGATCCGGCGTTCGCCGATCGTGCGCGCCGATCGCGTGGCGGCTTCGTCGTCGCCGGCGGCGGGTTCGGCGAGGGGGCGCGCCAGCCGCACGCGGCGCTCGCGCTGGCCGAGCTCGGCGTGCGCGCGGTGCTCGCGCGCTCGTTCGCGCCCGGTTGCGTGGCGGCGCTGGTGCGGCACGGCGTCCTGCCGCTCACGTTCGCCGTGCCCGACGACACGGCGCTGCTCGCGACCGGCGACGAGATCGAGATCCCCGGGCTCCCCGAGGGCCTCGAGCCCCACAAGCCGCTCGTGGTCCGCGACCTCACGCGCGGCGGGCAGGCGCTCGTGCACCACGAGCTCGGCGAGCGCGAGATCGAGACGGTGCGCGCGGGCGGATGGCTGCAGGCCGTCCGCGCGACGGCCGCCCTGCACGCGGCGGCGGCGGTCTAGCGATGCTCGTCGATCTCGCCCGCATCCACGTCATCGCCGGGCGCGGCGGCGACGGATGCATCAGCTTCCGTCGCGAGAAGTACGTGCCGAAGGGCGGGCCCGACGGCGGCGACGGCGGGCACGGCGGCAGCGTCGTGCTCGAGGTGGATCCGCACGTACGCACGCTTCTTGACTGCCGCGAACAGCCTCGATACCGTGCCGATTCCGGTCGCGCCGGATCGGGCAACAATCGAACCGGGAAGGATGGCGAAGACCTCGTGATTCAGGTTCCCCCCGGCACGGTCGTGAAGGACTCCGAAGGCGGGACGCTCGCGGACCTGGTCCGCGCCGGCGAGCGCTGGGTCGCCGCGCAGGGCGGCCGCGGCGGCCGCGGCAACGCGCGCTTCGCCACCCCGACGCATCAGGCGCCGCGCCGCGCCGACCCCGGAACGCCGGGCGAGGAGCGCCGCCTCGAGCTCGAGCTCAAGCTCATCGCCGACGCCGGCTTCGTCGGCCTGCCGAACGCCGGCAAGTCCACGCTGCTCTCGCGCATCACGCGCGCGCGGCCGCGCATCGCCGACTATCCCTTCACGACCCTCGAGCCGAATCTCGGCATCGTCATGGCGGACGCGGAGCGACACTTCGTCGCCGCCGATCTGCCGGGTCTGATCGAGGGCGCGCATCAGGGCAAGGGCCTCGGCCTCGAATTCCTGCGTCACGTCGAGCGCACGCGCGTGCTCGTGTTCCTGCTCGACGCGAGCCGCCCCGCGCCGGCCGACGATCTCGCGCTCCTCGAACACGAGCTGGCGCGCTACAGTCCGGCGCTGATGGAGAAGCGACGGCTCGTGACGCTCACCAAGTCGGATCTCATCGCGCCGGAGGCGCGCGCGACGCTTGCCGCCTCGGTCGGTCTGCCCGGCGCATCGCTGATCAGCGCGCAGACGGGCGAGGGACTCGGGCCGTGGCTCGACCGGCTGTGGACGCTCCTGCCGCCCGCCACGTCCGGCGATGCGGAAGGGGAGGAGGCACCGCGTGACCGATAGCATCAGCCAGCCGAAACCGTTCGACGCGCTCAACTCGCGCGGGCTCGCCGGCAAGCGCGACTACGTGCGCGGCCTCGAGCAGCGCCGCGACGAGGAGGCGCTCTCGCTCCTGGTCGAGTGCCTGTGCGACGAGTCGTGGTATTTGCGCGATCAGGCCGAAGAAGCGCTGATGCGCATCGGCCCCTCGGTGTGCCACGTGCTCCTGCCGCTGCTCGAGCAGGGCCTGTGGTTCACGCGCACCAGCTCGGCGCGGCTGCTCGGACGATTCGGCCACCGCGCGGCGGTGCCCGGACTCCTCCGCCTCGCCGAGGACGCGAACGAGACGGTGGCCGACGCGGCGCGCGACGCGCTGGTCGCGATCGGGCGCGGCAACGGCGGGATCTGCCTCGCGCAGGCGCTCCACGGTCTGGCGCCCGACGCGCGCCGTCGCCGCTTCGACGAGATCGCGATGCGCGACCGGACGCTCGCCGAGCGCATCGATCGCATGATGCGCAACGACGAGCTGATGGCGGCCGAGGGCGGCGAGGCGTTGAGCGACGATAGCGCCGTGGTGCGCGCGAGCGAAGAGGGCCTGGAGTGGGAAGTGCTCACCGGCCCGCCGATCAGCGTCCCCCGTCCCGAAACGCCGGGCGGCGGGCGTGCCGACACCCCCGCAGCCTGATGCCGCCGCGCCCGGCGGCGCGCGCGTGCTCCCCGCCGATGCCGCGGACTACCCGCGCGGCCTCCTCGATCTCGCCGATCCGCCGGCGTGCCTCTACGTGCGCGGCGGCGCCCTGCCTCCGGTCGCGCGCGCGATCGCCGTCGTCGGGTCGCGCGCGGCCTCGCCCTCCGGCGTCGCGCGGGCGACGCGTCTCGCCGGCGACCTCGCGCGGCTCGGCTTCACGATCGTGAGCGGACTCGCGCGCGGCATCGACGCCGCGGCCCATCGCGGCGCGCTCGACGCGGGCGGCCGCACGGTCGCGGTGATCCCCTCGGGTCTCGACGCGATCACGCCGAGTCATCACCTCGAGCTCGCGGACGAGATCGCCGTGCGCGGGGCGCTGGTGACCGAATGCGCGCGCGGCGGTCCATGGGGCAAGGGCGCCTTCGTCGAGCGCAACCGCCTGATCGCGGCGATGGCCGCGGCGACCGTGGTGGTCGAGGCGGCGGAGCGGAGCGGCGCGCTCACCACCGCGGCGTGGGCGCGCTCGCTCGGCCGGCCGGTGCTCGCGGTCCCGGGTCCGGTCGAGCGTGAAACGGCGCGCGGCTGTCACGATCTGATCCGGCGCGGCGCGGCACTGTGTGAAGACGCCGGCGACGTGATCGCGGCGATCGACGTGGCGGGCGCGCCGCCGTCGCGCGTCCCGCGGCACGGCGTGCTACGCGCTTCCACGCCGCGCCGGCGCACGTCCGCACGCGCGGCCACGCGCGCGATCCCGGGGCTCGAGGCGACGCCCGAGGCGCGCGTGCTCGCGGCGCTCGGGCCGGAACCGGCGACGGTGGACGCGCTCGCGCGCGCCGCCGGCCTCGCGCTGCCCGAGACGCTCGCCGCGCTCACCACGCTCGAGTGGGCCGGTGCGGCCGCGGCGCGGCCCGGCCAGCGCTGGAGCGTGCCGTGAGCCGCGCGCACGGCTTCGAGGCGGCGCTGGTGCGCGGCCTGCAAGGCGCGCTCGGCGCGATGCCGCGCGCGTTCGCGCAGGGGATGGGGGCCGGACTCGGTCGCGTCGCACACGGCATCGGCCTGCGGCGCTCGGTCGCGGCCGCCAATCTCGCGCTCGCGTTTCCGGAGAAGAGCGAGCGCGAGCGCGCCGCGATCCTGGCCGCGCACTATCGCGACCTCGGCCTCGTCCTCGCCGAGTACGCCCGGCCGACGAAGACGGTGGACGCGCCGGAGGGCGAGGTCGTGGCGGCGTTCCGCGGCATGGAGCACCTCGAGCGCGCCGAGCGCGGCGGCCGCGGCGCCGTGCTGCTCACCGGGCACTACGGCAACTTCGGGCTGCTCGCCGCGACGCTCGCGAAGCGGCATCCGGTGGACATGGCGGGAAAGCCGATCCAGAACCCGCAGGTCGAAGCGCTGCTGGTCGAGATCGGACGCAGCGTCCGACTCGGCCGTATCCGCTTCGACCGCGGCGCGCGCCGCGTGTTCACGGCGCTCAAGGAGAACCGCTGGGTGATGCTGATGGCGGATCAGGACGCGGGACCGGACGGCGCGTTCGTGCCGTTCTTCGGCCGGCCGACCAGCACGTGGACCGGACCCGCGAGCATCGCGCTCCGTACCGGCGCACCGCTCGTCATGGCGTTCATCGTGCGCCGCGACGACGGCCGGCACGAGATCGACGTCCTGCCGCCGCCCGTGCTCGAGCGCCCGGAGGCCGCCGACGCGGACGTACGGCTCACGGCGCTCCATACCGCCGAGCTCGAGCGCCGTGTGCGGCGCCATCCGGCGATGTGGTTCTGGCTCCATCGCCGCTGGAAGAGCGCGCCGGGCGGCTCGGCGCCGGGCGCGACCGCCGCAGCGGCGGCGGCGGCGGCCGCGGCGGCGGCGGCGGCGGGGGCGGCGTGAGCGGGCATGCGGCGTCGGTCCATCGTTTCGAGATCCGCGTGCGCTACGCCGACACGGATCAGATGGGATTCGCCTACTACGCGCACTACCTGCGCTGGTTCGAGATCGGCCGCGCCGAGATGCTGCGGTCGCTCGGCCGCAGCTACCGCGCCGTCGAGGAGGCGGGGACGACGCTGCCGGTGGTCGAGGCGCACGTGCGCTACCTCAGGCCGGCGCGCTACGACGACATGATCGCGGTCGAGACCGGCATCGAGCGCCTCGCGCGCGCGTCGGTGCGGTTCGGCTACCGCATCGTGCGCGTCGCGGACGGCGACGTGCTCGCGTTCGGCGGCACCGAGCACTGCTTCATGATGCCGTCGGGGAAGCCGGGGCGCGTGCCGCCCGACCTCGCGGCGCTGCTCGAGCGCGCGCCGCGCGCGGCCGGTCCCCCGAACCGCTGATCGCGACGTCCCGCGAGCGGGGCGCGATCCGGGATCAGCGTGCGCCGACCGCCGCGTCGCGCGTCCGACCGGCGTAGCCGCGCCAGTCGAAGTCGGGGAAGAGCGCGTCGCGTCGCTCGCACTCGGCCAGGAACTGCTCGTCGGCCTCGGACAGCGATCCGCCCTCGATGCGGCGCTCGGCGAGTGCGGCGATGCGCGCGAAGTCCTCGGCGTGCTCGGTGACGCGCAGCTCGGCGTAGTCGCGCGCGGCGAACGTGGTGATCAGGAACTGCCAGTCGGACGATTCGAGCAGGAGCAGCTCACGTCCCGCCTGCGCGAGCAGGCGCTCCAGCAGCGGATCGGATCCGGGCGCGCCGGCGCGCCCCGCGGCGTCGCGCGCCGCCTTCGCGTAGCGCGCTTCGGCCGCGTGCACCAGCGGCCACGTCCAGCGCGTCGCCTCGTTGTCCCACACCTGGTGTCCGCCGCCGTCGCCCCACGATCCCTCGGGCAGCGCGACTGCCTCGTCCGGCGGCTGCCGTTCGAGGATCGCGCCGGCGGCGTGCGCGTCGATGCCGGCCTCGGCGCAGCGGTCGAGCACCGCGCCCAGGAATCGCGGCCCCTCGAACCACCAGTGGCCGAAGAGCTCGGTGTCGAACATGGCGCAGATCACCGGCGGCACGCGCTGCGACCGCGCCGCCTCGCCGAGCGTGCGCTCGAGCAGCGAGACGAAGTGCGCGGCGTGGGCGGGTGCGCGCGCCTCGGCCTCGGCCGGACGGTAGACCTGCTTGTGCGCGAGGTCGGCGCGCGGGTGCGTGACGCTCCAGTAGCGATGTCCGCCGGGGAAGCGTTTCTTGTGAAAATCGAGATAGGCGCCGTCGCCGGGATAGCCGTGCTCGCCGCTCCACACCTGCATCGCGGTGACGGGATCTCGGCCGAAGCAGGCGACGCCGGCTTCGCGTCCAACGCGGTACGGCCGGTAGGGCGGATGCGCCGCGAGCGCGGTCGCGCCGCGCGCGTCGCGCGCGAGGTGATGGAGCGCCGCGAAGCGGTCGGCGTAGACGCCGAGCGGCGATCCGCCCGAGAGCAGATGGCTGTCGACGAAGAAGTAGGCGAGGCCGTGCTCGGCGAGCAACGATTCGATCCCGCGCCGCGCGATCTCGGGCGCGCCCGAGCCCTGCGGCGCGCGCCACGGACCGGCGGGCCGGTACGCGCACTCGGGGAGCCAGATGCCGCGCGGCGCCCGGCCGAAGTGGCGGCGATGCGCGGTGACGGCGGTGCGCAGCTGCCCGGCCGCGGCGACGTCGCTCGAAAGCAGCGGCAGGTAGCCGTGTGTCGCGCCGCACGTGATGATCTCGATCGCGCCCTTCTCCTCGAGCCGGCGGAAGCGCTGCACGAGGTTCGGGCCCTGCGCGCCCATGAAGTCCTCGAGGCTCGAGCGGTAGAAGCGCTCCCAGCGCGCCGCGAGCTCGGCGAGCGCCGCCTCGCCGGAGCGCGTGAACCAGGCGCGGTCCTCGGCCGCGGCCGCGGTCTTCTGATCGAGATAGGTGACGAACTCGCGCTGGAATCCGGGATGGGCGAGCTGTTCGCACAGCACCGGCGTCAGTCCGAGCGTGACGCCGAGCGCACGGCCCTCGCGCGCCCGCTCGTGCAGCACGCGCGCGAGCGGCAGATAGGTCTCGGCGGCGGCCTCATTGAGCCAGTCGACGCCGTGCGGCCAGCGGCCGTGGTGGAGCACCCACGGCAGGTGCGAGTGCAGGACGAACGTGAACGTGCCGCGCGACATCGCGTGCCCGATCAGCCCTTGAAGCCGAGCGACGTGTTGCGGGCCTCGCCCGGGACCTTGATCGCTCCGAACTGGCCTTCGTAGTTCTTGAGGTTCTGCTCGAGCGCCATGAGCAGCGACTTGGCGTGCTGCGGCGTGAGGATCACGCGCGCGTATACCTTGGCCTTCGGCAGCCCGGGCAGCGCGCGCGCGAAGTCGAGGATCACCTCGGACGCCGAGTGCGCGATGAAGACCAGATTCGAGTAGATGCCTTCCGCCTGGGCCGGGCCGAGTTCGACCTCGATCTGCTGCTGGGGCTGCGGGGTTTCCACGGGAACTCCTGTTCACCCATCCGCCGGGGCGTCTGACCCGGACGGGGGACAATTAAATGTGCGGTCGAGGGCTGACGAGCCTATGGGCCGCCTCCGCTAGCGTCAAGCGCAAAGCCGGTTTAGGCCGCGATCCCGAGGCCCGGCGCGAGCGCGGCGGAGGCCGCGCTGCATGGCATATCGCTTGCCGTTCTCCGTGCATGGACCCACTACGCTCAGGGAGCCCGCCCATGGAATCCAGTCCCGGCACCGGTCGCGAGGCCGTTCCCGCGCGTGACTGCGGAGCGATCGCGCTCGCCACGCAGCCGCCCGATCTCGCCGCGCTCGAACGCATGCTGATCGCGTGGGCCGTGCACCCGCACGGCGCCAAGTTCGCGCGCGCCTCGCTCTACGCATGGAGTCCGGTGCGGCACACGCTCGTCGTCCGATTCGGGGCGGCGGACGAGGGCGGAGGCGCCGATCTCGACGCCGCACTGACGCGTGCGGCGCACGCCGCCGGCGACGCGGCGGATCCCGATCGCGCGCGCCGGACCGGCCCCGCCGAGTGGATGCCGGAGTGGCTGGAGGGAGCGAGTGCGCGTGCCTGGGCGGATGGCGTCGCGATCGACGCTCATGCGTCTCCCGGCGCGGAGGAGCCGGCGAGCGGTGAGACGATCGATCGCGCGTGCGGCGCCGTGCGGCTGACGCACGACGGCGCGCCGTGCCTCCTGATCGTCGGCGGATGGCGCGACGCTGGAAACGGCGAGGATCGCCACGCCGCGCTCGCGACGCTGCGGCGGATCGGCGAGGCGGCGCTGGCGGCGGAGCGCGGGCGGAGCGACGCGGCGCGGCACGCGCGGGCGGTCGCATCGCTCGCCGAATTCGCGGCAGCGGCGGTGTCCCCGCTCAACCTCGCCGAAGTGCTCGATCTGGCCGGACGGCTCGCCACCGGGACGTGCGAGGCGCGCGGCGGGGCGGTGTGGCTCGGCGACACCGCGCCGGACCTCGAGCTCGAGAGCACGCAGGGCCCGCCCGGCACGCGCGAGCGTCTCGCCCGCGCCCTGATGCCGCTGGCGATGGAGGTCGTGGAGGAGGGACGCCCGCGCGTCATCCCCGACGATGGCCCGGGCGGCCTCCGTGGCGACGGATCGCCGGTCGATTCCGCCCTGATCGTTCCCGTCACCGCCTACGGCGCCGTGCGCGGCGTGCTCGCCGTCTACGATCGCCTCGCGTCGCATCCGTCCCGGCCGCCGGGGTTCGACCCGGCCGACGCCGCGTTCGTCACCGCGCTCGCCCACCAGCTGGCCCTCGCCGT
The DNA here is from genome assembly GCA_016178725.1 of Candidatus Eiseniibacteriota bacterium. Classification (GTDB taxonomy): domain Bacteria; phylum Eisenbacteria; class RBG-16-71-46; order RBG-16-71-46; family RBG-16-71-46; genus WS-11. The sequence continues at coordinate 18,300 of JACOSV010000072.1, forward strand.
GGACCAGGCGCGGCGGATCGAAGCGGTGCGTCAGGCCGAGCAACGCTGCGACGATCTGCGACGCGAGCTCGCGCGTCGCGAGCGCCTCGCCGCGCTCGGTGAGATGGCGGCGCGGGTCGCGCACGAGGTGCGCAATCCGCTCGCGTCGATCGGCGCGTTCGCGCGTCGCGCGTACCGCCAGCTCGCCGCCGAGGACCCGGGCCGCGAGTACCTCGAGATCGTGATCCGCGAGGCCGAGCGCCTGGAAGGCATGGTCGGCGAACAGCTCCAGTACGCGACGCTCGAGCGGCCGCGGCTCAAGCTCGAGAGCGTGAACAACGTCGTGCAGGAGGCGCTCCAGGCCGCGGGCGAGCGGCTGGTGCGGCGCCGCGTCCGCCTGCTGAAGCGGCTCTCGCCCGACCTGCCGCCGCTGCTGCTCGACACCGAACGCATCGGCCGCGTCGTCGGCAACATCCTCGAACACGCTCTCGACGCCGTGGCGCCCGGCGGGCGGCTGCGCGTCGAGTCGCGCCGCGCCGGCGCGTTCGCGGTCGTCGAGATCGCGCACGACGGACAGCGCCATCCCGGCGAGCTGCTCGATCAGCTGTTCGTGCCGTTCGCGATCAGCCGGCAGGGCGGGTCCGGCGTCGGCCTCGCGGTGGCGCAACAGGTGCTCAAGCAGCACGGCGGTGAGATCCGCGTTCGCGGCGAGGGCGAGTGGAGCTCCGTGTTCTCGTTCACGCTGCCGATCCCCGAGAACGACGATCGCCGCCGTCCCGGTCGCGAGCGGCGCGCGAGCCGCGCGGACCGCAGGGCGCGGGCCGGGGGCTGACCGAACCCTTCGCCGGCGCGCAACGTTGACGCCTCGCGAGCGGCCGTGATAAACGTGTCGGCCGATTTCCGCCGTGACCGCCCGGCATGTGTCGCGTCCGCCCTCTCGAGGCGCAGCGTTCCAGTCGATCTCGCGGCGTGCGACCCTAGCTCAGTTGGTAGAGCACCGCACTGAAAATGCGGGTGTCCCCAGTTCGATTCTGGGGGGTCGCACCATCTTCGCGCTCCGTCACGGCCGCCGAACGTAGGCCGCCGGCGCGCACTCCGCTCGTGGAGCCGGTGTAGCTCAGTCGGTAGAGCAGCGCACTCGTAACGCGCAGGTCATCGGTTCGAGTCCGATCACCGGCTCCAGTTCTCCTGGCGCGCGGCCGCCCGCGGCGCGCGCGCAGCGTCCGCGCCGCCCACGCGGCGCGCGAAGGCCGGGTGCGTTGTGACCACCCGGCGACTCGCGTAACGTAGCCCGCGCGATGACCACTCCGCTCATGATCAGCGTCGCCGGCGTGCGCGGCATCGTCGGCGAGTCGCTGACCCCGCCGGTACTCGCCCGTTTCGCCGCCGCGTTCGCGCGCACGCTCGGCGCGGGGCCGGTCGTCGTCGGGCGCGACGCGCGGCGCTCGGGGCCGATGGTGCTCGAGGCCGTCACGGCTGGGCTCACGGCGGCCGGACGCGATGTCGTCGACATCGGCCTCGCCACCACGCCGACCACGCAGATCGCGGTCGAGGACGGGGCCGCGGCGGGCGGCGTCATCCTCACCGCCAGCCACAATCCGGCGGAGTGGAACGCGCTCAAGTTCCTCTCGGCACGCGGCGAGTTCCTCGACGCCGACGCGGGCGCCGCGGTGCGCACGCGCTATGAGTCGGGCGCCGATCTCTGGGTTCCGTTCGACCGGCTCGGCGCGACGCGCGGCGAAGCGCGCGCGCTCGAGCGGCACCTCGATCGCGTGACGACGCTCGATGTGATCGACGTGCCTGCGATCGCGCGGCGCGGGCTGCGCGTGGTCGTGGACGGGTGCGCGAGCGTCGGCGGCGTGGCGGTCCCGGCGCTGCTCGCCCGGCTCGGCGCGTCGATGACCGAGATCGACTGCGTGCCGAACGGGAACTTCACCCGCGTGCTCGAGCCGCTGCCCGAGCATCTTGGCGCGCTGGGCGCGGCGGTGCGCGCGGCGGGCGCGGACCTCGGCATCGCGCTCGATCCGGACGCCGATCGCGCCGCGTTCGTCGACGCCGCGGGCGTTCCGCTCGGCGAGGAGTTGACGCTGGCGCTCGCCGCGCGCGTCGTGCTCGCGAAGCATCCCGGGCCCGTGGTGACAAACCTATCCACCTCTTCTATCATGGACGCCGTGTGTGCGCGGGCCGGCGTGGCCCTGCATCGCACGCCGGTCGGCGAGGCGCATGTGGTCGCCGGCATGCGGCGCCACGGGGCGATCGTCGGCGGCGAGGGCAACGGCGGCGTCATTCTGCCCGCCGCGCACTACGGACGCGATGGTCTGGTGGCCATGGCGCTGATCGCGCAGGCGGTGACGGCCGCGGCGAAGCCGCTGCGGGCGCTGGCCGACGAGCTGCCGCGGCTCGCGATGGTGAAGTCCAAGCTCCCGCGGCCCGACGGGCCCTGGGAGGGCACCGCGTCGCGGTTGCGCGCGGCGTTTCCCGAGCACGCGGCGGACACGGCCGACGGTCTGCGGCTCGCCCGGGACGGAGAGTGGGTGCACGTGCGGCCCTCGGGCACCGAGCCGGTCGTGCGCGTGATCGCGGAGGCGCGCGACGAGCGGCGCACGCTCGAGCTGATCGAGCGCGCGCGTGGCGTGCTCGCCGCGGGGGCGCGGGAGGAGGCCTAGGATGTGCGGCATCGTCGGCTACGTGGGGCAGCGCGCCTGCCTGCCCATCCTGCTTGAGGGGCTCAAGCGTCTCGAGTACCGCGGCTACGACTCCGCGGGGATCGCCGTGCAGCAGAACGGCAAGCTGGTCGTGCGCAAGGCGGCGGGCAAGATCCGCATGCTCGAGGAGCGCCTGAACGGCGACGCCCCGGCCGGCACCAGCGGCATCGCCCACACGCGCTGGGCCACGCACGGCGAGCCGAACGACGTGAACGCGCACCCGCACGGCGACTGCGCCGGCAACATCGCGCTCGTGCACAACGGCATCATCGAGAACTACATGGTGCTGAAGAGTGCGCTCGAGGCCGAGGGGCACCGCTTCACGACCGACACCGACACCGAGGTGCTCGCGCACCTGATCGAGAAGCACATGCAGCGCGGGCTCAAGCTCGAGCAGGCGGTGGGCGCGGCGCTGCGCCAGGTCGAGGGCACGTACGGGATCGCGGTGGTGAGCGCCTCGGAGCCGGGCGTCGTCGTCGGCGCGCGGAACGGCAGCCCGCTCGTCGTCGGCGTCTCGGACGGCGAGTACTTCCTGGCCTCGGACGTGGCGCCGATCATCGAGCATACGCGCCAGGTCGTGTACCTCGACGACGGCGAGATGGCGGTGTTGTCGCCCGAGGGATTCCACACCGCGACGATCGAGCACGAGCGCGTCGACAAGCAGGTGCACGAGGTCGAGTGGGATCTCGCCCAGATCGAGAAGGGCGGCTTCCCGCACTTCATGCTCAAGGAGATTCGCGAGCAGCCGACCTCGGTGCGCAATTCGATGCGCGGGCGCCTGCTGGTGCGCGACGGCTTGGCCAAGCTCGGCGGACTCAACATGAGCCCGGACGCGATGCGCGAGATCCGCCGCATCATCATCCTCGCCTGCGGCACGTCGTGGCACGCCGGCCTGATCGGCGAGTACATGCTCGAGGAGCACGCGCGCATCCCGGTCGAGGTCGAGTACGCGTCCGAGTTCCGCTACCGGAACCCGATCGTCGATCAGGGCACGGCGGTGCTGGTGATCTCGCAGTCGGGCGAAACCATCGACACGCTGGCGGCGATGCGCGAGGCGCGCAGGAAGGGCGCGCGCTCGCTCGGCATCGTCAACGTGGTCGGCTCCACGATCGCGCGCGAATCCGACGGCGGCGTCTACATCCACGCCGGGCCCGAGATCGGCGTGGCCTCGACCAAGGCGTTCACGAGCCAGGTGACGGTGCTCGCGCTGCTGACGCTGATGCTCGGCCGCCAGCGCGAGATGTCGCGCGAGGCGGGTATCGACCTGGCGCAGGCGCTCGACCAGATCCCGGAGCAGATCGAGCGCATCCTCGAGCGCAACGACGCCGTGCACGCGATCGCCGAAGCCTACGTGCGGCGCGACAACTTCATTTATCTCGGCCGGGGCTACAACTTCCCGGTGGCGCTCGAGGGCGCGCTCAAGCTCAAGGAGATCTCGTACATCCACGCCGAGGGCTATCCGGCGGCCGAGATGAAGCACGGCCCGATCGCTCTGATCGACGAGAACATGCCGGTCGTGTTCATCTGCACGCGCGACAGCGCCTACGACAAGGTGATGAACAACATGATGGAGGTGCGCGCGCGCAAGGGCCGCATCATCGCGGTCGCAACCGAAGGCGACACGGATGTGAAGCAGCGCTCCGACCACGTGATCTACGTGCCGCAGACCGTGCCGTGCCTGCAGCCGATCCTCTCGGTGATCCCGCTGCAGCTGCTCGCCTATCACGTCGCGGTGCTGCGCGGCTGCGACGTGGATCAGCCGCGCAATCTGGCGAAGAGCGTCACGGTCGAATAGGAGGAGGCGTGAAGAGTCCGTTGAGCGTCGCCGACGCGCCGCAGGCGATCGGCCCCTACAGTCAGGCGCAGGTCGTGCGTCTGCACGGCGGCAATCGCATGGTCTTCACCTCGGGCCAGATCGGGCTCGATCCGGGGACCGGCGAGATCGTGGCCGGAGGGGTCCGCGAGCAGACCGCGCAGGTGATGAAGAATCTCACCGCGGTGCTGGCGGGCGCGGGGTTCACGCTCGCGGACGTGGTCAAGACCACCGTCTACCTGGCCGACATGCAGGACTTCCAGGCCATGAACGAAATCTACGGCCGACACTTCACCGAGGCGCCGCCGGCCCGGACCACGATCGCCGCGGCCGGGCTGCCGAAGGGCGCCCGCGTCGAGATCGACGTGGTCGCCGTGGGCCGCGACCACTGAACGGGCGGCGTCGCATCGAGGTGCGGCTCACCGCGCACGTCGCCTGCGCCGGTTGAGCGTCAAAGCTGGGTCCGGCGGACCTGCGGGCAGCGTTGCGCGGGCTTCCCGTGCCGAAGCGGGACCGGCGCGTCCTCGTCGATCACACGACGCTCGACGATGCCGGCGTCTTCGCCTTCGGTCGCGGAGAGGCGCTCGTCCAGACGGCGGATTTCTTCACGCCGGTGGTGGACGACCCGTACGACTTCGGCCAGATCGCCGCGGCCAACGCCCTATCGGACGTGTACGCGATGGGCGGAACGCCGATCACCGCGCTGGCGCTGCTCTGTTACCCGGACGCCGAGCTGCCCCCCGAGGTGCTGCGGGAGATCCTGCGCGGGGGCCAGGACAAGATGGCCGAGGCGGGCGTGAGCATCCTCGGCGGCCACACCGTGCGCGATCCCGAGCTCAAATTCGGGTACAGCGTGACCGGCGTCGTGAAGCGCCGGCGCCTGCTCACGAACGCCGGGGCACGGCGCGGCGATCGCGTATGGCTCACGAAGCCGCTCGGCACCGGGATTCTCGCCACCGCGCTCAAGCAGGGCAAGCTCGACGCGCCGCTCGCGGCGAAGATGACGAAGCAGATGGCGACGCTCAATCGCCGCGCGGCCGAAGCGGCGGTCGAGTTCGCCGTGCGCGCCGCGACCGACGTGACCGGATTCGGTCTCATCGGACACGCGTCGCAGCTCGCGGACGCGAGCGGCGTCACGCTGCGACTCCGCCCGACGCCCGAGTGGCTGCTGCCGCGCGTGCTCGAGCTGGCGGTGGCGGGGGCGATCGCGGCCGGGCTCTACAAGAATCGCGACTTCTATCGCGACCGCGTGAGCGGCGCGGCGACGCCCGAGGCACTCGATCTGGCGCTGTACGATCCGCAGACGTCGGGCGGTCTGCTGCTCTCCGTGCCGGCGCGCCGCGAGGCGGCGCTGGCCGCGGCGCTCCGCCGCCGCCGCATCTGGGCGATCCCGGTCGGCGAGGTCGTGGCGCGTGGCGAGCGGTCGATCGAGTTGAGATGATCGGCGCGGGCCGTACGAGCGATCGGTCGCGTCGCATGCGGGAACGAATGGGATCTGGTGGTCCCCGAGGACTTCAAATCCTGCGGTCGGGCGTCAGCGTCCGAGGTGGGTTCGATTCCCACGCGTTCCCGCCACTCCTTGCCGTCGTCGCGGCTCTGACGATCGCCGCGGCGCTGACGTTCGCCGCGACGCCGGCCCACGCGCAGACGGCGGCGAGCGACTCGCTGCCGCACCCGCACGCCACGGTGCACGCGGACACCGTGCGCATCGTGCGGCACGCGGCGCCCGCGGTCGACACGATCATCACGCTCCCGGCCCTGCCGCCGCTTCCGCCCGCGCTGCGGGATTCGATCGCCGCCGCCGGCGGCATCGTGCCGGCGCGCTCCGACAGCGCGGGGTTGGGCGCGTCGCGCGCCGACAGCACGTCGCCGCCGCACCGCCGCTCGCCGCGCGAGCGCCGCGAGCCGTCGCAGGTGCCGACGTTCGATCAGCCGCGCTGGGTGATGCTGCGCTCGCTCGCCGTGCCGGGATGGGGCCAGTTCCACAATCACGCCTGGATCAAGGGCGTGCTGATCGCCGCCGGAGACGGGCTGCTGCGCTTCGCGCTGGTCCGCGACGAGCGCCGGCTCGGGCAGCTCAATCGTTCGGCGATCGCGCGCCTCGGCGATCTGAACGCCGCGGCCGGCGACACGACGGCGGCCGGGGTCGCGTACCGCGCGGCGCTCGCGGGCGGCGATCCGCAGCAGATCGCGGCGGCGCAGGCGGCGCTCAACGCCGCCGACGTGCGCGCGCGCGAGGCGAGCGACGTCTACAATCAGGCAGCGTCCGTCTACAATGCGTTACTCGACTCCTCGACCAGCCGGCGCTGGCTGCTCGGGGGCGTCGTGATCTACGCGCTGCTCGACGCCTACGTCGACGCGCACTTCCGGACGTTCGACGTGGACTTCAGGGTGGACCCTGCGCTGCCCTCGGGCTCGGGCGGCGCCAGCGGCCCTGACCTGCGCATGAGCGTGAGGTGGTCGTTTTGAGCGATCCGCGTCTGCGGCTGATCCGAAACTTCTCGATCGTCGCGCATATCGACCACGGCAAGAGCACGCTCGCCGACAGGCTGCTCGAGATCACGCACACGCTGCCGCCCCAGCAGATGAAGGCGCAGGTGCTGGACGACATGGACCTCGAGCGCGAGAAGGGCATCACGATCAAGTCGCACGCGATCGCCATGGAGTACACGGCGAAGAGCGGCGATCACTACCAGCTGAATCTGATCGACACGCCCGGGCACGTGGACTTCACGTACGAGGTGTCGCGCAGCCTCGCGGCGTGCGAGGGCGCGGTGCTGGTCGTGGATGCCTCGCAGGGCATCGAGGCGCAGACGCTCTCGAACTACCTGCTGGCCCGCGAACAGGGGCTCACGGTCGTCGGCGCGATCAACAAGGTCGACCTGCAGGTGGCGCGGCCCGACGACGCGGCGCTCGAGATCGAGCACGTCACCAAGATTCCGGCCGAGCACGTGCTGCGGATCAGCGCCAAGACCGGGCTCGGCGTCGAGGACCTGCTCGAGCAGATCATCGCCGAGATCCCGCCGCCGTCGGGCGATCCCGACGCGCCGCTGCGCGCGCTGATCTTCGACTCGAAGTTCGACCAGTACCGCGGCGTCGTCGCGCTGGTGCGCGTCGTCGACGGAAGGATCGCGCCGGGCGACGCGATCCGCTTCCTCTCGACCGGCAAGATCTACGAGGTCACCGAGGTCGGGCGTCTGCGGCTCAAGCTCGACCCGCTGCCGGCGCTGACCGCGGGGCAGGTCGGCTACGTCGTCGCCGGCGTCAAGTCGGTCGGCGAGGCGCGCGTCGGCGACACGATCGCCGCCGCGGTCGCCCACGATCTCGTGCCGCTCCCCGGGTTTCGCGAGGTCAAGCCGATGGTGTTCTCGGGGCTCTACCCGATCGAGTCGGACCAGTACGAATCGCTCAAGGAGGCGCTCGGCAAGCTGGTGCTCAACGACGCCTCGCTGATCTACGAGCCCGAGACGTCGGTCGCGCTCGGATTCGGCTTCCGCTGCGGCTTCCTCGGCCTGCTCCACATGGAGATCGTGCAGGAGCGCCTGCGCCGCGAGTACCAGATCGAGCTGATCGCGACGACGCCGAGCGTGGAGTTCAAGGTGCTGCTCGAGAGCGGCGAGCTCAAGGTCGTCGACAATCCCAGCCAGATGCCGCCGGCGCAGACGATCGCAGTCATCGAGGAGCCCTACGTGCTGGCGCACGTGCTCACGCCCGGCGAGTATCTTGGCAACATCATGAAGCTCTGCCAGGACCGGCGCGGTATATTCGTCGGCCTCGAGTATCTCGAGGAGAAGCGCGCCCGTGTCGGCTACCGCCTGCCGCTCGCCGAGATCGTGCTCGACTTCTACGATCGCCTGAAGTCGGTCTCGCGCGGTTACGCCTCGCTGGACTACGAGTACGACGGCGACCGCGAGGGCGACATGGTGAAGCTGGACATTCTGCTCAACGGCGAGACGGTGGACGCGCTGTCCACGATCGTGCATCGCGACAAGGCGTACACGTGGGGCGCGGATCTGTGCGCCAAGCTGAAGGAGCTCATCCCGAAGCAGATGTTCCAGGTGGCGATCCAGGCGGCGATCGGCAGCAAGATCATCGCCCGCGAGACGCAGGGGGCAATGCGCAAGAACGTCACCGCGAAGTGCTACGGGGGGGACATCACCCGCAAGCGGAAGCTGCTCGAGAAACAGAAAGAAGGCAAGCGCCGTATGAAGCAGATCGGGACCGTCGAAGTGCCGCAGGAGGCGTTCCTGGCGGTGCTCAAGGTCGAGCGTTGATCGGGGAGATCCATGGCGAGTAAGCCGCGTTCCATCGTTCGCGAGTATCTCGAGGCCGCGCTGTGGGCGCTGCTCATCACGCTGTTCCTGCGCGCCTTCGTGATCCAGGCGTTCCGCATCCCGTCCGAGTCGATGAAAGACACGCTGCTCGTCGGCGATTTCCTGTTCGTCAACAAGTTCGAGTACGGGGCCAAGATCCCGTTCACGCACATCCGCCTGCCGGGCCTCCGTCAGCCGCGTCGCGGCGACGTGATCGTCTTCCAGTTCCCGCAGGATCCGAGCAAGGACTACATCAAACGCTGCATCGCGACCGGCGGCGAGACGATCGAGATCAGGAACAAGCAGGTCTCGGTCAACGGCACGCCGCTCCGCGAGCCGTACGCGGTCCACTCCGATCCCAACGTGAAGCCGGCGGGCTACGAGTACCGCGACAACTTCGGACCGTTCACGGTGCCGCCAGGCGAGACGTTCATGATGGGCGACAACCGCGACAACTCGAACGACAGTCGCTACTGGGGGACGCTGGTCATGGACCTCGTCAAGGGCCGGGCGATGTTCCTCTACTGGTCGTGGGACACCGACCGGAACTGGCCGCGGTGGAACCGCATCCTGCGTCCGATCCGCTGACGGCGTCCCGCCTCGGTCCGTCCGTAGCGGCGCGCGCCGCGGCGCGGCGCGGGCTCTACGTGCACGTGCCGTTCTGCGCCGTGCGCTGCAGCTACTGCGACTTCTCGAGCGGGGCGCTGTCGGCGGCCGCGGTCGAGCGCTACCTCGCGGCCATGGCGCTCGAGACCGCACGCCGCGCGCCCGATGCCCGCGGCGCCGTTTTCACCTCGGTGTTCTTCGGCGGCGGCACGCCGTCCGCGCTCTCGGCCCGCCACTTCACGCGCCTCGCCGCGCTGGTGCGTGGCGCGTTCGCGATCGCCGACGATGCCGAGATCACGCTCGAGGCCAATCCCGAATCCGTGCGCGCGCCGCTGCTCGAGGCGTGGGCCACGGCCGGGGTGAACCGGCTCTCGATGGGGGCGCAGTCGTTCGACGCCGAGGAGCTCGAGGGTCTCGGCCGCATCCACGACGCGGCGCGGCCGGGCGAGGCGTTCGCGCTGGCGCGCGCGCACGGGTTCCGACGCCTGTCGCTCGATCTCATGTTCGGCTTCCCGGGCAACGACGGCGGGCGTCTCGCCCGCACGCTCGACCGGGCGCTCGCGCTCGATCCCGAGCATCTCTCGGCGTACTGCTACATCCCGGAGCCGGGGACGCCGCTCGGCGACCGCGTGCTGCGGCGCGATGTGGCGCTGCCCTCGACCGATGCGCAGGCGGATGAGTACGCCATGCTCACCGCCCGGCTCGAGGCGGCGGGGTTCGCGGGCTACGAGACATCCAACTTCGCCCGGGCCGGCGCCGAGGCGCGGCACAACCTCGTCTACTGGCTGCGCCGCGACCACATGGCGCTCGGCCCCTCGGCGCACGGGCTGTGGAACGGCGTGCGCTTCGGCAACCACTACGCGTTCGAACGCTGGGCGGCTTCGCTCGAGGCCGACGCATCGTGCGACGCGACCGAGATCGAGAGCGCGCGCTCGCGCGCCGACGAAATCGTGATGCTGGGGCTGCGGCTCGGCTGCGGGCTCGACGCGTCGGACCATCCCGCCACGCGCTGGGCCGACGTCCTGCGACGCTACGGCGCGGCGTTCGAGCAGGGGCTCGCCCTCGGGCGCCTCGAGCCGGCGCGCGACGGGGTGCGCATCCCGCGCGCGCATCGCTTCGTCGCCGACGACACGATCGCGTGGCTGATGGCGGCCGCCGACCGCCCGTCGCGCGGGCCGCTCGGCGACGTCGTCCGCGGCCGCACGGATTTGACACCCGCGCGAAGCGCTCCGTAATTTCATCGCCCATGTCCCATCCCGCGTTTCCCGGCGGAGTCCATCGCGAAGACCCCGAGTTGAGCCACCGCCAGCGGCAGGTATTCCTGGCGCTGGTGACGCTGCACGGCGATTCCGCGCGGCCGGTGGGCTCGGAAGCGCTGTCGCAGCAGGGCGGCATCCCGCTCTCGCCCGCGAGCATCCGCGGCGCGCTCGCCGAGCTCGAGGCGGCGGGTCTCGTCGCCCGCGCCCACGCGTCGGCCGGACGCGTCCCGAGCGAGACCGGCTATGACTTCTTCATCCGCCACCTGCTGACGCCGGCGGCACTCGCCCCGGCCGAGCTGGCGCAGGTGGACGAGACGCTCGGCCGCTCGGCGCGCGACGTCGAGCACCTGCTCGGCGAGGCCTCGCGCCTGCTCTCGTCGCTCACGCACCAGCTCGGGCTCGCGCTCACCACGTCGCTCGAGGGCGAACGTCTGACCGGCCTCGAGCTCCAGCCGCTGGATGCGCGGCGCGCCCTGATGATCATGAGCCTCGGCGCGGGCGTGGTGCGCACGCTCGTGCTCGAGCTCGAGAGCCCGCTCGACGGCGCGGAACTCGACGAAGTCTCGAGCGTGCTGCGCGAACGCCTGATCGGCCGCGACCTCGCCGAGGTCCGCGACCGGCTCGCGGCCGATCCCGAGCTGGTGCGGTGGAGCGCCGTGCGAATGGTGGCGCGCGCGGCCGCGGCGCACTGGGCGACCGTGCCGAGCGCCAGGTTCAGCTCCGGCGCCGGCCACATCGCCGGCCAGCCCGAGTTCGCCGCCGGCGCCGCGCTCGGTTCGCTGCTGCGCATCGTGGAGCAGGGCCCGCCGCTCGACCGGCTCATGGTCGAGGGGGCCGAGGGCCATTCCGCGGTGCGCGTCGGGCTCGACGAAGACGAGGCCCTCCACCGCTGCAGCCTCGTGAGCTATCCGCTGCCGGGCGTGCGCCGCGGCGCGGTCGGCGTGCTCGGGCCGCTGCGTATGGATTACGCGCGGGTGATCTCGATCGTGGACGTGGTCGGCCGCCGCGTCGCCGAGCTGCTCTAGCCCGCTCGGGGTCCGCCGCTCGGATCCCGCCTGAGGAGTTGCGACCCATGAACGATCCCAAGACCCCGCGCGCCGGGCGCGGTCGCGCTCCGGGAACGCCGGCGACCGCGCCGCCCGACGACGACCGCCAGCCCGATGCCGCGCGCGAGGCGGAGCCGAGCGGCAACTGGGAGGGCGAGGGCGGCGCCCCGTCGGACGCGCCCGCGCCGGCCGTCGCCGGCGGTGAGCCCGACTACAAGGACCGCTGGCTGCGCGCCGAGGCCGATCTCCAGAACTATCGCCGCCGCGCGACGCGTGAGTGGGAGGAGGCACGGCGAGGCGCCGAGGAGAGCGTGCTGCTCGAGATGGTCGCGGCGCTCGACGACCTCGAGCGCGCGCTCGAGGCGGCGGCCGGCGCCGAGCAGGACTGGGTACGCGGCGTGGCGCTCGTCGCCCAGCGCATGCGCGAGTACCTCGCGCGCCAGGGCGTGACCGCGATCGATCCGCTCGGCCAGCCGTTCGATCCGGCGTTTCAGGAGGCCCTGCTCGAGATCGAATCGCCCGAGGGCACGCCGGAGGGAAGCGTGGTCAAGGTGGTGCAGAAGGGCTACCGCCGCGGCGACCGCGCCCTGCGCGCCGCACGCGTGGTGGTCGGACGACCGCCGGCGGGGGGCGCGGCGTAGATGGCGCGCCGCGATTTCTACGAGGTGCTTGGCGTTGCGCGCGACGCCGGCGAGGACGAGATCAAGAAGGCCTATCGCAAGATCGCGTTCGAGAATCACCCCGACCGCAATCCGGACGACAAAGCGGCCGAGCAGCGGTTCAAGGAGGCGACCGAGGCGTACGAGGTGCTGCGCGATCGTGAGAAGCGCGCGCAGTACGACCGCTTCGGCCATGCGGCGGTCGAGGGCGGCCCCGCGGGCGGCGGCGTCGGCTTCAGCGGCTTCGATCTCGCGGCCGCGCTGCGCGCGTTCATGCGCGACTTCGGCGGCGAGGGCGGCTTCGAGGATCTCTTCTGCGGCGGCGGACGCGCCGCGGGACCGCGCCTGCGCCGCGGCGAAGATCTACAGGTGACGTTGCGATTGTCACTGGAAGAAATCGCGACCGGCGTCGAGAAGAAGATCCGCGTCAAGCACCTTCGCCCGTGCGGCACCTGCTCGGGCCGGGGCGGGACCGGCGAGACCACGTGCAGCGAGTGCGACGGCCGCGGCCAGGTGCGCCGCGTGCAGCAGACGTTCTTCGGCCAGTTCGTGAACGTCGGCCCGTGCCCCCGCTGCGGCGGGGATGGGCGCATCATCCGCGACCGCTGCAAGACCTGCGGCGGCGACGGGCTGGTCTCCGAGACCGACACGATCGCGGTGCAGGTGCCGGCCGGGGTCGCGAACGGGAACTTCATTCCGCTGCGCGGCATGGGCGACGCCGGGCCGCGCAACGGTCCGGCCGGCAATCTGATCGCGCTGATCGAGGAGAAGCCGCACCCGGTGTTCGATCGCGCGGGCGACGATCTGCGGATCGACGTGCCGGTGAGCATCGTGACCGCGGCGCTCGGCGGCAAGGTCGATGTCCCCACGCTCGACGGCTCGACGCTCGCGATCGACGTCCACGCCGGCACGCAGAGCGGCCGCGTCGTGCGCCTGCGCGGCAAGGGGCTGCCCGCGTTGCGCGGCGGGCGCGGGGATCTGCTCGCGACGCTCGTCGTCTGGGTTCCGGGCAAGCTCGGATCGGCGGAGAAGAAGCTGCTCGAGCAGCTCGGCCGCAGCGACGCGCTCAAGCCGCCGCATCCGGGCAAGACGATCTCGGCCGGTTGAGCGCGCGCGTGCCGGGCGACGCGGCGCCCTCGTGGATCCTGGTTCCGGATCTCCCCGCGGCCGGCGGGCGCGTGTCGCTGGGTGCCGGCGAAAGTCACTACCTCGCGCGCGTGTGCCGCGCGCGCCCCGGCGACCGCGTCTCGGCGACCGACGGAAACGGCGCGATCGCGGCGCTGCGGCTGATCGAGATCGGCGGCTCGGTCACGGCCGAGGTCGATACCCGCGAGCGGCGCGAGATGGAGCGCGAGGCGTGGGTGCTGTGCGGCGCGCCGGAAGGCGAGCGCGCCGACTGGATGATCGAGAAGCTCGCCGAGCTCGGCGTCCGCGTGCTCCAGCCGCTGGATTGCGAACGCGGCGTATGGCGCGGCGGCGCGAGGCGGATCGAGCGCTGGCGGCGGGTCGCGGCCGCGGCGCTCCGCCAGTCGCGCCGAGCGTTCCTGCTCGACGTTCGTCCGCCGATGGACCTGGCCGGCGCCCTGGATGCGCTCCCGGCCGGAGGGATGCGCTGCCTGTGCGACGCGACCGGGCCCCATGGTGTCGCGGCGGCGGCGGCTGGAGCGGGAAACGCGGTCGGCCTGATCGGCCCGGCGGCCGGTTTCACCGCAGGCGAGGCGGAGCGTGTGCGTGCCGCGGGGTTCTCGCCTATGCGGCTGGCGGGCGCGAGGTTACGCACCGAGACCGCCGCGGTGGCGTGGGCCGCGTGGTGGGCATCGGCGATGGACGCGGCCCCCGGAGCCGCCTAACCGCGAGCGCGCCGGGTGGGGGCCTTGACGCTCCCGACACCCGGGCCATAGACTGCTCGTGCCATTGTCGCGCACTACGATCCCCCGTGCGTGAGCATTTTGCTTTTCAGCCATATACCGATCTTTCGAGGTCGTTGGGACAGAGAGAGGGGGCGATGCATTGCCCGGCATCAGGGTGAAGGACGGTGAGTCCTTCGAGAGCGCCCTGCGCCGCTTCAAGAAGAAGTGCGAGAAGGCCGGAATCCTCGCGGATCTCCGTCGTCATCAGCATTTCGAGAAGCCGAGCGAGCGACGCAAGCGCAAGTTGAACGCGGCCAAGCGGAAAAACTTGGCCCGTCGTCAGGAGAACTAGCGGCGCTGAATCCGAACGGCCTCACCTGGCTGGACTGGACCATGGTGGTCCTCGTCCTGTTGTTCGCAATTGGCGGATTCCTGCGCGGCACCGTCGCGCAGGTTTTTGTTGTGGTCGGCGTGGTGGCCGGATGGTGGCTCGCCGGATTCGTCTCGCACTGGGTCGGAGATCACTGGCGCGGGGCACGGCCCGCGGCGGTCTTCTGGACGCTGCGCTGGGTCGTGGCGGCGCTCGCGGGGCTCGCGGTGGCGGCGCTGTTTCAGTGGTGGGGCGAGCGTCTCGGCAAGTCGGTGCGCGAGGGCCCGCTCGGCTGGCTCGATCGTGGAGGAGGGCTGGTCGTGGGGGCGGTCGTGGGGGCGGTGGTGTGTGCGTTCCTGATGCTTGCGGCCCTCACGCTCGACCGGCCCGGTCGTCCGGGCGAGGACGTCGCCCGCATGCGGCTCGGTCCGGCCACGATGTCGACGGCGGCCATGGCGTGCGGCTGCGGCGCACGCTACGTCCCGGGCTCGTCCTGGCTCCAGCAGCGGTTCCTCGCGGCCCGGCAGCGCGCCGGCCGCCTGCGCGCGCACGGCACGACGACGCATCACAGCTGATCGCATCAACCCCTAACGGGCCGGCGGGGCCGCGGCCCAATTCGGTATCGCGGCGGCTGCGGTCGAATTCGGTATCGCGGCGTCCGCGGTCCAATTCGTTATCGCGGCGGGCGGGAGCGGCGTGGACGATCATTCCCTTCGCATCATCGAGTTCGATCGCGTGACGGCGGCGGTCGCGGACCTGGCGGCGTGTGACGCGGCGCGAGCCGCGGTGGCCGGGGCACGCCCGATCGGCGACCCGTCGCTGCGTGCGGCCGAGTGCTCGCGCCTCGCCGAGGCGATCCGCCGCACGGCAGAGCCGGGCGAGTGGTGTTTCACCGCCGCCGGCCGCCTCGCCGCGGGGCTCGACTCGGGCGACGACGCCGAGCCGCTCGACGGCGCGGTGCTGGTCGGTGTGCGTGCCTGGCTCGAGGCGGCGGACGCGACGCGGGGCGCGTGGCGCGAGGACGCGATGCGCGGGCGCTTCCCGGCACTCGCCGCGATCGCGGATGCGGTGCCCGATCTCGCGGCGCTGCGCGCGCGGCTCGCCGCCGCGCTCGATGACGAGGGCGCAGTGCGCGATGCGGCGTCGCCGGCGCTCAGGCGCCTGCGCGCCGAGGTCGCGACCGGCGAGAAGCGGCTCGCGCAGCAGCTCGAGCGCTGGGCCGCGCCGTTCGGCGGCAACGCCTACGTCACGCGCCACGGCGACCGCTTCGTGGCGCTCGTGCCCGCGGCCGGATTCCCGCGCCGGCGCGCGATCGTGCACGACGTCTCGAACAGCGGGCAGTCGCTGTTCGTCGAGCCGCTCGAGGCGTGCGAGGCGAACAACCGGCTGCTCGAGGCACGCGCGGCCGCCGGCGACGAGGAGCGCCGCATCCTGCGCGAGCTGGCGGGCGCGGTCATGGACGCCCGGGACGCGCTGCTCGCGCTCGAATCGGCGATCGCCCACCTCGACACGCTGCGCGCGCGCGGACGCTGGGCGGGTACCCACGGCGTGACCGCGATCAGGCCAGGCGGCGCGCGGCTCGCGCTCCGAGGCGCGCGGCATCCGCTGCTCGCGATGGCCGAACGCGCCGGCGGGCGCCCGGTGGTGCCGTTCGATCTCGAGCTCGGCGAGGGCCGCCGCGTGCTGCTCGTGAGCGGTCCGAACATGGGAGGCAAGACCGTCCTGCTCAAGACCGTGGGTCTCGCCGTGGCGCTCGCGCACGCGGGATTCCCGGTGCCCGCCGCCGAGGGCAGCGCGCTGCCCGAGATCGAGGCGCTCGTCGTGGATCTCGGCGACGAGCAGTCGGTGGACCAGGGGCTCTCGTCGTTCGCCGCGCACCTGCGTGTGCTCGCGCGGATGGCCAAGCTTGCGGGGCCGGGAACGCTCGTCCTGTGCGACGAGCTCGGCGCCGGCACCGATCCCGACGAGGGCGCCGCACTCGGGCGCTCGCTGATCGAGCACGTCGCGGCGCGCGGCGCGTGGGGGATCGTCACCACGCACTTCGGCAGTCTGAAGCGCATGGCGGGCGAGGTGCCCGGCGTGATGAACGGATCGCTCGAGTTCGACGAGGCGACGCTCACGTCACGCTTCCGCTTCCAGCCCGGCGTGCCGGGCGCGAGCCACGCGCTCGCGGTCGCGGCGCGGCTCGGCTTCCCGGAGCCGCTGCTGGCGCGCGCCCGCGCGCTGACGCCCGAGGAGACGCGCACGGTCGAGCGGCTGATCGCCGAGCTCAACGAGGCGACGCGCCGTGCGAGCGATGCCGCGGCCGCGGCGGCCGCCGCGCGCGAAGAGGCCGAGCGCGCCTCGGCGGCGCATCGGGCCGCGACCGAGGAGGCGCGCAGCGGAGCGGCCGAGATGCGGCGCCGCGTGACGCGCGAGGGGGAGGCGCTGCTCGCGCGCGCCCGCGAGCTGTGGCAGACGGTGCAGCGCGAGGCGCGGCGCGAAGCGAAGCATCGCGGCGACGTGGCGCGCGTCGGCGACGAGCTGCGCGCGCTCGAGCACGCGCACGAGGCGTTGAGCGGCGGCCCCGCGCCGGCGACGCCGATCGCGGCGGCCGCGATCGCCGTCGGTCAGCGCGTGCGCGTCGTCGATCTCGGCGTCGAGGCCGAGGTCGTGAGCGGACCGGACGCCGAGGGCCGCGTGCGTCTGAAGCGCGGCAGCTGGGCGATCGAGAGCCGGGCCGACCGGCTGGCAGCCCCGGCGGCGGGCGCCGCACCGGCCGGCGGCGAAGCGCGCCCGATCGCCGCGACATGGGACGCATCGGAAGGAAGTGTTCCGCTCGAGGCGGATCTGCGCGGCCTGGAGGCCGACGAAGCGCTGGCGGCGCTCGATCAGGCGCTCGACCAGGCGGTTCGGTCGGGGCTCGCCGAGCTGCGCATCGTGCACGGCATCGGCCGCGGCGTGCTGCGGGCGGCGGTCGAGCGGCATCTGCGATCGCATCCGCAGGTCGCCTCGCAGCGTTTCGGACAGGTGGGCGAAGGGGGCCGCGGCGTTACCGTGGCGCGCCTGCGATGAGCCCGGCGGCAGGAGGTTCGATGGGACGCGGATCACGGCTCGCCGACGACTGGGTCGAGCGCGTGCGCGCGGCGAGCGACATCGTCGAGGTGATCGGCCAGACCGTTCCGCTGCGCCGCGCCGGACGGAACTGGACCGGGCTCTGTCCGTTCCACAAGGAGAAGACGCCGTCGTTCTCGGTCAACGCCGACCGCCAGTTCTATCACTGCTTCGGCTGCAAGGCGGGCGGCGACGTCTTCCGCTTCGTGCAGGAGACCGAGAACGTGGGATTCCTCGAGGCGGTCGAGTTGCTGAGCCGCCGCGCCGGCATCCCGGTGCCGGAGCGGCGCGCCGGCGAGCGCTCGGTGCGCACGCCGCTGCTCGAGGCGCTCGAGCAGTCGGCCGCGAGCTACGAGCAGTGGCTCGCCGATCCGGATCGCGGGCGCGCGGCGCGCGAGATGCTCGAGGCGCGCGGCGTCTCGCGCGAGACCGCGCGCGCATTCCGGCTCGGGCTCGCGCCGGAGGGCTGGGATCATCTCGCGACGCGGCTCGCGCCGAAGCTCGGCGAGGACATCCTCGTCCAGGCGGGGCTCGCGATGCGCCGCGACACGGGCCGCGGCGTCTACGACCGGTTCCGTAACCGGCTCATGGTGCCGCTCGTCGCCCCGGGCGGCGCGGTGGTCGGATTCGGCGCGCGCGCGCTCGGCGACGATCCGCCCAAGTACCTGAATTCGCCCGAGACGCCCGTGTACCACAAGGGCTCGTTCCTGTTCGCGCTCGACCTCGCGCGGAAGCCGGCGCAGGACGCAGGCGAGATCGTGGTCGTCGAGGGCTACTTCGACGCGATCGCGCTCCATCAGGCCGGGATCGCGCACACGGTCGCGACCTCGGGCACGGCGCTCACGGCGGATCAGGCGCGGCTGCTCAAGCGCGCCGTGCCGCGTGTGGCGCTGACGTACGACGGCGATCAGGCGGGGCAGGACGCGATGATGCGCTCGCTGGCGGTGCTGCTGGCGGAGGAGCTGGACGTGGTCGTGGTGGATCTGCCGCGGGGCGATGATCCGGACACTCTCGTGCGCCGCGACGGCGTGGACGGATGGCGGCGCGTGCGCGCCGCGGCCTACGACCCGGTCGAGTTCGTGCAACGCCACGTGCTGCGCGCGGCGACAGCCGCTGCAGGCGATCCGCGCGAGCGCGCGCTGCAGGCGCTGGTGGGGCTCGCCGTGCAGGTGCGCGATCCGATCCGCCTGCGGCTCCTGATCGAACGCGCGAGCCAGGTGTTCGCGCTCGGCGAAGGCGTGGTCGCGCGCGCGGTGGCGCTGCAGCGTTCCGGGCAGAGCGCGACCGCGCCGATCCAGGCGGCGGTGCGCGAGCAGCGCCGCGGCGAGAGCGAGCTCGAACGCATGCTGCTGCGCGCGCTGCTCGAGGCGCCCCTGGCGATCGAGGACGCGAAGGCGCGCGTGAGCGTGGCGATGTTCCGCGACGCCGAGTGCGCCGCCCTCGCCGAGTGGCTGTGGAGCGGGCGGGCCGACTTGCCCGACGAGGGCATCGCCGCCGTGCTGGCGCGTGAGCTCGTGTCGGACGCGGGGCCGCGGGACGACTGGACGGCGGTGGCACGCGGCGCGTCGCTCAAGATGGAGATGCGCGCGCTCGACGAGCGCAAGAAGCAGATCCGCAGCCGGCTCGCGCACTCGCCCTCAGAGGGCGCGACCGAGCTCCTGCTCGAGAATCAGGCGATTGCCGAGAGAATCGTGGAGATCACGCGCGCCATCGCGGCGAACACGGGCGCGCAGCCGACGCATACGGAGGAGGTTCCATGGCGGTGAGCACCAGCCGGGAGAAGAAGACCAGTGCGAAGGAGACCAGGCTCCGCACGCAGGCGGCGCGGCGGAAACTGCTCGACGAGGTCAAGTCGCTTGCGCTGCGTCAGGGCTACCTGACCGAGGACCAGATCGTCTGGCAGATCGGCGAGGAGATGGAACCCGAGGATCAGGTGGATCTGATGGAGGAGATCCACGGCATGCTCAGCCAGATGCGCATCGAGGTCTTCGAGAGCGAGGAGGAGGCCCAGGAGCGCATCAAGAAGCTGCGCAAGATCGAGGACAAGAGGCCGTCGGCCGCCGCCAAGGCCGCGCCGCCGCAGCCGGTGCGCTACGACGACCCGGTGCGCATGTACCTGCGCGAGATGGGTCGCGTGCCGCTCCTCACGCGCGAGGGCGAGGTCGAGATCGCGCGCCGCATCGAAGCGGGCGAGCGCCAGGTGCTCTCGGCGCTGTTCCGCGCCGAGCCGGCGGTGAAGGAGATCCGCGCGCTCGGCAAGAAGCTCAAGGAGGGCCAGCTCAAGATCGAGGATTTCATCAAGGTGGACGAGAACGCCGCCACCGAGCCCGCGCTCAAGAAGGAGCGCCAGCGCGCGGTGAAGATTCTCGAGCGTGTGTTCGTCCTGCAGAAGCGCTACAACGACCTGCTCGAGCGCCAGAACGTGCGCATGACCGAGAAGGCGCGGCAGAACGTGCAGGCCAACTGGGCAAAGGTCGAAGCCGAGCTGGCCCAGGAGATGAACAAGCTGTCGATGAACCCGCGCATGGTCGAGTCGCTTGCGGTGCCGGTGAAGGAGCTGGCGCGCCGCGCCCATGCGCTGGACGACGTGTTCGGCCAGCTCGAGCAGCGCTTCGGACACGGCACGGAGGAGATGAACGCGTTCACGCGGCGGCTCAAGCAGGGGCCGCGCGAAGTGCGCGCGGTCAAGCGCGACTCGGGGCTCCAGCCGGCGCAGATCGCCGAGTTCCAGGTCGAGCTCAAGAACGGCAAGCGCGACGTGAAGAAGCTCGAGGACGAAGCGAAGATGACCAAGGAGCACCTGTCCGAGCTCTACCGCCAGATCCGCGACGGCGAGCGCGCCACCGGCCAGGCCAAGAAGGAGATGATCGAGGCCAACGTGCGCCTCGTGATCTCGATCGCCAAGCGCTACACCAATCGCGGCCTCGAATTCCTGGACCTGATCCAGGAAGGCAACTCGGGCCTGATGCGCGCGGTCGACAAGTTCGACTACACGAAGGGCTACAAGTTCTCGACCTACGCGACGTGGTGGATCCGGCAGGCGATCACGCGCGCGATCGCCGATCAGGCGCGCACGATCCGCGTGCCGGTGCACATGATCGAGCACATCAACCGCGTCGTGCGCGTGTCGCGCCGCCTCGTTCAGGAACTGGGCCGCGAGCCCACCCCCGAGGAGATCGCGGAACGACTCGAGCTACCGGTCGACAAGGTGAAGAGCATCATCAAGGCGGCGCAGGAGCCGATCTCGCTCGACCGGCCGATCGGCGAGGACGACGACTCGAACCTCGGTGATTTCATCGAGGACACGAGCGTGGTCTCGCCGGCCCACTCGGCGGCGTCGGCGATGCTGCGCGACGAGGTGAACGACGTGCTGAAGACGCTGACGCCGCGCGAGGCGAAGGTGATCCGCCTGCGGTTCGGGCTCACCGACGACGGTGCGCAGCGCACGCTCGAAGAGGTGGGCGCGTTCTTCAACGTCACGCGCGAGCGCATCCGCCAGATCGAGGCGAAGGCGCTGCGCAAGCTGCGGCACCCGACCCGCAGCCGGCGGCTCAAGGCCTACACCGAGCTCCTGTAGACGTCAGGGCCCGGGCGCGCCGCCGAGCCTCCGCTCGATCTCGGCCAGCGTGCGCCGCAGCTCGATCTCGCGGGGCAGGTCGCGCACGACGATGCGCAGGTGGTCGCGCGCGTCGCCGAGGCGGCCGTCGAGGAGCGCGATGCTCGCGAGCAGCCGGTGCGCGAGCGCGTTGTACGGCGATTCGCGCAGCTGCCGCTCGAGCTCGGCCCGCACACGCGCGCGCAGCGCCGGATCGCGCACGACCGCCGCGCCCAGCAGGGCGGCGCGCGCGTTGCCCGCCGGCACCAGGGCATAGGCGTCGCGGGCGGCGACCGCGGCGTCCGCGCCGCGCCGCCGCACGAAGATCACCGCGGCGTCGTCGAGGAAGACCAGCGCCCAGCTGGTGTCGGCGTCGAGAAAATCCGCGATGCGGTCGCCGGCGGGGGCGGGACGCGTGAGCAGCGCGATGTCGAAGCGCATCGCCTCGGCGAAGCTCCGCCACGCCGCGGGGTCGCGCTCGGCAGCGATGAACGCGCGGCGGTCGTCGCGCGTGCCGGTGGCGTGGATGTCCATGAACGGCAGCCGGCCCGGATCGGGCCAGAAGCGGAACAACGGGTATCCGCCCGAGTGGTAGTAGTTGAAGAACCGGCCGCGCAGCCCGCGCGCGGCGATCGCGTCGCAGGCGGCGACCGGGTACGAACGCCATTCGATACCGACGCCCGGGACGAAGTCCGAGCCGCTCCACTCCAGCGCGAGCGCCGCGATCGCGGCGAGCGAGGCGACCGCGGCGCGGACCGCGATCGGGAGCGGCGCGCGCGCACCCGGGCCCCGCGCCGTCCACTCGGCGAGGTCGCGCGACATGAAGGGCACGGCGGCGACCGCGAGCATGCCGATGAAGCGCACGCCGCCGACGGTCAGCGTGACGAACGCGGCGCACAGCAGCAGCTCGGCCAGGTCGAAGCGCGGCGCGCCCGGGCCCGCGACCCCGCCGCGGCGCGCCCCGCGCGTGAGCCGCGCGAGGGCGAGGAGCGGCCATCCGGCGGCGAGCAGCGGCACTCCGTTCCGCCAGTTGATGCTCCACACGATCGGCTGCAGCTCGCCGATCATCGTGAAGATCTTCTCCTTGCGATCGAACAGGAAGTAGCGGAACGGCTCCCAGAGGGCGTGCCATCCGAACGGGTTCAGCAGGCCGACCGCGAGCCCGATCGGGACCGCAAGCCACAGCGCCGAGGCGCGGCGCCGGGTGATCGTCTCGTCGATCGCGTAGGCGCCGAGCGTGATGAACCCGAGGTGGTAGGAGACGTGGGTGTTGACCCAGATCCACAGCACGGGGACGACGGCGAGCGCCGGCACACGGCGGCCGGCGCGGCGCGACTCGAGGAGCAGGATCTCGATCGCGAGCATCAGCGCCGCGACCGACTCGGGCCGCACCTGCGAGCGCTGGCGTGAGGCGATCGCCGCGATCGCTGCGACGAGGAGCGGCGTGACGCCGCGCGCGCCCATCCGCCGCGCGGCGGCGACCGCGATCGCGAACGTCGCGATCACCGATCCCCAGCGCCACAGGTAGAGGCCGAGCACGCCGCCCGCGGACCACAGCGGCCAGATCAGCGCCTCGAAGCCCCACGACGCGTTGAGATCCGGCGCGCCGTAGGTCGGCCACGACCAGAGCTCGCGCGTCGGCACCGCGTGTCGCTCCCAGATGACGCGGCCGACGAGGAGGTGCTGCCAGAAGTCGGTGTCGAAGAGCTGGAACGTGACGGCGGCGGCGGCGCAGAGCGCGACCACCACGGCCGCGGCGAGCCACGCGGGATGCGTCCAGCGGTCGTCGCCGGCGGCGGCGGCCGCCCGGACGGGTGCGGAGACGGTCGGCCGCGCGCGGCCCTTCGGCGATCGGGTGCGTTCGATGCGCGGATTCTGCCACGCGTGCGCACGGCGTGGGAAGGAGGGTTCACGGCCCGCGCGCTCGCGGCCGGGCCGTGCGCCCGCGAGCCCCGGCGAGGCGCCCCCTTGACGCTCTTCGCGGGCGCCGGATAGCATCGTTCGCGCGCCGCACGCAGCAGCCCCCGCGGTCGCCGGTCCGCCCGTCCGCCGCACGACCCGGGGATCTCTCGATGCACCAGCCCCTGCCGATCGCGTCCGATGCCGAGCCACCCTCGTCGGCCGGGGGCGTGAGCCTCCGCGAGCGGCAGGCGCGCGAGCGCGCGTTTCACGACCGCTGGGCGGCCGAGGTGGATGCCGCCGAGCTGGATCCGATCCGGCGCGCCTTCTGCCCGACCACCCCCGAGACCACGTTCGCGCTGCGCGCGCTCGGCGACCTCGGCGGGCGCCGGCTGCTCGACCTCGGGTGCGGCTCCGGGGAGACCACGACGTGGTTCGCGCTCCAGGGGGCGACGGTGGACGCGATCGACATCTCGCCGGGCATGATCGAGGTGGCGCGGACACTGGCGCGGCGCCTCGGCGTCGAGGACCGCATCACGTTCCACGTCGCGCCGGGCGAGGCGCTGCCGTTCGCGGACGCGACCTTCGACGCGGTGTTCGGGCACGACTGCCTGCACCACATGGACCTCGACCGCGCGCGCGACGAGGCGCGGCGCGTGCTGAAGCCAGGGTGTCGCGCCGTGTTCGCGGAGCCGCTCGGGCACAATCCGCTCATCAACTACTTCCGCGACATCTCGCCGCGCACGCGCACGCCGGATGAGGTGCCGCTGCGCTTCGCCGATTTCCGCCGCCTGCGCCAGGGTTTCCGCTCACTCCGCCACCGCGAGTTCCAGTTCGCGACCCTGGGCCTGTTCCTGTGGTTCTTCGCCGTGGAGCGCTCGGACCCCAACCGGGTGCGCTACTGGAAGAAGATCATCGTCGAGGCCGAGCGCTACCGCCCGGCGTTCCTCGCCCTCGACTGGATCGACCGCGCGATGCTCGCCGTCGTGCCCGCGGCCGGCAGGCTGTGCCGCATGACGGTGATCGTGATCGAGCGCTGACGCATCGCCGCGCGCGGGCCGCCGCGTCTTGACAGTCGCGGACCGGCGGTGCTTACTACCCGGCGCCTGCTGACGCACGCACGCCTGTCGATGCCCGCGCTGGGCCCATAGCTCAGCGGTCCAGAGCGGCCGGCTCATAACCGGCGAGACCCTGGTTCGAATCCAGGTGGGCCCATTGCGTCGTGCGACGCAGAGCACGCGAGAGGTCGCGCGTTCCGCGGGCGGCTAGCTCAGCTGGCAGAGCACCTGGATCACAACCAGGGGGTCACAGGTTCAAGTCCTGTGCCGCCAACCATCCACCCCTCGGTTCTTCGCGCCGGCGCGTGCCGTGCGAAGGGCCGGCAGCGGGGAGCACCGCATGACGCAGCGTGACATTCAGAGGTCGGCGCCGCCGCGGCCGCGGAGCCGCGCCGCGCATGGGCCCCGCCGCGCGGCGTTCGGAGCACCCGTGCGGGATCGGGTGCCCGCCGGCCGTGCGGCCGGCCGTCTTCCCCGGAGCGGGGGCGTCCATCGGACGTCCCCGCGTTTTGTTTGAGCGCGATCGTGAACGAGGAGCTGCAGACGCTCTGGGCCCTGCACGAGCTCGACGAGCGGCTCGTTGCATTGAACGGATCGCTGGCCCGTTTCCCCGCGCAGCGCCAGACCGTCGAGCGGCGCCTCAAGGACGAGCGCGCGCGGCTGGACACGATGAAGCATCGCGGCGCCGAGACGCTGCTCGAGCGCAAGAAGATCGAGAAGGACATCGAGTCGCTCGCCGCCGAGGAGCGCAAGTTCCAGAGCCAGCTTCCACTGGTGAAGAAGAACGAGGAGTACAGCGCCCTGCTCCACGAGATCACGGGCGCGAAGCAGAAGCGTTCCGACCGTGAGACCGACCTGCTGATGCTGATGGAAGACGAGGAGCGTCAGGCGGGCGAGCGCCCGGCGCTCGAGAAGGCCGTGGCCGGCGTGGAGGCCGAGGCGAAGGAGCGGCTCGCGGCGTTCGCGGCCGAGGAGGCGCGCGAGCGCGATCAGGTGGCGGGCGTCGAGCGCGAGCGCGCGGCGCTGATGACCCGGCTGCCGGCGGCGATGCGCAGCCGCTACGAGCGCATCCGCACGTCGCGCGAGGGCCGCGCGGTGGTCCCGATCGTCAAGGGCGCGTGCGGCGGATGCTATCGCGGCCAGCCGCCGCAGATGCTGCAGGAGGCGCGGCGCGGCGATCGCCTCATCGTATGCGACGGATGCGGACGGCTGCTGATCTGGCCGCCGGAATCGTCCGGCTGATGCCGGATCGCCGGGCCCGCGCGGGCGCCGGCGGAGGGTGACGGTGCGGGAGTCGCGACGGCTGCGGGCGAACCTCCCGTTCCGTCGCGTCGCGCTGGTGCTCTCGGGAGGCGGTGCGCTCGGTGCGTACGAGGTGGGCGTGCTGCGCGCGCTCGAAACGCTCGGCCTGCGCCCCGCGATCCTCGCCGGCGTCTCGGTCGGCGCGATCAACGCCGCGATCTGGCTGGCGCACGGCTTCCGCACGGCGTCGCTCGAACGGCTGTGGGCGAAGCTCCGCTCCTCGAGCGTCGGTCTGCGCTGGCTGACGCTGATGATGCGAGCGGCCGGCGCGTTCGTCGTCGTGCTGGCGCTCGTTCAGGTCGTGCTGACGCTCGCCGGATCACGCACGCTGAGCCCCGCGTCGCTCGTCCGCCGCGACGCGGGGAGCACGGATTTGACGGCGGCTTTGCTCGACGTCGCGGCGTGGCTCGTGGTGGCGTTCGTCGGACAGATGATCGTCCGAGGATCGCGCGGCGCCGAGGACTGGCTCGCACGGCTCTCGCCGCCCCGCGATCCGCACCGGCTCCATCGCGGGTTCGGGATCGCGCTGGCCGTCGCTGGCGCGCTCCACCTCGTCGTCTGGGCGTTCGGAATGGTGTGGCCGTACCGCTTCAGCGCCATCCTGCTGCTGATGGGCGCCGTGATCTGGTTCGCCAATCGTCCCGGCGTCGCCGGCGACCGGCTGCGCCGGCTCTTCCTCCAGCTCCTGCCCGAGACCAGCGGGCGCGGACTGTGGGGAAGCGACGCCCGGCGGCGGCTGATCCGCGAGGGCGTGGCGGGCGGCGACCCGGGCGCGCTGGTCGGCGGCGAAACGCACCTGATCGTCTACGCGTGCGCGATCGAGACCGGGCGGATGTCGTACTTCATCAACTGGCCGGACCCGACGCCGGCGTTCCGGGCCGGGATCCACGCCGGCGTCGGCGAGGTCGAGACGCTCGGCGACCCGGACGCCGTGGTCGAGGCGGTGGTCGCCTCGTCGGCGATCCCGGCGGTGTTCGAGCCGGTGCGGATCGGCGCGCGCGAGTACGTCGACGGCGGCGTGTTCGCGAGCCAGCCGCTGGACGCGGTGATGGCCGACGGCGCCGACGCGATGATCGTCGTGCTCGTGTCGCCGAGCGGATCGCCGCCGCGGCCGCGCCCGGAGCCCAATCTGCTCGAGCTCGCGGGTCGCCTGCTCGAGATCGCGTGGTGGCGGGATCTGCAGGGTGGGCTGCGGCGCCTCCCGGCCGAGTGGTCGGCGGAATCGTCCGGCATGGGGCCGCGCCGCGCGTGCGTGGTCGAACCGGACGAGACGCTGCCGGGCGGACTCTACGGATTCTCGCCGACCCAATCCGCGGAGCTGCGGCGCCGCGGCGAGGCCGACGCGTGGCGCGCGCTGGAGGCCGCGGGCTGGCTCGAAGCCGGGTAGTGTCCTACGGACACTACCCGAAGCCGGCGCGCCTTGAGGCCCGCTCCGGGCTTCGGTTAGGCTCGGCCGATGCACGACGGGGTCGGCGCCGCGCTCCCATTCGATGTCGCGGCGCGCGCCTGACGCTGCGCTGTGACGGCGGCGCCCGCGGAAATCCCGGACCGGCCGCGTTCGGGTACGCGCTCATCGATCCTGCCGGCGCCGAGGTCGAGGCGCGCGGTGAGGCGATCGGCCCGGCGACGAACAACGTCGCCGAGTACCGCGCGCTGATCGCCGGCCTCGCGGCGGCCGAGAAGCATCGTGCGGTGCCGCTCACCGTGTGCATGGATTCGGAGCTGGTGGTGCGCCAGATGACCGGCGAATACCGCGTGAAGCACGCGGGGTTGAAGCCGCTCCACGTCGAGGCGCGGCGGGCCGCTGATCGGCTCGGCCGCGTCCGGTTCGTGGCGGTGCGAAGGGAGGAGAACGCGCGCGCCGACGGGATCGTCAACGAGACGCTCGATCGCGTGCAGTCACAGTCGTCCGAGTTTCCCAGGTGATCGCGGTCGGCGCGCCGACGTTCCCGCGCAAGCGGGGGCCGAGGCCGTCGGTCGAGGAAAGTCCGAACTCCACAGGGCAGGGTGCTGGGTAACTCCCAGGGGGCGCGAGCCCACGGAAAGTGCAACAGAGAGCAGACCGCCAACGGGCGTCGCGATTCGCGCAAGCGGAGCGCGCGCTGCGGGCAAGGGTGAAACGGTGCGGTAAGAGCGCACCAGCGGTCCCGGTGACGGGGCCGGCTCGGTAAACCCCACCTGGAGCAAGACCGCATAGAGGGGGAGGAGTGTGACCCGCTCCGTTACCACCC
>JACOSV010000073.1 GCA_016178725.1 Candidatus Eiseniibacteriota bacterium
ACTCGCCGCTCTACCGCGACTTCCGCACGTGGAAGCGCTATCAGGGCGGCTGGGCGCAGGACCTCTACCTCTGCGATCTCAAGACGCTCGCCACCGAGAACATCACCAACAACCCGCGCACCGACCGCGACCCGATGTGGATCGGCAACGCCATCTACTTCGCGTCCGACCGCGACGGCACGCTCAACCTCTATCGCTACGACCTCGCGACCAAGCGCACCGAGGAGCTCACCCACTCGACGCAGTGGGACGTGCGCTGGCCGTCGAGCGACCACCAGTCGCACATCGTGTTCGAGCAGGACGGCGAGCTGCACGTCTTTTCCGTTGCCGACGGCAAGGACGTGAAGATTCCGATCCAGGTGCCGACCGACGGCGTGGCGATGCGCCCGTCGCACTACGCGGCGGACAAGTTCGTTGAGGACTTCTCGCTCGCGCCGCGCGGTGAGCGTGCGCTGTTCACCGCGCACGGCGACATCTTCTCGGCGCCGATCGAAGCCGGCCCGACCCGCAACCTGACCCACAGCAGCGCACACGACAAGTGGGCGCGCTGGTCGCCCGACGGCCGCCAGATCGCGTTCATCTCGGACCGGAGCGGCGAGGAGCAGGTGTGGGTGGTGCGGCAGGACGGGAGCGGCGAGCCGCGGCAGATCACCACCGACATGAAGGTGATGCTCTACGCGCCCGAGTGGTCGCCCGACGGCAAGGCGCTCGCGTTCTCGGACAAGACCGGCCAGCTCTACGTCGTCGCGCTCGCCGACCGCAAGGTGCGTCAGGTCGCGCGCGAGACGCGCGGGCTGCTCAACGACTACGCCTGGTCGCCGGACGGCAACTGGCTCGCGTTCTCGATCAGCCACGTCTCGGGCTTCAACACCGTCCGCATCTGGAGCATGGCGGACGGCTCGATGCACGAGGTGACCGGCGAGCTGTTCGAGAGCCGTGAGCCGAGCTGGGACCCCGACGGCAACTACCTCTACTTCTTCGCCGACCACGAGTACGCGCCGCAGCAGTCGCGCAAGGAGGCCAACTACGCCTCGAGCCGCAACACCGGCATCTTCGCGATCGCGCTGCGCAAGGACGTGAAGCATCCGTTCCCGCCGAAGAGCGACGAGGTCGCGATCGCGCCGGCCGACGAGGCGCCCCCCGACAAGGGCGCGCCGCGTCCGGAGTTCGACATGCAGAGCGAAGGCGGCCGGCGGGGGCAGGGGCGCGGCGCGCGCGCCGCGGCGGGTGCCGCGGCCGGCGGCGACAAGCCGCCGGAATCGGGCGGCGACAAGCCCGCGGATGCGAAGCCGGCGCGCGGACCCGCGAAGCCAATCACGATCGACTTCGACGGCATCGTCGGCCGCGTCGCGCAGGTGCCGGTCACGTCCGAGGACTACCGCGGCCTCGCCGCGATCCACGGCGCGCTGCTTTACGTCAAGGCGCCGGCGGGCTTCAACGGGCGCGAGTCGTACGCCAGGCCGCAGCTCATCCTCTACTCGATCAAGGATCGCGAGGAGTCGGTGATCGCGGACGGCGCGGGCGGCTTCACGGTGTCGGAGGACGGGAGCAAGGTGCTGGTCGCCGAGGGCGGCAAGTACAACCTCTACGACGCCAAGCCCAAGGTGAAGGACAAGAAGCCGGTCTCGACCGCGGGGCTCTTCGTCGACCGCGTGCCCGCCGACGAGTGGAACGAGATCTTCGAGGAGACGTGGCGGCGCTATCGCGACTGGTTCTACGCCGGCAACATGAACGGATACGACTGGAAGGCGATCCACGACCAGTACAAGTCGCTGCTGCCGTACGTCGCGCACCGCTGGGATCTGACCTACGTCCTCAACGAGATGGTCTCCGAGCTCAACAACTCGCACCTCTACATCGAGGGCGGCGACTTCGAACAGCCGGCGCGGCCCGTGTCGGCGCTGCCCGGCGCGCGCTTCGCGGTGGACGAGGCCGCGGGCCGCTATCGCATCAGCAAGATCTATCGCGGCCAGAACGAAGAGGAGAAGTACCGGGCGCCGCTCACCGAGGTCGGCGTGGACGCGCGCGTCGGCGACTACGTGCTCGCGATCGACGGCGTCGAGCTCAAGGGCGGCGACAACATCTACCAGCGGCTGCGCGACAAGAAGGATCCGGTGACGCTGACGCTCAACGCGACGCCGACGATGACCGGCGCGCGCCGCGTCACGTATCGCCCGATCACCACCGAGGCGAGCCTCATCTACCTCGACTGGGTGCAGGCCAACTACGACAAGGTGCAGAAGGCGACCGACGGCCGCGTCGGCTACCTGCACATCCCGGACATGGGCCCGGCGGGGATCTCCGAGTTCATCAAGTGGTACTACCCGCAGATCCGCAAGGACGGGCTGATCGTGGACGTGCGCTCGAACGGCGGCGGCAACGTGTCGCAGCAGATCATCGAACGCCTGAACCGCAAGCTGCTCGGCACCAACTTCGGCCGCGTGCGTGACGACGCCGGGACGTATCCCAGCGTCGTGTTCACCGGGCCGATGGTGTGTCTGCTCAACGAGACCTCGGCCTCGGATGGCGACATCTTCCCGTACATGTTCCGCCAGGCCGGGCTCGGGCCCCTGATCGGCAAGCGCTCGTGGGGCGGCGTGATCGGCATCTCGGGGCGCGGTCCGCTGCTCGACGGCGGCCAGGCGATGGTGCCGCAGAGCGGGCTCGCCTCGCCCGACGGCCACTGGGTGATCGAGGGCCACGGCGTCGATCCCGACATCGTGGTCGAGAACGATCCCGCCTCGTTCGCGGCGGGCCACGACCTGCAGCTCGAGCGCGCGATCGGCGAGGTGCAGAAGCTGATGCTGACGAAGATCGCCAGGTTGCCGGGCCGCCCGGCGGATCCGGTCAGGACACAGGCGGCGGCGGACTCGAAGGTCGGTCAGAAGCAATAACCCATGGAGGTGCAGGGCATGGTGAAGCGCGTGTGTGTTGCGATGGCGGTGGTGATGCTGTGCGCGGCCCCGCTGGCGATGGCGGCGACGACCGCGAAGCCGGCCGCCGGCGCGGCGAAGACCGCCGATGCGGCGAAGTCGACCGCCAAGTCCACGGCGTCGACAGCCGAGAAGGGCACCTCGGCGAAGGCCGCGGCCATGAAGGTCGACATCAACACGGCATCGTCCGATGAGCTGGCGAAGCTGCCGGTGATCGGCGACGCGATCGCGGCGAAGATCGTCGCCGGCCGTCCCTACAAGACCAAGCGCGATCTGTTGACGAAGAAGATCCTGACCACGAAGCAGTACGCGAAGATCAGCGGCTCGATCATCGCGAAGCAGTAGGCGTTCGAAGCGAGCGACGGCGCCGCGGGGCGTGTCTCCGCGGCGCCGATTCGTTTGCTGGCGGCTACGCGCCGGCGGTGACGGCGCCCGGCCGGCCCGGCTCGACGTCGCACACGCCGACGCCGAGCGGCACGAGGTAGCCGAGCGCCTCCTCGCGCGCCCCGGCCTCGATCAGCGTGTCGAGCAGATCGCCGATCGCCTGCCGCCACACGGGATGGTGGACGAACGAGCGACGGTCATCGTCGCTGAGCGTCTCGAGGATCTTCTGGATGCCGTCGCCGGCCCGGCGGTACTCGTCCGCCGCGCCCGGCACGTCGCCCGCGCCGGCGCGGATCTGACCGCGCAGATGGTGGCACTGGGCCGTGAGCGGGCCATAGCCGCGCGCCTCGGCGCCCGGCAACAGCCCGTCGATCTCGGCCAACGCCGCCGCGCCGTCGCCGGCGCGCCACGCCGCGCGGGCGCCGAGCAGGCCCGCCTGGCACTCGAGGAATCCCATGTGCGCCCAGCGCGCCGTATCGCGCGCCTGACGCGCGATCAGGTGCGCAACCGGCGCCGCGCCCGAGGCCAGCTCGACGCTCGCGGCCGCGAGCTGCGCCTTGATCAGGTTCTCGAGGTGTCCGGTGGACTCGACGTGCTCGAGCGCGCGCGCGGCCAGCAGCCGCGCCGCCTCGAGATCGCCGCGCTCGGTCGCGATGCGCGCGTTGCCGGCGAACACCATCGCCAGATGCGGCGCCGCCTCGAGCTCGAGCGCGAGCGCCTCGCCCTTCCGGTACTCGGCCTCCGCGCGCGCGAGCTCGCCGAGCTGCGCCGCCAGGTCCCCGAGGTTGATGTGCAGCGTCGTGAGCTGCGCCTTGGAACCGAGACTCACCAGCACCGGCAGCACCTCGCGGAACAGGCGGTCGGCGGTGGCGTAGCGGCCCTGCTCGAGGTGCAGCACGCCGAGGTTGTTGAGACACGCGCTCAAGTCCTGATTGCTCCCGAGCTCGCGGCACAGCGAGAGCGACGATTCCCAGTGCCCCTGCGCCGCGGCGTGGTCGCCGCGCTCGTAGTGCAGGTTGCCGAGATGGCGCAGCGTCACCGCCTCGCCGCGCCGGTCCGCGATCTTGCGGTAGGTGGTGAGCGCCTCCTCGAGGTGGATCGCGGCGTCGCGCAGCTCGCCGAGGCGGTATTCGATGATGCCGATGTTCTTGTGCGTCTGACCGAGCCCCTCCTCGTCGCCGAGCCGCTCGCGGATCGCGAGCACTCGATGGTGGCAGCCGAGCGCCTCCTCGAGCTCGCCGCGCTGGTAGTGGACGCCGGCGAGGTTGTTGAGCGACGCCGCGCGCAGCGCGTCGTCGCCGTGCGCCTCGGCGAGGCGGATCGCCTCCTCGATCACCGTACGCGAACGGTCGAGATCGCCGCGGAAGAAGTAGAGCTTGGCGAGTTGGCGCAGCGCCCGCGCCACGGCCAGCTCGTCGCCCGCCGCGCGCGCCTGGGTCTCGAGCGCCTGGTACTGGGCGATCGCGCCGTCGTAGGTCTTCTGCGCCTCGACCGGCTTGCCGGTCAGGTACTGCGTGCGCCCGATCGCGCGCAGCAGCTCGGCCTCGCGCTCGGCGTCGCCCGTCGCGCGCGCGAGATCGAGCGCGCTCTCGTAGCGCGCGAGCGCCGCGGGATAGTGGCCCGCGGCGTACTCGTACGTGGCGGCCTGGTGCAGCAGATCGGCGAGGAGCGCGACGCGCTCGGGCGGCGGGTTGCGCGGATGAAGGTCGTGGAGCACGCCCTCGGCGCGGCGCAGGTAGTGGACCGCCTCGGGATAGGCGAAGAGCCGCGCCGACGCGCGCGCGGCGGCGATCAGGAACGGCAGCGCCTCCTCGCGCAGCCCGGCGGCGAGCAGGTTGTGGGCGATGATGCCGGCGTGCGCGTCGTCCTCGCCGTAGCTCTCCTTGAGGAACTGGCCGACGACGGTGTGGTACTCCATGCGCAGCTCGGGCGGGATCGAGTCGTAGAGGATCTCGCGGATCTTGGCGTGGTCGAAGTGGTAGTGCGGCCCGGCCGCGTGGATCAGATGGTGGACCTGTTCGAGGAACTGGAGCGTCTTGAGCAGCGCCATGCGCTCGATGCGCAGCCCGCGCAGGATCGTGCCCGAGTGGAAGACGTCGCCCTCGACCGCGCCGAGCTCGAGGATGTCACGCTCGTTCTGCTGCAGCCGCGTGAGCCGCCGCATCACCACGTCGTAGACCTTGTCGGGGATCTGGATCTTGTCGAGCGCGGTGGTGACCGTCCACACGCCGTCCTTCTCGGCCAGCACGCCCTCGCCGGTGAGCAGCTTGAGCAGCTCGACGAGGAAGAAGGGATTGCCCTCGGTCTCGCGGTAGAGGAGCGCCACGAGATCGGCGCCCATGTGGTGGCCGGGATAGAGTGCCGCGAGGATCGCGTCCACCGCCTCGCGATCGAGCCGGCCGAGCTCGAAGCGCTCGAAGCGCTCCTGCCGGGAAAGGCTGTGGAGCATCGCCGTGAGCGGGCTCACCTCGCGCGGCGCGTTCGCCGTCTCCTCGGGCCGGTAGGTGCCGACCAGCATGAGCCGGCGCTGCGGCGCCCGGCGCGCGATGAAGTGGAAGAGCCTGACCGAGCTCTCGTCCGCCCACTGCAGATCTTCGATCGCCAGCACCAGCGGACGCTCCTCGGCGATCCACGCGAGCAGCTGATCGAGGACCTCCCACAGCTCCTCTTCGCTGGTCGGACCGTTGGCGGTGAACGTGAAGCGCAGGAAACGGTTCAGCACCTGCAGCGATCCGCCGAGGCGCGGCGCCTTGTCCACCACGAACGCCTGCAGCGTCGAGGCCGAGTTCACGCCGCGCAGCGCGAAGTACTGGCGGAACGCCTCGACGAACGGCAGGTACGAGCTCGCGCCGCCGCCGAACTGGCACGAGGCGACCAGCATGCGCGAGCCCTCGCGGCGCGAGACCTGGCGCAGCTCGTCGATCAGGCGCGACTTGCCGACGCCCGCCTCGCCGATGATGCACACCGCGACGCCGTCGCCCATGCGCGCCTCGCGGTGCAACGCGCCGAGCCGCGCGAGCGGCTTCTCGCGTCCGACGAGCGGCGCGCGGAACTGCTCGCGGCGCACCGTGTACACCTCGCTCGTGGCGATGAGATCGAGCTCCTCGTGCTCGCCGGCGCGCCGGCGCCGGTCGTGCTCGCGCAGGCGCTGCAGATCGTCGGCCATCTCGGCGGCGCTCTGGTAGCGGGAGAGCAGGCTCTTCATCATCGCCGTGAACACGATGTGCTCGAGCTCGGCGGGCGTCTCGGGCGCGAGCTCACGGATCGTGATCGGGTCCTCGTGCAGGATCGCGTGGGCCACCGCGACGTCGTGGTCGCCGCCGAACGGCAGGCGCCCGGCGAGCAGCTCGTACATGAGCACGCCGAGCGAGAAGAGATCGGCGCGCGCGTCCACCTCTTCGCCGCACACCTGCTGCGGCGACATGTAGGCCGCGGTGCCGACCACCGCGCCGAGGCGCGTGAGCGTGCTGCCACCCATCACCTTCGCGAGTCCGAAGTCCATGACCTTGATGCGGCCGTCGGGGAGCCGCTTGATGTTCGTGCCCTTGATGTCGCGGTGGACGATGCCCTTGCCGTGCGCTTCCTGCAGCGCCGCAAGCACCTCGATCGCGATGTCGATCACCTCGGGCCACGCGACCGGACCACGCGCGACGAGGTCGCGCAGCGTCGGACCCGGCAGGTACTCCATGGCGAGGAACATCTCGTCGCCTTCGGCGCCGACTTCGTAGACGACCGCGACGTTGGGGTGGGTCAAGGTCGCCGCGGCGCGGCCCTCGTTCACGAAGCGGCGGCGCGCCTCGGCTTCGCCGGCGAGCCCCGGCGGCAGGAACTTGATGGCGACGCGCCGATGCAGCATCTCGTCCTCGGCGAGATAGACGACGCCCATCCCGCCCTGTCCGAGAATGCTGTCGATCCGGTAGTGGGCGATTCTCGCAGGGACATTCGCCATGCGGCACGGCCTCCGGAGCAGCGCCGCGAGCGCGGCGGACCGGCATCGTAGCACGCGCCCGCAGTACCCGCGTCGCGCTGTTTGAGCCCGTCCACCGCGGGCGCTACCATGCCGCCTTCGCGTTTCCGTCACCACTCCCCACGCAAGGTGGTCGCATGCGCGCCCTTCGCTTCGCCCGGTCGTCCGACGCTCCCGGTTTGCGGGTCCCCACCGCCATCTGCGCCGTCCTCGTCGCCGTCTGCGCCGTCCTCGTCGCGGCACCCGCGGTGCTCGCCGCGGCGCCGGTCCCGGCCCCATCGCCCGCGCACGCCAAGGGCACGGTCGCGGCGGGCACGGCGATCGCCGTGCGCTACCACGACGCGGCGGCCCGGCTGATCGGCGCGGCGCTCGCGAGCGATCACGCGTACCTGCGCCTCTCGCAGCTCTGCGACGGGATCGGCAACCGGCTCTCCGGCTCGCCGCAGCTCGAGCGCGCCGTGGACTGGGCGCAGCGGGCGATGACCGAGGACGGGCTCGAGCGTGTGCGCCGGCAGGCGGCGATGGTGCCGCACTGGGTGCGCGGCGCCGAGCACGCCGAGATCGTCGAGCCCGGCCCGCACGCGATCGCGATGCTCGGTCTCGGCCGCAGCGTCGGCACGCCGCCCGGCGGGATCACCGCGGACGTCATCGTGGTCAACGGATTCGCGGCGCTCGATTCGCTGCCGGCCGATCAGGTGCGCGGCAGGATCGTCCTCTACGACGTGCCGTTCAGGACATACGGCGAGACGGTGCGCTATCGCGGCTCGGGCGCGAACCGCGCCGCGGCGCGCGGCGCCGTCGCCGCGCTCGTGCGCTCGGTCGGACCGGTCAGCCTGCGCACGCCGCACACGGGCAACATGAACGCGTACGTGGACAGCATCCCCAGGATCCCGGCCGCCGCGGTGACGATCGAGGACGCGGCGCGCATCCATCGGCTCACCGACCGCGGCGAGCGCGTGCGCGTCCATCTCGAGATGGCGGCGCAGATGCTCCCCGACGCGATGTCGTACAACGTCATCGGCGAGCTGCGCGGGCGCGAGAAGCCGGACGAGGTGGTGGTGGTCGGCGGGCACCTCGATTCGTGGGACGTGGGCTCGGGCGCGCAGGACGACGGCTGCGGCGTCGCGATCAGCCTCGAAGCGGTGCGGCTGATGAAGGCGCTCGGCCTGCGGCCGCGCCGCACGGTGCGCGTCGTCTTCTGGACCAACGAGGAGAACGGGACCCGCGGCGCACAGGCCTACGCGGATTCGCTTGGGCCGGCGATCGAGAAGCACGTCGCGGCGATCGAGACCGACGGCGGCGTCGAGCGCCTCGCCGGATTCGACGTTGGAGTCCACCAGCTCGGCTCGGATTCGGCGGACGTGGCGCGCGAGACGCCGGCGATCGCGCGGATGCGCGAGATCGCGCCGCTGTTCTCGGGTCTCGGCGGCGAGTCGGTGAACGGCGGCGGCGGCGGCGCCGACATCGGACCCCTCATGCGCAAGGGCGTGCCCGGCGTCGCGCACCGGACGACGATGGAGCACTACTTCGACTGGCACCACACGCAGGCCGACATGCTCGACAAGATCGATCCGATCGAGATGCGGAAGAACGTCGCGGCGCTCGCCGTGATGACCTACGTGCTGGCGGAGATGCCCGAGACGCTGGCGCCGTCGCTGCCGCCCGGAGTGCAGGCGAAAGCGCTGAGTCGCGCGGCGGGGAGCCGGGGCGGGCGGTAGGACACCATACGGTACCGTATTGACGCCGGACTCCGCCGTCCGGTACCATACGCAACCGTATGGCGCCTCGGACACGCACGAAAGCGGACTGGCTGCGCGCGGCACGGCTCGCGTTGCTCCATCGCGGGCCGCATGCCGTGCGCGTCGAGCCGCTGGCGAAGACGCTGCGCGTCACCAAGGGCAGCTTCTACTGGCACTTCAGGGACCGCGGCGCGCTGCTCGAGGCGCTGCTGCGCGAGTGGGAGGACGAGGCGCGGCTGCTCGCCGACGCGCTCAAGCGCACGGATCCGCGCACCGCGCTGCCCGGCATTCTCGACGAGCTGGCCCGGCGCAACCGGAGCAGCGAGCGGGGCGATTCGCCGTCCGACGCCGCGATCTTCGCCTGGGCCGCCCTCGACCCGAAGGTGGCGGAGCGGGTGAACCGCGCCGAGCGCGAACGGATGCGGCTGTTCCGCGCCGTGACCGGCCGAACCGGCGTCGCCGATCTCTTCTACTACGCCTACCACGGATTCCTGCTGCGCCGGCGGCGGGTGCCGGCCGCGTCCGAGGACTTCACGGCGCTCGCCCGCGTCGCGCTGCGCACGTTCGCGCCGCGCCGGCGCGCCGCGCGACTGCGTCCGCAGCGGCTCGCGGCGTGGATCGGCGTCGCCGCCGCGACGCTCCTGCTCCACGGCTGCACGACGATGCGCATCGTGCGCTATCAGGACCCCGCGTCGGACCGCCCGCGCGAGATCTTCGCGCAGCGGATCGTTCATCGCGCCGACCGCCCCTCGGCCCTGGTTCCCGCGGCGCACCCGAGGGACGACCTCGACACCGTGACGGTGCGCGACGTCGATCTCACGATGCGTCCGCTCGCCGAGTATCTGCGGCGGCGGCACGTTCGGGCGTTCGTGGTGGTCCGCGACGACACCGTGCTCTACGAGCGCTACTTCGAAGGCTACGGGCCCGCGACCACGTCCAGCTCGTTCTCGGTGGCGAAGTCGGTGACCTCGGCGCTGCTCGGCCGCGCGCTCGCGACCGGCGCGATCCGGAGCCTCGACGACAGCGTGACGCGCTACGTGCCCGAGCTGTGGCGCAACCCGGCCTACCGCGGTGTCACCCTGCGGCATCTGCTCGGCATGCAGTCGGGGATCGCCTACACGCGCACCAACGGGCACCTGTGGCACGACCTCCGCTCGGGCGATGCACGCTTCTTCTACACCGGCAATCTCGCCCGCGCGATCGCGGGCCAGCGCCGCGAAGATCCTCCCGGCCTGCGCTGGGCGTACAAGGACAGCGACGCCGAGGTCCTGGGCTGGGTGCTGGCCCGCGCGACCGGACGGACGATCGCGCAGCAGCTCGAGGACGGGATCTGGCGGCCGATGGGCGCCGAGAGCGACGCGAGCTGGGACCTCGATCGCCGCGGCGGGATGGAGCACGCCGCCTCGGGGATCAACGCCACCGCGCGCGACCTGGCGCGGTTCGGCCGGCTGTATCTCGACGGCGGCGAGCGGGACGGTGTCGCGATCCTGCCGCGCGACTGGGTCGAGGCGTCGACCACGCTCGACCGTTCGCGCACCGAGCCCGAGGTCGCCACGTGGTGGCAGATGCAGCACCGGCAATGCTGGTGGATCCCGATGCAGAACTGGGACGCGGAGCGCGACTTCTTCGCCGACGGCTCGCGCGGCCAGCGGATCTACGTCCATCCGCGCTCACGCATCGTGATCGTCCAGCTCGCGAACCAGAGCGCGCAGGAGTTCCCGTTCCGGAAGATCGTGCACGCGCTGATGGGGGAGACGTTCCGCTATCCGGTGAGCATTCCCGGCCGGCTGGCGGCCGCGGGCGCCCTCGCCGGTCCCGATTCGCTGCGGTCGCTCTACCGCGCGCTCGCCGAGCGGGCGCGTGCCGCGCCCGCCGAGTACGTCATCAGCGAAGCAGGCATGCTCGCTGTCGGCCGCCAGCTCGCGGCGCAGCCGGGCCGGGCGCCGGCGGCGATCGCCGTGCTCGAGCTCGAGGTCGCGCGCGCGCCGGGCTCGTACCGGGCGCACGAAGCGCTCGGCGATGTGCTCGCGAAGACGGGAGCGAAGGACCGTGCGCTCGCCGAGTACCGCGAGGCGGCGCGGCTGTCGCCCTACCTCGC
This sequence comes from Candidatus Eiseniibacteriota bacterium, assembly GCA_016178725.1. Taxonomy (GTDB): domain Bacteria; phylum Eisenbacteria; class RBG-16-71-46; order RBG-16-71-46; family RBG-16-71-46; genus WS-11. Next base: position 11,122 of record JACOSV010000073.1, read on the forward strand.
GAAGTCGGCGGCGAAGGCGCTGGCCGCGGCCGGTCGCTGATCCGCCCGGCCCGCCGGGGTCAGTGCGCGGCGATCCTGCGCGCGATCGCGGCCGACATCGCCGTATCGATCAGCGCGACGATGCCGTGGCCGGCGAGGATCAGCCCCATCAGCAGCAGGTAGCCCTCGAAGTGCCCGCTCGTCGCGGTCGCCATGCGCACCACGCCGTAAGCGCCGAGCGCGATCGCGACCACCGACAGGGCCAGCACCGTCGCCCGCAGCACCGGCTGCTTCGGGCCGACGATCAGGTAGGCGAGCGTGAGGCCGCTGTAGATCAAGAACCCGGCCGCGAGCCCGGTCCAGAGCGGGATGCGCGCCGGGTCGCGCGCCGGCAGGATGGCCACGATCACCGTGATGAGCCACAGCGCGACCATGAGCGTCATCCCCGCGCTCAGACCCACCATGATCTTGAGCGGGAGCGAGAACCCGTCGAACTGGACCGCGAGCGGTCCCGCGGGACCGAAACGACGCACCGCGGCTTCCTCGGCTTCGTGCTGCGACATGCCGTGCCTCCGTTCTTCGTCGGCGATCAGCGTCAGATGATCGCGGGCTTCCTCGATGACGCGGCGCGCCAGCAACGGATCGCGCCGCAGCGCGTGCCGCAGCTCGCGCAGATACGCTTCGGCCGGGCTATCCATGGTCGCCGGCCGCCCCGTGGACGATGGCGTCCATGCTCGCGACCAGATCGCGCCACGCCCGCCGCCGTTCGCGCAGCGCCGTCCGGCCCGCGCGGGTGAGGCGGTAGGTGCGGCGGCTGCGGCCCGAAACGGTGCGCGCGTCGCTCGCGAGATAGCCGGCCTGCTCGAGCCGGTAGAGCGCCGGGTAGATCGTCCCCTCGGCGAGATCGAGCCGGCCGCCGCTCTTCAGCCGCAGCGCCGACAGGATCGCGTAGCCGTGCGAGGGCCGGCGGTCCACCACCGCGAGCACCATGAGGTCGATCGGCCCGGCGAGCATCGGTTCGCGCTTCATACCTAGACACACTAGGCATAGCGGCGCTAGGTGTCAAGGGCGGTCTATAGTGCAAACACCCATGCGCCGCCTCCTCGGACTCGCGCTCGCCGCCGTCATCGGGATCGTCGTCTGGCTGTCCATCCCGCTCTCGCGATCCGGACTGACGGCCGATCCGCGGCCGGTCGCCGACTACGCCGAGGCGCTGCGGCGGATCGACGGACTCCGCGCCGAAGACGGGGCGGCGATCGCGCCGGAATGCCGCACGCGACTCTTCACCCACGGCGCCCGCGCGGCGCGCGTCGTCGTCATGTTCCATGGTCTGACCAACTGTCCGGCGCAGTTCGATTCGCTGGGCCGCATCGCGTTCGCCCGCGGCGCCAACGTGCTCATTCCGCGCCTGCCCCGCCACGGGTGGGCGGATCGCATGACCGACCAGCTCGCCCGGAGCGACGCGGGCGAGCTGCGGACGTTCGCCGACCGGGCGATCGATCTCGCGCACGGGCTGGGCGACAGCGTCACCGTCGTCGGGCTCTCGGTCGGCGGCACGCTCGCCGCGTGGGCGGCCGAGCAGCGGCCGGACGTGGATCGTGCCGTGCTCATCGCTCCGATGCTCGGGGTCGCGCGCGCGCCGGGCGCCTGGACGCCGATCGTCTCGCGTCTCGCCGGGGCGCTGCCCAACCTGTTCGTCTGGTGGGACGACGCGCGCAGGCGGGCGCTCCTGGGGCCGAAGCACGTGTACCCGCGCTTCGCGACACGGGTGGTCGCCGCGACGCTGCGTCTGGGCTGGATGGTGGTGGAGGACGCCGCGCGGCGTCCTCCCGCGTGCCGCACGATCGCCGTGGTGACCGTCGGCGGCGATCCCGCCGTGGACAATGGACTCTGCGACCGCGCCATCGACGGTTGGCGGCGATCCGGCCGTGCGGTCGAGACGTATCGGTTTCCCGCGCGGCTCGACTTGAGCCACGACATCGTCGATCCCGAGCAGGTGAAGGGGAACCCCGCGCTCACCTACCCGGTGCTCGTACGACTGATCGGCCCGTAGGCCGGTCGGCGCGACGCTCCACGGCGGCCCGGCGTCGCGCCCGACGGCGCCCGTCTACTTGAAGCTGTAGGTGAACACGGCCTGAACGTAGCGGGAGAGCGTGAGGTCGCGCGAGTCCTGCACGTAGGTCTCGGTGACCGAGCGGCTGACGCTCTGGTTCTGGCGCAGCACGTCGCTCGCGGTCACGCGCAGCTCGCCGCGCTGGTCCTTGAGGAACTTCTTGCCGAGCGTCGTGTTCCACAGCACGACATCCTGCCCGTACGCGGACGGCACGCCGCTCTGCAGATTGTTGGTCAGCTCCTCGCGCACCACGACGCCGTGCGCCGCGACCGCGTTGAAGCGCACGCCGATCGTGTGCGTGTAGTAGTCGCCGCGGTTGCTCGTCGACATCGTGTAGCGCGAGATGTTGTACGTGCCCTGGTACGACACGGTGAAGTCGAGGTTCTCGCTGATGTTGCTCGCCATCACCACGCCCGAGCGGAGGACGTACGTGCTGCCGACGTTGGTCACGCCGTTGACCCGCGTCGGCGTGCGCGTGAACGAGCCGCCGCCGTTGAACGACAGGATGCTCTTCAGGAAGCTGGCCGGCCGGCTGTAGACGCCGAACAGGTTCGCGTTCCACGACTCGCCCAGGTTGAGCGGACGCGTGAGCTGCGTGCCGCGTGCCAGATTCACGCCGTCCACCACGGTGTCGCTCGGCGCCGTGAACGTCGCATTGGCGATCGTGTGCGAGGTGCGGGTCACGTTGGCGAACAGGAACCGGCTGCGCGACTGGAGCGGGTTCGCCTCGGAGACGCGCAGCGAGATCGTGTTGCTGTAGTTCGGCCGCAGGCTCGGGTTGCCGCTCGTGAGCGACAGCGGGTTCGAGTTGTTGACCACGTTCTGCAGCTGGCCGACCGACGGCGGGCCCGCCGACGTCGTCCAGGCCAGGCGCAGGTTGCGGCGGTTGGCAAACGTGCCCGACAGGGTCATCGACGGCAGGAAGTCGTCGAACGCGTGGTCGAGCGAGGTGACGAACGGGAACGCTTCGTCCGACCGGATGTCGAGGTGCTGGTACGACGCGTTGGTCAGCCAGCGCCACGTACCGCGCGTGTAGAGCACCGCGAGGCCGCCGTTCTGCGTGGTGTTGCGGTTGTGATAGGTGTTCGTGAGCGCCGTGTCGGGGAGCGTGTACTCGCCGGTCTGGGGGTCGAGCAGCATCCCGCGCGCGTCGGCGTCGCTCTTCGTGATCGACGGGTTGTAGATGAGCTGCGCCTGCAGCGATTTCGTGAGCGGCTCGGTGTAGGCGATGCGCGTCGAGAACGAGTTGGTCTCGGTGCGCGAGTTCGAGCGCTGGTCGAGCGTGTCGCTGCCGACGGTGTTCGCGCCCTGATAGAAGTCGGTGATGGAGGCCTGCGACCCGTTGCCGTTGCGCACCGAGTGGCCGAGGCTGATGTCGGCCGAGATGTTGCGCCCGCGGCGCTCGAAGCGGTGCCGCAGCGTCAAGCGGTTCGACAGGTTGTTGCCGTGGACGCCGTCGAACGTCGAGCTCTGGACGCCGCTGATCGTCGAGCCCTCGGTCGTCACGTTGGACGCCCCGCCGACGCTGCTCGCGTCGTTGCGCGAGAAGTAGAGCCGCGGCTGGACGATCACCGAGTTGCTCGAATCGGGCGACCACTCGAGCCGGACGTCGGCGCGTTCGTTCTCGTTCGTGCTGTTGGCGGTCGATCCCTGGTCGTAGTAGGCGAGCGAATCCTGCGGCGGCAGGTACTGGCGCGCCACCGTCTGCACGTCCTTGTTGTCGGTGCCGTTCAGGAACGTGCTCGCCGTGAGCGAAACCTTGGGGCCCCACTGGTTCACGTAGTTGATGCCGCCCGAGTTCGTGGTGCTGACGCCCGACTGGCCGCCGACGAGGAAGCTGCTCGGATCGAAGCCGCCGCCCGAGAAACCGCCGCCGCGGAACATCATGCTCATGCCCCTGCCGCCGCTGCCGCCGCCGCCCATCATCTGCATGATCCTGGGGCCGCCGCCGCCGAGGTTGATGCCGCTCATCGCGCCGAACAGATCGAGCGGCGAGAAGTTCCGCTGGTTGATGTTGTTCGAGAGCCCGATCGCGGTGATGCGCTGTCCGCCGTGGATCACGGTGGCGTTGCCGCCCGCCTGATAGCGGTCCTGATCGCCGTAGCCGGCGTACACCTTGCCGAACTTGGTGTTCTGGTTGCGCAGGATGAAGTTCATCGTCTTCTGCGACTGGCCGTCGTCGAAGCCGCTGAACTCCGACTGATCGCTGGCCTTGTCGTAGACCTGGATGCGGTCCACCACCTCGGCCGGCAGGTTGCGCATCGCGGCGGTCGGGTCGCTGCCGAAGAACGGCTTGCCGTTGACGAGCACGTTCTGCACCGCCTCGCCCTGCGCCTTGACCTGCCCGTTCTCCATCGTCACGCCGGGCAGCTTCTGCACCAGATCCTCGGCGTTGGCGTCGCGGCCGATCTTGACCGCGCCGGCGTGGAACTCGGTCGTGTCGCCCTTCTGGATCGCGGGCGGCGGCGATTCGTGCACGGTGATGCCGCTCACCGGCACCGATTCGGTGGTCATCGCCAGCACGCCGAGGTCCTGATTCTTCGTGCTGACGCGGACCACCATCTTGAGCGGAGCGTAGCCGAGCCGCGTCGCCTCGAGCCGGTAGCTGTGGACGCCGAGCGCCGGGACCTCGAACGACCCGTCCTCCTTCGCGGTCACGTGGTACACGTCCGACGTGTCGGCGAGGCTGGTCATCTTGACCGCGACCTCGGGGACCGCGGCGCGGGTGATCGGATCCTGGAACTTGCCCTTGACGCTGGTCACCGCGGCCGGCTGGGCCTGGGCGAACGCCAGAGCGGGGAAGACGAGCACCGTCGCAACGAGAGCGGCACGCAGCGGCATCAGGAGATCCTCGGTGGCGTTGGGGACGTCGTTGGAGTCGACCGATGACTGTAGCCGGTGGGCTCGGCGGGCCGCGAGCGCCCGCTCCGCGCACGTGGGGCGGAAGTTCCGCGTTCGTCCCGAACTCCCGTGAACCCCGCGTCCTCCGGCGCCTCTATGGACGTTTGGAGCCGGCGAATGGTTGCTCGGCCGGCGCTAGCGGAGCTCGTCGAGCGCCCGGCCGAGGCGGTCGAGCCCCTCGGTGAGGACCGCGGTGTCGCCGCCGATTCCGATCCGGAAGTGCTCGGGCGCGCCGAAGAAGCGGCCCGGCACGATCGACGTCGCGTAGCGCTCGCGGAGCCGCGCGCACAGACGCTCCACGTCGCCGCCGCGCCAGCGCGGGAACATCACCGTGCCGCCCGCCGGCCGCACGACCTCGAGATCGTCGCGCCCGTCGAGGAAGCCCGTGAGCCGCGGACGGTTCGCGGCGAGCAGCGCGCGCGCGCGATCGGCGAGCGCCGGCAGCCGGTTGAGCGCGACGAGGCACAGGCGCTCCGCGACGTGCGGCGCGTTGCCGACCGTCATGTCGAGCAGCGACCACATGCGCGCGGCGAGCGCGGGCTCGGCGAGGATCCAGCCGCAGCGCAGCCCGCCGAGGCCGAAGCCCTTGGTCAGGCTGCTCGTCACGACGAACTCCGGCCCGAGATGGAACGCCGAGCGCGGCGCCGGCGTCGCGCGGTCGCCCTCGATCCACGGCACCTCGAGGTAGACCTCGTCCACGACGACGCGCGCCTTCGCGTCGCGCGCGATCGCGCCGAGCGCCGCGAGCGTCGCCTCGTCGGCCGGCGCGCCGGTCGGATTGTGCAGGTTCGTGATCACGATCGTCCGCGTCCGCGGCGTCATCGCGCGGCGCACGGCGGCGGGATCGATCCGCCACCCGTCCTCGGCGCGGCGCTCGAACGTGCGCGGCGTCGCGCCGCGGTGGCGGACGAGCTGGAGCAGGGGCTCGTACGCCGGGTGCTCGACCACCGCGTCGTCGCCGGGACCGACGAGCGCCGCGATCGCGAGATGGTTCGCCTGCGTCGTGCCGAGCGCCGAGACGACGCAGTCCTCCGCGACGCCCATGCGCGCGGCGAGCGCCTGCGTGAGCGGCGCCCAGCCGTAGCCGGGCGGCCCCTGGAGCACGACATCGTCGAGCGTCGCGCCCAGCTCGGCCATCGTCACCGGCCGCACGCCGCTCGAGGCGAGCGTGTAGCGCGCGTCCATCTTCGTCTTCGCCCAGTGCATGTAGTCGCGCAGGTCTTCGACCGTGCTCATCGCGCCCTCGCCCAGAGGAGGTAGGCCGGCACGCCCGCGGCGACGATCCCGATCCCGATCAGGCTGTCGAGCGGATAGCGGCCGACGGTCGCGGCGACGATCAGCGCGCCCGAGGCGACGAACGCGATCGTGGTGACCGGGTGCCCGGGGATCTCGAAGCCGCGCTCGCCGCTGCCCCGGTCGCGGCGGCGCAGCGCGAACACCGTCGTCGCCGAGAGCGTGAAGAAGATCCAGTCCACGCCCACCATGTAGTTCAGGATCTGCTCGTAGCGCCCGATCGCCGCGATCGCCATCGCCACGGCGCCCTGCAGGACGATCGCGACCACCGGCGCATGCGTGCGCGGATCGAGCCGCGCGACGCCCCTGAAGAAGAGACCGTCCGCCGCCATCGCGTAGTAGACGCGCGGCGCGGTCAGCATGCTCTGGCTCAGGAAGCCGAGCGTCGAGAGCGCGATGCCGAACGCGATGAGCCGCGCGCCGGC
>JACOSV010000074.1 GCA_016178725.1 Candidatus Eiseniibacteriota bacterium
ATCCCGATCGGCGTGCGGATGCCGGTCGCCAGCATGTCGATACGGGTCTTGATCGGCATCGTCCAGGCGTTGGTCCACCCCGGCACCTGCAGCGGGCGGTTGAGCTCGGCGACCAGCTCGTCCCACGTCATGCGCCGCCGGTCCGGCCACAGCGGCCGGAACAGCGGCCGGAGCCACGTGGGCGCCCACGACGAGTACCAGCGATCCACCGGGATCGTGCGCCACTGGTCCCGCGGGCGGAGCTTCACCACCGTTTCGACCATCGAGAGCGGCGCCGGATCGGTGGCCGACTCGGAGCGCCCGGCCTTGCCGAACACGCGCTCGACCTCGGGGAAGCCGCGGATCAGCCGGTCCTGGATCTGGAGCACGCGTTTCGCCTCCTCGATCGAGATCGCGGGCAGCGTGGTCGGCATGTAGAGCAGGTCGCCTTCGTTGAGCGGCGGCATGAACTCGTGGCCGAGCCGGGCCGCCATGGGCAGGGCGGAGAGCAGCGCCGCGAGCCCGATGGCGATCGTGGTCTTCGGATTCTTGAGCGCCACCCAGGCGAACGGGCGATAGACGCCGATGATCGCGCGCGACACCGGGTGCTCCGACTCGTGGCGGATGCGCCCGCGCAGGAGCAGCGACATGAGCGCCGGGACCAGCGTGATCGAGACCAGCGCCGCGAATCCCATCGCGAACGTCTTGGTGAAGGCGAGCGGCTTGAACAGCCGGCCGCCCTGTCCGTTGAGCGCGAAGATGGGCAGGAAGGCGACGGTGATGATGAGCAGCGAGTAGAAGATGGCGGGCCCCACCTCGCGCGCCGCGGCGATCAGCGTGCGCTCCCGCTCGGCCGCGCCCGCGCCGGCGGGCAGCAGCTCGAGGTGCTTGTGCGCGTTCTCGACCAGCACGATCGCCGCGTCCACCATGGCGCCGATCGCGATCGCGATCCCGCCGAGGCTCATGATGTTCGAATTGACGCCGAGCAGCCGCATGGGCACGAAGGCGAGCAGCACCGCCACCGGCAGCGCCAGCACCGGGATCAGCGTGCTGCGCAGATGGAGCAGGAAGAGGAGGATCACGAGGCTGACCACGATCCCCTCCTCGACCAGCGTGTGGCGCAGCGTGTCGATGGCGCGATGGATCAGGCTCGAGCGGTCGTAGACCACGCGCAGCTCGATGCCGGGCGGGAAGCTCGGCATCAGCTCCTTGAGCCGCGCCTTCACGCGTTCGATCACGGTGAGCGCGTTCTCGCCGTAGCGCATGACGATGGTTCCGCCCACCGCCTCGCCCTCGCCGTCGAGTTCGCTCACGCCGCGGCGGATGTCGGGGCCGAAGCTCACCGTCGCCACGTCGGCGACGCGGATCGGCACGCCGTTCGCCGGGTCGACGCCGAGCGCGATCCGGCCGAGGTCGTCGAGGGTCTTCACGTAGCCGCGACCGCGCACGAAGTATTCGCGCCCCGACATCTCGATCACGCGGCCGCCCGACTCGCCGTTGCTGCCGCGGATCGCGGCGGTCACCTCGCCTAGTTCGAGGCCGTGGGCGCGCAGCCGGACCGGATCGATCTCGACCTGATACTGGCGCTGGTAGCCGCCGACCGAGGCGACCTCGGCGACGCCGGGGACCGAGGCCAGCGCGTAGCGCAGGTGGAAGTCCTGGAAGGTGCGCAGCTCGGCGAGATCGTGGCGTCCGCTCTTGTCGACCAGCGCGTACTGGAACACCCAGCCGATCGACGTCGCGTCGGGACCGAGCGTCGGCGTCACACCCTCGGGCAGCCGCGCGCGGATCGAGTTCATGGTCTCGAGCACGCGACTGCGCGCCCAGTAGGGATCGGTGCCCTCCTGGAAGATGACGTAGATGAAGCTCATGCCGAACATCGATTGCCCGCGCACCGCGACCACGCGCGGCGAGCCGAGCAGCGAGGACACGATGGGATAGGTGACCTGGTCCTCGACCAGGTCGGGGCTGCGGCCCATCCACTCGGTGAAGAGGACGACCTGCGGATCGGAGAGGTCGGGGATAGCGTCGAGCGGCACGCCACGCAGCGCGGCCAGCCCGCCGATCACGGCCAGCGCGGTGGCGACGAAGACCAGCGTCCGGTGACGCGCGCAATAGTCGATGATCGCGCCGACCATGGTCAGCGTCCTCCTCGCGGTGCGGGCGCCGACGACGGCGCCATGCCGGGCATCCCGGGCATGGCGCTTCCTCCGCCCATGCCCGAGATCGCCGCCTTGAGCCGGCTCTCCGAGTCGATCAGGAACGCCGCGCTGGCCGCCACCGTGTCGCCCTCGGCGACGCCCGAGAGCACCTGCACCATGCCGTCGCCGCGCGCGCCGGTCGTGACCGTGCGCGGCTCGAAGCGTCCGCCGGCGTGGGCGAGGAATACGTAGCGGCGCTCGCCGGTCTCGATCACCGCCTCGCCGGGCACCACCAGCGCAGGACCGCCGCGACCGGCGATGCGCACGCGCCCGTACATGCCGGGCTTGAGCGCGCCGCCGGGGTTGTCGAGCGCGAGCCGCACCTTGAGCGTGCGCGTCTCGCCCGACACGGTGGGATAGACGAACTCGATCGCGCCGGAGCGCGCGGCCCCGCCCATGGCGTCCGGAACGAACGTCGCGCGGTCGCCGGTGCGGACGCGCGCGGCATCCATCTCGTACACGTCGGCGAGCACCCACACGCGCCCGAGGTCGGCGATGGTGAAGAGCGGCGTATCGGGGCCGATCTGCTGGCCCTCGGTCACGAAGCGTTCGAGCACCACGCCGGCGTAACGGCTGTTGAACGTCACCACCGGCGAGGCCACACGCTCGAGTTCGAGCCGGCGGATCTCCGCTACCGGCACGCCGAGGAGCCGCAGGCGCTCGCGCGCCACCGACGGCCCGCCCATGCCGTGCTCGTCGACCGCCACGGTGTCGCCGGCGCCGCGCTCGATCAGGAGCTCCTGCTCGGTCTGGAGCACCTCGGGGCTGTAGATCGAGAGCAGGGGGTCGCCGACCGCGACGCGCTGGCCGACGTGATTGACCATGAGCTGCTGCACCTGACCCGAGACCCGCACCGTGACGCGCCGCAGCGACCCCTCGTCCGGTGCCACCTCGGCGGCCAGCTCGAGATCGCCCCCGAGGACGCGGCGCGCGACGCGCGCCGTGCGCACGCCGATCATCTGCACGCGCTCGGGCGTGAGCTGAACGGTCGAGAGCCCCGGCACGTCGCCCGTCATGGCGCTGTCCGCGCTGGGAACACCGCCGGCCGGGATCGGCTCGAGCGTCATGCCGCAGATCGGGCATTCGCCCGGACGATCCGACGTGTAGCTCGGGTGCATCGGGCAGTAGTAGCGGGCGTGCGCCGCGACGCCAGCGCCGTGCGGCCCGCCGCGGCGCGCGAGGAGGTAGCCGCCGACGCTCACGGCGGCGAGCAGCAGCAGGCCGGCGAACAGCACCCAGCGCAGGATGTTCATCGAGCGCGCGCCGGGCGGCGGCGTGTGCGAGTCGGCGGGCGATGCGCCCGGCGAAGCGATCCGGCTCTCGTCGTTCATCGCCGATCCTCCCGTGGCAGCGCCACGCCGGCGAGATCGGCGCGGCCGGTCAACGCCACGAATCGCGCCATCGCGTGCGCGAGACCCTGGCGCGCGCGGATCGCGGCGACCTCATCGTCGTAGATCGCGTGGGTGGACTCGAACACGCGCCACATGTCACCGCCGCCCGCGCGATAGGCCGACCACGCCGCCTCGAGCGCGCGCCGCTGCGTCACGATCACCGTGTCGGCGATGAGCGCGGCGCGTGACCGGGCGCCGAGCGCCTCGGCGTGCGCCTCGGTGATCCCGGCGCGCAGATCGAGGTCGGCCGCGCGCCGCTCCGCTTCGCTCGCGCGCGCCATCGCGTCCATCTCGCCCGCCTGCGACGAGCGGTTGCCGGCGAACAGCGGCAGCGTGAAGCCGACCGAGGCGCTGAACATGTTGTCCTGCGGAACGCCCATGATCGCCTCGCGGCGCCCGTAGCTGCCGCGCAACTCGAGGTCGGGCCACGTGCGCCGGCGCTCGGCGCCGGCCGCCTGCCGCCAGCGCTCGATCTCCGCCGTCTGCCCGCGCAGCCGCGGATGCGCGTCGGTGAGCGCCGCGAGCCACGGGTCCGTGCTCTCGGGAACCGTCACGTCGGGTGGCGCCGCGAGCGAATCCGCACCGGCCGGCGCGCCTGCGGCGACGCCGCGCAGGGCGTCGAGACGTGCCCGCGCCGCGCGTGCCTCGGCGCGGAACATCGCGAGGTCGGCGTCGAGGCTCGCCTGCTCGGCCTGTGAGCGGAGCACGTCTTCGAGGCGGCCGTGCCCGGTCTCGTAGCGCACGCGCGCCGCCTCGACCATGCGATCGAGGATCACATGGTGCGTCGCCGCGAGCGCCGACAGCCGCGCGGCGTAGTACGCGTCGGCGTAGGCCTGCCACGCCGCGCCCAACAGATCGAAGCGCGTCTGCTCCGCCCCGGCTTCGGCCGCGGCGACCGCCGCGCGCGCCGAGCGACGCGCGCGGCCGTTGGCGCCGAACACCGGCACGGTCTGTTCGAGCCCGATCGTCTTCATCGTCATGGGGTCGGTGTCGAACGAGCCGCTGGTCGGCACGTTCATCACCCCGGCCTCGACCATCGGCGCGGGCCAGGCGCCCGCGGGGCCGACCCGCCGGCGCGCGGCGTCCACCTCGGCGGCCCGCACGGCGAGCGTGGGATGGGCCGTCACGACCTCGCGCAGCGTCTCGGCCATGTCGAGCGCCGCGGCCGCGGGTGTGGCGATCACGAGCGCGACCAGCGCCTGCGCCGCGGCGCGCGCCGCCGGACCGAAGTGGATGGCGGCGCCGGCCGCACGGGAACGAGACATCGTTTCGACTCCTCTCACCGCCCAGGCGCGAGCCCCGGCGAGTCCTGACGTGTCCGCCGCGCGCGAGCGCGCGAGGGACGGGATCGGCCGCGCGAGACGACGCGCGGCACGCGGATGGCAGAGGCCATCCGCCGCGATTCAGGACCTAGGCGAGAGGCGGAGCGCGCGCCGGAAGCGGCGCGCGGACGAGCCGCGCGGGTGGCGGCGACTCGGATGCGGCCGGGCGGCCGCGATGGAGCGTGACGATCGGCGTCGCGTGCGCGTCGAGCGCGAGCGCGATGACCGGGCCGGCGACGAGGACGATCGTCGCGAGCGACGGCGCCTTCGGCGCGACGACCGGCGCGGGACAGCACGAGGGCCGCGCGCCTTCGTGCTTCGCCGGCGCGTGGTGCGCGCACAGCGGGCAGCGCGGCGCGGGATTCGTCACCACCGTCATGCACGCCATGCGGGCGTTTCCGCCCATCGCGGCGAGCACGCAGTAGTTGCTGCCGGCGAGGAACAGGACGAGGCCGGCGATCAGCGCCGGCGCGCGGCGGGCACGGGGACCACGGGAGGCGTGCATGGCTCTACATGAGGTTATCGGAAGACAGCGCGCCTGTCTTGCGGCGAATTCCGGCGCGGGCAACGGCCGCCGGCGTGCGCCTTGCCTATGTTCCACGCCGCTCCATCTCGACGTACGGGCGCTTCACCGCGCCGGTGTAGATCTGCCGCGGACGGGCGATGCGCGTCGCCGGATCGTGGCGCATCTCGAGCCACTGCGCGATCCATCCCGGCATGCGGCCGATCGCGAACATCACCGTGAACATGTTCACCGGGATCCCGAGCGCCTTGTAGATGATGCCCGAGTAGAAATCCACGTTCGGGTAGAGCTTGTGGCTGATGAAGTAGTCGTCCTTGAGCGCGATCTCCTCGAGCTTCATCGCGATCTCGAGCTGGCGGCTCCGGATGCCGAGACGGTTGAGCACCTCGGTGCACGAGCGCTTGAGCACCTGCGCGCGCGGGTCGTAGTTCTTGTACACGCGGTGGCCGAAGCCCATCAGCCGGCTGTTGTCCTTCTTGTCCTTCGCGCGGTTGACGAACACCTGCACGTCGCCGCCCTCGGCCTCGATCTTCTCGAGCATCTCGATCACCTGCTGGTTCGCGCCGCCGTGGAGCGGGCCCCACAGCGCGCTGATTCCGGCCGAGATGCTCGCGAACAGGTTGGCGCCCGAGCTGCCGACCGTGCGCACGGTGCTGGTCGAGCAGTTCTGCTCGTGATCGGCGTGGAGGATCAGGAGCAGGTCGAGCGTCTTCGCGAGCAGCGGATCGGGATCGCCGTCCTCGCACGGCGTCGCGAACATCATGTGCAGGAAGGTCGCCGAGTAGTCGAGGGAGTTGCGCGGATACATGAACGGCTGGCCGATCGAGTGCTTGTACGAGTACGCCGCGAGCGTCGGCATCTTGGCGATCAGGCGCACCGCCGTCTCGCTCATCTTCTTGTCGGTCTCGGGCTCCTGATAGAACGTCGCGAGCGCCGCGACCGCCGCGGCGCACACCGGCATCGGATGCGCGTCCTTGGGCAGCGCCTCGAAGAAGCGGCGGAAGCTCTCGTGCAGCAGCGTGTGGTGCGTGACGTCGCCGGTGAACGCCGAGAGCTGCGCGCGGTTCGGCAGCTCGCCGTTGATGAGCAGCCACGCCACCTCGAGGAACGTGCTCCGCTCGGCCAGCTCGTCGATCGGGTAGCCGCGGTAGCGCAGGATCCCCTTCTCGCCGTCGATGAACGTGATCGCGCTCCGGCAGGAGCCGGTGTTGCCGAACCCGGGATCGAGCGTGATCGCCCCCGTCGCGCCGCGCAGCTTCTCGATGTCGAGCGCGACCTCGTCCTCGGTGCCGCGCACGACCGGCAGCGCCAGCTCGCGGCCGTCGTAGGTGAGCGTGGCGCCGGCCAGCGCCTGCTGGCGGGTCTCGGGGGTCATGTGCCTCCTCCTCGGAGCGATGGCGCGAACGTCCGTCGAAACGCCGGCGGCGGTGCGTGACGCTGTGCGGGTGGCCGGCCGGGGAGAGTACCGCAATTGCAGCAGCCGCCGCGCGCGCCGCGACGCCGTCCCGGAGCGCACGCGCCGCGCTACGAT
>JACOSV010000082.1 GCA_016178725.1 Candidatus Eiseniibacteriota bacterium
ATGTGCACGCGATCGCCGATGCCGAGCCGCATGCAGCGCTCGCGATAGCGGGCGATGTCATCGGCCTGCCCGCCGATCATGACCAGCTCCGCGCCGGGTGTGATCGGCGCGCCTTCGGCGAACGCCTCGATCAGGAGATCGATGCCCTGATAGACCTCGAGGTTGCCGACGTAGAGCACGATCGGGCCGGATCGGCCGATCGTCGCGGCGAGCGATTCGGGCGCGGCGCTCGCGGCGGGCGAGGGCGGCGCGTCGCCGAGCAGGCTGAAGTCCTCGATCACGCGCACGAACGCGCCTGGCGCGTGGCCGAGCGCGATGTCACGCAGCGCCGGGCACACGGCGATCACGCCGAGGCTCGCACGTATCGCGGCGCGCTCGAACGCCTTGAGCAAGGCGCGCACCGAGCCGAGCGACGGATACGTCTCCTCCATCTGCTGCGCGAGCGAGGAGTCCATGTCGTAGACGAACGGCACGCCGAACATCCAGCGCGCGATCATCGCGATGAACGCCGACTCCTCGAGCGCGTGGACGAGCGCATAGCGGCCGGTCGCGAGCATCGCCATGCACTGCACGGCCATCACGGCGTCGCAGGCGAGCTTCGCGAGCGAGAACCCGGGACGGATGCCGCGCGTGCCGGGGATCGCCGGGATGCGGTGGATCGTGCACCCGGCGATCGTCACGTCGCGGCCCCCGGCGAACGTGAGCAGATCGATCGCGACGCCGCGGGCTGCGAGCGTTTCGAGCAGCGCGCGCGCGGCGATCGGCGTGCCGCGGTCCTGGAAGAACGGCTGCGGCGCGAGCACCAGGATGCGGAGCGGCGGCGGCGCGGCAAGCGCGGCGGCGCGGGCGGCGTCAGTCATCGTGCGCTCCGCACGGCGCGTACGCGGCGCGCACGGCGTGGATCTCGCCCGCGCGGCGCGTCTCATCCCAGCCGAGCTCGGCGGCCATCACGCGCGCCACGGCGTCGAGATCGTCGCGCGGCGGGCAGCCCTCGCCGCCGATCGGCGTCCGGCGCAGGATCACGTCGGCGAGCCGCAGCGCCATCTCGTCGCGGATCGTGCGGCGCACGGCGTCGGCCGAAATCGCCGCGCCCGGGGCGATCGCATCGCCGGCTTGGGCACCCGGCCCCGCGCCCATGTCGAGCGGCGTCACGTGCGTGGCGCAGCGCGTCCGCCGGCCGAGCTGGTCGAGCGCGCGATCCACGGCGATCCGGGCAACGTGACGCGCGGTCGTGAACTTGACGCCGATCATCGTGATCTCGCCCGCGCGAGCCGACCTGACGCTCGCGTGCGCCGCAAGCCTCGGCGAAGCGCCCGGCGCGCGTTCGCCCTCGAGCGGCAGCAGACCGGCGTGGACGAGGCGCACGTCGGCCTCGGTGAGCGCGAACGCCGGCATCGCGCTCCGGACCTGGTCGAGCATCCCGGCGAGGTCAGCGGGCGTCGGACGGCCCGCCGCCTCGGCGACGGTCGTGAGGCGATAGAACGTGCCGATCATCGTGCTCGCCCGCCACGGCACGACGAACAGATAGCGACCGCCCGCGCCGCCGGGATCGGGCGGCGCGCTGAAGCGCACGCCGAACGCCGCCGCGCCCGCGAGCGGCCGCCGCGTGACGAGGTTCATCGCCAGCGCCATCGGCGCGCCGCGCCCGGGATCGCCGGCGCCCGCGAGCCACGCGGGATTCCCGCCGCAGGCGACGATCGTGACGCGCGCGCGGATCGCCAGTTCGCGCCCGCTCATCTCGTCCACCGCCCGCGCGCCCTCGACGCGATCGCCGCCGGCGATGAGCCCCGCGACCCGCACGTAGTTCGCCGCCGCGGCGCCGCGTGCGGCCGCCGAGCGCACGCACGCGAGCGTCAGCCGGTCCGCGTCCATCGCCTGTCCGTCGTACCAGAGCGCGCCGCCGGTCGCGCCATCGGCCGGCAGGTCGGGCGCGAGCCGCGCGACCTCGTCGCGGCCGATGAGCCGTCCGTCCGGGATGCGCCGGTCGCCCGCGATCCCCGCGTTGCGATCGAAGCCGATGCGGTCCGTGAGCCAGAGCGCGGCGCCCATCGCCGCCGCGCCCTGCTTCCCCATCCCGCGCGTCGCGATCACGAACGGCAGCGGCCGCACGAGCGCGGGCGCGATGCGCAGCAGCGCGGCGCGCTCGCGGATCGACTCGCGCATCCGCGCGACATCCGGCTGCTGCAGGTAGCGCAGACCGCCGTGGATGATCTTGAGGCTGTTGGCCGACGCGCCGCCGCCGAAGTCGCCGCCATCCACGATCGCGACCGAAAGTCCGCGCAGCGCCGCGTCCCACGCGGCGAACGCGCCGTGGATCCCGGCGCCGACGACGAGCACGTCATGCTTGCGTCCGGTCAACGCATCGAGATCGCGCGTCATGCGCCCCGGGCCCCGTGAGGTGAGCAACGCGCCGCGTTCACTGCCCAGGCGCACCGAAACGGGCAGAGTGCGACGGGGCGGAGCGCGAGCGACGCCGCGGATGTTGAGCCTCGCGCGCGGCATCCTCTATCATCGGCATCTTCGCGCGCTTCCCCCGAGGATCCTTCATGCGCATCCTGGTCACCGGCGGCACCGGATTCACCGGCACGGCACTGGTGCGCCGGCTCATCCAGGAAGGGCACGACGTGGTGGCCCTCGACTACAAGGAAGGCCTGCAGTGTGATGCGCTGCGGGCCATGGGCGCCACCGTCCACATCGGCACGGTCACCGACGCCGAGGCCGTCGACCGATGCATGGCGGGCGTCGAGGTCGTCCACCACCTCGCCGCCGCGTTCCGCGAGCTGAACGTGCCGGAGCAATACTACTACGACGTCAACGTGAACGGGACGCGCACGGTGCTCGACGCGGCGGTGAATCACGGCGTGAAGCGCTTCATCTACTGCTCGACCTGCGGCGTCCACGGCAACGTCGCGCGCCCGCCGGCCGGCGAGGACGCCCCGATCACGCCCGCGGACTACTATCAGCGCACCAAGTACGAGGCCGAGCCGATCGTCCTCGAGTACCATCGGCGCGGATTGCCGTGCGTGATCCTGCGGCCGGCGGCGATCTACGGTCCGGGCGACCCCGAGCGCTTCTTCATGATCTTCAAGCGCGCGAAGACCGGCACGTTCCCGATGTTCGGCAACGGCCGCACGCTCTACCATCCGCTCTACGTCGACAATCTCGTGGACGCGTTCCTGCTCGTGCAGCAGCCGGGTGTCGGCGACGGGAAGGCGTACCTCATCGCCGACGAGGAGTACTGGCCGATCGAGGAGATCGTGATCCGCGTCGGCAGGGCGCTCGGCCGGCCGCTCGCGATCAAGCACTATCCCGTCATGCCGCTGGTCATCGCCGGTCACATCTTCGAGACGATCTGCAAGCCGTTCAAGATCACGCCGCCGATCTTTCCGCGCCGCGTCGACTGGTACCGGCAGAACCGCGCGTTCGACATCTCGCGCGCGAAGCGTGAGATCGGCTACCGCCCGGCGATCGGGCTCGACGAGGGCCTGAAGCGCACCGCGGCGTGGTACCGCGAGAAGGGCTATCTCTAGCCCATGTGCGGCATCGCGGGCATCGTCTCCAGCGATCCGGCCGTGCGCGCGCGTCTGCCGCGCATGCTCGAGGCGATCGCGCATCGCGGCCCCGACGACGAGGGCATGGAGACGCTCGACGAGGCGGCGATCGGGCAGAAGCGCTTGAGCATCCTCGACCTCACGGGCGGGCATCAGCCGATGTTCGACGAGAGCGGCGAGATCGCGATCGTGTTCAACGGCGAGATCTACAGCTACCCGCGGCTGCGCGTCGAGCTCGAGCGCCGGGGCCGTCGCCTGCGCACGCGCTCCGACACCGAGGCGATCCTCCACCTCTACGCGCTCTACGGCGACGACTGCGTGAAGCATCTCGAGGGCATGTTCGCGTTCGCGATCTGGGATCGCCCGAAGCACCGTCTGCTGCTCGCCCGCGACCACATGGGCCAGAAGCCGCTCTTCTGGTCGCACGCGAACGGCGCGTTCACGTTCGCGTCGGAGGTGAAGGGCGTGCTCGCCGCGGGGCTCAAGCCGGCCGAGACGAACCTCGAGGCGCTCTATCACTACATCTCGCTCCGCTACATCCCGGACGACCTGACGCTCTTCTCGGGCGTGGTCAAGCTCCCGGCCGCGCACCGGCTGATCTTCGAGCGCGGCCAGGTGCGCGTCGAGCGCTACTGGAGCTTCTCGTGCGTGGACAAGGTGGCGGGCAGCGAAGGCGCGATCCTCGATGACCTCGACCGCCGGCTCCAGGCCACGGTCAAGGATCACATGCTCGCCGACGTCCCGGTCGGCGCGTTCCTCTCGGGGGGCAACGATTCGAGCCTGATCACGGCCATGGCGGCGCGCCAGACCGATGGGCCGATCGCGACGTTCTCGATCGGCGTGCGCGAGGCGGGGTTCAACGAGCTCCCCTACGCGCGCATGGTCGCGCAGCGCTACCGCACCGACCATCACGAAGAGATCGCGACCGCCGACCTGTTGCACCTGGTGCCGAAGATGATCTGGCACCTCGACGAGCCGTCCGATCCGTTCGCGGTCGGCTGCTATCTCGTCTCGCGCCTCGCGGCGCGGCACGTGAAGGTCGTGCTCTCGGGCGACGGCGGCGACGAGCTGTTCGCGGGCTACGACCGCTTCTCGGGCAACCGGCTCGCCGACGCGCTCACGGTGCTGCCGGCGTCGCTGCGCCGCGGCGTCGTGCGGCAGGCGATCGACGCGCTGCCCGAGAGCTTCGCGTACAAGGGGCTCTCGCAGAAGCTCCGCTGGCTGAACGAGATGTCGCTCGTGAGCCACGGTGACCGCTACGCCCAGAGCATGAGCTTCCTGCGCTTCACCGAGGAGGCGAAGGCGCGGCTCTTCACGCCGGACGTGCGCGCGCGGCTCGCCGGCACCGATTCACGGCAGAAGATCCTCGCCTACTTCGACTCGCCGAATGCGCGCGAGCTGGTGGACAAGATGCTCTACACCGACCTCATGACGCGCATGCCCGACCACCTGCTGCCGATCGTGGACCGCATGGCGATGGCGCACGGGCTCGAGGTGCGGCCGCCGCTGCTCGAGCACGCGATGGTCGAGCACGCGATGCGCATCCCGACGCACTTGAAGCTGCGCGGCACGACGCTCAAGTACGCGCTGCGCAAGCTCGGCGCGCGCTACCTCGACGCGGCGCTGGTGACGCGGCGCAAGCAGGGCTTCGGCTTCCCGCTCGCCTTCTGGATGCGCAACGAGCTCTCGGGCTTCCTGCGCGCGGTGGTCGCCGAGTCGCGATTCGTCTCGGAGGGCATCTTCGAGCGCGAGTACATGAGCGAGCTCGTGGATCAGCACCTCGCCGGCAAGCGCGATCACAACTTCCGGCTGTGGGTGCTCCTCAACCTCGAGATCTGGCACCGGCTCTACATCGAAGGGATGCCGATGGCGGAGGTGTCCGAATGGATCGAACGGCACGGACCGCCGGCGGCGCTGGCGAAGAGCGCGTGAGCGATCCGTCGGCCGAGCGGGCCGACGTCGACACCGCCTCCGACGACTACGCCACGCGCTTCGCGGGCGGGGTCGGCCGCTGGTTCCTCGCCGAGCAGGCCCGCGCGACGCGCGCACTGCTGGCCGATCTCCCCGGCGGCGCGACCGTGCTCGACGTGGGCGGCGGCCACGCGCAGCTGACGCCGATGCTGCTCGAGGCCGGCTACGACGTCACGGTGGTCGGCAGCGGACCGGGCGCGGATCGGCAGCTGCGGCCGTTCATCGCCCGCGGCGCCGTGCGGTTCGCGACCGGCGATCTGGTCGCGCTGCCGTACCCGGATCGCTCGTTCGACGCCGCGATCTCGTTCCGGCTGCTGCCGCACGTCACGCGGTGGCGCGAACTGGTCGCCGAACTGTGCCGCGTCGCGCGGCGTGCAGTCGTCGCCGACTATCCCTCGCAGCGCAGCCTCAACGCGATCGGCGGCGGCCTGTTCGGCGTGAAGAAGGGGATCGAGAAGAACACGCGCACGTACACGCTGTTCGCGCCGGCCGAGATCGACGCGGCATTCGCGGCGAACGGCTGGCGCGTGACCCGCGCGCGGCCGCAATTCCTGTGGCCGATGGTGCTGCACCGCGTGCTCAAGAGCGCGGCGCTGGCGGGCGCGCTCGAGGCGCCGCCGCGCCGGCTCGGCCTCACGCGCGCGTTCGGGTCACCGGTGATCGTGCGCGCCGAGCGGCGCGACTAGCCGCCACGCGGCAGTCAGGCGGTCGGGCCCGCCCCGATCCGCGACACCGCCCACGCCGCCGGCAATCCCACACCGAGCGCGTGGATCGCGAGCCCGTTGACGATCTGCGGCATCGGCTGATGCGGCGGGATCGGCGCCGCCGAGAGCGGCACCACGATCTTGTTCATGATCACCCAGACGAGCAGGCCGTAGAGCGGACCGTAGACGAGCGGCCGCGCGGCGAGATCGCGCCACCACCGGCTGACGAGGAAGAACGTCGTCACGATGCCGAAGGCGATGAAGTAGTGGAGCAGCAGCCCCAGGCCCGCGGCGCCCGCGCCACCCTGGAACGCCGGCTTTCCGAGCACGCCCGAGGCGATGCTGTGGAGAATGCGCACCGGGGCGATGTGATTGCGAATGCCGAAGAAGATGAATGCATCCGCCAGGTCCAGCGTGCCGACGAGTATCGTGCCGAGAAGGATGCTGCGCGCGGCCGTCATCGTTGCCTCCTCATCCCGGTCGTTTCGTCCGCTTCGACTCCTACAACGGTTTCTTCTTCTTCGCCTTCACCGCGGCGTCGAACAGGCCCGCGAGCAGCGCCCGATCGACGTCGTCGAGGCGCGTGACGTAGAGACATCCGCCACCCGCCTTGTGCCTGCCGAGCTTCGCGCGCACCTTCGCGAACTGCGGGAGTCCGGCGAGGTTGTACATCACGAGCGCGCTCTTCCGCGGGCTGAAGCCGATCACCGGCCATTCGGCCTCGCGTCCGCTCGCGTAGCGCAGCGTGTACGTGCCGAAGCCGACGATGCTCGGCCCCCACAACACAGGCTGCGCTCCCGACGCGGCGGTCATCATCTTGACCAGCGCCGCGCAGTCCTTGCGCCGCTCGTCCCCCGCGACTTTCGCGAGGAACGCCGCGACGCTCGCCTTGCCCGGCTTCGTCTTCGCTTCAGCCATTCAGGCGGGCAATTCCACGTATGCCGAGGACGTTTTCGGGGACGGGACGCGTCTGCCCTTTGCGCGCAGGCGCTCGAGATGGAATTCGATCGCTCCGCGCATCATCCGTTGAACCCCGGGTCGCGTTCGGGCCGCGGCCACGCACCCCATGAGGTCCGGAGAGTAGGCCGAGAACCCCGACCTGGTCTTCTCGATCACGATGAGGTACTTCACGGCTTCCGAATGTCGTTCGAGACTGGTGCATCGTCAAGCGGTCATCTCGACCCGGGACCGGCGAGAACCCTCGGCTCGTCGAACGTCACAGTCTCGTCGTCTGGATTCGTGAGTCGAATCCGGCCGGAGACAGCATTGCCAGGCAGGAGGGCAGCCTTCCACAGGAGCCGAGTGTAAGACTCCCGATACTCTCGCCCGGTGACGCACGTGTTCCCGGAGCGACGGACGAGATAGACACTGGGTGCGCGAGCAGAGACGGTCACGTCGATCGGCCCTTCGATCGGCACATCAGACCGATTCCGCACGGTGACGACGCAGGTCACGTCAGTCGATCCTCGGACGTGGGTCACTCGCCCGATCCGCGTCGAAACGAGCGGTGTGACATCGACGGCCCGTTCATCGCTGACCATTCCGAGTTGGCAGCCCACATCCGTCAGATCATCGAGAATCGCCGGGTCGTCGCCCAGGATGGAGAGGAGGTAGTGCATCACCCTCTCCTTCTGCGTGGGCTCCAGGATCGCCTCGAATGATCTGTGTTGGCTGACCCGCGTGGCGAGCACCAAGGACACGCCTCCTTTGCCTTCAACGTGACCCTCCGCCAGGTGGGGAATGGTGCTGAAGCTGTCGATGAGCGCGGAAAGACGCTGGCGTGGAACCCGGATCTCGATTATCGCGTCATCGCAATGGGTGACTGAAGCCAGGTACGGGCTGACGTGCTGCCTGTCGATGGGCAGCGGCCGCGATGCAATACGCATCGAGAGGAACGGGCTGATCCAGCCGCCGACGTAGCAAAGACGGAGCTGAACGTCGTCGGCGTCGAGCGTCCTGAACGTGCCGTACTCCGTTCGTGTCCAGGTCGAGTCTCTCGGAGGAAGAGCCGGGGCGGCCAGGGCCAGACTCGCAAGCAGGAGGCTTCCCGAGACGGCGACGAACAGAGGCGTGCGAAGCACGCCCGTACTACCCCGTCAGCCGGATCGCTTCTCCGTTCCGGATCAGCACCGTCTCGGGCGCCGCCCGTCCCGCCTCGAACACGCGCGCGAGCACGCGGTCGGCGGCTTTCCAGTGCCTCGGCGCGAGCTGCCGCATGCGCTCGGCCAGCAGGCCGAACACGGCGATCGCGAACGCCGCCTGGAACAGCAGCATCGTGCAGCCGATCGCGACCAGCAGATCGTGCGTGCCCGGTCGCAGCGCGAGCCACGCGGTCCAGATCGCGCTCGCCATGCCCAGCGCCGCCGGCACCGCTGCGAAGCCGAGGAACCAGACGAACAGCCGGTCCACGTGGCGCGTGACCATCACCAGCGTCGTCACGTCGGCCATCACCTTGAACGTGCGGCTCAACCCGTACTTCGACTTGCCGAACTCGCGCGCGCGGTGGTGCGTCTCGATCTCGGCGACGCGTGCACCCCCCATCTGCGTGAGCGGCACGACGAAGCGATGGAAGTCGGAATAGAGCGCGATCGAGCGCAGCACCTCGCCGCGGTAGGCCTTGAGCGCGCAGCCCTGATCGTGGATCGGCACACGCGTCGCGCGGCGGATCAGGGCGTTGGCGATCAGCGACGGCAGCCGGCGCGAGAGCCAGGTGTCCTTCCTGCGGCGCCGCCAGCCGCTGACGATCTCGTAGCCCTCCTCGACCTTTGCGACGAGGCGCGGAATGTCGGCGGGATCGTTCTGCAGGTCGCCGTCCATCGTGACGACGATCGCGCCGCGGCTCGCGTCGATCCCGGCGCGCAGCGCCGCGGTCTGACCGGAGTTGCGTGCCAGCCGCAGCGCGATCAGCTCGGGGCAGGCGCCGGCGGCGCGGTGCAGCGCGTCCCACGAACCGTCGTCCGAGCCATCGTCCACCAGGATGATCTCGAATGGGCGCCGCATCGGCCGCAGCGCGGCCGTGAGCTGGGCGACGAGATGCGGGATGGATTCGGACTCGTTGTAGACGGGGACGACGACGGAGATATCCGGCGCCGGGCCGCGCGCGGCGCCGGCGCCCGCGCCGCCGGCCGCGCTCACGACATGCCGCCTTCGATGTCGATACGGTCGCGCACGCGGTACTGCACCTGATCGCGGAAATGGAGATAGATGAGGAGCTCGCCGAGCAGGCCGAGGATGATCACCTGCACGCCCGCCGTGACGAGCAGCAGCGCGAGCAGCAGCAGCGGCCGGTCGGCGAGGCCCCGGTGCATGAACAGGCGCTGGACGAGCAGCACCAGCGCCGTCAGCGATCCGGCGCCGAACAGCACGGCGCCGAGCGCGCCGAACGGGCGCAGCGGCTTCTGCGTGAAGCGCACGAGGAACGCGAGCGTGAACAGGCTCAAGGCCCGCCCGAGGTAGGTGCCGGGCGAGAACACGCGCAGCTTCGGCGCGGTCTTGTGCTCCGGGAGCGACGCCTCGACCACCGTGAACCCTTCGCGCGCGGCGAGGATCGGCAGGAAGAGCTGGTTGTCGCCGTAGCTCGGGATCGCGGCCAGTACCTCGCGCCGCATGCCGTGAGCGCCGCAGGCGATGTCGCGGTAGGTCGTGCCGGTCGCGGCGTGCACCATGGCGTTGAACACGCCGCTCACCAGCCGGTTAAACCACGAGATGCGCCGCGCGGCGCGGCAGCCGACGACGTAGTCGGCGCCGCGCTCGAGCGCCTCGAGCACCACGCCCACCGCCGAGGGATCGACCTGCGGGAACGCCGGCAGCGTGACGACGTATCGCCCGGTGCTCACCGCGACGCCGGCGCGGATCGTCGCGAGCTGGCCCTGGCTCGCGCTCAATACCACGAGCCGCGTGCGGTCGAGACTCTCGAGGTTGCCGCGCACGCCGTGCGCGAGCCCGGCGCGGTCGGCATCGAACGCGAGCACGACTTCGTGATCGAGCGCCCGGCCGGCGAGCCAGCGACGCAGCTCCGCGAGCACCTCGAGCGGACGCGCCTCGTTGCGCGAGCTGAAGATCACGACCGAGAGCGTCGGGGCGGGCGTCTCCGCGGTGGCCGGGTGCATGCGGCGCGAGAATAGACATCTGTGCCGGACACGCAAGCGCCGCACGCAACGCCGCGGGCCGCGCGGCGGCGGGCGGCGCCGACGGTTGCGCACCCGCAGCGCCGCGGCTAGGGTGCCGCCGTGGCCTCCGATACGCGCCCGCGCAGCCTCTCGTCGGCAGCGACCCGCAACGCGCTCGCCACCGTTGCCTACCGCTCCTCGAGCCTCCTGGTCGGCCTGATGCTGACGCCGTTCGTGCTCCACCGGATCGGCGCGGAGCTCTACGGCATCGTCGTCGCCGCCAGCTCGGCGTACGAGCACCTCTCGCTGCTGCGCGGCGGCATCGGCAGCGCGCTGCGGCGCTTCGTCACCGTGCACCATCACGGCGGTCGCAGCGACGAGGCAGACCGCTTCTACGCCGCGGGATTCTGGTGGTCGGCGCTGTTCCGCACCGCGATCCTGATCATGGCGCTCGCGCTCGCCGCCCCGCTCGCGCACTTCCTCCACGCGCCCGCGCCGCATCTCGCCGACTCGATCGCCGGCATCGCGCTGGTCTTCGTCGCCGCGGTGCTCTCGGACACGTCGGCCGTGCTCGAGGTGCCGGTCTACGCCACCGGGCGGGTCGCGTTCCTCTCGATCTTCTGGGCGTCGCTCCAATGGCTGCGTCTCGGCTTCACGGTACTCGGCTTCTACCTGCTGATGCCGCGGCTCGCGGTCTTCGGCGGCGCCGCGGTCGCGACCGAGATCACGTCGCTCGTCGTGCTGGTGCTGTTCGCCGAGCGAGCGCGCGTGGTGCGTTCAGCGATCCCGCGCCCCGCCCTCGGAACGCCCGCGATCCGGCGCGAGCTGTTCAGCTACGGCGGCCTCGCGATTCTCTTTCAGGCCTCGATCGTGCTCTACCTCTCGACCGATCAGATCCTGATCGGCCGCTTCTTCGGCCCCGGCGCGGTGGCGCACTACTCGATGGGCACGCGCTGGTACCCGGTCATCTTCGGCTTCATCGTCGCCGCGATCAGCTCGCTCACGCCGCTCTTCACCTCGATGGACGCGCGCGGCGAGTCCGAGCGCAGCCGCGACGCCGTGCGCCGCGTCGTCGCGGTGGCCTGCGTGATCGCGGTGCCCACGTGCCTCGCGCCATGCGTCGTCGGCGACCGGTTCCTCGCGGCGTGGGTCGGCAACGAGTATCGCGACTCGTCGCGCTACCTCATCGCGATGCTCGCGCCGCTCGTGCTCGAGGCCGCCGCGGCGCCCCTGTGGATGGCGCTGCAGGCGCGCGGACGGATCGGTCTCGTCACAGGCATCCAGGTGCCGGTCGCGGTCGGCAACGTCGCGTTGAGCCTCGTGCTCGGACTCGGCCTGCACATGGGACCGCTCGGGTTCGCGCTCGGCAACACGGCGGCGCTGATCGTGAAGAACGTCATTCTGCTCGCCTGGCTCGTGCGCTGGCCCGATCCCGGCGTTCCCGGTCCGGCCGCGGTCGCGCGTCCTCTCGCGCTGGCATTGCTCGGCGGGCTGCCCGGGCTCGCGGCTCTCTTCCTCGCGCGCCCGCTCTACCTCCACGGTCTCCCATTCGTGATGATCGCCGGCGCGATCGGCGGTGCGCTGGCGCTCGCGGGCTCCGGCGTCGCGACGCTCGGCCCTACGGGCGTCCGGAGCTTGATCGGCATGGCGCGGCGCGCGGTCGGCGCCTCGTCCTGACCCCGCGGCGCCGAGGCGGCTACAACGCCTCTCCCGCCTGCCGGCGCTTGAGCGTCGCCGAATCCCACATGAAGGCGCTGCCGCTCGGCACCAGCATCACCCAGCCGATCGCGCGCATGAGCAGCGAGAGCGAGAGCGCCGCCGCCGCGGGAACGCCGGCGCGCGCGAGCACCAGCACGTAGGTGCCCTCGAGCACACCGACCGCCGCAATCGAGATCGGCAGCGTCACCAGCACGTTCGAGATCGGCACCAGCGCGGTGAAATCGAGCAGCGACACCGGCAGGTGCAGCGCCCGCGCGGCGAGCCAGTTCATCACCACCTGCAGGAACTGCTCGAATACCGACATCAGGAAGAACAGCGTCAGCGCGGCGCGGTGACGGCTCAACGCGAGGTACGCGTCGTGGAGCGAGAGGAACATCTGCACGGGCTTGCGATCGGCCCAGCGCGCGGTGATGCGCTTGATCCACGCGAACACGCGCGGGTGGATCGAGAACGCGAGGCCGACCAGCGTCGCGACGACCAGCGCGAGCGCGACGAAGAAGATGTCAAGCGTGCGGGAGTCGCCGCGCATCGCGAGGATGCCGAGCGCGCCGGCCGAGAGCGTCGAGACCGCGAGCAGCCCGAGCACGCGCTCGAAGAAGATCGTCACGGACACGGTCGAGACACCGCGCCCGCTCACCGAGCTGCGCACGGCGCGGAACATGTCGCCGCCGACGCCGGTCGGCAGCCACGCACCGACGAACGCCGCCGCGAGGTAGATGCGATAGGCCTCGATCGTGGAGAAGCCGCGCCCCTGCGCGCGGAGCAACATGTTCCATTTGTACGCCATGATGAAGCGGTCCACGAACGCGAGGCCGAACACGATCCCGACCAGCCTCAGGTCGGTGCTGGCGAGCGCCGCGATCGCGGCGTGCGAGTCGACGGTGCTGATCAGCACCACGGCGAGCGTGAGCGCCACCAGCAGCCGCGCCCAGAACCAGAACCGGCTCGAGCCCCGCGCGGCACCTGCGGATGGCGCGACGGGCGCGGACGCCGCGTCCGTCGCGGCGCCGGAGACCTCGGCGCCGGCCGGCGGCTCGGCGAGCATGTCGGGCGCCGCGAGCGTGCGCGACCAGCGCGAGGTCAGGACGCGGCGCAGCGGCCGCCGCCCTTCGCCCGGCAGCCGCCACAGCAGCTCGGGGCGCAGGCGGCGGATCGAGAGCGGCATGTCGGGCGCCGTGGCGAAGCCGGGGGGCGTGCTGCCCCACGCGTGCGTCATCATCCCCGCCTCG
>JACOSV010000084.1 GCA_016178725.1 Candidatus Eiseniibacteriota bacterium
CCGCTCGGATACGTTCCTCCGGCCGAGTTCGAGGAGGCCTACTACGATCGCCAGACGGCTCCAGTCGAGATGGCGGTTCTCACGTAACGAGCTCTCCGGAGAACCCGGCGCGGTTCACTTCGGCTTCATGAGCACGTACGTGCATCCCCACCCTCACGACCAGATGTACCTATCGGAGGCTGGTGGCACCATTCAGCTCAGCGACCGCCATGATGACATCATGCCGCTCTCCGTGGCCATCATGTCGTGCTTGGACGTCTTCACCCAAGCGGCCGCGAGGCTCGCCTACGAACCGAGGCCTGAACCTGCCGACCTGATCAATAGACTGACAGAGATCATCGCAGCCTTGGGCCGGCAGAAGTCGCCTCGGCGTCCTCCGTAGCCATATGGTCATTGCGTGGGAGACAACAAGGGTCACCACCGTCGATGGTTTGTTCGGGGCGCTGCTCGAACTGCGGGGG
Organism: Candidatus Eiseniibacteriota bacterium; assembly: GCA_016178725.1. GTDB lineage: Bacteria > Eisenbacteria > RBG-16-71-46 > RBG-16-71-46 > RBG-16-71-46 > WS-11. Next base: position 462 of record JACOSV010000084.1, read on the forward strand.
AAGGGGTGGTTCTTCCGAGGGCAATCCAAGGACCATGGTTCTCTCTACGCGACAGTCGATCGCGACCCGATGGACTCTCTCTCTCGCGCCGAGAAACTCGCCCTCGAGCGACACAGTATTGAGACCTTCAGGTCTGCTGCGAAGTTCTTTGCTACCGAGGGTGAGCGGCAGGCGATGGTTGATGACTTCATCGCTCTGATGGTGCTCCGCCACTACGGGACGCCCACGCGGCTTCTCGACTGGACGGCCTCGCCGTTCGTCGCAGCATACTTCGCAGCGCACGGTCACGAGGGTTCAGACGGCGAGATCTGGGCGTTCAATGAGCCGTTGTACGAGTCCGAAGGCGCGCTGCAATGGAGGGAGCACCCTGATACGACCATTGGGGGTACCGGCGATCCAGCGCACTTTGCGGCCGGTCTCACGGCATTCAAGGTCGACCTACGATTCGACTGGTTCATTTGCGTGTTCTACCCGCGGGGCTTCCCGCGTCAGAACTCACAGGCCGGCGCGTACTCCTTGACCGCGCAGTTCTCCCAGAATCATGCCGAGCACATCGCTCGGATGCTCAAGACGCCGGAGCACTACCACCGCTACCTGCTCCCGGCGGAACTGAAGGGGGAATTGCTGACGGCCCTACGCGAGCAGCACAGTATCTGGGAAGGCTCTCTCTTCCCCGATTCTGCTGGAGCCGCAGCGACAGCGGCACGGTTGTTCCCGAAGGCACGCGCCGGCACGTAACGGCAATTGTGACTGCCCTTGAGGACACTGCTCTTGCATCATCATGGTTCTAGCGCGCCGAGCTTGACGCGTGCCATCATCCGGTTGCTGGCGGGCGTAGCGACCCGTCTGATCATGGGCTATCCGTAGCCGCCGCTCCTCCAACCACTCTTCGTGGCGCGCGAGCGGCGTCATGAACTCCTCGATTAGCAGCTTCCGGGCGCGCTCGTAGTCACGGCGATAGTCCTAGCAATCGCGGTCGCTCGGCCGTCCCGCTGTTCGGGCCCAAGGCTTGGACTCAGAACGACGAGGCGAGCTTGACGGGCGCCCGACCAGGCTAGCACGATTCGCCCATGCGAAAGCTGAGGAGAGGGTCACTCTCAAAGAAGCCAGTCCCTGCCGCGCTCGCCATCATCCGCGACATCGCGGTGACAAGAGACGGAACGATCCACTGGGTCGAGCAGCCGCTCGTGGAACAGCTCGCGCCCACCGATCCGCTGCGGCTCAGGCTCGTTGCCTCGGATCCCGAGGTTCGCCACGCCCTGAAGATGTTTCGATCAGCACATGCCAAATGGGTGAAAGCGCTCAGGCGGGCGCACCTCTCGGCCCAGGCGGATGCCGACCACAGATCCGCACTACGAGACCTGGAGATCGTGATGCGGGACGTACTGGTGCCGGCAATTCTGAGAGCCGAAGCTCAACGTCGGCGTGGCCTCGCCGCTACACCGCCCGACATGACTGAGCTGGCAGGGAAGGTGGTTCGGCGCGTCAACGCGAATCGGGTTCTCGCCGTGGACGTTTTTCTCCGGCGACACCCCCACTGGAAGGATCCATCGCTCTGGACGGCGCCGGACGCGGTTCGCTACCTGGCGAAGGCAGTCGCAAGTGAGGCGCGATTCATCTCGTCCAAGCAGAAGCAGGCTGACCGCCCCAAGATCGCGCGCGGCGAACACCGGTTTCGTGGTCGTTCTGAGACGGCCGCGTTGCGGCAGGAGCGGGCAAGACTGAAAAGACTCCGGCGAGGACTCGAGCTGCTGCGGCAGCTCTACCGCACGCTGCCGAGCGCTCAACGGCGCATCGTGCTCGAGATGAAGCGCGCGAAGTGCGGTCCGTACGTGGCCGCGAGCCGTCTGGGGATCGCGCGCAGTGCAGCCGTCGCCTTAAGGGCGCGCGCACAGCGGCTGCTTGCAAAGGATCTGCAAAGCCGGAGGTCCTCGACGTTGCATTAGACCCTCCGTCCAACGGGAAGAGATGAAGGCAGGCTGCCCGGCCTCGCTGGGCGGCCTCGTTCATTTCCAAGGAGGGTTGATGCTCATCCCCGACGTTGCGCTGCGATTCTGCTCTGAAGATGAGACTGACGAACCGGTCGTCGTCGCCACCACCAAGCTGCACAGTGTGGTGCAGTTTGTCGCCATCGAGCTGGCGCGAGAGGCCGAGGCTGCGGCCGCCGATATCGCGGGCTTGGACCCGGTCTTGAGTCGGCTGCTGGATGCCGAAGCCGAGCGGTTGCGGCTCGTGTACGGCGCGGTTCAGGCGCAGGACGGTGAGTTGAGGCTCGTGCCACCGCAGGAGCGCTCATGAACCGGGCGCCTATTCACCGCGTGCTCGCCGCCCTCGAGCACGCCGGATGCTCGCCGCACTCAGCCGGCTCGGGCTGGCGCGCGCGCTGCCCTGCGCACGCGGATAAGACCCCGAGCCTCTCGATCGGGATCGGACGCGATGGCCGGACGCTGATTCGTTGCTGGGCCGGTTGCGAAGTGCAGGCGATTCTCGAGGTGCTCGATCTCAAGTGGCCGGATCTCTTCCTGCGGCCGGTGCGCCGGGGGAGGGGGGCATGAGTACCCCCTCCAATTCGAACGCAATCACGCAACACGCTCCCGGCTGCACGCTGGAGTCCTACGCCGAAGCGAAGCAGCTGCCGGTCGAGTTCCTTCGCAACCTTGGGCTTACGGACATCTCCTACGCCGGGCAGCCGGCGGTGCGCATTCCGTATCGCGATGCAGCCGGGCGAGACATCGCCGTGCGCCTCCGCATCGCGCTCGAGAAGTCGGACGGCGAGGACAACCGGTTTCGGTGGCGCAAGGGAAGCAAGGCGCATCTGTACGGACTCTGGCGCCTCGAGCGGGCGCGCGCCGCCGGCTACCTGTTCATCGTCGAGGGCGAGTCGGACGCGCAGACGCTCTGGCACCACGACCTCCCCGCGATCGGTATCCCGGGCGCCAGTACCTGGCGCGAAGAGTGGGCGCACCTCCTCGATGACATCGCGACGATCTACGTGGTGATCGAGCCCGATGCCGGCGGCGAGGCGACGCTTGCCTGGCTGGCGAAGTCGGCGATCCGCGACCGCGTCAAGCTGGTGCATCTCGAAGCCGCGAAAGATCCCTCGGCGCTCTACCTCGCCGATCCTGCCGGCTTCAGAGATGCGATGAAGAAGACGATGGACAAGGCCGTGCCGTGGACCGACCGCGACCGCGCCGAGGTCGAGGAGCGCCGGGCGGAGGCGTGGCAGAAGTGCCAGGCGCTCGCCGAGGCGCCCGACATTCTGGCGCAGATGGCCACCGACCTCGAGGCGATGGGGGTCGTGGGCGAGGCCAAGGCGGCGAAGCTCATCTTCCTGTGCGTCGTGAGCCGCCTGCTCGAGAAGCCGGTGTCCGCCGTCATTAAGGGCCCCTCGAGCGCAGGCAAGTCGTTCCTCACCGGACGCGTGCTGTCGCTCTTCCCGGAGCACGCGTTCTGTGCCCGGTCCGGGATGTCCGAGCGGACGCTGGCATATTCGGACGAGCCGCTCGCGCACCGCATGCTGGTGATCCAAGAGGCGGCGGCGCTCCAGGGCGAGTTCGGCACCTACTTGCTGCGCTCGCTGCTGAGCGAGGGCTACCTGCGCTACGAGACGGTCGAGAAGACCACCGAGGGCTGGCGGCCCCGGGTGATCGAGCGCGCCGGACCGACCGGGCTGCTGATCACCACCACGGCGGTGCGGCTCCACGCTGAGAACGAGACGCGCCTCTTCTCGATCCCGGTGACCGACACGCCTGAGCAGACCAAGCAGGTGATGATCGCCACAGCCCGGGCCCCCGGGATCGGGGCGATCGAGCTCGAGCGGTGGCACGCGCTTCAGCTTTGGCTCGAGGGTGGAGCGCACCAGGTCGAGATCCCGTTCGCCGAAACGCTGGCGAAGCTGATGCCGGCCGAGGCGGTGCGCCTGCGTCGGGACTTCGGCTCCGTACTGAACCTGATCCGCGCCCACGCGCTGCTCCATCAGGCGAGCCGGGAGAAGGACGCGCTCGGCCACGTCGTTGCCGCACTGACCGACTACGAGGCGGTGCGCGTACTGGTGGGAGATCTCGTCGCCGAGGGCGTCGAGGCGACCGTGCCGGCGCGCGTCACCGAGACCGTCGAGGCCGTCGCCGCGTTCGCGCCGAACGAGGTCACGATCAGCTCGCTCGCCAGGCGGCTCAAGCTCGATCGGTCCACCGCCTCCCGCCGGGCGGCCGAGTGCACGAGCCGTGGCTACTTGCACAACCGTGAGACACGCCGTGGACAACCGTCCCGCCTGGTGGTCGGCGATCCTATGCCGAGCGACACCAGCATCTTGCCGACCGTGGAGGAGATCCGTCTCGCGAGCGATTGCACGGTTGCGTCCGATTCGGAGGGGAAAGAGGTCCCCCCTCCCCCCCGGGTAGGCGACGACCGGAACGACGATGCACAGGAGGTGCCGATGGCGACAGACGCGGGCCCGCCGGCAGTCGAGCAGGTACTGCAGTCGCACGGGTGGGACACGGAGACCGCGGTGGCCGAGATCAACGGCCACGGCATCCCCACCGCGATTCACGACGCGACCGCGGTCGCCGCCGCCGCCGCCGGGCAGCTGATCGTCAACGGCGTCGCGGAAGTCGTGTGCCCCACGGCGCCGACCACCGGCTGAACACCGTCAGGGACGTCGTGATCTGCACCGTCTGCCACGTCAGCGTAAGCGGTGATCTGCAGGCGGCGATCAACGCCATCCGGTCGGAGGGGGAGCCCGCCCGTGTCGACTGACGTCGCTGACGTGCTGCGCGCGATCGCCGCACTCACGCCCCAGGAGGTGGAGCGTATCGTCACGGTGTTGCGAGCTTCGAGCGGTTCGCCTCGAGAGGGGGGCGCCGCGTCATCCGACCCGGGCGCGTCCCGGAGCGACGCCGACCTGCTCTCTGTCGCCGAGGCGGCGGCGCTGCTCGGCGTCACGCCGAGATGGCTCTACAGGCACGCCCGGACGCTGCCGTTCACCCGCAAACTGAGCCGCAAGTGCCTGCGATTCTCGCGCGCCGGCATCGAGCGATGGCTGGCGACGAAACGACTATGACCATGCCGCCCACCCAAGGTATGAAACACCGTTCCCCGGGGCAGGGGTGGAGGGCGTAATCCGCGTGAGCGAGCAGGTGCAGCAGGGTGGCGAGAAAACCGCTGAGAGGTCCGATAAGCCGCGCAGTCCCCGCGGACTCGGCCGGCATTACCAGCGTGGCCAGACGTGGTGGGTCCAGTACTACTGCCGCGGCCGGCTGATCCGCGAGAGTTCCGGCTCCGAGCGCGAGTCGGTGGCGATCAAGCTGCTCAAGCGCCGGCTCGGCGAAATGGGGCAGGGGCGTCTGGTCGGGCCGGACGTGGAGAAGACCACGTTCGAAGAGCTGGCGCAGATGCTCTTCGAGGACTACCGGCTCAACGGCCGGAAGTCGCTCGACAGCGCCGAGCGGTCGGTCGCGCACCTGAAGTCGTTCTTCGCCCGCACGCGCGCGGTGGAGATCACGACTGACCGCATCAGCGCCTACGTCGCCTTGCGCATGAAGGTCGCGAAGCCGGCGACGATCATGCTTGAGCTGGCCGCCCTGAAGCGCATGTTCGCGCTCGGCCTCCGCGCCGGGAGGGTGGGGCACAAGCCCTTCTTCCCGACCATCGAGGTACGGAACACGAGGAGCGGGTTCTTCGAGGACGCCGACCTCGAGGCGGTGCTCGCCGAGCTGCCCCGGGACCTCCGCCCCCTGATCGAGTTCCTGGCGTGGAGCGGATGGAGGATCGGCGAGGCGAGGTCGCTCACCTGGCGACAGGTCGACTTCAAGGCCGGCGTGGTCCGCCTCGAGCCAGGGACGACCAAGAACGACGACGGTCGCACATTCCCAGTCGGTGCCCTGCCGCGGCTCCAGGAGGTTCTCCGGTCGCAGCGCGAATACACGTCGGCGCTCGAGCGGGAAATGGGATGTCTGATCCCGTACGTCTTCCATCGCCACGGCAAACCGATCAAGAGCGTCTACGGGGCGTGGCGGAACGCGTGCAAGCGGGCGGGTGTCCCGGGGCGCCTGATCCACGATCTGCGGCGCACTGCGATCCGGCGCTTCGAGCGCGCCGGCGTGCCGCGCTCCGTCGCGATGAAGCTCTCCGGTCACAAGACCGAGGCTGTCTACCGCCGCTACGCGATCGTGAGCGAGGCCGATCTCGCCGAGGGCGTGCGCAAGGTCGCGGCGCTGGCCGCGAGCCCACTGTAAAGTTCATTCTGCTTCGTCTGCCGCACCAAGGACAACCAGAGCCATGTCGTACCTCCGGACGGGGCGGCCGCGCAGATACGCCGCCTCCGAGCTTTGTAGTTCGCGAATGTCCGCAGAACCCTCTACTACCTCCCGGAGGGTGGGAAGGGTCTTGAGGTCTCCATGGAGGGCACGATCCTGGAATGACCGGATGCCCGCCAGGACGGCGGCGACCCCCGAGCTAGAAGTGGTCCCCCCACCGTCCTCCCAGATCGCACGCAAACGATCACGACCGCACATCCTGATTGGTTCGAGGGTGTCGATGACGTCCTTGCTACAAAGCAAGAGAGAATCTCCCGGTTCCATCAAAACCTCGCCCTCGGAGAAGCCCGCAGTGTCGAAGAAACCCATCGCGGGCCCAGGCGGGTCCTCGAGGAGTTCCTGCGACGAGCCGTCGCGTCGACGCAGAATCGGGCGACAACCTCCGGCGGTCGAGAAGCGCAGAGCGCCACGTTCAGGGTCGAACTCTGCATAGGACATGGTGATGTAGCCCTGACGCTGCACTACATCAAACACCCGTTTGTTCAAGTCCCTCATCGCCGTGGGGATTGTTGAACTTCCGTTGCAATGAAGGCGGACCCAGGCGGCGAACTCGGACAGCTGCAGCCCGGCAGATACTGCGCCGACCGTCGCATCGGCGATCATCATCGCGTAGCGGCCGCCGGTGATGGCGCAGCAATCGACCACGCTGAGAGTGGTCGTACGGTCTGACACGAGGTGTGCCACCAGCTCCCAATGTCCGAACCGAAGCGATGAGCGACGAGGGGTCAGGCGAGTGGTCTCGAGATCTCTGTCCTGGTGATCGCTCATCGATGGCTCCAAGGCAGGCATGGGCGAGGTCTCGCCGAAGTAGACGCGACCAAGGTTGTCCTGACCAGCAGGAACTCGAGAACGAGCACAGAACGAGCACAATTCCGGTTTGTACGCGCAATGCTCGATGCGCGCTGATCGCGCAACTCGCTGTGAAATGGTGCCGGAGGAGGGAGTTGAACCCTCACGCCCCGTGAAGGGCACGGGATTTTGAGTCCCGCGCGTCTGCCAGTTTCGCCACTCCGGCACGAGGGCGAGGCACGCTAGCACCGGCCGAAAACGAGCGTCAATCGGCGCCGCTATGGCCCGAGGCCGACCTGCTCCGCCGGCGGCAGGCGGCGCCCGTTGCGGAACATCAGCCCGTATGCGCGCAGCTCGTCGCTCTTGTTCACCCACACGTTCAGGTCCTGCTCGTACTCGGCCGAGATGTTTGCGAGCCAGTAGGGGCGATTGTCGGCGAGCCACAGGCGCTCGTGCTCGGTCTTGAGCTCCGCCGACGTCTGCCGGCACTGCGCGAGCACATCGAGGATCTGGCCGACCAGCGCCACGACCTGGTTCGATCGCTCCTTCACATCCTGCGCCGCGAGCGCCTGCCCGTACAGCTCGCGCAGCCGCTTGCCCGCGATCGCGCGCTCGCCGATCGCATGCAGCCTTCGCGCCGCGAACGCGTATGTGTCGAGCACGTCGGCGTTGCGCGTGCTCCGCTGCCGCGCGCGCGCGATCAGCTCGAACGCCTCCTCCTCGCCGGCACGCAGCGGCACGCCGACGGGATCGAGCATCGCGGTCAGCTGGCGGTCGAGATTGCTGCGCGCGGGGTTGAGCCAGAACACCTCGAGCGTCGCATCGCTCGGCCGCGCCTGCGAGATCAGCGCGTGCGCCGCGTTCATCCGCCGCACGGCCTGCGCCGCCTCGTCGCCGGGATTGCGGAAGAACGCCCAGTCGAACGCGCGCGCGAAGCGCTCGGGATCGCAGTCGCCGTCCTGCCACGCGGCGGCGGCGCCGTAGAGCGCCGGATACCAGACGAGCCCGAACAGCGCGTCACCGTTGTCGGCCCACGAGCAGTCGAGCTGGCCGATCGCGCCCGTCTGCTGGCCTTCGCGCGTGAACACGCGGATGTCGGGGATCGCCTGATCGAGGTTCGGGAACAGGCGATTCCAATTGTTCACGCCCGGGCAGACGAGGAACTCGACCTTCGCGTTCGCGAACGGCGTGATCCACGGCGCGTACGTGTCGTGGGCGAGATACTCCCAGGTCGCGACGACGAAGTCCTTGCCGAGCCGCGGTATCAGCTCGGGGTTCTTGATCGCGACATCGCCCCACACCATCGTGCGCTTGCCGAGCGGCGCGAGCAGATCGTGCAGCCGGCGGATGTGCTTGAAGTAGGTCGGCGCGAGGCCGGCCGACTGCACGGTCGCGCGCGACTGCCCCATGCCGAGATCGGCGGGCTCGTCGCCGCCGACGTGAACGAACGGCGCGCTGGTCGCGGGCGCGATCTCGCGATACATCGAGTCGAGCATCGCGTACGTCCCGGCGTTCGCGGGCGAGAGCGTGCCGCTGCCGTCGGTCTCGGCGAGCGGCTTGTAGCGCTCCCACGCGAGCAGCTTCTGCAGGTGGCCGAGGCTCTGCTGCTCGGCCATCACCGCGACGTGGTACTTGGCGGCGTACGCGGTGAGCGCCTCGAGCTCGGCCGGCGTGATCGCGCCGCCGAGCGGGGCGATCAACGGCTGGCTGCGATACGCGAACGCAGTCTCGAAGTAGAGCGCGTAGAGGTTGATCTTGTACTCGGCGGCGATCCGCACGCGGCGGTCGAGCGTCTCGAGCGTCGGCACCGGGCCGCGGCTCACGTCGTCCTGCAGCCCGCGCCAGCGGAGCGCAGGGCGATCGGCGATGGTCGCGGCGGGGATGCCGTCGGCGTGCACCATCTGCCGCAGGGTCTGGACGCCGTAGAAGACGCCGGCCGCGGTGCGGGCCGTGATGCGGATCGCGCCGGGCTTGACCTCGATACGATAGCCCTCGTCGCCGGCGTCGGCGAGTGACGCGTCGCGGCCGAGGACGATGTCGCCGCTCGCGCCTTGCGCGAGCCGCACGCGCGCGGCACTCGCGCTCTCGATCTCGTCCTTGAGCAATCCGGCGGCGAATACGTCGTCGCGATCCCCGGACGTGGCGATCGTCAGGTCGCCGCGCAGCGCGAACGCGCCGTCACCGAGCGTGAGCGAGCGCGGCGCGGGAACGATGCGGAGATCGGCGCCGCGCGCCACCGCGGGCGCGTGTGCGGGTCCGCTCGCGACGGCCGCGGAGACGAGCGCCGCGGTCAGCAGTGGGAGGCCGATCATGAGCGGCGGACTCTATCACCTGCGGCATTGCCCGTGGTGAAGACGACGCGTAGCATTCACCGCTTCGATGGTCGCTCGACGCCGCAGCTCCCGAAACAGACCGAAGGCCGCTGCGGGGACCGCGCCCGCACGGAACGTCGCGCTGCCACCCGCCGCGGTGCTCGGTCTGATCCTCCTCGGCGCTGCGATCCTCCACGGCGCGGCGCTCCGGCTCCCGTTCTTCGCCGACGACTTCCTGTTCCTCGAGACCGTGCGCGGCCGCGGACTCTTCGCGGCGCTCGCCGCGCCCGATCCGATCGGCAACTTCTTCCGCCCGGTCGGCCGCCAGCTCTACTTCTGGCTGATCGGCCACGCGAGCCACGAGTCGCCGCTCGTCTTCCACGCCGCGAACCTCGCCCTGTTCCTCGTCGTCGTCGCGCTCGTGTTCGCGATCGCGCGCCGACTCGCGGGGACGACGGCCGCGGCGTTCGCCGCCGGGTTCATCGCGCTCCACTACGCGGCGGACGTTCCGGTTCGTTGGGTCTCGGGGAGCCAGGAGTTGATCGCGGCGGCCGGCGCGCTCGGCGCGATCGCGCTCACGCTCGCGGGCCGGCGGTTCGCCGCCGCCGCCGCGCTGCTGATCGCGCTGCTCTCCAAGGAGAGCGTGGCGCTGACGCCGGTGATCGCGATGGTCGCGGCGCGCGAGCCGGGCGAGCCGTGGCGGCGCTCGGCGACGCGCGTGTGGCCGCTCGCGGTCGCGGTCGCGGTGTGGGCGGCGCTGTGGATCGCGACGCTCTCGCGCCGGCCGGCGCTCGGCGGTTCGCTCGGCCTCGAGCCGTGGGGCGCGGTCGCGGTGCTCGCTCACCTGATGCACGTCGCGATCGGGCTCGAGTGGCGCGGCGCGTTGCAGGCCGTGGGCCGCGCCGTGCCGCCGTTCCTGCCGCTGATCCCGATCGCGATCGCGCTGATCGTGGTCGGGCGGGCGCCGCGATCGGCCGACCGGCGCGGCGTCTACACGACGGCGCTCGTCTGGGCGCTCGCCGGCGTCGCCCCGCTGGTCGCGGTTGCGTCGTTCTGGAGCGCCTACTTCTATCTCTTCGCGCTGTGCGGTGTCGCACTCGGGCTCGGCGCGCTCGTCGCGCGCTGGCCGCGCTGGGCCGCGGTCGCGCTGCTCGCCCTCCTCGCCACCGGATCGCAGAGTGGCCGCGCGAGCGCCGAGTTCGCGACCGGCCGCGGCGCATGGAACATGCAGTCGCGCATCAACCGGCTCTACCTCGACCGCGCGATGGTGCGCATCACGCGCTACGTGACCGCGCTCCGGCGCGCGCACGCCGACGTGCCGCCTCGCACGACGTTCTTCTTCGGCGGCGTGCCGTCGTTCGTCGCGTGGCAGACCGGCGACGGCCCGATCGTGCGCTGGGCGTATCGCGACACGACGCTGCGCTCGTACTACCAGAGCGATTTCACGCTCGCTCGCGCGCGCCGCGGGCCGACGCTCTTCTTCAGCGTCTACGACGACTCGATGACCGAGGTGGTGCAGTCGGCCGGCGACCTGCGCGGGATCGCGATGAACACGCTGCTCAACGACAAGTTCGACGCCACCGACGACGTGCTCACGTACATGAACGAGCGCGGCGCGCCGTCCGTCGCCGGCGAGTACTTCCTCGCGTGGGTCAAGTGGGCGCGCGGCGACTCCAGCGCTGCGCGGGCGCTGCTCATGCAGGCGCAGGTGCGGCTCGAGCGCGGTCCGACGCCCGAGGCCGCAGCGGCGCACGCGCGTGCCGCCGCAGGCGACACCGTGGGCGCGATGGTGGCGCTCCAGAAGGCGATCGTCGCGCACGGCCTCGATCCCGCGATCCACTCCGAGCTCTGCGAGCTCCTGCTGCACCGCAATCCGGACGATTCGCAGGCGCGCGTCGAGGCGCTCGCGTATCGCGCGCTCGCGCCGGGCGACACGAACGCGTGGATCCGCTGGGGGCTGCTGCAGGCGCACGACGCGCGCTACTCGCACGCGCTCGAGTCGCTGCAGCGCTCGCTCGATCTCGGCGGGCTCCCGCCGATGACGCAGTCCCAGGTGCGCGACCTGATGCACGAGCTGCGACGCGCGTCGCCGGGCGGCGATCTGGTGCAGCGGGCGCTGTCGATGACGCCCCGCGCGCCTTGACGGGGCGCGGCGGCGGAGGCTATAAGGACGGGCCGCGAACCCTCTTCGGTGGGGCTGTAGCTCAGTTGGGAGAGCGCCTGACTGGCAGTCAGGAGGTCGACGGTTCGATCCCGTTCAGCTCCACCACTTTCCTCTCGCGGTCTGACTCCACTCTGACTCGAGCGAAGCGAAGTCCCGCTCGTCACTGAAGGAGCGCCGCGTTGAGCGCGCGAGCCTCGGGGTATAGAGTTGTGGCCCCCACAGTGAACCGGGGGGAGGAAGACCATGCGAAACAGGGCTTGGCCGAGTGCGGTCTGCTTGCTCGTGTTGGTGCTTGGCGCGGGGGGATGCCGGAAGTACATCACCCATCCGATCTACCAGCGTCCGGTCATCTCATCGGTCGTTGCGTTTCCCACGGTCCTCGGCCCGGGCGATTCGACGATGATCACCGTCTCCGCGACGGATCCCGACGGCGATTCCCTGGTCTACGACTGGGAGCCCTACAACGGGCTGATCGTCAAGGGCAGCACGAGCACAAATGCCGGGGACAACTTCATCTACAACACCTACAGCGCGTCGAGAGTCTTCTATCGTTCGCCAGCTTGGCCGTACCCCAACGACACCGCCTTCGTGTGGTGTACCGCGAGGGACCAGAAGGGTGGCAGCGACAGTCGGCAGATCCTGATCTTCTACAAGAACTGATCCTGGGAGCCGTGTCCGTTGGAGGACTGATGACATCGGCCAAGGTTCTGATGCTGACCTTCGCATGCCTTGCCTTCGCGGCTCCTGCCGAGGCCGGGGTCGGGGCCACCTCGTTCGGGGCACAGATGAACTTCCCAGTGCCCGCACGCGACATCGGCGACACGCAACTTGGTATGGACGTCGGCGTGACGCTCACCAGGATGGAGTACGCGTACGTCGGCGTCGGCGCGGATCTGATCTATCACTACTGGCCCGCTTCGGCGGGATACGAGGCGGCGTTCGATCGTTACTTGGGGAGCACCCGCTTCGAGGCCCTCGACGGTTCCACGTGGGCCTTCACGGCACTCCAAGTCACGGGTCATGTGAAGTTCGTGGCTCCGTCAGGCCTACGCTGCACTCCCTGGGTACAGGTCGGCGCGGGCGGCTATGGGTTGAATCGAAACCTCGACGAGCGGAGACCGGTGGGCACCTATGCTTGGGTTATGGGGCCCGGGCTGGGCAACATCTCGATCGTGCCCGGCGGGTACGGCGAGGTCGGCCTCGACTTTCACGCTTCCTCACGGGTGGTGCTGGGCCTGGATGCGACATTCCAGTACGTGCGGTCCCGCGACACGAGCTGGACCGGAGTGAACGACTTGCCGGACTTCTCCGCCTTCACGGTCGGCACGCACGTGCTGTTTGGGTGGGAGTAGAGCCGCGCGGCGACTCACCGCGACACGACCTCGATCGCTTTCTCCAGTTGTTCATCGCGGCCCGCTGCGATACCCGCGATCGTCGGGGACACGGGTACGGTGGGTAAGATGCCGACGCCGTGATGGCGCGACCCGTCGTGCTTGAGCACCTTCATGCCCGTGAAGCCCACGTCGTATCCCCCCGGAAGATGCTGCGTCGCCACGTTGCCATTGGTCCCTGCCGTGGGCTCACCCACCAGCTCCGCGAGCCGGTAGTGCTCGACCATGCCGAGATACGTCTCGGCGTAACTGATCGCGCGGCCATCAATCAGGAACGCGGCGCGAGCCCGGATGCGGGGGGGACGCGGGCTGAACGGGCCAGTTCGAGAACTCGAATGACATCTCTCGATGGTCCGGCCGCGTGATTACTGGAATGTTCCAGCGCGCGGACGTGATGGTCGAATCGATCAGGTGGGCAAGCACGATCGGCGAGAGCCGGCTAGGATATCCGCGCAAGTCGAAGATGACTCCCTTCGCTTCCACGATGCGTGGCAGGGCCCGCTGGAAGTCGGCATCGGTGATGCGGTCGAGATCGAGGTACATCACATTCGGTCGGATCTCCGCGACACTGTCGGGCCGCGGCGACTTCATGAGCGCCCCCCAGCGGCGCGGCACCCATGCTCGAGACATGACGCCCGCGGGCGAGCGGAGGTCGACCGCGACCGTGTCCACGCCGGGCAGGACCTGGAGCGCCTCCGCCACGCGGACACGCAGCCACTGCGGTGTGGCGGCGCACTTGATCGCCTCCGCCTCCTTCACCCACGCCGACACGGGCCGGCCCTGGATCGCGGTCACAACATCTCCGGGATGCACGCGATCCGCGATGGTTGAATCCGCATGCACCACGACCAACTGTCCCTCGGCGAAGGTCCAGAATAACGGCATGGGCCTGGGGTCGCCGTAGGGCGAGTTCACGCTGCCATGACCGTCGTGCAGCTGCGCGACCAGGCGGCGAAGCGTCGTCTCGAAGGATGCGCCGTCGTGATCCATGGCCGCGCGGCGCAGCGTCAGGGGCAGTTGCGCGGGCCAATCTGTGTCGACCACGTCGAAGTACGGATAGAAGTGCTGGGCGACATTCCAGAACAGGATGAGGTCGGCGAGCCGTGTGTCGCGGTCATTGCCCGAGGGAATCCAGCCATTCGGTCGCCGCGGCGTGAGCTGGGTCGATTGCCCGCGAGGGAGCGTGCCGCGTTCGTCCGCGTAGAGCGTCATCGGCATCGAGCACCAGACGCCGCCACCGAGGTCGAGATTCACCTCACTCCCGATCGGGAGAATCGAATCCGCGGGCGCGCCGATCGACTTTGAGATTCGGCGCCCGTAGTAGATGCCGGTGGATGAACCGTCCGCCCAACCGTGATGCCACCAACCTACGAGGCGGGCCGGCTGCTCTCCGGGCGGTAGCAGTTCAGATGGCGTCAACGACGACAACGGACGCGTGGAGAGCCGAAGCGTCGGTGCGAGCGGACGGAAGAGCCCCTCGAGCCTCCTCTCGAGTTCCATCGGCGAGCGGGCGCCCTCTACCTGATCCACGCCGGCGATGACGAAAGAATCCCAGTCCACCGAAGCCGCCTGGTCACTGGGATGGAAGTACCGGACATAGCCAACGAGCCGCCCGAAAGCGACCAGGTTCTCCGTGCTGCGGTCGGCGAGTGGAGCGGGCGGCCGATCTCCCTCACCGATCGGGCCCAGCAACTCCAGCGATAGGTCGTCAGCCCACATCGCTCCGCAGGCCTCGAGCGCGCCTCCAAACGCGATGCTGTCCGCGTCCAACGCCACGTCGCCGATGATCCGCACTCGCGTCCATTCAGACGACCGAACCGGATGGGCGTCCATGTAATCGTTGAATCCCCCGCGACCGCCGGGACGGAGCACGCGAGCCCACATTCGGGCCGAGCCCCAATGCGGCTCGGCTCGACTCGGCTCGAAACGAACCCACCCAGAGAGCTGAAAGCGACGGCCGCGGTAGGGCGTCGCGTCGATCTTGCGACTCAGGGTCCCGAGCTCCCGCGAGAAGAAGGCGATGCTGTCGCGCCGGATTTCCACGCACTGACTGCCGCCGTGGGGTTGCGCTCCCGTGACGAGCACGCGAAAGCCGCTACGCAAGGCGCCGCCTGCCGACCAGCCCGGCGGCAGCTCACCCGTAGGGCCCTGCTCAAAGTCGAGGTTCGGGATCTCCGGCGGGCGGGTGGGCACCGCCGCTGAAGCGGAGATCAGCCCCAGTGCCATGAGCAGACCGTGCGACCAGAGGCGCATGAGAGCATTCTCCGCGAGTAGGCCGGCACGATAGCAGGGAGTCTCGCAAGCGCAATTCGAGCCTGACGCGATCGAGGGAGGGACCTTCGCCGGAACCGCGGACCTCGGCGGAGGGTACGGCCGAGGCCATGCGTCCTTCTGCACGTAGCGTTTCCGCGGCCGCGCTGATCACGTTGGCGTCGCACCTCTACCCGCCGACGGCGTGCGCCGCCATCCCCTCCACGGCCAACAGCACGGTCCCAGCCTGCATTCTGCTCGCCGACGCGCGCAGTCCCGCGGCGTGCCAGGTGATCGTCATTCGCGACGCGAACAACAATCCGAAGCCCGGCGCGACGGTCACGTTCGATTTCTCGGCGTGCCCGGTCGGAGAGGTCGAGCTGTGCGCGACGCAGCCCGATCAACCGGTGGCGGTCGGCGGGACGCCGTCACAGCCCGCCACCGTGTCGTGCGGCGGCCGCATGGTCTCCGTGGACACCGACGGGAACGGACAGGTCTGCGTCGCTTTCATCGGGGCGACGACGTTGGCGCATGGCCACGGCCCGGCGGCGCGCGATCGCCCCGTGTGCTGCCAGGTCTCCGCCGACACGAAGTTCATGGGCCTGCCGCGGGTCGTTACCGTGGCGAGCTATGACCTCAACGGAGACCGAACGATCCTGGCCACGGATCTCGCCGAATGGCTCGCATATGCCGGCGGCGATTTCGGGATCTATCGTTCGAAAGCCGACTACAACTGCAACGGCAGGGTGGTCTCGAGTGATCTCTCGCTGTGGCTGGCGTGCGCCAGCCTGGGCTTGAGACCGACAGACATCGGCTGCGACACGTTCTGCCCGTGATGTGAAAGACGTCCCTCATCTCGATCGCCGGGACTAGAATGGTCCCGAGATCGATGCCCATGCCGCCCACGCATCGCGCAACCGCGCTCCTCGCCATCTGCTTCGCCGCCGCCATCCTGCTGTCGACCTCCGCTCGCGCCGACGCGTGGCGCGCCGACGGCATCGCCATCGCCCCGCAGGACAGTCTCGAATCCGATCCGGTGATCGCGCCCGATGCCGCGGGTGGCGCCTTCGTCCTCTGGCAGGACTATCGATCGGGCGTGCCCGCGATCTACGCGCAGCGCCTGACCGCTTCGGGTGCACCGGCTCCCGGCTGGCCCGTCGGGGGATTGCCGGTCTCGGGCGGGGTCGCCTTCGATCCCATCGTCGTCCCGGACGGTCGTGGCGGGGTGTTCTACGCGGCTTCGTGGGGATGGGGCGTCGGGCTCCGTCACATCGCCGCCGATGGATCGCTGATCCCGCCGCTCGCCGCCGTCGCGTCTGGCGCGCATGACGCCATGCTCGGCGCGCGCGCGCGCCGAGCGAGCGATCCTCCGGCCGCGCTGCTCCGATGGAAGCGGAGAAACAGCAGCCCACGGTCCTCCCGGTGCTCGTACCCGACGGCGCGGGCGGCGTGTTCATGGCGTGGGAGCAGGGTGCATGGCTGCGCAGTTGGGCCGTGGTCGAGCGATACACGTCAGCACTCGCGCTCGCGCCCGGCTGGCCGGCGGGCTACGCCTCGCCCGAGTCGACCTACATGGACGGCTACGCCCCGGTGATGGTCTCCGACGGCGCCGACGGTGTCGTCATGGCGTGGCTCGCCGCCGGTCTGGTCGCGAGCCGCATGAGTCCGACCGGCAGCATCGTGCCGGGTTGGCCCGTCGCGATCACCGACGCGGCGGACGCGCCCGGTATCGTCGGCGATGCGACGGGTGGCGCCCTCGTCGTCTGGCAGAACTCGCGGAACGGAACTCTCTACGCGCAGCGACGACTGGCCAACGGGACGCTCGCGCCGGGCTGGCTCTCGGGTGGACTTCCGGTGTGCACGCTGACGACGATCGCCGGGATCACGCGCTACGCCGCCACGCGCAGCCAGAACTACTCGTCGGTGGCGAGCGACGGCGCGGGCGGCGCGTTCATCGTCTGGAGCGATGTGCGGGCCGATCTCGGCGACATCTACGCCCAACACGTGCTGGCGAACGGCGGGCTCGCGCCGGGCTGGCTGCTCAACGGCATGCCGATCTGCGTCGCGCCGGGCACACAGATGGCGCCGGCAATCGTCGCCGACGGGAGCGGCGGCGCGTTCGTCACGTGGCAAGACGCGCGTGCCGGATCCTGGGCCGCGTACGCGCAGCACGTCACCGGCGCGGGCGCGATCGCCCCCGGCTGGACGCCGAACGGCGTCCCGGTCTCGCCGGGGTACGGCAACCATCAGATCCAGCGCCCGACGATTGACAGCGCGGGCAGCGCGATCGTCGCGTGGCAGGACGGCCGCTGCGCGAGCACCGAGATCTTCGCCTCGCGCGTGGCGGCCGACGGCAGCACACCGAGTGTGGCGGGCGATCCGGTCGCGTGGGCGGCACTCGCCTCGAGCCGCGCCGATTCGGGATTCGTGCGGCTCACCTGGACCGTGACGAACGGCGCGGGGCTGCCGGCGACCATTTACTGCCGACAACCGGACGGGCCGTGGATGGCGGTCGCGGTGGTCCCGGTCGGCACCGATGGTCTGGTGCGATACGGCGATCAGGGTGCAATCGCGGGCTGCGTCTACGGCTACGCCATGGGCATCCCGAGCTGCGGCGCGCCGCGACGTTTCGGTGAAGTCTCGGTGACGATCCCGAACGGCTCGGGGTTCGTCCCCCTCGCGGTTGCACGCTCGGCCGCGGCGCCCGACTCCTCCGGCATCACGCTCACGTGGAAGCTGAACGAAGGCGAAGGCCTGCCGGTGGCGGTGTTCGCCCGCGATTCGTGCAGGGAGTGGAGCCGGCTCGGAACCACGGCCTGCGACGACACGGGTCTCGTTTCATTCCGCGATGCGACGCCGCTCTCGGCGAGCTGGCGCGAGTACAGGATGGTCGTCCATGCGTGCGGCGCCGACGACACGCTCGGCGACTTCGTGACGCGCATCCCGACGGCGGTGGACCTCGTCGGCCGCGAGGTCGCGAGCGACCACGTGCAGCTCGCGTGGCACCAGACCGCGGGACCACTTTCCTATGGCCGCACGTGGCGGCAGGACTCGACCGGCGGAATGATCGTGATCGGTCCCGTGACGGCGCCGAACGACGGGCGCTACGGCTGCATTGATCGCACGGTGCTGCCGGGCGCCCACTATCGCTACTGGCTCGGCCTGATCGCGTGCCGGGATGAGCAGATGTTCGGCCCTGTCGATGTCGACATTGCGCCGGTGCCGCCCACGCCGCCGCCCATTCCGAAACTCGACGTGCGCGTCGCGGGCGGCAATCCCGCGCGCGGCAGCTTCGCGGTGGCGCTGTCGCTCGTCGACGCATCGCCAGCGCGGCTCGAGGTGTTCGACGCCGCCGGGCGTCTCGTGCTCGACCGCGACGTGAGCGGGCTCGGCGTGGGCACGCACGAGCTGGCGCTGGGCGATGTCGCGACGCTGCGGCCGGGCGTGTTCGTGATCCGGCTGACGCAGGGCGGTCGCACGCGCACCGCGCGTGCGACGCTGCTGCGCTAGCGATTCGCCTGCTCTACGTTGTCGTCGCCTGCGCCGTGCCCTGGCGCTCGAGCTTGCCCCAGCCGGCGCGGCGCCCCCCGATCGCCTTCGCGATCGAACGCAGCGCGACGCCGTACATGATCTGCCGGTAGATGAAGCGCTGCCAGAAGAGCCAGAACAGGTCGCGCTTCCGCTCGCGGTCGAGACGATAAGCGACGAGCCCGCCCATGAGCTCGAGCAGGAAGAAGAGTCCGAACATCGTCACGATGTCGGTGCACGCCTCGATCGCCTGCGGCAGCGGCTGCCACTCGCGCGTTACGATCACGCCCGAGACGTACGAGATGCCGACGGTGATCAGCGTCAGCACGACCTGAAGATCGACGATCGGCGACAGGAGCTGGTAGCCGATCTGGAATAGCCACAGGCTCGGCAGTCCGACGCGGCCGAACCAGCCGTAGCGGCCGAGCGCGCCGCGGTGCTTCCACAGGCACTGAAGCGTGCCGTACGTCCAGCGGAAGCGCTGCTGCAGCAGCGACGCCATCGAATCGGGCACCTCGGTGTACCCGAACGCCTCGGTCTCGTTCTCGATCGTCCAACCGGCGCGGCGCAGCCGCCACGTGAGGTCCATGTCCTCGGCGAGCGTGTCGGACTGGAGCCCGCCGACCTCGGCGATCGCCGTGCGCCGCCACGCGCCGACCGCTCCCGGGACGACCGAGATCGCGTTGAGCAGTCCGTTCGCGCGGCGGTCGAGGTTCTGGCTCACGATGTACTCGATCGATTGCCAGCGCGTCCACAGGTTGACGTGGTTGCCGACCTTGACGTTCCCGGCGACGGCGGCGACGCGCGCGTCGCCGAAGTGGCGCACGAGCCGCCCGATCGCGTCGGACGCGATCACGGTGTCGGCGTCGAGGCAGACGAGCACGTCGCTGTGCGATTCGGCAAGCGCGCGGTTCATCGCCGCGGCCTTGCCGGCGTTCGTCTGGCGCACGAGCCGCACGCGCGGATCGACGGCGGCGATCTTCTCGACCTCGCCGGACGTGTCGTCCTTCGAGCCGTCGTCCACGACGATCACCTCGGTGGGCGGCACGTCGCTCGCGAGCGCGGCGCGCACCGTCGCGGCGATGACACGCTCCTCGTTGAACGCCGCGATCAGCACGCCGACCGAGAGGCCGTGGACCTCGGGCGGCGTCCGCCGCGCCTGTGCGCGCGCCGCGAGCAGCGCCAGCGTCGTGACCCAGAGCACGCGCGCGGTGCCGAGACCGATCGCCGTGAGGAACGCCCAGTAGAGGAACGTTTCGACCACGAACGCCGCCTCGAACGTCACGCGATCGACGCCGCGCACCGCGCGGTCGCGGGGCCCGAGCGCCGGCATGACCTGATCGCGGCCGAGGCCGATGAGCGTCGAGACGGTGACGAAATGGTAGCCCTCGCGCTTGAGCTCGGGGATCAGGATGCGCAGCGCGTTCACGGTGCGGGAGCGATCGCCGCCGCCGTCGTGGAGCAGCACCGCGTTGCCGCGCGAGTCGGCGACCTTCTGCAGCACGGCGTTGGCGATGTCGGCGGCGGTGCGCTGACGCGGCGTGCCAGTCGAGTCGTTCTCCTCCAACTGCCAGTCCTCGGGATCGAGCGTCTCGCCGACGGTGACGTAGCCGAGATCGGCGGCGCGGATGATCGGCGTCACCTCCTCGGCGCTCGCGGGCTCGGCGTCCGCGTTGTACGGCGGGCGGAACAGCACGGTCGAGCGCCCGAGCTCGGCCTCGATCACGCGCTGCGTCGCGGTGAGCTCGAGCTGCGCCTGGCGCGGCGAGATCGCGGCCAGGTTGGGATGCGTGAACGTGTGGTTGCCGATCTCGTGACTTTCGTTCCAGATGCGGTGGATGAGATCGGGATGGAGCTCGGCATTGCGGCCGACGACGAAGAACGTCGCCTTCACGCTGTCGCGCGCGAGCTCGTCGAGGACCTCGCCGGTCCAGGGATACGCCGGGCCGTCGTCGAACGTGAGCGCGATTGCCTTCGGCTGATAGCCCTCGCGGGCGAGGACGAACGGCGAGGGGAAGCGGTGATAGCTCTCGTCGGTGAAGAGCCCGGTCGTCCGATCGCGCTCGAGCGTGCGCTGGCCGTCCTTCGGCTCCGAGTGCACGGAGAGCAGCTCGCCGTCGCCGACGAAGTCGACGTCGAACGGATAGTGCGTGGCCGAGAGTCGCGACGAATCCGGCGGCGCCTCGGGGTGCGCGCGGTCCACGAAGCCCCAGAGATCGGGATCCTCGCTCCCCAGCACCCACACGGCGGTGCTGTGCACGCCGCGATCGAGCGCCAGCGTGCGCTCGTTCGCCGCCGAGATCGCGTCCAGCATCCACACCTCGTGCGGGCGCCCCGCATCGTCGGTGTACTCGAACGTCGCGTTCAGCTCGCGCGGATCGAAGTCCACGATGTCCTCGGGTGTATCGTCGGGATGCTCGTCGGTCGCCTCCGAGACCGCCTGCTGATAGGTGAGGGGATCGGCAGGCGGCTTGCCGTTGGTCCAGTCGTAGGCGTAGCCGCCGATACCGCACACCAGCTTCGACGCCGGAATCGACTCGAGCGCGTGGTCGAGCGCGCCCTCGAACCAGCGCGCGCCGCACAGCGCGCCGGCCGGGTTGTAGCGGCTGTGCTGGTCGTAGCCCATGAGCACGAAGAAGTCGCACGTGTGCGCGACCGAGGCGGCCTGCGGCGCCCGGCCTTCGATTGCGAGGTCGAACGAGAGCGTGAGGCTGTCGTGCGCGAACGCGCGGCGCAGCCGCGTCAGGAATCCCGGCACGCGGTCCACGTCCTCGGCCTGGAGGTTTTCCAGGTCCACGTTGAGCCCGCGGAACCCGTGCCCGACCAGCCAGTCGCGCGTCGCGCGCGCGAGACGGTCCTGGTGCACGGGGTCCGACAGCAGCCGGTGTGCGCGCGTCGAGTCGAACACGCCCTCGTGCGCGTTCGAGAGTACGGGGTGGATCTCGATCCGCCGGTCGCGGCAAATCTGCAGCACCTCGACGTTGCGCGGCGACAGGCCCGGGTCCCAGTCGCGCGTGTCGAGTCCCTGGCCCTCGGCGTCCACGCGCAGCCACACCGGGAAGAGATGCGTCAGGTGATCGGCGTTGGCGCGCAGGGAATGGATGCCCGACTCCTGCCAGCCGGCGTAGAACGCGGCGGTGATGACGCGCCCGGCGGGAGGCGGGGAGGCGTGCCGGGCGCGCGATGAGTCGGCGCCCGTGTGCGGAGCGGCGGCGGCGCGCGCGGCGCCCTGCCGGCGCTGGTCCTCGGCGATCTGCTTCATCAGATTGCGGCGCTCGCGCGCCTCGAGCAGCCGCCCGCGCGCGGGTCGCGGCGGGATCGCCGGCCGCGCCGCGCGACGCGCCTCGGGCCCGAGCCCCGGCAGATGCGGCAGGGCGGGGATCGCGAGCAGGCTCAAGGTGAAGAAGACGATGACGAGCAGCATGACGCCGCCGACGCCGACGGCGAGCGCCTGGAGGTTCTTGCCGCGGCGACCGGTCGGGTCGACGAAGACCGGCTTCGGACCCGCGGGGCGCGGCGGATGACCGCCCGGGTCAGGGGTGGACATTCAGACTTCCGAACCAGCCGATGTCGCGCGCGCCGCCGCTCGTGCCGCCGGACGCGCCGAGCGTCAGGCCGACGTGCGCGGCCGGATCGAACGAGACGCTCGCGTCCACGACGCCGAGCCACGGCCGCCCGATCTCGCCATACCAGACGCTGACGGCTTCGCAGCGCGCCGAGACGTGTTCGGCGAAGTCGTGCGAGAGCTCGAGCGATGCCGCGCCCTCGAGATCGCGGGACGTGTCGAACACGTCGGGGACGACGGCGCCCTGGATCATGGTGGTGAGGTTCGTGTCATCGGCGATCGAAAAGGTGACGGGCAGGAAGAGCGCGCCCTGCACGACATGCGTGCCGGGGCCGGACGCCGCACCCGGGAGCTCGAGCCGGGCCCCGATGCACGCCGACGGTCCGTCCTCGCTGTGGATCAGGCGCTCGCGGAGCGTGAACGACGTCGGACCGTAGCCGCTCTCCTCGACGCTCTGGCGCAGCGCGCCCTGCTCGACCCGGCCGCGATTCCACGTCTCGAGCCGCGCCGAGAGATCGAACCCGGCGCCGAGCCCGCGCGTGATCTCGCCGTGCATGACGTCGAGCGAACTGGAGCGCAGGATGCCGAACCGGTCCATGGAGCCGCCGATGATGTCGATGCTCCAGTCGAGCGTGTCTGCGCCGGCGACATCGGTGCCCTCGGTGAACTGGGCGCGCGCGGTGCTGGTCTCGACCGGCGTCCCATCGGGGAGCACCGGGAAGAGCGGCGCCTTGCCCTGGCTCTGCCCCGGCGTGACGGGTCGGCCGCGACTGTTCCCGGCGGCGAGCGCAGGCGCGGCGCCGAGCAGGAGCGTGAGCGCGAGCGCGGGTGCCGCGATCGAAGCGATGCGCATGCTCACGTGCCCGTCCCCCTGGGCGCGGGACGCGCCTCGCGCTGGAGCGCGGCGATCGCCGCGACCGAAGCGGGCGCGAGCCAGTCCACTTCGCCCGCCTGCGCGACCGCGATCCGCCCGCCGCCGTCGAGCACGTAGGTGAACGGGACGCTCGGGCAGGGGAGCGCGCGGCGCAGCTCGCCCGCGCCGTCGATCACGACGCTCAACCGCAGCCGCTCGCGCGCGACGTAGCGCGTCACGGATGGAAACGGATCGCAGCAGGCGACGATCACGCCGACGTCGGCGCATTCGGGGCGCTGGCGCAGCGAGTCGAGCCGCGCCGCCTGCTCGCGGCTGTGCCGTTCCCACGGCGCCCAGTAGTGGATGATCAGGACCCCCGCGCCCGCGGCGACGTGCCGGCTGCCGAAGGGCACCGCGGGCAGGATCACGTCGAGCGCGACCGGGCGGCGCGCGCCGGGGGCGATTGCCGCGAGCGGCCGCGGGCGGTCGCCGGGCCGCGCCACCATCCACAGCTCCGAGCGCCACGCGATCACGCCGAGGATCGCGAGGATCAGGACCACCAGCGCATGACGCAGCTTCATGGTGTCGCGCCGCACCGCTCGCGGCGCGCTCCGGTCCTCACGATCGCGCGGCCTCGGGAACGGCGCTCATCACCGTGGCGCGCCGGCCGCGCCACACGCCGACCCAGCGCAGCAGGCTGTCGCCCATCACGACGATCAGCAGCGCCATGATGATCAGCGTGACGATGCACTGGAGGCGCGCTGGCCCGGGCGCGGCGAGGAACGCGGCCATCATGCCCGGCGCCCCGGCGGCGAGCTGCGGCGCGAGATAGTTGACGCTGATGTTGAGCCAGCCGGCCGTGAGCGTGTTGACGCACATGAACGCGAGCGGGGCCAGCGTGCACCACGCGTAGCGCGCCTTGCCCATGTTGATCAGCACCGAGGTGCCGATCGCGAGCGCGAACGCCGCGAGCAGCTGGTTCGCGACGCCGAGCATCGGCCACAGCGCGCTCACCGTGCCGGTCTGCAGGAAGTAGCCCCAGGCGCCGACCGCGACCGCGCTGAAGACGATCGAAGGGGCGAGACCTCTCCACGCGCGCAACCGGGGCACGGCGAGGCTGCCGACCTCCTGCACCATGTAGCGCGTGACGCGCGTGCCGGTGTCGATCAGCGTGAGCACGAACATCGCCTCGAACATGATCGCGAAGTGGTACCAGAATGACATGAGCCCGCGGCTCGCCGGGAGCCCCGAGAAGATCTGCGCCATGCCGACCGCGAGCGAGACCGCGCCGCCCGGCCGTCCCGCGAGCGACTCGCCGACCTTCGCCTCGAGCGCGTGGAGGTTCTGCACCGCCATGCCGAGCTTCGCGAACACCTCGGGCTTGCAGTTGATGGCGAAGTAGTCGGCGGGGGCGAGCGCGCACGCGGCGATCAGCGCGATCACGCCGACGAAGCCCTCGAGCACCATCGCGCCGTACGAGATCGGCAGGATGTCGCGCTCGCGGTCGATCATCTTGGGCGTCGTGCCCGAGGCGATGAGCGAATGGAAGCCCGAGATCGCGCCGCAGGCGATGGTGATGAAGACGTAGGGGAAGAGGGCACCCGGGAACACCGGCCCGCCGCCCGCCGCGTACGCGCTGACCGCCGGCATCTGGAGCCGCGGGTTGACGAGGATCACGCCGACCGCGAGCAGCAGCACCGCGCCGATCTTCATGAACGACGACAGATAGTCGCGCGGGCAGAGCAGCAGCCAGACCGGGAGCACCGAAGCGATGAAGCCGTAGACCATGATCGCGACGCCGATCGAGCCGGCGGGATGCGTGAACCACGGGGCGAAGCGCGAATGCGGGATCCACGCGCCGGCGCCGACCGCGACCAGCAGCAGCACGACGCCGACCGCGGTGGATGCCTTGATCGAGCCGGGGCGGACGCGGTAGGACCAGAGGCCCATGCCGAGCGCGATCGGGATCGTGCAGCCGATGCTGAACACGCCCCACGGGCTGCCCTTGAGTGAGTTGACGACGACGAGGCCCATCACCGCGAGCGCCACCGTCATCACGAACACGATCGCGACGGCGGTCGCGCCGCCGGTCAGCGGGCTCACCTGCTCGCGCGCGATGTTGGCGAGCGACCGGCCGCCGCTCCGCACCGAGGCGGTGAGGATCACGAGGTCGTGCACGCCGCCCGCGAGCACCGAGCCGACGAGCAGCCACAGGAAGCCCGGCATGTAGCCGAACTGCGCGGCGAGCACCGGACCGATCAGCGGCCCCGCGCCGGCGATCGCGGCGAAGTGGTGGCCGAACAGCACCCAGCGATTCGTGGGCACGTAGTCGCGGCCGTCGCGCTGCGCGTGCGCCGGCGTACGGCGCAGGTCGTCGAGGGTCGCGACCCTGGCGGCGAGGAACGCCCCGTACGTGCGATAGGCGATGATCGCGACGAGCGCCGAGACAATGACCAGGTAGAGCGCGGGCACGGCGCGAGTCTAGGTCCGTCCCGCGCGGGCAGGCAAGGCGCGGCCTACGCCGCTTCACGCGACTCGGCCGGCGGTTCGGCGAAGGCGGTGAGGAACACGTCGACGACCCGCGGGTCGAACTGCCTGCCCGACTCGCTGCGGATGATCGCCAGCGCCTCGTCGTGCGAGCGGCCGGGGCGGTATGCGCGCGACGTGATGATTGCGTCATAGGTGTCGGCGACCGCGATGATGCGCGCGCCGAGGGGAATGTTCTCGCCGATCAGACCCTTGTAGCCCGTGCCGTCCCAGCGCTCGTGGTGGTAGGCGACCATCGGCAGGACGTGCTTGAGAATCCCGCCCACGGAGCGCACGAGCGCCTCGCCCTTGACCACGTGGCCGCGCATCTCCTCAGTCTCATCGACCGTGAGGCCCGACGCCTTGCGCAGCACGTCGGTACTCACGTCGATCTTGCCGATGTCGTGGAGCAGGCCGCCGACGCGGATGTTCTCGATCTCCGGCGCCGGGAGCTGCATCGCCCGGGCGATGACCACCGCGATGTCGGCGACGCGGCGCGAGTGGTTCTCGGTGTAGCGGTCCACGGAATCGATGAACTTCGACATGATCTCGAGAACGCCGCGGTACGCGTGCTGCAGCTCGCGGAGCTGCGCCTCCTTGAGGTCGTAGAGCGAGCCGACGACGTACGAGGTGAGGACGAGGAAGGAGCCCCAGGTGATGAGGTCGAGCCAGCGCATCCACGCCTGGCCGTCGCCGAACTTGGCGCTGCTCATGAACGCCATGACGTAGACGATCGCGCAGGAGAGGAGCGCCGACCACACGCCGCGCCAGCGGCCGAGCAGGTAGGCGCCCACCACCACCGGCAGGTAGTAGAAATTGAGGAAGGCGCGCTGGTTGACGACGAAGAAGTTGATGATCCCGGTGACGCTGACGATGCCGAGCAGGACGAGCAGGCCGCCGCTCACGTGCCACCAGCGGGCGAGCCGCGTGCTCATGACGCCTTGCGCATCCTCGGCGCCGCGGGGGCGCGCCGGCGGCGGTGCGTGATCTCGGGCGTGTCGCCGCCCTCGCCCGTGCTGTCGTGGGCGCCCGCGCCGTTGGCTCCCGCCGCACCGCGCGAGGCCTCGCCGCAGTAGGGGCAGAACGTCCAGCCGGTCTCCACGCGCCGGTGACAGTGTTCGCAGTGCTCGCCGACGAACTCGCCGCACGACGGGCAGTACTCGAACTCGGCCGAGAGCGTCGTAGCGCATGACGGGCACGTCTTGATCGCCTGATCGGCGAGGTAGATGACGCGCGTGACCTCGTCGAGCGTCGTGCGGCCCTCGATCACCTTCTTCAATCCGTCCTCGCCCATCGTGCGCATGCCGCGCTCGACGGCCGCGGCGCGGATCGCGGCGTCGGAGACCTGCTGCGTGATCAGCCCGCGCGTCGCGTCGTCGAGTGTGAGCACCTCGAACACGCCGGTGCGCCCGTGGTAGCCGGTGCTGCGGCAGTGCGGGCAGCCTCGGCCGCGGCTCAATCTCACGGTGCCCTCGCCGACGTCGCGCGCGCCGAGGCGGTTGAGCGCCGCGGCGCCCACGTCGTAGGTCTCGCGGCAACGCGGGCACAGCGTGCGCACGAGCCGCATGCTGACGACGCTGATGAGCGACGAGGCGACCATGAACGGCTCGAGGCCGAGGTCGATGAGGCGCGTCACCGCGCTCGCCGCGTCGTTGGTGTGCACGGTGGTGAGCACGAGGTGGCCGGTGATCGAGGCGCGGAAGGCGATCTGCGCCGTCTCCTTGTCGCGGATCTCGCCGATCATGATCACGTCCGGGTCCTGGCGCAGGATGGCGCGCAGCGCGCTCGGGAACGTCTTCTTCCCCTTCTCGTCCACCTGCACCTGATTGAGCCCGGGGATCTGGTACTCGACGGGATCCTCGACGGTGACGATGTTCTTGGTCACGTTCTGGATGTAGCGCAGCGCCGCGTAGAGCAGCGTGGACTTGCCAGACCCGGTCGGCCCGGTGACGAGGACGATGCCCTGCGGCCGGTCGAGGTCGCGCTGGACCAGCTTGAGCTCGTCGGCGTAGAAGCCGAGGTCGTCGAGGTCGCGCAGCACCTGGCCCTGATCGATCACGCGGATCACGACCTTCTCGCCGTGCGTCGTCGGCAGCGTCGAGACGCGCATGTCCACGCGCCGCGACCGCACCTCGACCATGAGCCGGCCGTCCTGCGGCTGGCGCTTCTCGGCGATGTCGAGGTTCGACAGCACCTTGATGCGCGACACGATCGCGCTCTGCGTCCACTTGGGCAGCCGCTGCGCCTCCTGCAGGAGGCCGTCCACGCGGAAGCGCACCATCAGCTCGCGGTCCTGCGGCTCGATGTGGATGTCGCTCGCCCGCTCTTCGATCGCGCGGTGGAGCAGCCAGTTGGTGAGGCGGACGATCGGGCGGCCTTCCGACTCCTTGATGAGATCGTCGATCGCGGGCGTGAGGTCCTCCTCGCTGACCGCGCTCACGATCACGTCCTCCTCGGTGCTGATGATGTTGTTGATGACCTCGCTCATCGAGTTGTCGATGTGGTAGTGGCGCTCGATCCCTTCCATGATCGCCGAGCCCAGCGCCAGCACCGGCTTGATGAACATGCCGCTGTGGAAGCGCAGATCCTCGAGCGCCGCGACGTTGAGCGGGTCGGCCATCGCCACGATCAGGCTCGAGCGGCCCTCGATCTCGATCGGCAGCGCGACGTACTTGCGCGCGAGGTCCTCGCGCACCAGCGTCAGCGCCTGATCGTCGGGAATGCGCTCGGAGAGGTCGATCAGCGAGAGGCCGAGCTGCTGCTGCAGCGTGCGCATGAGGGCGTCTTCGCGCACGAGGCCCATGCGCACCAGCGTCGCGCCCAGCAGATCGCCGGTCCGCCGCTGCTCGGCGATGGCGTCGGTGAGGTTCTGCGCGGTGATGAGCCTGGCTTCGATGAGGAGGTCGCCGAGGCGCTTGTGGTCGCGGGCCATCCCTGTCTCCCTGCGGAACGCGGACGATTCGTCGAAGAGGGCTGCTCTCCGGTATCGGCGGCGGCCGCGGACGCGTTGATGCATTCCGGCCCGCGCGTGCGCGTCATTGCAGGATGCAACGCGCGTTCTTGTGACGGCTCGGGAGCGGGTGCTAGGTTCCCCGCCCCATGTCCCGACCGACCGATCCCGCCGATCTCGTGACGCCCGCCGCGCCCGCGCCGCCCGCGGCCGCGCCGGCGACGCCGAGCGACGCCGCCCGCTCGCTGCCCGAGCTCGTGCTCCGGCTGCGCGAGGGGTTCGACGAGGGCACCAACCTGATCGAGCTGCTGCGGGCGGCCGGGCGCACCGTGCGCCGGCTCGTGGACTGCGACAAGTCGCGCATCTGGCTCGTCCGGCGCGCCGGTCGCCGGCTGGTCGCGCGCGATTTCCCGGCCGGCGGCGGGCCGCCGACCGAGCTGCGGATGCAGCGCGACGAGGGGCTCGCGGGCTGGGTGTTCGCGACGCAGGAAGTGCTGCGGCTCGCCCCCGGCGATCCGCGGCCGGTGCTGCGCGGGCCGGTCGCGCCGTTCCGCTCGGCGCTGGTCGTGCCGCTCTTCCGCCGCGGCGAGGTGTTCGCCGCGATCGAGTGCCTCGACAAGCAGGGCGGCGACGCCTTCAGCGACGACGACGTCGAACGCCTCACGGTCGCGGCCGAGCACGTCGGGTTCGCGCTCGACAACGCGCTGCTCTACGAGGAGACGGAGCGCCGCGCGCTCGAGAAGGAGGTGCTGCTCGACGTGTCGAGCAACCTCTCCGGGACGCTCGACCTCGACGGCGTGATCGAGGCCATTCTCAAGTCGCTGCGCCAGGTCGTGAACTACGACGCGGCGGCGATCTACCTCGTCAACCGCTCGACGCGCGCGCTCGAGCTGGTGCGCTCGATCGGCTACCCGCCGGGCTCCGAAGAGGCGTTCGGCATCATGGTGGGGCAGGGGATCGTCGGCTGGGTGGCGAAGACCGGCGAGCCGGCGATCGTCGCCGACGTCTCCGCCGATCCCCGTTACGTCCTCGCGCGCGTCGAGACCAGGAGCGAGCTCGCGGCGCCGCTCAAGGTCGGCGGCCGCACGATCGGCGTGTTCAACCTCGAGCGCGATCTCGTGGACGCCTACCACGAGGGCCATCTCGAGCTGGTGACGGCGTTCGCCGCGCATGCGGCGATCGCGGTCGAGCGCGCGCGCCTCACCGCCGAGCAGCTCGAGCGCCGCCGCCTCGAGAAGGAGCTGGCGATCGCGCGCGAGATCCAGGCGTCGTTCCTGCCGGACCGGGCGCCCGACGTGCCGGGCTTCGAGCTCGCCGGCAGCACGCAGGCGCACGACGAGGTCGGCGGCGACTACTACGACTTCATCCACGTCTCGGAGACGCGGCTCGGCATCGCGATCGCCGACGTCTCGGGCAAGGGCATCCCGGCGGCGCTCATCATGGCCGGGTTCCGCATGAGCCTGCTCGCGGAGATCCGCAACGAGTTCGCGATCCGCGCCGTGATGCGCAAGGTGAACAGCCTGCTCCACGAGAGCACCGATCGCGACAAGTTCGTCACCGCGTTCTACGGCGTGCTCGATCACAGGAACGGCGTGCTCATCTTCTCGAACGCCGGCCACAATCCGCCGGTGCTGTTCCGCGCCGACGGTCGGATCGAGTACCTCGAAGAGGGCGGCGTCGCGCTCGGCGTGCTGCCCGAGGCCGAGTACGACGATCGGCCGATCGCGCTGCGCCCGGGCGACGTGCTGGTGCTCTACACGGACGGCGTCTCCGAGTCCGAGTCGCCGAGCGGCGAGCACTTCGGCCAGCGCCGGATCGAGCAGGTCGTCTCGGCGCACCGTGACCGGAACGCGCGCGAGATCATGGACACGCTGATCGCAGCGGTGCGCGACTGGGCGGGGGAGCGCGGGCCGAGCGACGACCTGACGCTGGTCGTGCTGCGCGCGTCGCCGCCGCCGGCCGCCGGCTGATCGCGGGCGCGTCGATCGGCGGCGTCATTCGCCGCGAACGTGCGCGCGAAGTCTTGACCCTCCGCGGGGCGGGCCCCATAGTAGCGGCGGCCGTCCCACTTTCGCGCCGTCCTGGAGCGCCTTCGGTGCATTTCGACGCGACCGTTCTCCTCACGTTCCCGGTCTTTCTCGTGAGCATCATCGTGCACGAGTGCGCGCACGCGTTCGCCGCGCTTAGGCTCGGCGACACGACCGCGCGCGACCGCGGACGGCTGACGCTCAATCCGCTGCCGCACATCGATCCGGTGGGCTCGGTCGTCCTGCCGCTCGCGCTGCTGGCGTTCAAGGCGCCGTTCCTGTTCGGCTGGGCGAAGCCGGTGCCGGTGGACTGGGCGCGGCTGCGCCACCCGCAGGACGATCAGGTCAAGGTGGCGCTCGCCGGGCCGGCGTCGAACTTCCTGCTCGCCTTGTGCTTCGCGGCACTGGTTCGCCTGGCGCCTGAAGGCGGGTTCTGGGCGCCGCTCGGGATCGTCGGCGTCGCCGGCGTGTGGTGGAACTGCGCGCTCGGCCTCTTCAACCTGATCCCGGTGCCGCCGCTCGACGGCTCGTGGGTGCTGATGCGGTTCCTGCCGCTGCGCCACATCATCGTGCTGCAGCAGTTCCGGCTGGTCGGCATGGCGCTCGTCGTCGCGCTCTTGAGCACGCCGATGATCGCCGATCCGGTGATCCACCGGCCGCTGCGCCTCGCCGTGCGCGCGTGCCTCGGCCTCTTCGGCGTCGCGATGCCCGGGGGCGGCCTGTGAAGCCCGGCCGCATCCTCTCCGGCATGCGCCCGACGGGGCGGCTGCATCTCGGCAACTGGGTCGGCGCGCTCGAGAACTGGGTGCGGCTCCAGAACGAGGGCTGGAGCAACTACCACATGGTCGCCGACTGGCACATGCTGACGACCGGCCACGACGACACGTCACGGCTCCAGTCCGACACGCACGAGATGGTGGTGGACTGGCTCGCCGCCGGACTCGATCCCGAGAAGAGCGTGATCTTCGTCCAGTCGGCGGTGAAGGAGCACGCCGAGCTCCACCTGCTGTTCTCGATGCTGGTGAGCAAGGCGCGGCTCGAGCGCATCCCGACGCTCAAGGAGCAGATCCGCGATCTGCATCTCGACGAGCAGACGATCTCGTACGGGCACCTCGGCTACTCGGTGCTGCAGGCCGCCGACATCCTGCTCTACCGCGCGACGCACGTGCCGGTCGGGGAGGACCAGGTGCCGCACGTCGAGCTGACGCGCGAGATCGCGCGGCGCTTCAACCATCTCTACTGCCGGAACCGCGCGCCGGTGTTCCCCGAGCCCGAGGCGATGCTCACGCGCTTCCCGCGCCTGCGCGGCAACGACGGCCAGCGCATGAGCAAGTCGGCGGGCAACGCGCTGATGCTCGCCGCGACCCCGGACGAGATCGCCGTCTACGTGAAGGGCGCGTACACGGATCCGAAGAAGATCCGCGCCAACGATCCCGGCCGTCCCGAGGCCGATCCGAGCGACGGGCATCCCGGGTGCGTCGTGTGGGAGTACCACCGCAAGTTCACGCCGTCCGAGGCCGAGACGATCGCGCGCAAGTGCCGCGCCGGCGAGCTGGCGTGCGTGCCCGACAAGCAGCACCTGACCCGCAGTCTCGCCGACGCGCTGGCGCCGATCCGGGAGCGCCGCGCCCGCTGGGCCGACGACCCCGACGCGGTGCGCGAGGTGATCGCCGACGGCAACCGCCGCGCGCGCGCGGTCGCCGAGCGGACGATGGACGAGGTCCGCGGCGCGATGGGGCTCGCCTCGACCGCCGAGGTGCCGCGATGACCGACCGCGAGCAGGACGCGACGCCGGCGCAGCCCTCGGCCCTCCGCCCCGGCCCGGCGTCGGTGATGGTCAAGCTCGCGCGCTTCGAAGGCCCGCTCGATCTGCTCCTCCATCTCATCAAGCGCGACGAGGTCGACATCTACGACATCCCGATCGCGCACATCACGCAGCAGTACCTCGCCTACCTCGAGCTCATGCGCCAGCTCGACCTCGACGTCGCGGGCGAGTTCCTCGTCATGGCGGCGACGCTGATGCGCATCAAGGCCAAGATGCTGCTGCCGCTGCCGGCGCCGGGCGAGGAGGAGGACGAAGGCGATCCGCGCGAGGAGCTGGTGCAGCGTCTCGTCGAGTACCGGCAGTTCAAGGAGGCGGCCGGCACGCTCAAGTCGCGCGAAGAGGATCGCCGCCGGCTGTTCGAGCGCGGCATGCTGCCGGGCGAGGACGAGGCGGGGCCGCTGCCGCTCGCGCCGGCGACGCTGTTCGACCTGCTCGACGCGCTGAACCGCGTGATGCAGCGGCTGCCCGAGCAGGCGGTCTACGACGTGCAGGGCGATGTCTACGACGTCGAGGACAAGATGTCGCTGATCGCCCGCACCGTGGCCGAGCAGGGTTCGGTATCGTTCACGACGCTGATGCAGGCGTGCCGGGCACGTGTGGAGGTGATCGTCACCTTCATCGCGTTGCTCGAGCTGGTCAAGCTCGGCCAGGTCGCCGTGACCCAGGCCGAGGCGTTCGGCGACATCGAGATCGTCGCCCGCAACCCGGAAGGAAGTGTGGCGGATGCCTCCGTCGAATCCCCTGGCGGCGCTTGAAGCGCTGCTCTTCTCCTCCGATCAGCCGCTGCCGCTCTCGCTGCTCGCGGAGTCGCTCGATCTGCCGCCCGACCAGGTCGCCGAGGCGCTGCGCGAGCTCGAGGCGGCGTACACCGCGCGCGACGCCGGCGTGCAGCTGCGCGAGATCGCCGGCGGCCATCTGCTGGTCACCGCACCCGAGCATGCCGAGTGGGTGGGCCGGCTGCTGCGCGGCAAGAAGAGGATGCGCCTCTCGCGCGCGGCGCTCGAGAGCATGGCGATCGTCGCGTACAAGCAGCCGGTGACCAAGTCCGAGATCGAGGCGATCCGCGGCGTGGATTCGAGCGCGGTGCTCGCGACGCTGCTCGAGCGCAATCTCGTGACGATCCGCGGTCGATCGAAGGTGGTGGGGCGGCCGCTGCTC
Source organism: Candidatus Eiseniibacteriota bacterium (assembly GCA_016178725.1). Lineage (GTDB taxonomy): Bacteria > Eisenbacteria > RBG-16-71-46 > RBG-16-71-46 > RBG-16-71-46 > WS-11. The sequence continues at coordinate 34,114 of JACOSV010000084.1, forward strand.
TACGGCACGACGCAGGAGTTCCTCGATTACTTCGGCCTGCGCGATCTCGGCGAGCTGCCGCGTCCCGAGGAGCTCCGCGCGCTGGTCGCGGCGCGCGAGCCCGAGCAGCTCGACATGATGGAGATCGAAGCCCGCCCACTCGGCGCCGCGGGCGCGCTGGAGAGCGTGACGCTCTCCGAGCTCGAGGTCGTGGCGCAGGTCGGCTCGGACCTGCCGACATCGAGCGACCAGCCGCACGAGGTCGAACCGATCGGCGGCGATCTCGACGAGGCGGTGGCCGAGGAGCTGGGCCGCGAGGCAGGACCGCGGGCCGAATGACGCCGGCGCGCGTGCCCGCGATGCACGCCGGAGCGCCCCCGATCGCACCCGACCATCCCATGGCCATCCGACTCAACAAGCTGCTCGCGACCCGCGGCATCGGCTCGCGCCGCGCCTGCGACGCGCTGATCGAGGCGGGCTCGGTGCGCGTGAACGGCACCGTGATCCGCGAGCCCGGCACGCAGGTCGAGCCCGGGCGCGATCGCGTCCAGGTCCACGGACGTCCGATCCCCGGGCCGAGCGCGCTCCGCTACGTGATGATCCACAAGCCGGTCGGCATGATCACGACGCTCGACGATCCCGAGGGGCGTCCGACGATCAAGCGCCTGCTGCCGCCCGGCCCGCGGCTCTTTCCCGTCGGCCGGCTCGACGCCGAGACCAGCGGTCTCCTGATCGCGACCAACGACGGCGACCTCGCGCACCATCTCATGCATCCGCGCTACGGCGTCGCGAAGGTGTATCGCGCGCGGCTCGACCGCGTCGCCGACGGGGAGCAGCTGCGGCGGCTACGCAGCGGCGTCGAGTTCGAGCCGGGCGTCGTGAGCGGGCCGTGCGACGTGCGCGTGCACAGCGCGCGACCGCAGCGCTTCGAGATCGAGATCACGCTCAACGAAGGGCGCTACCGCCAGGTGCGGCGGATGTGCGAGGCGGTCGCGCTCACGGTGCGCTCGCTGCATCGCGCCGCCTACGGTCCGTTGCGCCTCGGGACGCTGCCGCGCGGCGCGGCTCGAGATCTGACCGCCGTGGAAGTGCGCCGACTGCGCGCCGCGAGCGCGCGCCCGGTGGCGCCGCGTCCCGCGTCCCCCAAGGGCGCCGGTGTGCGCTTCCGTCCGCGGCCGGCGTCCCCCAAGGGCGCCGGTGTGCGCTTCCGTCCGCGGCCGGCGTCCGGCGCGGGCGCCGGCGTCCGCTTCCGTCCACGGCCCGCGCCCGGCGCGGGCGCCGGTGTGCGCTTCCGTCCGCGGCCGGCGTCCGGCGCGGGCGCCGGCGTCCGCTTCCGTCCACGGCCCGCCGGGTCGCGTCCTCGGTCGGGATCCCCGCGACGATCGGGTGCAATGCCGCCCGCGGCTGGGCGGGGACGCCCGCGGACCGGGACGGCGAGGCCCGGCGCGCGGCGAGCCGGTCCAGGCGGGGCCCCCCGTGGCCGCTCGAATCGGCAGGGGCGAGGTCGGCCAAAATATTGACTTGGAGTCGATTCGCGCGTTGCCATAAACTAATGCTGGAGCGCCGGACACCCGCCGACAATTCCCGCCGCCGCGGAACGCTTCGTGCGCTCATGAGGGGTTGACCACCGGCCTTGGGGGCCGGATCAGGCCCCCTCGCATGGATGCGATCGCCACTCGGAGCGTCCGTGCGACTCGATTCCCTCGTCCTCCAGCCGACCGCGGTCCCCGCAAGCGGGGATCTTTCGGGAACGCTCACGCCCCCCGCCGGGGTAATGAACGATGAACGTCCGGAGGAGAACGCGGCCCGCGCACGCGATCGGCGCGAGCGTGCCGCGGCGATGATGCGCGGCATGCTCCTCGTGGCGACCGTCTGTGTGACCTTGCTGGGTCAGGGCGAGCGTTCGCGAGTGGATCCGCGCTTCGTCTCACCGAGCGCGACCTTGAGCACCTACTGGACTGCGCTGCGCACCGGTGATGCCGCCGGCGCGTGGGAGTGCCTCGTCGAGGGACGACACGATCTGCCGCTGCCCGGCATGCTGTGGTTCATGCCGCCGACGGACGATCTTTCGCTCACGGCGTTCCACTCGCTGCCCGTGACGCACGGGCGCATGCTGGTGAGCTACGAGGTTCGCTATCGGCCGACCGGCTCGAGTGAGCATCGGCACTTTCGCACCGCCGACGAGCTGGTGCGCATGCGCGGCGAATGGCGCATCGCACGACCGCTCGGCGAGGCGAGCATGCCGGCGATCGAGTCGACCCCCCGGCCGGTTGACAGCTGAAACATCGCGCTCGTAGGCTCGGGCGCTCGCTTCACTCGCTCTTCACCTCGAGGCTTGGCATGACGCGCCCCACCCGCAGCCGGGCCGCCCGCGGCATCCTTCCCTTCCTCACGATCGTCGGCAGTCTCCTCACGCTCTCGACCGCACACGCCACCAAGTACGCCGGCGATTTCCTCAAGGCGCCAGTCGGAGCGCGCGCGATCGGGATGGGGGGAGCGTTCACGGCGGTCGCGGACGACGCGACCGCGCCTTACTGGAATCCCGCGGGCATGATCTTCCTGCCCTACAAGGAAGTGATCCCGCAGCACGCCGAGAAGTTCGGCAGCCTCGAGAACCAGGACTACATCGGCGGCGTGCTGCCGCTCGGCGACGGCGCGAGCCGGAACTCCAGCCGGCAGGCGGCGATCGGCTTCGGCATCGTGCGGCTCGCGGTAGACGACATCCCGGTGACGCCGCGCCCCGGCGATCTCAAGTTCGGCCAGTTCCTCGACTACGGCGTGGACGGCATCGACAAGACGTTCGACTACGGCGAGGGCGACGGGAAGTGGGAGCCGGGCGAGCGCATCCTCGACATCAACCTGTTTCGCGCCAGCAGCAGCCAGATCGCCGAGCTGCTCTCGTACGCACGGCACTACGGGCCGCACCTGGCGTTCGGCGGCAATCTCAAGTTCATCCAGCAGAGCCTGCCCGACACGATCCCCGGCCGGCACGTGAAGTCGTTCGGCGCCGGCATCGACGCGGGCATGCTGTACATGGCGACCGACGCCGTCACGGTCGGCGTCGTCGTGCACGACCTGACGACCACGTTCCTCACCTGGGGCAACGGCGTGCGCGAGCGGATCGATCCGACCATGGACAGCGGCGTCGCGTTCAACTTCTATCCCGCCGACAAGAACGCGCTCACGTGGGCGATCGACGTGGGATGGGGGTTCGACCACATGCCCGACACCGAGCTGCGCGTGGGCGCGGTCACCGCCGACGTCCGCACCGGACTCGAGTACTGGTACAAGAACACCTTCGCCCTGCGCTCGGGGCTGAACGGCAAGGACCTCACGTTCGGCGCCGGCGTGCGCTACAAGCACGTCGGCGTGGACTACGCGCTCGACCTGCATCGCTTCTTCGCGGCGGGACAGAGCGACTTCCCGAGCAGCTCGGATCTCGACGCCACGCATCTCGTGTCGGCGTCCTACAGCTGGTAGCCGCGCCCGCGGCGATCGCGCGCGCGCCGCGCCCGCGGCGACCGCGCCGTCTTGACTTGATCCCGAGCGCTCCGTAGCTTCGCCGCTCCCTCCGATTCATCCTCCCTTCCCGGAGAGAGCGGACGTGCGCGAGGTGATGGCGCTGGTGCTGGCGGGTGGCAGCGGCGGGCGCTTGAGCGTCCTCGCCGCCGAGCGCGCGGTGAGCGCGGTCCCCTTCGGCGGCAAGTACCGCATCATCGATTTCGTCTTGAGCAACTGCTGCCACTCGGGCATCCGCCACGTCGGGGTGCTCACGCAGCACGCGCCGGCCTCGCTCCACGACCACATCGGCTCGGGACGCGCGTGGGACCTCGACGGCCGCGACGAGGGCGTGTTCATCCTCCAGCCGTTCATGACCCGCGACCGCGCCGGCTGGTACCGCGGCGGCGCCGACGCGATCGCGCAGAACTGGGACACGATCGAGGAGTCGCGCGCGGCGCGGGTGCTCGTGCTCTCCGGCGACCACGTCTACAAGATGGACTACCGCGCGCTCATCCATGCGCACGCGCGGAGCGGCGCCGCGGTCACGGTCGCGGTCGTGCCGATTGATCCCGGCGAGTCGCGGCGCTTCGGCATGGTGACCACCGACGGCGAGGGGCGCGTGCTCGCGTTCGACGAGAAGCCGGAGCGGAGCGACGCGCGGCTCGCCTCGATGGGCGTCTATCTGTTCGAGACCGAGGTGTTGCGCGAGGCCGCGCGCGGGCGGCCGGTGGACGTGGCGCTCGACATCCTGCGGCCGCTGGTCGCAGCGGGGGAGCACGTCCACGCGCACGAGTTCGGCGGCTACTGGGAGGATGTGGGGGAGATCGCCACCTTCTACCGCGCGAACTTGGACCTGCTCATGCCCGACCCGCGCCTGCTGCTGCACGACGCTCGCTGGCCGATCCTGACGCGCGACGAGGAGCGCTCGCCGGCGCTGTTCCTGCCCGGCGCCGACGTCGAGGACAGCCTGATCGCGAACGGCTGCCGCGTCGCCGGGCGCGTGCGCAACTCGGTGCTGTTCCCGGGCGTCACGGTGCTGCCGGGCGCCGAGATCGTGGACTCGGTCGTCATGCAGGACGTGGGCGTCTCGCGCTCGGCGCGCATCCGCCGCGCGATCGTGGACAAGTTCGCGCACGTCGGCGAGGGCGTGGCGATCGGCGCCGGCGAGCGCTCGGGCGATTCCGCGCTCGCGTGGCTCGATGGGCTGACGCTGGTGGGCAAGGACTCGGTGATCCCCGAGGGCGCGACCGTCGCGTCCGAGGTCGTGATCGGCGTCGGCGCCGGCGCGGCGGACTTCGCCCGGCCGCTCACGCCGGGGACGCGCATCGCCGACCGTCTCGCGACGCAGGGCCTCGTGTGACCGGCTCGCCGTACGCGTTCATCCTCGCCGGCGGCCTCGGCTCGCGCCTGTGTCTGCTCTCGGAGCGGCGCGCGAAGCCGGCGGTGCCGTTCGGCGGCAAGTACCGCATCATCGACTTCACGCTCTCGAACTGCGTCAACTCCGGCATCTACGACGTCGGCGTGCTGACGCAGTACCGGCCCACGTCGCTGCGCCAGCACATCGGCATCGGCCGGCCGTGGGATCTCGACCGCACGCGCGGCGGCGTGCAGCTGCTGCAGCCCTCGCTCGATTCGGTCGAGAGCGACTGGTACCAGGGCACCGCGGACGCGATCTATCGCAACCTGCTCCATCTGCGGCGCCGCGCGTCGGAGCACGTCGTGGTGCTCTCCGGCGACCACGTCTACAAGATGGACTACACGCACCTCTTCGCGTTCCACGCCGCGAGCCACGCCAGCGTCACCGTCGCGGTCACGGAGGTGCCGGCCGAGTCGGTGAGCGCGTTCGGGATCATCGAGGCCGAGCGCGACGGCCGCGTCGTCGGCTTCCAGGAAAAGCCGCGGCAGTCGCGTTCACGGCTCGCCTCGATGGGCGTCTACCTGTTCGACCGGCGCTCGCTGATCGAGTGGCTGACCGAAGACGCGGCGATCCCCGAATCGGGCCACGACTTCGGCAAGGACCTGCTGCCGCGGCTGGTCGCGCGCGGCGAGGCGGTGTACGCGCTGCGCTTCCGCGACTACTGGCAGGACGTGGGCACGGTCGACTCGTACTACCGCACCAACATGGATCTGCTCTCGGACCGCCCACCGCTCGACTTGAGCGACCCATCGTGGCTGGTGCACACGCAGAGCGCCGACCGCCCGCCGGTGCGGATCGAGCGCGGTGGCGGCATCGAACGCAGTCTGGTCGCGAACGGCTGCCGCGTCGCGGGGAAGGTGGTCCGCTCGGTGCTGTTCCCGGGCGTGGTCGTGGCGCCGGGGGCGACGATCACCGACAGCATTGTCATGAACGACACGCTCGTGCTGCGCGGGGCGGCGCTCGACCGCGCGATCGTCGACAAGGAGGTCGTGGTCGGCGAGAGCGCCCGGCTCGGCTGGGGCGACGCGACCGCGCCGAATCGCGCCTGCCCCGAGCATCTCGCGAGCGGCCTGCTCGTCGTGGGCAAGGGGGCGCGGGTGCCGGGCGGCGTCACGGTGGGGCGCAACGCCCGGATCGGCGCGATGGTCCCGGAGCGCGAGTTCACGGGCGACGTGCCCGCGGGCGGCGTCGTGCAGGGCCCCGAGCCGGAGCACTAGTCGGACGCCCCGGCACGGTCCGCCGATCCGCTCGAGTCTTGACCGACCTCGAACGGCCGCCATAACCTTGCAGGGTGGCGAAAGTCCGTTCAGTTCCATTCAGCACTACTACAGGCAGTTGCGTGGATCGTCGTGTCCCGACGCTAGCAGGACCCGGCGGCGGCGCGGCGTGGCTGGCGCTCGTGGCCGTCGCCATGTGCGCATCCGTCGCTCGGGGCGAGACGCTCAATCCGAACTTGTGGGGCACGGATGGGAACGTCACGGCCATTGCGCAGTCCGCCAACACCCTCTACATCGGCGGCGCCTTCAGCTCGGTCGCTCCGAACACCGGCGCGCTCGTGCCGATCGATCTCCGCAGCGGTCGAGTGCTCCCTTCACTTCCGAAGGTGGCCGGCGAGGTACGCGCCATGGCTCACGATGGCAGCGGCGGCTGGTTCGTGGGTGGGGTCTTCAATGCCGTAGGCGGAGCCTTCCGCCACAATCTGGCGCACATCCTCGCCGATGGGACGATCGCGCCATGGGATCCAAACCCCGACGGGATGGACGTCAGCGCCCTGGCACTGAGGGACGGGGTGGTCTATATCGGCGGCAACTTCAGTCACATCGGGGGGGAGTCCCGTAACTCGATCGCAGCTGTGGACGCCACGATCGGCACCGCAACGGCGTGGAATCCAAGCGCCGGCGGCTGGGTCTCCACGCTGCTGGTCAAAGACCAGAGGGTTTACGTCGGCGGCGTGTTCAGTACGATCGGCGGGGCAGTTCGGCGCAACCTGGCGGCGCTCGACGTCACGACAGGAGCGGCCACGAGCTGGGATCCGGAGCCGATCGGTTGGGTGCACGCCATGGCGGTCCGCGGGCGAACGCTCTACGTCGGTGGCAGCTTCGGCTACATCGCCGGGCGCTATCGCAATCTTCTCGCCGCCGTCGACCTCAAGACCGGCGAAGCATTGGAGTGGAACCCCAACGGGCTGGGGCTCAACAACCCGTACTTCCCTGCGCCGACCGTCTCATCCATTGCGCTTGAGGGAAACACCCTCTATGTCGGTGGACTGTTCACCTCGATTGGTGGGGCCGATCGCGCGGGACTTGCTGCTCTCGACGTGCGCACTGGAGTGGCGACCGAATGGAACCCGAATCAGTCGCCGATCTGGATTCTGTCCCTGGCCGTCCACCGGCAGACTGTTTACGCCGGAGGGTATTTCACGACCATCGCCAACCAGCCGCGGAGCGCGATCGCTGCCTTCGATGCGAGGAGTGGAGAGCTGACCGATTGGAATCCGAGCGCGAACGGACCGGTTGAGGCCATGGTGGTCAGTGGTGATGTGATCTACGCCGGGGGAGCCTTCGCGAGTGTCGGACCGCGTCTGCTTCGCCACAACCTCGCTGCATTGGATGCAACGACGGGTGAGGTCAAGGCATGGAACCCGAATCCCGACGGATACATCATCTATGGTCTCGCGGTCGATGCTGGCAGCGTCTATGTCGGGGGAGGCTTCTCAAACATCGGCGGAGCCGCCCGGAATAATCTAGCCGCTGTGGACACCACCACCGGCGTTGCGACCACATGGAATCCCGATGCGGACGGCGCCGTCCGCTCGCTCGTGGTCGCCCCAGGGGCCGTCTATGCGGGCGGGGATTTCACGCGAATCGGTGGCCAGCGACGCACGTATCTGGCAGCACTCGACAAGGGTGCCGGGGCGGCGACGGGTTGGAACCCCGGACCAAACAACTCCGTCTTTGCACTCGTCGACGGCGGCTCCACCCTGTATGTGGGGGGCGTATTCGACCAGGTGCGAGGAGTCGGTGCGGGCGCCGGCCTCGTGCGCACCAGTCTGGCTGCCGTCGACATGGCCACGGGTGTGGTGCTGCCGTGGAGCCCCAACGTCGATTCGTGGGTCGCCACTATGGCGCTCTCCGGAGGCACACTCTACGTGGGTGGCAGATTTGGAAGCGTGGGGGGCCAGACCCGGAACGCACTGGCGGCCGTTGATGCGACTAGTGGGACAGTGACGCGGTGGAATCCCGATGTTTCCGGGGGGCACGGGGTCTACCCGGTCGTTCATGCCCTGGCCGTGAATGGCGGGGCGGTCTATGTCGGCGGGGATTTCGACCAAGTCGGCGGCCAACCCCGCAACTGCTTTGCTGCTCTCGATGGCTCCACTGGAACAGCCACCGGCTGGAACCCGCATGCCGATGATGTGGTGTGGAGCCTCACCTCCAGCGAGAACTCGATCTTTGCTGGCGGTTGGTTCCGGAGCATCGACGGGTTCCCCAGCGCGACGCTGGCGGGCGTCACCGTGCCGCCGCCTCGCGCAGTTGCCCAGCTGTTTCGTGCGAGCCAACCGGACATTGCCCACGTGCTTGCCCTTGGGCAGAACTGGCCGAATCCGGCGCGTTCAAGCACCTCCATTCGCTTCGCGCTACCGGAAGCTGCCGCCGTCGATCTGGAAGTGTTTGACCTTCAAGGCCGGCGCGTGGCCGTTCCTGTGGATCATGAGCCTCGGTTCGCGGGCGAACACGAGGTCCAGATTCAGACCGCTGGCTGGCGATCGGGCACCTACCTCTATCGGCTTGTTGCTGGCGGCTCGGTGGTGACCAAGAAGATGCTTGTCGTGAGGTGACGTCGGCCGGAGTGGTGGCATCGCGGCGGAGCTGGGTCACCCGAATTTCAGCCGCGAAGCGAAGAACGGTGCTAGAGGCCAGCCCCTGAAGGTACGTCGGCCGCGCAGCTACGACGGAATGCGCAGCCTCTGGCCGGCGCGGATGCGCGACGAGACGAGCCCGTTCGCCGCCTTGAGCCTCGCCACCGACGTGCCGTGACGCTGCGCGAGCACGTCGAGCGTCTCGCCGCTGCGCACCGTCACCGTCGACTTCGCGGGCACGTCCGCGCCTCCGCGCCGGTGGCCGCGATGGTGGCGCGGCGGGGGCGCCTTGATCGCGACCGCCTTGGCGCTGTCGGCCGCGACCGCTTCCGGCGACGGCGTCGCCGCCACGCCGGTGCGGATCTTGAGTCGCGTGCCGCGCCGGACCGAGGTCCCCGTGATCTTGTTCCAGCGGCGGATGTCGGAGACCGTGACGCCGTACTGATCCGCGATCGAGGCCAGCGTCTCGCCCTTGTGCACGACGCGCGTCGCGCGGCCTTCTGCGTTGGACTGGCCGTTGAGCGACGCCGGCATCCGGAGCGCGCGCGGCGGCACGTACGCCGTCGAGGCGCGCGGATCGCCGTCGGGCAGATCTGCCGCGGCCGGCGCGTGGGTACTCGCGGGCACCGTGAGCACCGCGCCGCGCTTGAGCGGGTTCGCGCGGCTGATGTGGTTGGTGCGGGCGAGCCGCTCCGCGCTGACGTGGTACTGGTTCGCGATCCGCTGCAGCGTCTCGCCGCGGCGCACGCGATGCTGGACGGTGAGATTCAGGGCCGGCAGCGATGCGCCGTCCTCGAGCTTGGCCATGATCGCCGCCGCCTTGCCGCGCGGCACGCGCACCATCGTCACGCCATCGTGTTCGGGCGCAGCGTGGCGCAGCACCGCCGGATTCAGCAGCTGGATCTCCTCGACCGGGCACTCGGCGAGCCGCGCGATCGCGCGCAGGTCCACCGCACCGGTGAGCGCGAGCTCGTCGAAGTCCATGGGCTCGTCGAGCGTCACCGCGTCGAAGCCGTACTTCTGCGGCTCGCGGGCGATTGCGAGCACGGCCATGAACTGCGGCACGTACTCCTCGGTCTGCCGCGGCAGATGGAGATCCCAGTAGTTGGTCGTGCCCTGGCGCTTGATCGCGCGCAGCACCGTGCCCTCGCCGGCGTTGTACGAAGCCAGCGCCAGCGGCCAGTCGCCGAAGATCGAATAGAGGTGCTTGAGGTAGCGCGCGGCGACCACCGTGGACTTCTCGGGGTCACGCCGCTCGTCCACCCACTGATTCACGGTGAGGCCGAAGAGCTGTGCGGTGGAGCGCAGGATCTGCCACGGACCGACCGCGCGCGAGACCGAGCGCGCCTGGAGGTTGAACCCGCTCTCGACGAACACGAGATGAACGAGGTCGGGCGGCAGCCCTTCCTTGCGCAGCACCGAGCGGAACAGCTCCATGTAACGGCCCGAGCGCTTGAGCCAGCGCTCGAACACCGAGCGGCCGCTGCCGGTGAAGAACTCGATCCAGCGCACGACGTCGGCGTTGAGCTGCGGCTGGATCTCCTCGGCCGCCGGCGCGTTGAGCACCTGCGGATCGGCGGCGTCCGACGCTTCGCGCGACGCGGGGGCCTTCGCATCGTGGGACGCCGACGCCTTCACATCGCGGGCGGCCGACGCCTCCGCGCCGCGCGCGGCGTCACGGAGTCCGGTGAGCTTCGAGCGGCACTCGGTCAGATCGCGCCGCGTGCTGGCGTCGAGGTCGCCGGCCAGCGCCGCCTCGACCGGCTCGAGCGCCGCATCGCAGGTGCGCACGGCCCCGGCGAAGTCGCCGGCCTGGCGCAGGTCCCACGCCGTCTGATACGCCGCACGGGCGGCCTGCACCTGGGCCATCGGCACGGCCGCCAACGAGTCGCCGACAGCAGGCGGGACGACCGAGAGGAGGGGCAGGATCGGATCGGCGCCCGCGGTTGCGGCCACGCACAGCATGAGAGCGACTGCGGCCGAAGTGAGGTGTCGGAGCGGCAATAGATCCTCATGCACGGAACGTGATGGGCGAGAATGAAGTCCGGGGCAAGTTACGGACGCGGCATGCAAACTGCAACCTCGTTTTCCCCCGAAGGGCACGAACGCACAACACTTGGACACTGCTGCGGCGGCGATGGTTCGAACCGCCCGTGATCAACGCAAGACGCGTGCCACCCAAGCCGCTACACCATTGACACTTGCGAGAGCGTCCACTAGCGTGCGCGCGAAGCGACCCAGCGCGTTCAATGGATGGACTAAATGAGGGGAGGGAGCCCCAGCCGATGACGTCGGTCGCTGATCCCACCTTGTACTGGGCAGTTCTCTCCCGGTCGCGCGGCGAGATCCTGACCGCCGAGGCGCAGTCGCCCGGACTCCACCTCGGCATTCTCGGCATCCCTGCGGGGCTCGCCCCGCGCGACGTCGAGGGCTGGCTCTACGACATCATCGGCGTCGCCCACGAGGGGAGCCCGGTCCCGGAGTCCGCCGGCCGCATCCCGCCGCTCCTCCGTCACGCGCTCACCGGCCTCGTGTTCTCGCACGCCGAGTTGTGGGATCGCCGCGGCGGACCGCGGCCTTGCTCGTTCGCGTTCGCGCATACCGTGCACGAGGTCGGCTTCGGCGTCGTGGGCGATGTGGACGTCGCCGTCGCGGTCGACGGCGTGGCGATCGAGCCGCAGTGGATCTCGGTGCGCGACGAGGGCGGCCGCGCGGCGCGCGCGTGGAACATCGGCTCGGACCACAGCATTCAGGTGCGCATCGACTGGCGTCCGCAGGGCGGCGAAGGCGGCGAGGTCGAGGCGGTGTGGTCGGCGGCGAGGCCTGCGCCGGCGCGCGCGGTTGAACCGGCGCACACGATGCGGCCGGCACGCGAGCCCGAGCCGGCGCCGGTCATGGCGCGCGAGCCGGTCGCGACGACCGCGCCGGAGCCGCCGCCGGCCGCGCCGACACGTGCGTGGCCCTCGATGCCCGAGCACATCCCGCCGACGCCCGAGCCGCCCGCGCTCACCGCGCAGACGGCGACGTGGCATGCGCCGCCCGATCCGCACGTGATCGATCTGCCGGCGAGCGTGCCGCCGCGGATCACGCCGTCGCCCGGCGACGAGGATGCGGGCGACATCGAGTTCCACACCATCTCGGTCGAGCGACCGCGCCATGCGACGCCCGCGGATGCGACGCCCGCCGATGCGCCGCCCGCCGGTGCGCCGCCCGCCGATGCGCCGCCTGCCGATGCGCCGCGCGAGACGCCCGTGCTGCGGCTCGCGCCGCCCGCGCGACCGGCATCCATCGCATCGGCGCCCGCCGCGGCGAAGCGCCCGGCGCGACGTCTCGTGTTCCAGACCACCGAGCGGCGCGCGTGGCCGACGTGGCGCGGGCTCATGCGCGGCGACCACTCGTTCTGGCGCCGCGCGTCGCTGTGGATGCTCGCGCTTGCCGCGCTCTTCGCCGCCGGCTGGGGACTCGGCGCGCTCCAGGACAACACCGGCCCGCGCGACGTGTCGCATCAGGGCATGATCGGCGCGGCGCTGCACGCGCTCGGTCTCGGCGGACCGCGCTTCCGCGTCGACGTGTCGAGCCGTCCGGGCGACGCGTGGATCGCCGTGGACGGCCGGTCGCTCTCGCTGCGGACGCCGGCCGCGATCGAGCTCGCGCCGGGCGAGCATCGTGTCACGCTCTCGTACCCGGACCGTGGCGGCGCGACGTTCACCGTACGCGGCAGCCGCGGCGACCGCGTGCCGCTCGAAGGCAATCTCTGGGGCGCGCTCGAGGTCGGCTCGCCGCACGAAGTCGGCGTGATCTCGGTCACGGTGGATGGCGTGCCGCGCGGCGCGGCGCCGCTTCGCGTGGACAGCCTCGCGCCCGGCGTCCACGAGCTGCGCTTCGCCGGCGCGGGCGTCGAGCCATGGGGCGAGACCGTGGATATCCGCGTCGGCGAGACGCGCGAGGTGGTGGCGCACGCGGTGGGCTCGCCGGCGACCGGCGTGCTGCAGGTCAAGGGCACGGCGACCGACGAGCGCGGCGCCGAGCCGCTCAAGGGGGCACAGGTGTGGATCGACGGCGAGCCGCGCGGCACGACACCGCTCTCGCTCGACCTGCCGCGCGGGCCGCACAGCGTGCGCGCCGCGTACCGCGGCCAGGACGCGCCGATCCAGGTGATCGATCTGCCCGGCGGCAACCAGCGCTTCGCCGTGTTCGAGTTCGGTCTCGACGTCGAGGTGCCGAAGGTGATCGTGGACCTGCCGCCGCGGCTGCCACGCGATCGCGCGACGGTCGTGTCCGCGAGCGTGCAGGGCATCGCGGCGTCCGAGCTGCGCGAGATGTGGCTCCACGCGCAGACGCCGGGCGGCCCGTGGCGCGGCTATCAGATGACGCTGCTCAATTCGGCGGGCGGCGTCACCGGCGTCGTGCCGTTCCCGACGCAGGCGTTCGATGCGCAGGGTAGCGCGCGCTACTACGTGAGCGCCGCGTACGGCCAGGGCGACGAGGCGTTCACCGAAATCCGCACGATCCAGCTCGAGAAGCCGCCCGCGCACTGATCGCGAGGGCGCGATCGCGGGGCCCACTGTCCGCGAACGTGTGATCGCCCCGCGCCGATCACGCCGTGCCCGGATCGTCGCCGGCGTCGTCGCGCGTGCGCCGATTGCGGCGCATGACGACGCGCGCCCGCCGCGCCCGCGGCGATCGGCACGGCTCTCGCGCGCTCCGCCCGCATGGGCGGGCGATGCGCGGTTCCGGTCGCGGTGGCGGTGTGGCTCGGAATCCTCGCCGGTCGCGGCTCGACGCCGATGGCCGCCGTGTCGTGCCTCGCCGCGGCGTTGCCCTGCGCATGGCTCGCGGCGCGCGCTCCGGCCCGCGTCGGGACTGCCGCGCTCCTCCTTGCGCTCGGGCTCGCCGCCGCCGCGCGCGGCGGGCTGTCGCGCGCGGCGCTCGACCACGGCGCTGCGGCGCTCGGCGACGACGAGCCGCCGCGCTGGCTCCACGCGCGCGTCGTCGAGCATCCGCTGCGCGAAGGGGGCGAGCCGCTCGCGATCGCGACGCTGACGCGCGCGTGCGGTCCGCTCGCCGCCGGCACGCGGGTGCGGCTGCGGCTCCCGGCGGGATGCGACGCCGAGATCGGCGACGACGTGGATGCGCTCGCGCGGCTCGAGCGTCCGCCCGGGCGGCGCAATCCGGGCGGGATCTCGTCGCGCGAGATCGCGGCGACCTCGGGTGTGGCGGTGCAGGGGCAGGCGCGGTTCGCCGCGGTGCGTCATGCGACGGGGATCCACGCGGCGGCGCGCGCCACGGTGTCGCGCTGGCGTCGCGCGATCGAGCGGTCGTTCGCGCGGTCGCTCGATCCCGAGGCGCGCGAGATCGTGACGCCGCTCGTGGACGGCGACCGCTCGGCGCTGCCGCCGACCCTGGGCGCGCACCTCAAGGCCGCAGGGCTCACGCACCTGCTCGCGCTCTCGGGGCTGCACGTCGTGTGGCTCGCCGGGCTCGTGCGCGGCGGCGCCGCGGCGCTCGGCCGCGGCGTGCGCGGCCGGGCGGTCGCCGGGGCGGCGTGGCCCTCTTCTATATGGGGATCGCGGGACCGCTCCCGTCGCTGATGCGGGCGGTGGCGACCGAGCTCGTGATCGCCGGGGCGCAGCTCGCGGGGCGGGCGCTCGATCCCGTGCATGGTCTGGCGATGAGCGTCGTCGTGCTGCTGACGCTGGCGCCCGGCTGGGCCCACGATCTCGGCTTTCAGCTCTCGTGCCTCGCGACGCTCGGCCTCGTGTCGATCGGTCCATGGCTGACCGAGCGCTGCGGACGGTGGCGCGCGCTCGCCGCGCCGTTCGTGCCGACCGTGGCGGCGCAGATCGCAGCGCTGCCGCTGCTCCTCGACCGCTTCCACGCGCTGCCGTGGTTGAGCCTCGTCGCCAACCTGCTCGCCGTGCCGGTGTGCGGACTCCTGCTCGCTGCCGCGTGGCTCGCGGTCGCCTGCGACGCGCTGTGGCCCGGCATCGGCGCGCCGTGCTTCGGCGCGTGCGACGTGCTGGCGGGCGCGCTGCGCGCGATCGCCGACCTCACCGCGCGCGTGCCGGGCGCATTGCTCGCGACCGGGTCGGAGCCGGCGCTGCCGTGGATCGCGGCGGTCGGCGCGGCGCTGCTCGCGCTCGCGCTGCCGCGGCCGCGCGCGCTCGATCGCGCGCCGTATCCGGCGACATTCGCCCGCGTCGCCGCCGCGTGGGCGGGGGCCGTCGCGACCGCGCTCGCGCTGCTGCTCGCGGCGACCGCGCGGCCGCTCGCACCGCCCGCCGGACGCTGGTGGATGATCGCGATCGACGTGGGTCAGGGCGATGCGATCGCGCTCGCGTTCGGCGACGCGTGGTGGCTGGTGGACGCGGGCGTGCGCACGCCGCGCACCGACATGGGCGAGGCGGTGGTGCTGCCGTTCCTGCGCTGGGCGGGGGTGCGCTCGCTCGAGCGGCTGGCGCTCACGCACGACGACGGCGATCACACCGGCGGCGCGCCGGCGGTCATCCGCGGCGCGAGGGTGCGCGAGCTGATCGTGCCGACGCCGGTGCCGGGGGTCGCCGGTCCCGGCGCGCGATTCGCCGCCGCCGGCGTCCCGTTGCGGCCGGTCGCGCGCGGCGACACGCTGCGGCTCGCGCCGCGTGTGATCGTGCGCTGGCCGCCGGCGGGCACGGCGCTCCCGACCGACAACAGCGCCGCGCTCGTGCTCGAGGTGGGCGAGGGGCGCGCCCGCGCGCTGCTCACCGCCGACCTCGACAGTCTGCGCGAGGACTCGCTCGACGTGGCGCCGGGCCTCGCCGTGCTCAAGGTCGGGCACCACGGTTCGGGATCGTCGAGCGGGGTGGGATTCCTCGCGCGCGTGCGCCCGGCGCTCGCCGTGATCTCGGTCGGCGCGCACAACGCGTTCGGTCATCCCGACCCGCGCGCGCTGGTGCGATTGAGCGACACGCGGGCGCGCGTCGTGCGCACGGATCGATGCGGCGCGGTGTGGCTCGAGATCGCGGACGATTCGGTGCGGATGGTGGACTGGTCGCGCGAGCGGCCGGGTGACGATGCGCGCGCGGCGGACCGCGCGTCGCGCGGCGCGCCGGTGCGGGATCGGGGCCGCCCGCTTGCCGGGTCCGCGGCGCGTTGGTAGATTGCGGCGTGGACCCGCATTCCACCATGCGCAGGCTCGCGGTGCTGGCCTCCGGCCAGGGCACGAACTTCGAGGCGCTGGCGCACGCCGGGCGCCGGGGCGAGCTGGGCGGGCGCATCGCGGTCCTCGTCAGCGACCGCGCCGACGCCCCCGCCCTGGAACGCGCGCGTCGTCTCGAGATCGAGGCGATCCACCTTCCGCCCGGCCGCTTCCGCACGCGACTCGAAGACGAAGCGCCCTGGGTCGAGGCGCTCCGCGCCCGCGAGATCGACACCGTGCTGCTCGCCGGGTTCATGCGCCGGCTCCACGCCCCATTCCTCGCCGCGTTCCGCGACCGCGTGCTCAACATCCATCCCTCGCTGCTCCCGGCGTTCCCGGGGCTCGAGGCGATCCGCCACGCGCTCGATCACGGCGTGCGCGTGACGGGCTGCACGGTGCACCTCGTGGACGACGCGCTCGACGAGGGGCCGATCCTCGCCCAGTCGGCGGTGGAGGTGCGCGACGGCGACACGCTCGCGGACCTCGAGGCGCGCATCCACGCCGCCGAGCATCGCCTCTATCCCTGGGCCGTGCGCCGGTTCCTCACCGAGCCGTGGACGCGCGAGGGCCGGCGGCTCGTCTTCGGCGCCGCGGCGGCGGCGGTGGCGCGATGAGCGCTCGCCCGGGCCTCGACGCCGTGATCTTCGACGCCGGCGGCACGCTCATCCGGCTCGACTTCGAATGGATGGCCGACGATCTCGCGCGCCGCGGCGTCGTGACGTCGCCCGACGCGCTGCGCCGCGCGGAGGTCGCGGGGCGTCGCGCGTACGACGCGAGCGGCGGCCCGGCGCGGCACGGCGCCGCGCAACTGATGTGGATCGCGGCGCCGGCGGCGAACGGGGCCGGCGCGAACGGCGCGATCGGCGAGGCGCCCGGCTATCGCGGCGACATCCACGCTTACTTCGCCGGCACGCTCGCCGCCGCGGGCGCGTCGGACGCGGCGATCGAGCCCGCGATCGCGCGCTTCTTCGGCCGCGATCGCGAACGCGGCCTGTGGTCCCGGCCGATGGAGGGTGCGCGCGAGGCGATCGACGCGCTGGGCGCGATGGGATTCCGGCTCGCCGTGGTCTCCAACTCCGACGGCCGCGCCGAGCGCCATCTGACGCACGCGGACATGCGCCGCGGCGTGGAGTTCGTCGTGGACTCGCACGTGGTCGGCGTCGAGAAGCCCGATCCGCGCATCTTCGCGATCGCGCTCGAGCGCCTCGGCGTGGATCCCGCGCGTGCGCTCTACGTCGGCGACATCCGCTCGGTGGACGAAACAGGGGCGCTCGCCGCCGGCATGCGCTTCGTCCTGATCGATCCGCTCGGTGACTACGCCGCACCCGGCGCGCCGCGCATCGACGACATGCATGCGCTCGCCCAGTGGGTGGACGCGACGTTCGAGCGGCCGCACGCGCACGGCGGGAGGGCGCCGCGATGATCGCGACCGGCGAAGCGCTGGCCGAGGTGACGCTCCCCGGGCTCACGCCGTGGCGGCGCGGCAAGGTGCGCGACGTCTACGAGGCCGGCGCCGATCATCTCGTAATCGTCGCCAGCGATCGCTTGAGCGCGTACGATTCGATCCTGCCGACGCCGATCCCGGGCAAGGGCCGCGTGCTCACCGGACTCTCGGCGTTCTGGTTCCGGACGCTCGCGAGCGCCGCGCCGCACCACTTCGTCGCCGATGACCCGCACGCGTATCCGCCGCCGTTCGACCGCTGGGCCGACCGCCTCGCCGGCCGCAGCATGCTCGTCCGTCGTGCCGAGCGCGTGGACATCGAGTGTGTCGTGCGCGGCCATCTCACCGGGTCGGGCTGGCGCGAGTACAGGGCCGGCGGGGCCGTGTGCGGGATCGCGCTGCCCGCGGGGCTGCGCGATGGTTCGCGGCTCGATCCGCCGATCTTCACGCCGGCGACCAAGGCCGACGCGGGCCACGACGAGAACGTCTCGTTCGACGAGGTCGTCGCGCGCGTCGGCCGGCCGACCGCCGAGGCGCTGCGCGTCCGCAGCCTCGCGATCTACGACGAGGCGCGCGCGTGGGCGTGGGCCCGGGGCCTCGTGCTCGCCGACACCAAGTTCGAGTTCGGCGGCGTGGACGGCGCGCTCACGCTGATCGACGAGATCCTGTCGCCCGACTCGTCGCGCTACTGGGATCGCGCCGAGTACGAGGCGGGCCGGCTGCTCGCGTTCGACAAGCAGTTCGTGCGCGACTGGCTCGACCAATCGGGCTGGAATCACGAGCCGCCGGCGCCGGCGCTGCCGGACGACGTCGTGCGCAGGACCGCCGAGCGCTACGCCGAGGCGATGCGGCGGCTGACGGGGCCCGCGACATGAGCGCGCCGCGCGACGCGACCGCGACGGCACGCGGCGGCGGTGACGCGCACGGCGTGCGCGCCTGGCCGGCGGCCGCCCTGCTCTCGCTCTCGGACAAGACCGGCGCCGCCGAGTTCGCGCGTGCGCTCGCCGCGCACGGCACGCGCATCCTCGCCTCGGGCGGAACCGCGGCGCACCTCGGCGAGGCCGGCATCGCCGTCACCACGGTGGAGGAGTGGACCGCCTCGCCCGAGATGCTCGGCGGCCGCGTGAAGACGCTCCACCCGAACGTGCACGGACCGATCCTCGCGCGCCGTAGCGTCGCCTCCGACATGGCGACCCTCGCGGCGCAGGGCATCGGCCCGATCGATCTCGTCGCGGTGACGCTCTATCCGTTCGAGGAGCGCGCGGGAGGGCTCGACGAATCGGGCGCGGTGGACGAGATCGACATCGGCGGCGTCGCGCTGCTGCGCGGCGCGGCGAAGAACTACGCCGACGTGATCGTAATCCACGATCCGTTGCAGTACGGCGCCGTGCTCGCCGCGCTCGAGGGCGGCGGCACGCGGCTCGAGCAGCGTCGCGAATGGGCGCTCGCGACGTTCGCGCGCACGGCGCGCTACGACGCCGCGATCGCCGCCGAGCTCGCGCGGCGCGCGACCGGTGATGTCGAGACGCCGGAGCCGCCGCTGGTCCACGCGCTGGTGCTCGAGCGCGCGCGCGGGCTGCGCTACGGCGAAAATCCGCACCAGAGCGCCGCCCTCTACACCCGCGCGGGGGACAGCCGTGCACTTCAAGCCTTACGTGAAGGGAAGGAGCTTTCCTACAACAACCTGCTGGATGTCGAGGCGGCGGTGTTGCTGGCGTGGCGGTTCTGGGCCCCGGCGTGCGTGATCGTCAAGCACAACCAGCCCTGCGGTGTGGCGACGGCGGCGCACCTGCGCGACGCCTACGAGGCGGCGCTCGCGTCGGACGAGCAGTCGGCGTACGGGGGCATCGTCGCGTTCAACCGCCCGCTCGACGGCGAGACCGCGCACCGGCTCGCGCAGCAGTTCGTCGAGTGCGTCGCCGCGCCGGAGTTCTCTTCGGACGCCGAGGCGGCGCTCGCGTCAAAGAAGAACCTGCGCCTGCTACGCCTTGCGCAGGAGGATGTTGCCGCGTCCGATTCGTGGGAGATCCGGCTCGCCGGCCGCTGGGCGCTGCTCCAGTACGAGCCCAAGACGCCGGCGCCCGAGTGGAAGACGGTGACGCGCCGAGCGCCGAGCGATGCGGAGATGGAGGCGATGCGCTTCGCGTGGGAGGTGGTCGCCGCGGCGCGATCGAACGCGATCGCGATCGCGCGCGGCACCGCGTTGATCGGCCTCGGCTCCGGGCAGACGAGCCGCGTGGACGCGGTGGACGTGGCGCTGATGAAGGCCCGGCGTGCCGGGCACGCGCTCGAGGGCGCGGTGCTCGCGAGCGACGGGTTCTTCCCGTTCGCCGACAACATCGAGCACGCCGCCGCCGCCGGGATCGGCGCGATCGTCCAGCCCGGCGGCTCGATGCGCGACGCCGAGGTGATCGCGGCGTGCGATCGTCACGGCATGGCGATGGTGTTCACCGACCGCCGGGTGTTCCGGCATTGAGCCCGGCATTGCGGGCGCAGCGCCGTCCGGGCCCGACCGCCTCGCCGCGCACGCGCCGCGAGCTCGTGCTCATCCTCGACTTCGGCTCCCAGTACACGCAGCTGATCGCGCGGCGCGTGCGCGAGCTCGGCGTCTACTCCGAGGTCGTGCGGGGCGACACGCCGCTCGCCGAGATCGCGGCGAAGAAGCCGAGCGCGCTCATCCTCTCCGGTTCGCCGGCGAGCGGCTACCGGGCCGAGGCGCCGATGCCGGACGCCGGCATCTACGCGCTCGGCAAGCCGCTGCTCGGGATCTGCTACGGGTTCCAGGCAACGATGCAGCTCCAGGGCGGACGTCTGGCGAAGGCGCCGCGCGCCGAGTACGGCACGGCGACGTTCGTCCTCGACGGCAGGTCGCCGCTCTTCGCCGGCGTGCCGAAGCGCTTCCGCGCGTGGATGAGCCACGGCGACGAAGTGCAGGGGCTCGGGCCGGGATGGATCAAGGTGGCGCATACGTCGAACTGCGCGTTTGCGGCGGCGCGGCACGAGACGCTGCCGTTCCATCTCATCCAGTTCCATCCCGAGGTCGTGCACTCGCTGTATGGGAAGCAGGTGCTGCGCAACTTCCTCTTCCGCGTCGCGCGGCTCGAGGGCGGCTGGAGCGTGAAGAGCTTCCTGCGCCAGGCGGTCGCCGACATCCGCGCCGAGGTGGGCGACGGCCACATCCTCTGCGGCCTCTCGGGCGGCGTGGACAGCACGGTCGCCGCGACGCTCTGCCATCGCGCGGTCGGCGACCGGCTGGTGTGCGTGCTCGTGGATCACGGACTCCTGCGCATGGGCGAGGCCGAAGAGGTGGCGCGCGAGCTGGGCGCGCGCCGCGGCCTGAACCTCCGCGTCGTCGACGCGCGCGAGCGGTTCCTCACGAAGCTCGCGAACGTCACCGACCCCGAAGCGAAGCGCAAGATCATCGGCGCCGAGTTCATCGCCGTGTTCGAAGAGGAAGCGCGGCGGCTCGGCCCGATCGAGTTCCTCGCGCAGGGCACCCTCTACCCGGACGTGATCGAGAGCGCGTCGGCGGGCTGGGGGTCGCAGGTGATCAAGACGCACCACAACGTCGGCGGCCTTCCCGAGCGGATGCACCTCAAGCTGGTCGAGCCGCTGCGGCGGTTGTTCAAGGACGAGGTGCGCGAGCTGGGCCGCGCGCTCGGCCTTCCCGCGCACCTCGTGGAACGCCATCCATTCCCGGGGCCCGGGCTCGCGGTGCGCACGCTGGGCGCCGTGAACGCATCGGATCTCGAGACGCTGCGCCAGGCGGACGCGATCTTCATCGAGGAGCTGCGCCGCGCGAAGTGGTACGACCGCACATGGCAGGCGTTCGCGGTGCTGCTCCCGGTCGCTACTGTGGGCGTCAAGGGCGACGAGCGCTCGTACGAGAAGGTGATCGCGCTGCGCGCCGTGAACAGCGCCGACGGCATGACCGCCGACTGGACGCGGCTCCCGGCGTCGCTGCTCGGCCGGGTCGCCAGCCGCATCGCGAACGAAGTGCGCGGCGTCAACCGCGTCGTCTACGACTGCACGAGCAAGCCGCCGGCGACGATCGAGTGGGAGTGATGGCGCGGACCGGCGGAACCGCAGGCGATCCGCTCGAGCCGCTGCGCAGCACGCCGTGGCTGACCGAGGCGCATCGCAAGGCGCTGCACCTCGGATTCATCGTGCTGCCGCTCATGATCCTCTATCAGCCGCTGGCGTGGCCCCGCGGCCGGGCGGAGTGGCGCTGGGCCCTGATCGTCCTCACGCTCGCCGCGATCGCGGTCGATCTCGTGCGCATCCACGACCACCGCGTCGCACGCTTCTTCCGGCGCTTTCTCGGCGGGCTGATCCGCGACCACGAGCAGTTCAACCTGCTCGGCTCGACCTACCTGCTGCTCGCGGCGCTGCTCGCGGTCGAGATGTTCACGCCGCGCGTCGCGGCGGCGGCGCTCGGGTTCACGGTGCTGGGCGACGGGATCGCGGCGCTGGTCGGCAAGGGGTGGGGCCGGACGCGGTTCTTCGGCAAATCGCTCGAGGGCGCGGCCGGCGGGCTCGTCGCGTGTCTCGCGTGGGCGGCGTGGCTCTCGCGCGCGGGCATCCTGCCGTGGCCGATCGCGATCGCCGGCGCGCTGGTCGCAAGTCTCGCCGAGCTCCTGCCGATACCTCTCGACGACAACCTCGGCATGACCCTGTTCGCCGGCTTCACGATGAAGCTGCTCGGAGCCCCGTCATGAGCCCACGCCCGCAGCCGTCGTCCGACGCGCCGTTCGACGCGGCGCTCGCGCTCGCGCGCGCCCGCCGCTTCGACGAGGCGCTCTCCGCGCTGCGTCGGGCCGCGGGGGCGGGGAGCCGTCACGCCGACGCGGCGCTCGCGTTCGCCGAGCTCGCGCGCACGGCCGAGGAATCCGGCGCCGCGCGCCACGCGCTCGAAGCGCTCGACGCCGCGACCGCGCTCGCGCCCGGTTACGCCGACCTCCACTACCGCCGCGGCTGCGCCCTGATCACGGCGCAGCGCCACGCGGATGCGCGCGCCGCGTTCGACCGCGCGCTCGCGATCAACCCCCGCTACGCCGCCGCCCGGCTCGAGCGCGCGTTGCTCGATGCGCGCGACGGCCGGCTCGCCGAGGCGCTGGCGGCCCTGCGCGCGCTCGACGAGGAGCGGCGCGTCGAGGAGCCCGCGGCGTTCCAGCGTGGGCTCAAGAGCCTCGAGCGCGCGGACTGGGAGGAGGCCGGCGCGCTGCTCAAGTCGGCGCTCAGGCTTTCGGACCCCGTGCTCGATTCCTTGATCGCGCGCCATCAGGCGCTCATCGGCCAGGGCGAGCACGTCGAGGCGCGGCGCGCGCTGCGCGAGGCGGTGACCGCGCACCCGGAGTACCCCGATCTCCACTACCTGCTCGGCTGCTGCGAGCTCGAGAGCGGTTTCATCGACGACGCGATCGCCTCGTTCGCGCGGGCGCTCGAGCTCCATCCCGACTACCACGCCGCGCGCGTCCAGTTCGCGCGCGCGCTCGAGGCGATCGGCGACCTCGCGCAGGCGGGGGATCAGGTCGCGCTGGTGCTCGATGCCGATCCGGCGCACGGGCAGGCGCTCGAGCTCGAGCAGCGCTGGTCACGCCGGCGCACGCCCGCGGCCCCGCAACAAGGGCCGCGCAAACGCCCTTGACCGCGCCGCCCGGAGCCGCCAACCTCTGGCCGTCGTCCGGGCTCGGTTCGAGGTTCTAGCGGCCAGGGAGGAAGACCCATGGCGCGTGGTACGGTCAAATGGTTCAACGACCGCAAGGGCTACGGTTTCATCACCGCGGAGGGGCAGCCGGACGTGTTCGTCCATTTCTCCGCGATCCAGGGCAACGGGTTCCGAACGCTTCACGAGGGAGAGAACGTCGAGTTCGACATCAAGGCGAGCGAGCGGGGCGCCGAAGCCTCGCACGTGATCAAAGTCTGACGCGACACGCCCGGACACCACGCGGCCCGATGCTCGAGCATCGGGCCGCGTTGCTTATCCCCGGTACCGGCGCGGAACCGGTTTGCTTGACACCCCATCTATATTGCTGCCCATGCTCGAAAAGCTGCTGAAAGGGGTCTTCGGGTCGAAGCACGACCGCGACGTCCGCCGCGCCGCACCGCTGGTGGACGAGATCAACCGCATCGTCGCCGGCTACCGTGACCTCGATGACGAGGCCCTGCGCGGCAAGACCGCGGAGTTCCGGGCGCGGCTGGACGCGGCCCGCGAGGGCCTGACCGAGGCCCCCGAGATCAAGCCGGCCGAGGCGGAGGCGCTGACCGACCTGCTGCCCGAGGCGTTCGCCGCCGTCAAGGAGGCGTGCCGGCGGCTGTGCGGCCGCACGTGGGATGTGGTCGGCATCCCGGTGACGTGGGACATGGTCCCCTACGACGTTCAGCTGATCGGCGGGATCATGCTCCACGAGGGCAGGATCGCCGAGATGGCGACCGGCGAGGGCAAGACGCTCGTCGCCACGATGCCCATCTACCTCAACGCGCTCACCGGCCGCGGCGTCCATCTCGTCACGGTCAACGACTACCTCGCCCGGCGTGACAGCGAGTGGATGGGAGAGATCTACAAGTTTCTCGGCCTCACCGTCGGCTGCATCCAGAACCAGATGGATCCGTCGACGCGGCGCGTGCAGTACGAGTGCGACATCACGTACGGCACGAACAACGAGTTCGGCTTCGACTACCTGCGCGACAACATGGCGGTCTACCCCGAGCACCGCGTCCAGCGCGGCTTCGCGTACGCGATCGTGGACGAGGTGGACTCGGTGCTGGTGGACGAGGCGCGGACGCCGCTCATCATCTCGGGCGCCGTCGAGCACAGCGATCAGGCGTTCGACGAGCTGAAGCCGCTGGTCGAGCGGCTGGTGCGCGCGCAGCAGGCGCTCGCCAACCAGCACCTCGATCAGGCGCAGCAGCTGATCGAGGATCCGGACAAGGCGTACGAGGTCGGGACCAAGCTGCTCCAGGTGCAGCGCGCGGCGCCCAAGCACAAACGCTTCACGCGTCTGCTCTCGGAGCAGCCCGGGCTCAAGAAGCAGATCACGACGGTCGAGCTCGACTACCTGCGCGACAAGCGCATGCACGAGATCGACGAGGACCTCTACTTCGCGATCGACGAGAAGGCGCGAAACGTGGACCTGCTCGAGAAGGGGCGCGAGTTCATGTCGCCGTCCGATCCGGAGCGGTTCGTCGTGCCCGACCTCACCGGCCAGCTCTCGGAGCTCGAGGGCCGCGAAGACCTGACCCAGGCCGACCGCGTCACCCAGCGCGACGAGATCTACCGCGCGTATGCGGCGAAGAACGAGAAGATCCACAACATCCAGGCGCTGCTCAAGGCCTACGCGCTATTCGAGAAGGACGTCGAATACGTGGTGCAGGACGGCAAGGTGCTGATCGTCGACGAGTTCACCGGCCGCCTGATGCCCGGGCGCCGCTACTCCGAGGGCCTGCATCAGGCGATCGAGGCCAAGGAGGGCGTGCGCGTCGAGGGCGAGACGCAGACGCTCGCCACGATCACGCTGCAGAACTTCTTCCGCATGTATGACAAGCTCGCCGGCATGACCGGCACCGCCGAGACCGAGGCGACCGAGTTCTGGGAGATCTACAAGCTCGACGTCTCGGTGATCCCGACGCACAAGCCGTGCGTGCGCGAGGACGCCGAGGACGTCGTGTTCCGCACCAAGCGCGAGAAGTTCAAGGCGGTCGTGGACGAGATCGTCGCCTGCCACGAGAAGGGCCAGCCGGTGCTGGTGGGCACGATCAACGTCGAGGTGAGCGAGCTTCTCTCGCGCATGCTCAAGATGCGCGGCATCGTGCACGAGGTGCTCAACGCCAAGCAGCACCAGCGTGAGGCCGAGATCGTCGCGCGCGCCGGGCAGCGCGCCGCGGTGACCATCGCGACCAACATGGCCGGCCGCGGCACCGACATCAAGCTCGGACCGGGTGTCACCGAGCTCGGCGGGCTCCACATCCTCGGCACCGAGCGCCATGAGTCGCGGCGCATCGACCGGCAGCTGCGCGGACGCGCTGGCCGCCAGGGCGATCCGGGCTCGTCGCGCTTCTCGCTCTCGCTCGAGGATGACCTCATGCGTCTCTTCGGCAGCGAGCGCATCTCGAGCCTCATGCAGCGCATGGGCGTCCAGGAGGGCGAGGTGATCGAGCATCCGCTGGTCACCGGCGCGATCGGCCGCGCACAGAAGCGGGTCGAGGCGCACAACTTCGACATCCGCAAGCACCTGCTCGAGTACGACAACGTCATGAACCGCCAGCGCACGGTGGTCTACGACCTGCGCAACGAGGCGCTGCTGTCGCAGGACATGAGCGCGTCGGTGCTCGAGGCGATCACCGCCGTGGCGCGCACGCGCGCCGACAAGGCGACCGGCGATGGCAAGGTCCATCGCGACGAGTGGGACCTCAAGCTGCTCGCCGACGATCTCTCGTTCCTGTTGCGCACGCCGCTCGCGGCCGCGGACCTCGAGGCGCGCGACCACGAGGCGCTGCTCGAGCGCGTCGGCGAGATCGCCGAGAATGCCTATCGTGCGCGCGAGGCCGAGCTCACCGCGCCGACGCTGCGCGAGGTCGAGCGCCGGCTGTTCCTCGACGTGCTCGACGCCCACTGGCGCGACCATCTCTACGAGCTCGACCACCTGAAGAGCGGGATCGGGCTGCGTGCCTACGGGCAGCGCGATCCGCTGGTCGAGTACAAGCGTGAGGCGTACGGGCTGTTCGAGACGCTGCTCGACGAGGTGAACGAGGACTTCGTCGGGGCGCTGTTCCGCGTGCAGATCGTGGACGAGCGGCCGCCGGTCGCGGCGCGCCAGAAGCCGCGGCAGATCGTCGAGCAGCACGCGGCGGCCGAGGTGTTCGGCGGCGTCGCCGCGCCGGCCGAGGCAGGGCCGCCCGCGCGCGGAGCGCAGGGTCGAACGCCGGCGCCCGCGCCGCAGCCGGCGGCGGCGCCGGTCACGCTGCGCGCGGGGCGGAACGATCCGTGTCCGTGCGGCAGCGGCAAGAAGTACAAGAAGTGCCACATGCTGATCGATCAGGGCGTGGGGACGGGCGCATGAACGACGACGTCGCGGTGGAACCGGTGCAGAAGCTGCTGGGGATCGTCGCCGAGCATCTGGAGCAATGGCTCGACGGCGACGAGCTCGCGCTCGAGCGTCTCGGCGAGGCGCTGCAGGAGCACGGCGCGAGCGGCGAGCAGATGCAGGCCGCGATCCTCACGCTGCGCAGCCTCGCCGGCGCGCCGGTGGACACCGGCGTCGGCGCCACGCGGGATGCGTCGTTCGACGAAGGAGCCGCCGATGGCGAACTCGCGCACTGACCGCCGCGCGGCGCCCGGTGCGAAGACCGGCACGCCCGCGCGGACCGGAAAGCCCGCGGGACCCACGCGGACTGGAAAGCCCGCAGCGTCCGCGCGGACCGCGAAGCCCGCCGCGGCGCCGGCGAAGCGTGCGCCCGCGAAGACGGCGAAGACGGCGAGGACCGGGAAGGCGCCGGCCCGTGCGGCGGCGAAGACCGCCGCCGCGACCGACGGCCGCCTGCGCTAGCTGGTCATCGTCGAGTCGCCGACCAAGTCGCGCACGCTGACCAAGTTCCTCGGCCGCGGGTTCTCGGTGCTGGCCTCCAACGGTCACATCATGGATCTGCCGAAGAGCGAGCTGGGGGTCGACGTCGAGAACGACTTCGAGCCCCAGTACGTGCCGATCCAGGGCAAGACGAACGCGCTCGCCAAGATCAAGGCCGCGGCGAAGACCGCCGACCGCATCTTCCTCGCGCCCGATCCCGATCGCGAGGGCGAGGCGATCGCCTGGCATCTCGCCGGCGCGCTCAAGAGCGCGAAACGGCCGATCGCGCGCCTCACGTTCAACGAGATCACCGAGCGCGCGGTGAAGCAGGCGCTCGAGCGGCCGCGCGACCTCGACATGAACCTCGTCAACGCGCAGCAGGCGCGCCGCGTGCTCGACCGCCTCGTGGGTTACAAGGTGAGCCCGTTCGTGTGGCGCACGGTGCGCTACGGGCTCTCGGCGGGGCGCGTGCAGAGTGTCGCGCTGCGCCTGATCTGCGAGCGCGAGGATCAGATCCGGACCTTCGTCTCCGAGGAGTACTGGACGATCGAGGTCGACTACGAGACTCCGAGTCGGGAACGCTTCACGGCGCGGCTCGTGCGGGTCGGCGAGACCGACCTCGAGAACGGCCAGCTGCGTGGCGACGACGTCGAGCGCCGCGCGCGCGATCTCGCCGCCGAGCTGCGCGGCGCGCCGGCGCGGATCGTGAGCGTCGAGACCACGCCGCGCTCGGTGCACCCGCGCGCGCCGTTCATCACCAGCACGCTCCAGCAGACGGCGTTCAACCGGCTCGGCTACACCGCCAAGCGCACGATGGCGCTTGCGCAACAGCTCTACGAAGGCGTCCGTCTCGGCGCCGAGGGCAGCCTCGGCCTCATCACCTACATGCGTACCGACGCGCCGCGGCTCGCCGGCGAGGCGATCGCCGAGATCCGCGGCTGGCTCGCGGCGCATCTCGGCGCCGACTACGTGCCCGAGTCGCCGCGCCAGTACAAGAGCAAGAAGGGCGCGCAAGAGGCGCACGAGGCCATCCGGCCGTCGTCGATCGAGCGCACACCCGAATCGCTGCGCCCGTATCTCACCGACGAGCAGTTCAAGCTCTACGATCTGATCTGGAAGCGCGCGGTCGCGTCGCAGACCGCATCGGCCGAGTACCTCCAGACCACGCTTGAGGTCGAGTCCGGCCGGCTCGGACTGCGCGCGAGCGGACGCGTGCTCAAGTTCCCGGGTTTCCAGCGGCTCTACGGCATCGACGAGGACGACGAGGCCGGCGAGTCACGGCTCCCCGAGGTCGCTCCGGAGACGGCGCTCACCGTGGCGAAGGAGGCACTGCGGGCGGCGAGGCCCGCGCCCGCCGGCGAGGGCGCGACGCCCGCGGGCGCCGCGGGCGAAGGCGATGGCGCGCCGCTCGAGCCGGTGCGCCCCGAGCAGCACTTCACGCAGCCGCCGCCGCGCTACACCGAGGCGTCGCTCGTGCGCACGCTCGAAGAGGAGAACATCGGCCGGCCGAGCACGTACGCGACGATCGTCACCACCATCACCGGCCGAGACTACGTGAACCGCGACAAGGGCCGGCTCGCGCCCACCGATCTCGGCGAGGCGGTGAACCGCCTGCTGGTCTCGACGTTCCCGGACGTGTTCGAGGTGGCGTTCACCGCGCGCATGGAGGAGGAGCTGGACGAGATCGAAGAGGGCAAGCAGGAGTGGCACCGCGTCGTGCACGACTTCTGGGCGCCGTTCAGCCGCGACCTCGAGAAGGCCGAGCAGTCGAGCCAGAAGCACCGCAAGAAGGTCGAGGAGACCACGGACATCCCGTGCCCGAACTGCGGCAAGATGCTGGTGAAGAAGTTCGGGCGCCGCGGCCCGTTCCTCGCCTGCCCCGGCTACCCTGAGTGCAAGTACACGCGCCCGGTGGACGACGCGGAGCTGCCGACGCCGGTCGAAGGGACGTGCGACCTGTGCGGCGCGCCGCTCGTGTCGCGCAACGGACCGTTCGGGCGATTCATCTCGTGCTCGCGCAGGCCCGACTGCAAGTTCACGAAGCCGATCACGCTCGGCATCGCCTGCCCCGACTGCGGCAAGGGCGAGATCGCCGAGCGCCGGACGCGGCGCGGCAAGACGTTCTACGGATGCACGCGGTATCCCGAATGCACGTTCGCCGCCTGGGACAAGCCACGGATGGTGCCCTGCCCGAACTGTGGAGCGCCGTTCCTGGTCGAGAAGGAGACCAAGAAGAGTGGTCTCGTCCTGCGCTGCCTCAAGTGCAAGTCGCAGTTCTCGCCGGAAACGGTCGGTGCGTGACGCGCTCGAGCGGTTCCTGACCGAACTCGAGGCGCAGCGTCGCGCCTCGCCGCACACCGTCGCCGCCTACCGCCGCGAGGTCGCCCGCGTGCTGGACCGCGCCGCGGGCCCGGGCAAGCCGATGGCGCCCGCCCTGTGGACCCGCGAGCTGCTCGAGCGCACGATGCGTGAGCTCTATCGCGACGGGCTCGGCGCGGCGAGCGCCGCGCGCGCGCTCGCGGCGTGGCGCAGCTTCTCGCGTTTCTGCGTGCGGCGCGACATCCTCGCGGGCGATCCGGCGCGCGCGTTGCCGTTCCCGCGTCTGCCGCGCCGCCTGCCGCGCACGTTGCCGCGCCACGATCTCGGCCGCGCGCTCGACCGCATGGCGGGCGGCGACGCCGCGAGCCTGCGCGATCGCGCGCTGCTCGAGCTCGCCTACTCGTCGGGATTGCGTCTCGCCGAGCTGGTGGGATTGAACCACGGGGATCTCGATCGCGCGCGCGGGCTGCTGCGGGTGCGCGGCAAGGGCCGGCGCGAGCGCATCGTCCCGGCGGGCGGCGAGGCCCTCGCGGCGCTCGACCGCTACCGCGCCTCGCTGGGCGGCGCGGCGGCGCCGGGATCGCCGGTGTTCGTCAACGTGCGCGGCGAGCGGCTCTCGGGGCGCACGGTGCAACGCGTGGTCAAGCGCCGCCTCGCCGAGGTCGCGAGCGGGCTGGGCGTCACGCCGCACGCGCTGCGCCACTCGTTCGCGAGCCATCTGCTCGATGGGGGCGCGGACCTGCGCGCGATCCAGGAGCTGCTCGGGCATCGCTCGCTCACCTCGACGCAGGTCTACACGCACGTCTCGGGGAGTCGGATACGCAAGGCGTATCAGCAGGCTCATCCGCGGGCATGAGACGCTCGACGCAGCCGATCGGGCCGCGGCGACCCACGCTCTCTGCGGTATGCCCGCCCGTCCTCCTGCTCGCGCTGCTCGTCCTCGCATCCTGCGCCAAGAAGGGTG
Source organism: Candidatus Eiseniibacteriota bacterium (assembly GCA_016178725.1). GTDB lineage: Bacteria > Eisenbacteria > RBG-16-71-46 > RBG-16-71-46 > RBG-16-71-46 > WS-11. The sequence continues at coordinate 64,334 of JACOSV010000084.1, forward strand.
CGCCGACGGGAGGGCCGCCGGACATCGAGCCGCCGCGGTTCATCGGCTCGGTCCCCGATTCCGGCGCCGCCGGCGTCCCGCGCGACGCCCGCATCACGCTCTCGTTCAGCGAGCCGATGGAGCCGCGCGGGACCGGCGACGCCGTGGCGCTCGCGCCGCGCATCGCGATCAAGGAGCGGCACTGGAGCCGCCACGCCGTCACGCTGGTGCTCGCCGAATCGCTCGCCGCGAACCACAGCTACACCGTGTTCCTGGGCGGCGGCGCGCGCGATCTGCATGGCAACGCGCTGGCCGGCCGCTCGACGCTGGTGTTCACCACCGCGCCGACCCTGCCGCCCGGCGTGCTCGAAGGCCGGATCGAGGCGCGCGGGTTCAGCGCCGGCGGCACGTACGTCTGGTGCTACGACGCCGCGACGGGCCACGAGCCCGACAGCACCGCGCGCGACTTCGACGCTGTCGGGATCACCGACGCCGAGGGCCAGTTTCGCGTCGTCGGGCTGATGGTCCCCGGGCGCTACCGGCTCTGGGTGTTCGCCGACCTCAACAACAACCGCTCGTTCGAGCCGCAGAGCGACATCCTCGCGCCGGTGGACACCGTGTTCACGCTCGGGACCGACCATCCCGCGCTCTCCGGGTTCGCGGTGACGGTGGTCAACCCGCGCGCGCCGGGGCGCATCCGGGGCGCTGTGCTAGACTCGCTCGGCAGCCGCGAAGGAACGCTGGCGATCGTCGCGGTCGCGGCCGACGACAGCACGCGGCGCGTGCCCGGCATCGTCGACGACCAGGGTGCGTTCAATCTGGAGCTCGCCGCCGGCACGTGGATCCTGCGGGCGTGGCGCGACGTCGATCGCAGCCGCACCTGGCAGCCTGCCACCGAGCCGGCCAGCGCGCCGCAGCGCTTCGTCGTCCCGCCGGCCGGCGACATCGTCGAGGTGAAGCTGGTGCTCGTGCGACCGGGCGGCCGGTGAGGTCCCGATGACGATCCGCTTCGTGAAGATGCACGGCGCCGCCAACGATTTCGTCGTGATCGACCATCGCGCGCCGTTCCTGCCCGAGGACGAGGCCGCGCGCATGGCGCTCGTGCGGCGGCTGTGCGACCGGCGCCGCGGCGTCGGCGCCGACGGCGTGCTGCTGCTCGATCGCGACCAGGATCACGACTTCGCGATGCGCTACTTCAACGCCGACGGCGGCGCCGCGGACTTCTGCGGCAACGGTGCGCGCTGCCTCGCGCGCTTCGCGCTGGACCTCGGCCTCGGCCGGGCGGGCGAGGTGCGCTTCGCGACGCCGGTCGGCGCGATGCGCGCGCGGCGCGGCGCCGACGGAGCGATCGAGGTCGCGGTGGGCGAGGTGGACGGGGCGGGCGCGGTCGAGACGGTCGCCGCCGCCGGCCGCGAGTTCGCCGGGCGCGCGTCGCGGCCCGGCGTGCCGCACTTCGTCGTGCCGGTCGACCGCCTCGAGCAGGCGCCGGTCGCGGAATGGGGCGCGGCGCTCCGCCGGCACCCGCGCTTCGCGCCCGAGGGCGCGAACGTGGACTTCGTGACGCGGCTCGGCGCGGGGCGCGTGGCGATACGCACGTACGAGCGCGGCGTCGAGGGCGAGACGCTGGCGTGCGGGAGCGGGGCGATCGCCGCGGCGCTGTGGGCCGTGGCCGAGGGCGAGCGGCCGCCGATCGCGGTGCGCACGGCAGGCGGCGACGAGCTGCAGGTGGGGCTGACGCCGCATCGTGCGGGCTGGGAGGCGAGCCTCGGCGGACCGACGGCGATCGCGTATCGCGGTGAGTGGACCGAACCGGCCGGAGTCGCGTCGGCGGCGACCGGCGCTCCGGCATAGGAGGGACGATGTTCGACGGCATGACGGTGGCGATGGTGACGCCCTTTCGCAAGGGGGCGGTGGATCTCGAGGCGACCGGCCGGTTGATCGATTTCCTGATCGAGGGCGGCACCGAGTGCATCGTGATCTCGGGCTCGACCGGCGAGGCGGCGACCTGCACCGTCGACGAGCGCCGCGCGCTGTGGCGATTCGCGAAGGAGCGCGCGCGCGGCCGCGTGCCGCTCGTGGCCGGGACCGGTACCAACAACACCGCCGAGAGCATCGCGCTCACGCGCATGGCCGAGGAACTCGGCCTCGACGGGGCGATGATCGTGACGCCGTTCTACAACAAGCCGACGCCCAAGGGGCAGATCGCGCACTTCACCACGGTGGCGAAGAGCACGCGGCTCCCGCTCATCCTCTACAACGTGCCCGGGCGCACCGCCACCAACACGATGCCCGAGACGTTCGAGCAGGTGCAGGGCATCACGAACATCGTCGCGGTGAAGGAGGCCTCGGGCAGCCTCGATCAGGCGAGCGCGATCCGCGCCCGCACGTCGCTCACGCTGCTCTCGGGCGACGACTCGCTGACGCTGCCGATGATCGCGGTCGGCGCGTCCGGCATCATCTCGGTCGCCGGCAACGCCGCGCCGCGCGCGATGCGCACGCTGACCGACCACGCGCGCGCCGGGCGCCTCGCCGAGGCCGAGCAGTCGCACCGCACGCTGCTGCCGCTCTTCCGCGCGCTGTTCGTCGAGTCGAACCCCGGTCCGGTCAAGTTCCTGCTCTCGGCGATGGGGCTGATCGAGAACGAGCTGCGCCTGCCGCTGGTCCCGGTGGAGCCGGCGACCGAGAAGACCGTGCTCGCGGCCGCGACCGTCGCCGGGATCGCGCTGCCGGACCTCGCGCGGGCGCGGGCGTGACGGAGATCGTCCTCGTCGGCGCTGCCGGCCGCATGGGACGGGCGATCACCGAGGCGCTCGCGGGCGCCTCGGATCTCGCGCTCAAGGCGAGCGTCGAGCGCGGCGAAGCGATCCCGCCCGGCGCGGGGCGGACGTGGTCGAACGACCTCGGCGCCGCGGTCGCCGGCGGCGACGTGGTCGTCGAGTTCAGCACGCCGGGCGTCGCGGTCGCCGCGGCGCGGCTCTGCGCCGAGCGCGGCGCGGCGCTGGTCTCGGGCACCACCGGCCTCGACGCGGACGCCGAGCGCGCAATCCGCGACGCCGCCGCGCGGGTCGCCGTCGTACGCGCGGCGAACTTCAGCCTCGGCGTCCTGGCGCTGCGCCGCGCGCTCGAGGCCGCGCTGGCCGCGCTGCCGCCGAGCTGGGACATCGAGATCGTCGAGCGCCATCATCGCGGCAAGCAGGACGCCCCCTCGGGCACGGCGCTGATGCTCGGGCGGCAGGCAGTCGAGCGCCGCGGCTACGCGGCGGCGGCGCTGCGCACCGGCCGGACCGGCCGCGGCCTGCGCCCGCGCGAAGAGGTCGCGATCCACTCGCTGCGCGGCGGCACCTGGATCGGCGACCACGCCGTGGTGATCGCCGGGGCGGGGGAGTGGCTCGAGCTGCGGCACGTGGCCGAGGATCGCGCGGCGTTCGCGAACGGCGTGCTGGCCGCCGCGCGTTTCGTGGCCGGCGCGTCGCCCGGCCTCTATACTCTCGAGCACGTCGCGGGGGCCGCCGCCGGAGCCGCGGCGTCGGGGTGATTTCGGAGAGGGTGTGAAGATGGTGTTCGCGCGACCGGCGCGTCTGATCGTGGCGCTCGCCGCGCTCGCCGTGCTCGCGTCGGCGCCCGCCGGCGCGCAGGTCTTCGGGCAGAACAAGGTGCAGTACGAGCCGCTCGAGTGGAGCGTGCTCGAGACGCCGCACGTCCGCCTGCACTTCTACGCGCAGGAAGAGAGCCTGGCGCGGCGGCTGGCCGCGCTCGCCGAGACGGTCGCGGTCGAGTACGACGGCCGCTTCCGCATGAGCCCGCACCGGCAGATCCCGATCCTCCTCTACTCGGCCCACCACGTCTTCCAGCAGACCAACGCGACGCCCGAGCTGATCACCGAGGCGGTGGGCGGGCTCACCGAGCTCATCAAGGGCCGCGTGCTGATCCCGCACAACGGATCGTGGACGCGGCTCGTGTGGGTGACGCGCCACGAGCTGACCCATGCCTACATGCTCGAGAAGCTCTCGCAGGTGATGAAGGCCCATCACCGCACGCAGGGCTACCTGCCGCCGCTCTGGTTCACCGAGGGGTTCGCCGAGTTCTGCGGCACGCACTGGGACGCCGACGCCGAGGGCCTGATGCGCGACGCCATGCTCACGGGACGCGCGACGCCGCTCACGCACAGCGACGAAATCATCGGCACCGTGCTCATGTACAAGGAGGGGCAGAGCTTCCTGCTCTATCTCGCCGACCGCTTCGGCCCGACGAAGGTGTTCGACATCCTCGACAACTGGTGGCGCGGCGACGATTTCGAGACCGTGTTCCGCATGACGATCGGCCTGCCGCTGCGCGAGGTGGACGAGGCGTGGTTCAACGAGGTGCGGCGGCGCTACTACCCGGCCGTGGCGGACGCGTCCCCCGCGGCCGAAGTCGGCCAGCGACTCACGCGGCGCGGCTTCTACAATCTCGGACCGCGGGTGTTGCCGGCGAAGCGCGGGGCCGACGGCGCGGCGGCGGACACGGCGGTGCGTTTCTGCTACTTCGCCGCGAGCGAGAGCGGGATCGACCTCGTGCTGAACGAGCCCGACCGCAAGGGCCGGCGCCACGAGCATCGCGTGCTGCGCGGCGGGGTCTCACCGTCGTTCGAGTCGTTCCATCTCTTCCAGACCCGCCCGGACGCTTCGCCGTCGGGGATGATCGCGCTCTCGTCCAAGCGCGGCGGCCGCGACGCGCTCTACCTGGTCGACAGCCATCGCCGCCGTGTCGTGCGGCGGTTCGAGTTCCCGCATCTCGTCGCGATCAACGATCCGTCGCTCGTCCCGGGCGACCAGGGCATGATCTTCTCGGCGCAGGACGAGAGCGGCCGCAGCGATCTCTACCGCGTCACATGGCCCAACGACGAGACGCGGCTCGAGCGCCTCACCGACGACGACTTCGACGACGTCGAGCCCGACATCTCGCCCGACGGCCGCTGGGTGGTGTTCGCCTCCGATCGCGGCCAGCGCGGCGGCCATCACTCGCTCTTCCGCCTCGCGCTCGAGGGCGGGGCGCCGGAGCCGGTGAGCGAGCCGCCGTCGGGCGACGACCGCCAGCCGGTCTATTCGCCCGACGGGCGCTGGATCGCGTTCCGCTCGACCCGCGGCGGCACGAGCGATCTCTGGGTGCGGCTGGCCGAGCCGTCGCGCGAGGCGCGCCGCGTCACGCGGCTCATCGGCCCGGCATCCGATCCGGCGTGGACGCCGGACGGGCGCGGCCTGCTGTTCTCGGGGCAGGAGCGCGTCGAGTTCCAGGTCTACCGCGTGCGCTTCGATCCCGACACGCTGCGCGCCGAGGCCGAACCGGAGCCCGCGCGCGCACCGGCGATCGCCGCCGAGATCGACGCGGGCGAGCCGCATCCCTACCAGCGTCAGTTGAGTCTCGACCTCGTCCAGAACGGCGTCGCGTTCGATCCCGGTCTCGGCGCCGGCGCGGGCGGCCAGATCGCGTTGAGCGACGTGCTCGGCAACGAGCAGTTCAACATCTTCCTCACCAACGATTCGGAGCGCTTCGGGAACTTCTGGGACGGGTTCGAGGGCGGCGTCACGTACATCAACCAGTCGCAGCGGCTGAACTACGGCCTCGGTCTCTTCCGATTGACGCAGATCTACGATCAGGACCTCGACCTCGTCCGGCGCGAGCGGCGCATCGGGCTCGTGGGACTCGTGAGCTACCCGTTCAATCGCTTCACGCGCCTCGAGGGCTCGATGCTGGTGCGGCACGCGAGCGAGCACCGGCTCGAAGACGGCTCGATCGGCGCGGTGGATCTGGTTTCCAACTTCATCGCTATCGTCCACGACAACGCACGCTGGTCCGCGATCGGTCCGGGCGGCGGCACGCGGCTCTACCTCGGCGGCGGATTCACGCGCGACCTGGGCTCCGGGCAGGCGAACGAGGCGACGATGCTCGCCGAGGTCCGCCACTACCGCATGCTGATCCCCAACGTCGTCCTCGCGATGCGCGTCCAGGGGCAGGCGAGCCTGTGGGGCGACGCGCAGCGCTTCTACCTCGGCGGGTACAACTCGCTCCCCGGCGTCCAGCGCCGCTCGCTCACCGGGCTGCAGACGCTGCTCGTCCAGCAGGAGGTGCGGTTTCCGGTGCTGCGCCGGCTGGTGCTGGCGATCCCGACCGCGTGGGAGTTCCCGACCGTGAGCGCCGCGTTGTTCGCGGGCTCGGCGTGGACGTGGGACCGTGCGTTCACCGGCGGCGCGCCGGAAAAGCTCGGCGTCGTCGGCTTCGGCGTCTTCATCGGCGGCGGCTACTTCCCGGCGTTCCGCTGGAACTTCTCGTGGCCGACCACCGACTTCCGCACGCTCCCGCCGCGGCCGCACACGCAGTTCACGATCGGCTTCAACTACTGACGGTCAGCGCGCGCCGCCGGGGTCCACGGCGATCGCGAACGGGAACGTGAACCCGTCGAGGCGTCGCAGCACCGCGCCGTTCGGCGCGACGCGCACGACCTCGCCGGAATTGCCGAGCACGGCCCACACCTCGCCGGAGCGCGCGTCCACCGAGAGCTCGCCCGCGTCCGGGAAACCGGTGAGCCGCAGTTCGACCGTGCCGTCGCGGCGCAGCGCGACGATCTCGCCGGCGCCCGGATCGGCGACCCAGACGCGGCCGCGCCGCGCGTCGGCCGCGATCCCGAGCGGCGTGACGAAGAGGTCGAGCGTGTCGAGCACGACGCCGCCGAGATCGACGCGCGTCACGGTGCCGCGGGTGTACGACGTGATCCACGCAACACGCGTCACGCTGTCCACCGCGACCCGGCTCGGCGCAGGCACGGTGCGCCGTAAGATCGGGTTCTGGTCGAACTCCGGGTAGCGGCTGACGCGGTTCGCGCCGCGCTCGGACACCCACACGGAGCCGTCCACCGCGTCCACCGCGACGTCGTTGGGCGTGTCGAGGCTCGCGATGTCGAGCGAGGCGGGGTCGCCCTGCGGCCGGAAGTGATGCACGAGTCCGGCGGTGGGATCGCACACCCATGCGTTGCCGTCGAACGAGTCCACCGCGATCGACCCCGGCTCCGCGACCGGGATCGCGGTGCGCACGCCGGTCGTGGGATTGAGCGCGACGACGCGGCTCGCGCCGGGATCCGAGATCCACACGAGACCGCTCTGCGCGTTCACCGCGACGTCGATCGTGCCCGTGAAGCCGGTCACGTCATTCGCGATGCGCCGGCCGTCGGGCGTGATCTGGAACGCGTCGCTCCCGGACGACAGGATCATCCACGGGATCGCGCTCCCCGGCGTCGCGGTGTCCTCGGCCGGCCGCGAGCCGAGGCCGCCCGTGAACACGAAGTAGAGGCGATACGTGTAGTCCTGGCCGTCGAGCAGGCCCACGTCCCTGAACTGCGTGACGCCCGTGTTCAGGACCGGCGTGATCGCCCGGAACGCGGCCTCGCCCGGTCCGCGGCGGAAGAGCTGGTAGCCGGTGAGCGTGTTGCCCGCCACCTGCTGCCAGCGCAGCTGGACCTGGCCCTCGCCGGCGATCGCGACGAATCCGGACGGCCGTCCGTTGGTGGCGGGGTTGTTGGGATCGAACGGATTGGCGCGCTCGCGCGTGCTGCAGCCCGCGACGAGCAGCGGGAGCGCTAGAAGCGGTAGGAGACGGCGCATCGCGTCGGCTCGAGCGAGACGGCGACGCGTTGGGTCGACGGTCGCCGGATGAAGCGGAGGTAAAGCCCGGCCGCGATCAGCGCCTCGCCGGTGAGCACCGAGGCCTGGGAGAGATGGTCGTAGCGCGCGGCGCGATCGAAGAGCACGTCGATCTGCGCCGGATCCGTGCTGACGAGGTACTCGGCGTAGGCGCGGTCGGCGCGGTGCGTGAGCGAGAACGAGAGCCCGACCAGCGCCGCGCCGGTGATGCAGGTGGCGTACGCGCCGAGGTGGCTCTGCCGCGCCGGCGGATCGAGCGGCACGGCCCGAAACGGCTCGACCGCCGCGGGCTCCGCCCGGGCGGCCGTGACGGGAATCTCGAACATCAGGCAGGCCGCGAACAACGCGGCCGCAATGCGCGCCATGACGAACCGATCAGGCGGGCCGGGTGGCGGCGAATCGGGCCAGGCGGGACTTGTGCCGGCTGGCGGTCTCCTTCTTGATGACGCCCTTGGCGGCGACGCGGTCGAGCACGGAGACCGCCTGGCGGTACGCCGTGTCGGCCTGGGTGCGGTTTCCGGCTTCGCGCACGGCCTTGAGCGCCGCGCGCATGCGCGTGCGCAGCGCGATGTTGCGCTGCCGCGACCGCTCGTTGGTGATGACGCGCTTGGCAGCGGACTTGTGGTGCGGCATGCGAATCCTCCTCGCGGGCTTCGGGATCGGAAAGCGGGTGGGGACGATAGCGGGGCGCGCGCGGGAGTGTCAAGCGTGGCCGTTGCCGTTGGCCTTCGCGCCAGTGTACTGTAACCGTTCACCCCATCCTGCACCGGGTGTCCGGAGTGCCCGTGACCGTTTTGCGCGAGAAGATCCTCAATCTGCCGTCCTTGCCGGGGGTTTACCTGTTCAAGGACGCGCGCGGCCGCGTGCTCTACGTCGGCAAGGCCAAACGGCTGGCGCAGCGGGTGCGGGCCTACCTCGGCGACGACGCCGAGCCCTTCCATCGCGACATGATGGGGGAGGCGACGGACCTCGACGTGATCCTCACCGACACCGAGGTCGAGGCGCTGCTGCTCGAGGCGACGCTCATCCGCCAGCATCACCCGCACTACAACATCGTGCTCAAGGACGACAAGAGCTTCCCGTACGTGCGGATCAGCGTGCAGGAGCCGTGGCCGCGGCTCTCCGTCACGCGCCATGTGCGCGGCGACGGGGCCCGCTATCTGGGCCCGTTCACCGACGTGAAGCTCCTGCGCCGCACGCTGCGCGAGGTGCGCCGCATCTTCCCGCTGCGCAGCTGCCGCAACTTCGAGGACTACCGCCGCGCCGACCGGCCGTGCCTCTACTACCACATCCGCCGCTGCGTCGGGCCGTGCTACAGCCGCGCGGCCGTGCGGCCCGAGGAGTATCGCGCGCTGGTGGACGGGCTGGTCCTGTTCCTCACCGGGCGCGATCGCGAGCTGCTCGATCGCCTGCGCGGCGAGATGGATCAGGCCGCGACGGAGCGCCGCTACGAGGCGGCGGCGCGGCGCCGCGATCAGATCCACCTGCTCGAGCGCGTGCGCGCGCCGCAGAAGGTCGTGCGCCGGTCGGGGCGCGACGCGGACGTGGTCGGCCTCGCGCGGCACGGCCGGCGCGCCGCGGCCGTCGTGCTGCTCGTGCGTTCGGGACGCGTGGTGGGGAAGGAGTCGCGGCTGCTCGCGCGCGTCGAGGGCGGCGACGAGGCCGAGATCCTCGCCCAGTTCCTGACCCAGCATTATCTCGCGCAGTCCTCGCTGCCGCGGCGCATGGTGCTGGGCGTCGCGCTCGCGGACGGGCCGCTCATCGCCGAGGCGCTGACGCGCCGCGCCGGGCATCCGGTCGAGCTGGCGCTGCCGGCGCGCGGGCGCGAGCGCCAGCTGGTCGCGACCGCCGAGCGCAACGCCGCGCACGCGCTCGAGGACCTCGAGGCGCGCGCCGCCGGTCGGCGGTCTCAGTTCGCGCCCGAAGTGCTCGAGCTGCAGAAGGCGCTCGCGCTCGAAGCGCCGCCGCACCGCATCGTCTGCTTCGACGTCTCGAACCTCGGCGGCGAGGGCGCGGTCGCCGCCGCGGTCGCGAGCGAGAACGGCCGCATGCGCAAGGGGCTCTACCGTCGCATGCGGATCCGCCGGCCGGGCCCGGACGACTTCGCGATGATGGGCGAAGTGGTCGAGCGCTACTGGACGCGGGTCGAATCGGGCGAGCTGCCGCGCCCCGACCTGGTGCTGGTGGACGGCGGCGTCGGGCAGATCGGCGCGGCACGGCGCGCCCTCGACCGCGCCGCGACGCGGCCCGTGCCGCTCATCGGCCTCGCCAAGCGTGAGGAGACCGTGATGCGCGAGCGCGGGGCGCCGCTCAAGCTGCCGCGCCGCAGTCCCTCGCTGCGCATGCTGCAGCGTCTGCGCGACGAGGCGCACCGTTTCGGCCTCACGTATCACCGAATGGTGCGCGGCCGCGCCCGCGTCACCAGCGCGCTCGACCGCGTCACCGGGATCGGGCCCGCGCGGCGCGCGGCGCTGCTGCGCGCGTTCGGCTCGCTAGCGGCGCTGGGCGCCCGGACGCCCGAAGAGATCGCGAGCCGTGCGCACGTGCCGCTGGCGCTCGCGACCCGCGTCGCCGACGCGCTGCGCGACGAGGGCGCCGGCGCGCAGCCCACCGCGGTCGATGCGGCCCCGGATGCGCGCGCATCCGACGCGCGTGAGGCGGGCGGCTCGGGCGAGGGCGAGGCCGCGTGAGCGCCGCCACGCTGCGCGAGCCGCCGGCCGCGCTCCGCGACCCGGTCGAGGCGTTCCTCGACGAGCTGCGCACGGGGCGACGCTTGAGCCCGCGCACGCTCGACGCCTACGCGCGCGATCTCGCCGACTACACGCGCTTCGGCGTGCGGCACGCGCTGCGCGGCTGGCGCGAGGCGGGCACGACGTTCGTCGACGCCTACTTCGCGAGCCTCGCACGGCGCGGGCTCAAGGGCAGCACCGTGGCACGCCGGCGCTCGGCGCTGCGCGGATTCCACGCGCACCTCGCGCGCGGCGGTGCGATCGCCGCCGATCCGCTGGCGCAGCTGCCGGCGCCGCGCCGCGAGCGCCGGCTGCCGCACGCGCTCGCGATCGAGGACGTGACGCGCCTGCTCGCCCATCCGGAAGGCCAGAGCGCGCTCGCGCTGCGCGACCGTGCGCTGCTCGAGCTCGCGTACGCGAGCGGATTGCGCGTCTCAGAGCTGCTCGGCCTCGTGCCCGCGAACATCGCCTGGTCGGAACGCACGGTGACGGTGGTCGGCAAACGCGACAAGCAGCGCACGGTGCCGTTCGGACGTCCGGCGGCGGCCGCGCTGCGCGACTACCTCGAGCGCGGCCGGCCGTCGCTCGCGCGCGGCGACCGCGCGCGCACGGTGTTCCTCAACGCCCGCGGCGGGCCGTTGAGCCGCATGGGCTACTGGAAGATCCTGCATGGCCACGCGCGCGCCGCGGGGCTCGCGTCCGCGGTGCATCCGCACGCGCTGCGCCACTCGTTCGCCACGCATCTGCTGATCGGCGGCGCCGACCTGCGCGTCGTGCAGGAGCTGCTCGGCCATGCCTCCGTGGCCACCACCGCGATCTACACCCATCTCGACCGCGCGTATCTGCGCGAGGTACACCGTACGTTCCATCCGCGTCCCTGACGTGAACCCGACCGGGGTCCATCGAGGAGAAGCCATGAAGCGTGGTTCGATCCTGACAGGAGGGATGTCCATCGCGGCGCTGGTCGCGGCGCTCTCGACGGCGCCGGCGCGCGCCGACAACACGATCGTGCTGCCGCGCCCCGGGCAGGTGGGCGTCGGCATCTCGGGCGGCTACGGCTCGCTGCTCAAGAGCGGCGATCTCGGCGGCCTGTTCGGGACCGGGCCGACGCTCGGCGTGCGCCTGCGCTACCGCATGCGCTACGAGCGCGCGATCGGGCTCTCGTTCGAGAGCCAGCACTTCGACATCCGTCAGTTCGAGCCGCACTTCCCGGCGAGCGACACGACGCTCGATGGGCGCAGCGACATGCGATTCACGCTCTCGGGCATCGAGTTCTCGCAACTCTTCGGCACGCGGACGCGTGCGACCAAGATGCTGATGGTCGGCGCCGGGATCGCGCAGGGATCGGGCCGCACGACCGGCGGCGACACGTGGTTCCCGGGCGACGGCACGTACGTCAGCGCCGGCGCCGGCGTCGAATACTTCTTCTTCCGATCGTGGGCGTGGGACCTCTCGACCCGCTACATGGCCGTGTTCCTGCCCACTCAGCGCGTCCACGACGTGCAGGCCGCGCTCGGCGTCATGTTCTACGCGAGCTACTGATGGGGGGCCCGCTGTCGATCGCGTTCCAGGGCGCCGCCCGCACCGTGACCGGGTCCCGCCACCACATCCGCTTCGGCGAGCGGACGTGGCTGTTCGACTGCGGGCTCTATCAGGGGCATCGCGACGAGGCCGACGGCATCAACCGCACGTTCGTATCCCCGCCCGGATCGCTCGACACGCTGGTGATCTCGCACGCGCACCTGGACCACATCGGCAACGTGCCGACGCTGGTCTCGCAGGGCTACGCCGGGCGCGTACACTGCACGACGCCGACCGCCGAGCTTGCCGCGTTCATGCTCGCCGACAGCGCGCACCTGATGCAGCAGGACGCCGAGCACCTCGCGCGGCACGGCAAGGCGCGCGCCGGCGCCCGGCCCCTCTACGGCGCCCAGCACGTCACCGAGACCGTGTCGCGCTTCGTCACCCACGACTACCATGCGCCGTGGGATCTCTTTCCGGACGTGCGCGTCGAGTACTTCGACGCCGGCCACATCCTCGGCTCGGCGCTGACGACGTTCACGTTCCGGAACGGCGAGCGCACGTTCCGCCTCGGCATGAGCGGCGACCTCGGGCGCGGGCACCGGCCGATCCTGCGCGATCCCGAGCATCATCCGGCGGTGGACGCGATGGTGCTCGAGAGCACCTACGGCGACCGTTTCCACGCTTCGGCCGACGCGACGACGCGCGGTCTGTGCGAGGCCGTGTCGCGCACGATCGCGCGCGGCGGGCGCGTGCTGATCCCGTCGTTCGCAGTCGGACGGACCCAGGAGGTGGTGGCGACGCTGCACGGCCTGATCCGGGACGGAACGTGTCCCGACGCGCCGATCTTCGTCGACAGCCCGATGGCGCGCGAGGCGACCGAGGTGTTCACCCGTCACCCCGAGTGCTTCGACGCCGAGACCGCCGAGGCGTTCCGCCGCGGGGGAGAGCCGTTCGGCTTCCGCCGCCTGCGCTACGTCGCGACGCCGGACGAGTCGCGCTCGCTCAACGACCTGCGCGAGCCGTGCATCATCGTCGCCGCCTCGGGCATGTGCGAAGGCGGCCGCATCCTGCACCACCTCGCGCACGGACTGGGCGATCCGAAGAACACCGTGCTGTTCGTCGGCTACCAGGGCGACGGGACGCTCGGCCGCCGCCTGCTCGACCACGCGACCACGGTGAACGTGCTCGGCGAACCGGTGCGCGTCGGCGCCGAGATCGCGGCGCTCGACGGGTTCAGCGCGCACGCCGATCAGGGCGAGCTGGTCGCGTGGGTCACGGCGCTCGATCCCATGCCGAAACGCATCTTCCTCGTCCACGGCGACCTCGGTCCGGCCGAGACGCTGGCCGGCGTGCTGCGCCAGCGCACCCCGGCCGAAGTGTTCGTGCCCGAGAAGAATCAGGAGTTCGCGCTGTGGAGCTGAACGCGACGCGCTTCCAGGTGGGGCAGCGGCTGCGGCACCCGCAATTCGGCGAGGGGCTGGTGGTCGAGGTGCACACCGCGCGCGGACGTGAAGTGCTCGAGGTCGTGTTCAACGGCCAGTTGCGCCGGCTCTCGGCGCTACGCGATTGGGATCTGGTGGACGGCGCAGCCGCGTCGCCGATCGTTCCGCCCGCGCCGGCCGAGACTCCGGGCGCGGCGCCGACCCCGCGATCGGCGCGCGCGCGCGGCGACGGAAACGGCGCTGCGGTCGAGGCGCCGAGCCGCGTCTGGCATCCGCAGGGCGACGCGCTGCTGCGGCGCTGGCGCGAGGGCGTCACCGCGCCGGTCGCGCACTTCGATCTGCGCGCGGCGGCCGAGAAGTGGGCGGGCTGGGCCGAGCCCGACCGGCTGGTCTCGCTCGATTCGCTGCGCGGCGTCGAGCGCTTCCCGCACCAGCTCCGCGCCTGCCTGCGGGCGATGGGGCCGCTCAACGGGCGGGCGATCCTCGCCGACGAGGTCGGACTCGGCAAGACGATCGAGGCCGGCATCGTGCTCAAGGAGTACCTGCTGCGCGGCGCGGTGCGCACCGTGCTGGTGCTCGTGCCCGCCTCGTTGTGCGAACAGTGGCGCGCCGAGCTGTGGGAGAAGTTCGAGCTCGATTTCGTCGTGTCGCGCGGACCGGCCGGCCAGTGGGGACGCCATCCGCTCGTGATCTCGTCGCTCGAGACCGCGCGCCACGAGCGGCACCGCCGCCGCGTGCGCGGCGCCAACTACGATCTCGTCGTGGTGGACGAGGCGCACCGCCTGCGCAATCACCTGACGCTGGGCTGGAAGTTCATCAACGACCTCAATCCGCGCTACCTGCTGCTGCTGACGGCGACGCCGGTGCAGAACGACCTGCGCGAGCTCTACAACCTCTCGACCCTGGTGCGGCCGGGGACCGTCGGGACCTATTCGCAGTTCCGCCGCGACTTCCTGAGCGGCCACGACAAGCGCGCGCCGCGCAACGCGCCCAAGCTGCGCGCGCTCCTTCAGGCGGTGATGATCCGCGCGCGACGCAGCGACACGAACATCACCTTCGCGCCGCGCCGCGTCGAGACGCTGTGGGTGGCGCAGACGGCGGCCGAGCGCCGGCTCTATCAGGACGTGAGCGACTTCGTCGCCGAGTCGGTGCACGCGGACGAGGGCGCGCCCGGCCGCCGCCACTACTTCACGCTGGTCGTGCTGCAGAAGGAGATGGGCTCGTCGTGGGCGGCGGCGCGCTCGACGCTCGAGAAGCTGAGCCGCAATCCCGACGGCCTCGACGCGCGCCGGATGAAGGCGCTCGCCGCGCGCGCCGCCGAGGTCGGCGAGCACCAGAGCAAGGTGCGCTCGCTGCTCAAGCGCATCGCCTCGCTCGGGGGTGAGAAGTGCATCGTCTTCACCCAGTTCCGCTCGACGCAGGAATCGATCGTCACGGCGCTGCGCGAGATCGGGATCGAGCCGGCGGTGTTCCACGGCGAGCTCGGCTGGCGCGAGAAGGAGGAGGCGCTCGACACGTTCCGCACGGTCGCGCCGGTGCTGGTGAGCACCGAGGCGGGCGGCGAGGGCCGCAACCTCCAGTTCTGTCGCATCGTCATCAACTACGATCTGCCGTGGAATCCGATGCGCGTCGAGCAGCGCATCGGTCGCGTGCACCGGCTCGGGCAGGAGCATCCGGTGCGCGTCATCAACCTGGTCGCGCGCGGCACGATCGAGGCCTACGTGCTCGAGATCCTCGACCGCAAGATCCGCATGTTCGAGCTCGTGGTCGGCGAGATCGAGGAGATCCTCGGCGCATGGCAGCCGCATGGCTCGTTCGAGGACGAGGTGTTCCGGCGCTGGACCGAATCGTCGAATCCGCGCGTGCGCAAGCGCCGCTTCGCCGAGCTCGCGCAGCATCTCGTGTTCGCGCGCCGCCGTTATCAGGAGCAGAAGGACCGCCAGAATCTGCTGTTCCCGACGGTCGGCGCCGCGGGCGCCGAGAAGGAGGGCGCATGAGCCTCGCGGACGATCCCGATCGCGCGCCGGATTCCGGCGCGACGGTGATGGAGCGGCGCGCTCCGGCGGGCCTAGGCGGGGGCGCGGGCAACGGCGCGGGTGCCGTCCCGTCACGCACGGGCAAGCGCCGCGCGGCGCGGCGCGGGTCGCGGCGCCCGGCGCGCAAGGCGCGTCCCTTCGCCGCATCCGCGCATGCGACCGGCATCCCGGCGGGCGAAGCGCTGCCCGACTCGGCGCCGTGGCGCGACTTCATCGGCCGCTGGCTCACCGCCGCGGGCTGCGCGGTGAGCAACGCGGCGCGCGGCGACTGGGAGGTCGCGCTCGCGCCCGCGCTCCAGAAGCGCTGGCGGCGCCAGCGCGTGCGCCTCGTTTTCGATCCCGCGCGTCCGACGCTGCCGCGGGGCGCGTGGTTCACGGCGCCCGGGAGCGGCGGCGGTCGCAAGATCCTCGAGGCCGCGGCCGAGGAGCCGCTCGTCGCGCGCCGCACGGCGCTGGTCCAGGTGCCGGGCGCTCCGGCGGACGGGATCGCGTCGGTGTGCCGCGTGCGGGGGCTCGCGTGGGGACCGCCGCGCCTCGGACCGGTGCGCTACGAACGGCGCGTCGCGTTCCACTGCGTCGTGACGCTGTGGGGCGGACTGCCCGCACAGGAATCGTGGGTGCTGCTGGTCGGCCCCGACGGCGAGCGCCTCGAGTGGGAACGCGGCGACGAGCTGCCCGGCGTCCGGTCGCGCGAGGGACTCTATCAGATCAGCGATCCGCTCGCGCCCGAAGCGTGCGACCGGCTCGCCACGCGCGCACGCGAACATCTCGACGGCGTGCTCGCCGAGCGCGAGCAGGAATGGGAGCACTCGGTCGGACGCCTGCGGGAGGACGAGCTTTCGCGGCTCGCCCACTTCTTCTCGGCGCGCATCGAGGAGGAGGAGGAACGCTCGCGCCGGCGCACGACCGGCGGCGAGGAGTCCGAAATGGAGGGGGGCGACGCGACGTCGCTCAAGCTCGAGTGGGAACGCCGCGCCGCCGAGGTCCGGCATCGCTGGGCGCTGCGGACCGAGGTGCGTCTGTGGGGTCTCGAGGAGTGGTCGTGGCCGATCGCCGACATCGAGCAGGAACTTCGGGCAGGCGCCGTGCGTCTCAAGCTCGAGAGCCGGGTGGACGTGGCGCGCGGGCGGCCCGCGCTGCCCGCCTGTCCGGGATGCGGCAGCCCGGCCGAGATGCTGGTGCGGGCGCGAGGGGCGGTCGCATGCGTCCGGTGCGCGCCTTGACGGAGCGGGTTCGAGCGGCTAAGGTCCCTCGTCCGCCGTCGCCCGGGTGTCCCGCACGGCACTCGAGCCGAACGCTTTAACTGGAGGAATGCCTTGCCGTTAACAACGCAGCACTCGACCCGCATCGAGCAGCCCGGCGCCGAGATCATGGTCCCGCTCCAGCGCTTCTGGGAGCGCCAGGGCAAGATCGCGATCGGCGTCCTCGGCGTGGTCGCGGTGCTGATCGCCGCCGGCATCATGATCCTCCGCCAGCAGGCGAAGGCCGAGGAGGCCGCCGCCGGCAAGCTCGCCGAGGCCAGCCTCTTCTACTGGCAGGGCGACTTCCAGCGTTCGCTCCAGGTGGCGCGCGAGACGGCGCAGCAGTACGGCTCGACGCCGAGCGGCATCGACGCGCACCGGCAGGCCGGGGACGCCGCGTTCTTCACCGGCGACTTCAAGACCGCGATCGCCGAGTACCGGCGCTACCTCGACCGCAACAAGCAGGGGATGCTGGCCGACGCCGCCGGCCGCAGCCTCGCCTACGCGCTCGAGAGCGCGCACGAGTTCGCCGACGCCGAGAAGCAGTACCTCGCGCTGGTCGGACACTTCGACCGCAGCAGCTCGGCCGAGTTCCTGCTCGCGGCGGCGCGCTGCGAGCGCGGCCAGAATCAGCCCGCCCGTGCGATCCCGCATCTGCAGCGGCTGATCGACGAGTTCGGCGACACCGACTACGCGCAGCCGGCGCGCATCCAGCTCGCCGAGCTGCAGGCTGCGGGAACCGGCGCCGCGCACTAGCCGCCGCGAGGGGAGGAGCCGATGAGCGAGCCGCTCGCTCCGGTCGATCTCGTCCTCCTCTGGCATCACCATCAGCCCGACTACCGCGATCCCGCGGACGGGCGATCGGTCCTGCCGTGGACCCGGCTCCACGCGACCAAGGACTACCTCGACATGGCGTGGCACGTCGCCCGCCATCCGGGGCTCCGCGTCACGTTCAATCTCGTGCCGTCGCTGATCGACCAGCTCGAGGCGGTCGCGGCCGGCGCGCCCGATCGCCTGTTCGATCTCATCGCGCGTCCCGTGGCGTCGCTCGCCGCGGACGAGCGCGCGACGATCGCGAGGCGCTGCGCGCAGGCGCCGCCGCACGCGTTCGACCGCTGGCCGTCGTACCGGCGCCTGCGCGATCGCGCGGCGAAGGGCGCGCCGACCGACGCGGAGCTGCGGGCACTCGAGGTGTGGTTCCTGCTCGCCTGGATCGATCCCGTGTGGCTCAACCGCCCCGAGGGGGTCGTGGCGCTCGCGGCCGTCCGCGCGGCCGGGGACGGCGATCCGGCGTGGACCGATGACCACCGCGACGGATTGCTCGCGCTGCACCGCCGGCTGGTGGCCGAGGTGTTGCCCGCCTATCGTGCGCTCGCCGAATCGGGAAGGGTCGAGATCGCGACCTCGCCCTACGATCATCCGATTCTGCCGCTCCTCGTCGACAACGCGATCGCGCGCCGCGCGCGGCCCGACCTCGCGCTCCCCGCACAGCGCTTCGCGGCGCCCGAGGACGCGCAATGGCAGGTGACGCTCGCGCTCGATCGCCACGCGTCGGCGTTCGGCCGCCGGCCGGCCGGCATGTGGCCCTCCGAAGGCAGCGTGAGTCCCGAAGTCGTCGCGATCGCCGCCGCCTGCGGCGTGCGTTGGATCGCGAGCGACGAGGGCGTGCTGTGGGCGTCGCTGCCCGAAGCGGAGCGAAGGCGCGCGGCGCTCTATCGCCCGTGGCGCGCCGGAGCGGAGGGCGCCGAGGCGACGATCTTCTTCCGCGACCACGAGCTCTCGGATCGGATCGGCTTCGTCTACGCGCGCTGGGACCCGCGCGACGCGGCGGCGGACTTCGTCGCACGCGTGCGCGCGATCGGGCGCGAGCACGCCGGTGCGCATCCGCCCGTCGTCACGGTGATCCTGGACGGCGAGAACTGCTGGGAGCAGTACGCCGACGACGGCGGTCCGTTCCTCACCGCGCTCTACGACGCGCTCGCCGCGGCGCCGGACATCCGGACCCGAACGCCGTCGCAGGTGCTGGACGAGCAGCCCGCCCTGGGGCGCCTCGAGGATCTCCACTCGGGATCGTGGATCGACGCCGACTTCCACATCTGGATCGGCCATCCGGAGAAGAACCGCGCGTGGGACCTGCTCGCGCGCACACGGCGCGCGCTGCTCGAGTCGGGCGCGACGCACGAGCGCGCGCCCGACGCATGGGCGGCGCTCCGCCGCGCCGAGGGCTCGGACTGGTTCTGGTGGCTGGGCGACGATCATCCGAGCGATGACCGCGCGGTCTTCGACCGCCTGTTTCGCGATCTGTTGCGCGCGGCGCACGCGCGCGCCGGCCTCGAGCCGCCGGTCGCGCTCGACCTCGCGATCGCGCGCGGCGACGCCGCGGGCCCGGCGCATCAGACGCCGATCGGACTCATCCATCCGCGCCTCGACGGTCGCTCGAGCGGCTTCTACGAGTGGTATGCGGCGGGCCGCTACGCGTTCGCGGCGGGAGGGGGCGCCATGCACCGCGAGGCCGGCGCGCTGCGTTCGCTCCACTACGGTTTCGATCTCGAGCGCCTCTGCCTGCGGCTCGACTTCGTGGCCGACGCGCCGCCCGGCGCGTCGGTGGATCTGTCGCTCGAGATCGCCGAGCCGCGCGCCGCGCGCATCGTCGTGCGCGGGCTCGTCGCGGGCGAGCGCGCCGTGACGTGGGCGGAGGGGGCGCGGGCGGGCGAAGCCGTGACGGGCGCCGCGTGCCGCATCGCCGACGTGCTCGAGATCGCCGTTCCGTTCGCGACGCTCGGTCTCGCGTCGCGCGAGGTCGTGCGCATGCTGGTGCGGATCGCGCGGGAGGGACGGATCGTGGAGATCTATCCGGGCGACGACGGCCTCGCGTTCACCGTGCCCGGCGCGGACTTCGACGCCACGATGTGGAGCGCGTGACGGCGCCGTCCCCGCGGCGCGCCCGAGCGCGCGGTGTCAGATCGCGAGGTCGAGCTGCTCCGGCTCGGCCTCGGGGTCGATCAGCGGCGCCGCGATCATTCGCGCCGGGTGCGCGCGCTTGAGCTCCGCGAGCCGCGCCATGATCGCGTCGCGATCCGCCCCGGGCAGGTAGGCCCGGTCCGAGTAGAGCGTGCGGTAGCGATCGAGTTCATCGGGCCAGTCGCGCGCGAGATGCGCGAGGAAGTGCTCACGCGTTCCCGGGCGCAGGTGGAGGAGCTCGGTCCAGATGGAGACCGCACCCGCCGCGCGCGCGGCACGCACGACGGCCGCCATGGATTCCGGCGCGTCGGAGATCCCCGGCAGGATCGGCGCCATCGCGACGCCGGCACGGATCCCGCCCTGGCGCAGGACGCGTAGTGCGCGCAGGCGCTGGACCGGCGGCGCGGTCGCGGGTTCGGTCGTGCGCCACACGTCGCGGTCGAGCGTCGGAACGGAGAACGAGACGGAGACCTCGACGCGGCGCGCGGCTTCCTGCAGCACGTCGAGGTCACGGACCACCAGCGGCCCGCGCGTGATGATGCTGAACGGCGTCCGGTGGGCGGCGAGCGTTCGGATCACGGCGCGCGTCAGCTGGAAGCGACCCTCGGCCGGCTGGTAGGGGTCGGTCGCGGCGCCGATCACCACGTGTTCGCGGTTCCAGCCCGGACGCTCGAGCTCGCGGGCGAGCACCCCGGCGATGTTGATCTTGACCCGGACGGACGACCCGTAGCGGTCGTCGGACGGACGATCGGCGCGGTGCTCGAAGGCGCGCACGTAGCAGAACGTGCAGCGGTGCGCGCAGCCCATGTACGGGTTGATCGACCAGTCGAACATCATCCCGCGAACCCGATTGAGCGCCGTGCGGCAGGGCTCGATGCGATAGCTCGTGCGCATGGGAGCCACCATAGCGGGATGGGTCGCTATGGCACAAGTGTGCAGTTCAGGCGTTTGCGCCGGGTGCGGCTTCCACGAGATGGGCGTGTCGCATAATCAGTATTATGTAAACCTAAAGACGTGGAACGCCGCGGCCCGCGGGACATCTCGCGATGTGGAGTCTCGGGTTTCTCCCCCGGACCGACGCGCCCGGATCAGCGCCCCGCCACCACCAGATTGAGGAGCTTGTCCGGGACGAAGATGGTCTTCCGGACCTCGGCCCCGTCGAGGTGCCGGAGCACGCGCTCGTCGGCCATGGCCGCCGTCCGGGCGGCCTCCTGATCGGTCCCGCGCGGCAGCGACAGCGTCGCCCGGAGCTTGCCGTTGACCTGGACCGCCAGGGTCACGGTCTCGTCCTCGACCCAGGCCGGATCCCAGGCCGGCCACGGCTCGTAGGCCAGCGTGTCCCGGTGGCCGAGGCGATTCCACAGCTCTTCCCCGATGTGCGGCGCGAACGGCGCGAGGAGCAGCACGAACGGCTCGATCATCGCCCGCGGCCGGCGCTCGAGCGGCGTCATCTCGTTCACGAACACCATGAGCTGGGCGATCGCGGTGTTGAACCGCAGCGCTTCGAGGTCCTCGGTGACCTTGCGGATCGTCCGGTGCAGCAGCCGTGCCTGCCCGTCCGTCGGCGGCTCGGACGTGAGCGCACGGCTCGCGGCGCCGTCCTCGTCGATCGCCATCCGCCACACGCGGTCGAGGAAACGCGTGCAGCCCTCGACCCCGTGCGTGCTCCACGGCTTCATCGCTTCGAGCGGCCCCATGAACATCTCGTAGAGCCGCACCGCGTCGGCGCCGAAGCGGTCCATCGTGTCGTCGGGGTTCACGATGTTGCCGACCGACTTCGACATCTTCTGCCCGTCCTCGCCCAGCACCGTGCCCTGATGGATCAGCTTCATGAACGGCTCGGGCGTGTGGACGACGCCGATGTCGAACAGCACCTTGTGCCAGAAGCGCGCGTAGAGCAGGTGCAGCACGCTATGCTCGGCGCCGCCCATGTAGAGGTCGACCGGCATCCAGTAGCGCTCCTTCTCCGCCGCGACCGGCTGGTCGGGATTCGCGGGATCGAGGAAGCGCAGGTAGTACCAGCACGAGCCCGCCCACTGCGGCATCGTGTTGGTCTCGCGGCGCGCTGGCCTTCCCGTCGCGGGATCCGTGGTCTCGACCCAGTCGGTCAGCCGCGCGAGCGGGCTTTCGGGCTTCTCGCCCGTCGCCATCGGCTTGAACTGATCGGTCTCGGGCAGCCGCACCGGCAGCATCTGCTCGGGGATCGCGCGCGCGTCGCCCTCGACCCACACGATCGGGAGCGGCTCGCCCCAGTAGCGCTGCCGCGAGAACAGCCAGTCGCGCAGCTTGTAGTGAACGGTGCGCCGGCCATGGCCCTGCTGCTCGAGCCACACCGTGATCTTCTCGATCGCCGGCCCGGCCTCGAGCCCGTCGATCGAGAACCGGCCGTCGGGCGTGGTCGAATGCACCGCGACGCCGCGATCGGGATCCACGTAGGCCTCGCGCGCGATGTCCCCTCCCGCCACGACCTCGCGGATCGGCAGGTCGAAGGCGCGCGCGAATTCCCAGTCGCGCTGGTCGTGCCCCGGCACGGCCATGATCGCGCCGGTGCCGTAGCCCATCAGCACGTAGTCGGCGATCCACACCGGCAGCCGCTCGCCGTTCACGGGATTGATGACGTGTCCGCCGGTGAATACGCCGGTCTTCTCGCGCGTCGCGTCCTGACGCTGCATGTCGCTCTTCCGCGCCGTCGCCTCGCGATACGCCTCGACCGCGGCGCGCTGTGCGGGCGCGGTGAGCGCGTCGGCGAGCGGATGCTCGGGTGCCAACACCATGTAGGTGGCGCCGAACAGTGTGTCCGGGCGCGTGGTGAAGATGCGCAGCGCCCCCGGCGCGCCGTCGAGCGCGAAGTCCACCTCGGCGCCGATCGAGCGGCCGATCCAGTTCCTCTGCATCTCGCGCGTGCTGGCCGGCCAGTCCACGAGCTCGAGGTCGTCGAGCAGCCGGTCGGCGTACGCCGTGATCTTGAGCACCCACTGGCGCATCGGCCGGCGGACGACGTCGAAGCCGCCGATCTCGCTCTTTCCGTCGATGATCTCCTCGTTCGCGAGCACGGTGCCGAGCGCCGGGCACCAGTTGACCGGCACCTCGGCGACGTACGCGAGCCCGCGCTCGAACAGCTTGAGGAAGATCCACTGCGTCCAGCGGTAGTAGTCCGGAGCGGTGGTATTGATCTCGCGCGACCAGTCGTACGAGAGGCCGGCGCGCTTCATCTGGCGGCGGAACGTGGCGATGTTCTCGGCCGTCGTCACCGCCGGATGGATGCCGGTCTTGACCGCGTACTGCTCGGCGGGCAGGCCGAATGCGTCCCAGCCCATCGGGTGCAGGACGTTGAACCCGCGCATGCGCTTGAAGCGCGAGAGGATGTCGGTCGCGGTGTAGTTCTCGAGGTGGCCGACGTGGAGTCCCGCGCCCGAGGGGTACGGGAACATGTCGAGGCAGTAGAACTTGGGCCGCGACGAGTCCTCGCGCGCACGGAAGGTTTCGTGCGCCTCCCAGTACGCCTGCCAGCGCTTCTCGACGTCGGAGAATGGATAACGATGGGCCATGGGCGGGTCTCGTGCGTGTGGATGCGGGACCGGCGCAGGATAGCGGCTCGCGGCGATCAGCGCACGGGCGGCGCGTCCGCGCGGGCGTAGACGCGGAAGCCGCCGCGCTCGAACACCGGCACGAATGGCGGCTCGGGCCCGCCGCCCGCCATCATGCGGACGACGACGCGGTTCGCGTCGGCGCCGCGCAAGGGCCGGTGCATGGCGATCGTCTCCGCGATCGGATCGCGCGCGGCCATGGCGATGCCGTAGAGGGACCAGCTCGGCGGCACGACCACCCGCCGCACGCCGTTGCGTTCGCACAGGGCGGCGAGCGAATCGGGCGTCAGCGCGAGCAGCGCCCGGGCGGCGTCCAGGATGTGCGCCTGATTGACCGGGCTCTCGAGCAGCCCGTCGCAGAACGCCGGCGAGGTGGCGTCGCGTTCGATCTCGTAGCCCCGCTCCCACGGTGCGAGCACCGGTGAGCCGTCGGCGTGTGCGCGCAGATAGTCGAGCGTCGCGGCCCATTCGGGCTGGCGCTCGGTCGTGAGCGCGGACGCCGTCCGATACGAATCCGTAGCCGCCAGCGCGACGCACGGGACGAGCGCCACGATCGCGATCCGGCCGATGGTACCCGGCCGCCGCGCGAACGCCGCGGCCGCCGCGCCGATCAGCACCGCGACGGGCGGAGCGAGCAGGATGCGGTTGCGATTGGCGAGCAGCGTGAGCAGCGCCAGGGCCAGCGTCACGCCGACCGTGCACAGCACGGCCGGCTCCGCGGCGCCGAGCCACGCGCGCCGGCGCTCGCGCGCCGCGATCCAGAGCGCGGCCGGCGCGGCGACCAGCCACCAGGCGAGCCACGAGAACGCCGCGGGACCCGCGAGGGCCGCGGGCGGCAGCGGCTGGAGCTCGCGCACCGTGAGCAGGACGCCGGTCATGGGCTCGGCGGCGCGCACGACGCCGAACGCGAGCCACGCGCGCAGCCGCAGCAGGCGGCCGAGCGTCTCGTAGTCCCCTCCCCTCGCGAGCGCGGCGCCGATCGCCGCCGCGACGATGATCGCGCCGAGGACGATCGCGCCGCGCACCGCCGGGCGCGAACGTTCGCTGCGCAGCGCCGGGGCGTGGAGCGCGGCCGCGACCGCGATCACCGCCAGCGTCGAGGGCGCGAGGACGTGCAGCTGCCGGCGCAGGTACTCGAGCCCGAGGCACGCGACGACGAGCGCGACCGCCGTGGCGAGCAGCCACGCGCGCCACGCCGGCGCCGGCGGGCGGACGCAGGCGAGGATCGCGGCGATCAGCGCCACGATCGGCGGCAGGATGAGCGGCACGCGCCACACGGCGAGCGCGAGGAGCAACGCGAGGGCCGAGAGCGCGGCGAGGCCGCGGGCGCGGGCCGGGGACGCCGCCGCGACCGCCGCCACGCCGAGCATCAGATACGTGGTCGCGAGCAGTGTCCCCGGCGCGTCGTAGCGGAGCATGGGGCCGGTCGTGAGGTCGACGTGCGCGGGCAGGACGACCGCGATCAGCGCCGCGAGTGCCGCGCTCCATGGACCGGCGCGCAGCGCGCGCGCGCCGAACCACACCGGGATCGCGATCAGCGCCCCGGCGAGTGCTGTGAACCCGCGCAACGCGCGGTCGAGATCGAAGCCCGCGATCGCGCGGGCCGCGCGCGCCCAGAGCGCGGCCGCCTGGTAGAGGCCGAGCGGCAGGAAGCGGCCGAGATCGCGGCCGAGCGGCGGATCGGCGAGACGGTCGGGTTGGGGCAGCCGCCCCGCGGCGACGCGCGTGGCGATCAGCCGTTCGTGTCCGGCGGCATCGAGCGTGAACGCGTTGCCGGCGGGCGGCGCGAGGCGCAGCTGGAGCCCCAGCGCCGGGACCAGCAGGAACGCGGCGAGGCGCGGCGCCCAGCGGCCGAGGCGGCTGCGCATCGCGCGCTAGAACGCGCCGGAAACGACCCGCGTCGCCTGCTCGAGCACCGCGACCGCGTCGGCGCGCCCGCCCTTCCACGCCGCCTCGGCGCGGTAGAGCGCATCGAGCGCGTGCGCGAGGGCGCGCGGCGCGAGCCGCGCGCGCAGCGCCTGACTCAAGCCGCGGTCGCGCGCCCACCCGCCGAGCGCGCCGCCGACCAGGTTCGCGAGCGCGAACAGGATCGCGCCCTCGGACACGCCGGCGGCGAGCAGCCGGCCGAGGCGCTGGCCCGCGGCGGTCGCGTCGCCCGCCGCCACCGCGGCGAGGTAGGCGGGGATGTCGGCGCCGACCACCGGTCGCAGGATCGCGGCGACGTCGCTCGGTGCGAGCCGGCCCTCGGGGCCCGCCCACGCCGCGAGCTTCTCCAGCTCATCGAAGAACGCGACGGCGTCGCCCTCGCAGGCGTCCACCACCGCCTCCATCGTCGCGGGCGCGAGCGTGATCCGTTCGCGCCGCATGCGCCGCGCGCCCCACGCCATGAGCTGCGAACGCCCGGGCGCCGTCGCCTCGCAGCGCACGCTGCACGCGCCGCGCAGCGGCTCGAGCGACTTGCGCGGCGTCTCGCCCTCGGATTCGATCAGCACGAGGCATGCGCCGCCGGTCGGCCGCAGCACGCCCTCGGCGAGCGCGGTGATGCGCTTCTCGCTGCGCGTCAGGTCCTCGACCTCGAACAGGAACAGCAGCTCGCGCTGCGCGAACAG
Source organism: Candidatus Eiseniibacteriota bacterium (assembly GCA_016178725.1). GTDB lineage: Bacteria > Eisenbacteria > RBG-16-71-46 > RBG-16-71-46 > RBG-16-71-46 > WS-11. The sequence goes on from JACOSV010000084.1 coordinate 90,115, forward strand.
GGATCCGCCGTGGTAGGCGGCGAGCACCTCATCGACGCCGATCTCGCCGACGCGGAACACGCGCGCGAGCGGCGCATCGGGCACGGCCCGCGCCCAGGCGCGGCGGATCTCGGCGAGCAGCGCCGCCTTCACGCCCTCGTCCGGGCCCTCGAGGTAGAGCGCCGCCGGGAACTCGCCGCGCTCGATCGCGTCGAGCAGCTGGTCGGGCGCGAGGCGACGGCTGCGCACCGGGATCGCGCGCGCGCGCGGCGCGGCGCCGGTCGACGCGCCGCCCGCCGGATCGCTACCAGCCCTGGACCGAGCGGGCGACGATCTCTTCGGCGAGCTTGTTGATGGCGTCTTTCCGGCCATCGAGCTCCGTCTTCGCCGGCGATCCCGGCGTGTCGACGACGTAGTAGTTGGCGGTCTTGACCATGTGCTCCTCGGTCCAGAGCTCGCGGTTCTTCACCTGATCCTTGAACACCACGGCGCACTCGATCGTGACACGATACTCCTGCGCCTGCGCCGCCTGACTGAAGCCGAAGACGGCGTTCTTGTACAGGTTGATCCGCCCCTTGATCACGGCGTCCGCCGAGTGCTCGTCGACGATCTTGAGGTGGTTGTCGGCGACGAACCGGGCGATCACCGCATCGGTCACGTCACGCTCGAGCGTGTACTCGGTCGTGCCGTTCTCGAACACCGGGATCGCGAGCGTCTTGAGGTGGGACGGCAGGAGCGCCGTGCTGGTCGTGTAGGCGCACCCGCAGGCCGCCAGCGTCACGGCCACCGCCGCGACGCCTGCCAGACCGCCTCGAAGCGAACGCGTGAGCGCCTACTCCTCTCGTGCCGGTGCCGCGCTCCTATTCGGTATCGCGGCGGTCCCGTCCCCGTCCTGGAGCTGGTAGATCTTCATCCGGTAGCGCAGCTTGTCGCGCTTGAGATGGAGCAGCTCGGCGGTGCGACTCTGGTTCCACTTGGTAACACACGAGGCGTGCACGATCAAGGCGCGCTCCAGCTCCTCGACCAGCGGCTCGAAGGGAATGCCGTCCTCGGCGATCGCGCCGTTGAGGTACGCGTCGATGCGCTGGCCGATCGTCACCGACTCGGCCGCGGCGCCGTGCGAGCGCGGCGCCAGCTTCAAGTGCTGCGGCTCGAGCACCTCGCCCACCTCGAGCAGCACCGTGCGCTCGAAGAGATTGCGCAGCTCGCGGATGTTCCCGGGCCATCCGTACCCGAGCAGGATACGCTCGGCCGCGGGCGAGATGTCGCGGAACCCCTTCTTGAACTGGCGTGCGAAGCGGTCCATGAACAGCCGCGCGAGCGGCACGACGTCGTCCTTGCGGTCGCGCAGCGGCGGCACCCAGAGCGGCACCACCTTGAGCCGGTAGTAGAGGTCCTCGCGGAAGCCTCCCTCCTGCACCAGCTTCTCGAGGTTCTGGTTGGTGGCCGAGATGATGCGCAGGTTGACGGTGATGTCCTTGGTGCCGCCGACGCGCTTGAACGTGCGGCGTTCGAGCACGCGCAGCAGCTTCACCTGCAGCATCGGGCTCATCTCGCCGATCTCGTCGAGGAACAGCGTGCCGCCGTTGGCGAGCTCCATCAGGCCGAGCTTCTGCGTACGCGCGTCGGTGAACGCGCCTTTCTCGTGTCCGAACAGCTCGCTCTCGAGCAGCTCGCGCGGGATCGCCGCGCAGTTGATCTCGACGAACGGCTTGTCGTGGCGGGCGCTCATGCGATGGATGAGGTTGGCGAAGTACTCCTTGCCGGTGCCGCTCTCCCCTTCGAGCAGCACGGTGGTCGTGTCGCCGCGCGACACCTGCTCGGCGGTGGCGTAGGCCTCCTGCATGCTCGGGCTCGACGAGTGGAGGTAGTCCTCGTCGGCGAACGCCTGGTGGCGCAGCCGCCGCAGCTCGAGCCACAGGCGCTGCGATTCGAGGGCGCGCGCGACCAGCGCCAGCAGCTCGTCGTTCTGGAACGGCTTCTTGACGAACCAGAACGCGCCGGCGCTCATCGCCTCGACGGCGGTCTCGAGCTCGCCGAAGGCGGTCATCAGGATCACCGGCACCTCGGGCTGGACGCGCTTGATCTCGCGCAGCAGCTCGATGCCGGTGCCGTCGGGGAGCTTGAGGTCGAGCAGCAGCAGGTCCGGCATGTCGTGTTCGAGCGCCTGGCGGGTCTCGCGCACCGACCCGGCGGCGCGCACCGTGTAGCCCTCGTCCTCGAGAGCCTTGCTGACGAAGTGGCGGATCGAATCCTGATCATCCACCACGACGATGTTGGCCTTGCTCATGGGGTCCCTCCATTGGATTCCATCGGCAGCTCGACGACGAACGTCGTGCCGCATCCGGGTTCGCTCTGTACGGTGAGTGCGCCGCCGTGGCGCTTGACGATGTCGTGGCAGATGTAGAGGCCGAGCCCGGTGCCTCCCTGGCGCGTGGTGAAGAAGGGCTCGAAGACGGTCTTCAGGTGTTCGGGGCTGATGCCGCTGCCGCGGTCCTCGATTCGCGCCACGACGCCGGCGCTCCACGCGCCGGGACCGCGGCCGGGGTGGGCGCGGCGCCCGGCCGGCGGCGTCGGCGCGAGCGTCACGCGGATCGCGCCGCCCTCGGGCGAGGCCTCGCCGGCGTTCTTGATCAGGTTGATGAACACCTGCTGCATCTGATCGGCGTCGTGCGGCACCGGCGGCGTGTACGGCGCGCACTCGACGCTCACCGTCAGCTGGCGCGCGGCGAGCGTCGCCTCGAGCGAGTGCGCGGCGCGGCGCACCGCGTCCTCGAGCGGCTGGGCGCGCAGCGCGAGCCCGCGCGGGTGCGTGATGTCGAAGAGGTCCTGGACGATGCGGTCGAGGCGGCGGATCTCGCTCAGGATGAATCCCAGGTTCTCGCGCTGCGGCCCGTCGGCCACCGAGCGGTCGAGGTACTGGACGCCGGCCGCGATGCCGGTGAGCGGGTTGCGGATCTCATGCGCGACGCTCGACGTGAAGCGCCCGAGCGCGGCGAGCCGGTCCTGGCGGCGCGCGTGCTCCTCGGCGCGCTTGAGCGGCGTCAGGTCCACGAACGTGGCGATCGCGCCGTAGACCGCGCGGCGCTCGTTGCGCAGCAGCGACGTCGTGAGGCTCACCGGCACCGGCACACCGTCGCGGGCGCGCAGCATGGTCTCCTCGCGGAGGCTCTCGCGCCCGCGCTCGAGTGTCGCGCGCAGGATCGCGTCTCCCTCTTCGCCGAAGAAGCGCCCGAACGGCTGCCCGGTCACGTCCGCCTCGGCGAAGCCGAGCAGCGACTCGGCCGCGCGGTTGAAGGTCAGGATCTCGCCCTGCATGTTCACCGCGACCAGCGCGCTCGCCATGCTGTCGAGCACGTGCATGCGGAAGCGCTCGCTCTGGCGCAGGTCCTGGTAGAGGCGGGCGTTCTCGACCACCGGCGCGACCGAGAGCGCGATCGATTCGAGCAGCGTCACGTCGGTCGCGCTCAGCGGCGGGGCGCTCGCCGGCCGCGCCATGCCGATGACGCCGAGGATCGGCATGAGCTCGCAGCCGAGGCAGTGGCGCTGGCGCTCCTCGCGTTCGATCGCCCAGCTCTCGGCCGCGGCGCCGGGCGGCGGCGCGACTGCGCTCGCGTCGCCGAGCACGCAGCGCGCGCCGCACAGCTCGCGCGTCTCGGCGATCGGCGCCTGGCTGCGCTGGAGCGGCACCGTGGCGAGCGAGCCGAGCTCCGCGAACACCTCCTGCAGCGGATGGCCCTCGGGGAGCTGGGCGACCAGATGCCGCTGCGGGTCGTGGAGGTGGACGGTGCGATTGAGCCAGACGCTGCGCGCGAGCGCGCCCGGGTCGCCGGCGAGCGGCAGGTCGAGCGCGTGGCTGTGCTCGCGCCCGCCGTCGCCGCGCGTCCATGTCCCGTTGAGCCGCATGCGGTCGCGGTCGACGAGCAGCAGGAACGCGTCCTCGAAGCCGAACGCGCGGTGCAGGTAGCGCGTGACGGTGTGGGTGGTCTCGCCGCTGTCGAGCGACGTCACCATGCGGTTCGCGACCTCGCGCAGCGAGACGAGCTGCACGTTGGTCTCGATCAGGCGCCGGTGGCTGCGCTCCAGCTCCTCGACCAGCTCCGACACGGTACGCAGCAGCGCCGCGGTGTCGTCCGGCTCGATCGCCGTCGGCACCTCGGAGCGCTCCGCCAGGCCGCGCACTTCGTCCACCCGGCGCAGCAGCGCGCGCAGGGCGGCGCGTTGTTCGTGGGACATTCGGGCACTGTCCGCGCCGGGAAAGGGGTGGTCCGGCGCGTGGTGATGCGTGGATCGGGCGCGCGTCGCGTCAGGGCGGATCGGCGGCGCGCGCCGGCGTTCAGTGCGAGTCCGTGAATTCCCTCACCGTGGCGGCGACGTAGCGAATCTGCTCCTCCGTGAGCTCCGGGTAGATCGGCAGCGCCAGGGTCTCACGCGCGGCGGCTTCCGCCTGCGGCATGTCCCCTTCGCCGTAGCCGAGTGTCGCAAAGCACTGCTGCCGATGGAGCGGCACCGGGTAGTAGACCTCGGTGCCGATCCCGCGCTCGCCGAGATGCTGGCGCAGCGCGTCGCGGCCGGCGACGCGGATGACGTACTGGTTGTAGATGTGGCGCCCGCGCGGATCGCGGTACGGCCGGCCGACGCGCGCGCCCTCGAACAGCTGGTCGTAGAGCGCGGCGTTGCGCGCCCGCGCCTCGCTCCAGCGGTCGAGGTGCTTGAGCTTGACGCGCAGGATCGCCGCCTGAACCGCGTCGAGCCGCGAGTTGGTGCCGACCAGCGCGTGGTAGTACTTGGGCCGGGCGCCGTGCTCGCGCAGCAGCCGCACGCGGTCCGCGAGCGCGGCGTCCTGCGCGGTCACCATGCCGCCGTCGCCGGCGGCGCCCAGGTTCTTGGACGGGAAGAACGAGAAGCAGCCGAGATCGCCGACCGATCCGGCGCGCCGTCCCTCCCACTCCGAGCCGATCGCCTGCGCGGCGTCCTCGATCAGCCACACGTTGCGCTTCTCGCACACGGCCGAGATGGCGGTGAGATCGCTGCACTGGCCGTAGAGGTGCACGGCGATCACCGCCTTGGTGCGCGGCGTGATCGCGGCCTCGAGCCGGTGCGCGTCCATGTTGTAGCTCGCGGGATCGATGTCCACGAACACCGGCGTCGCGCCGGCGTTGACCACGGCGCCGGCGCTGGCGAAGAACGAGTACGCGCCGGTCACGACCTCGTCGCCCGGGCCGACGTCGAGCGCGCGCAGGGCGAGCAGTAGGGCGTCGGTGCCCGACGCGCAGCCGATCGCGTGCGCGCACTGCGAGTAGCGCGCGACCTCCTCCTCGAGCCCGCTCACCTCGGGGCCGCCGATGAAGCGCGCGCTGTCGAGCACGCGGTGCACGGCGGCGTCCATCTCGGTCTTGATGTCGGCGTACTGGGCCTTGAGGTCCAGGAGCGGCACGGTCATCGCCGCCTTGACGGTCATCGCTGCCACGGTGTCGCCCTCCCGATGTCGATCATGCGTCGCTCCAGCCCTGGCTCTCGAGCAGCTGCTCGGCCGGTACGGCGCGCAACGGCCGGGCCGGCGAGCCCATCACGATCGTGCGCGCCGGCACGTCGCGGGTCACGACCGAGCCGGCCGCGACCAGCCCGTCCTCGCCGATCACGACGCCGGGCAGGATCACCGAACCGGCGCCGATCCGGCCGCCCTTCTTCACCGTGACGCCCTTGAAGTGCTTGAAGCGTTCGGCGGTGCGCCCGACGTAGTTGTCGTTCGAGGTCACGACGCCGGGGGCCACGAACACGCGGTCCTCGAGCGTCGAGTAGGCGGTGATGTAGCACTCGCTCTCGAGCTTGCAGTAGCGGCCGACGGAGCAGAAGTTCTCGACCGTGACGCCGCGGCCGACGATCGTGCCGCGGCCGATCGTGACGTTCTCGCGCACGGTGCACAGGTCGGCCATCAGCACCTTGCCGTCGATCGAAGCGCCGCGGTAGAGCACGACGCCGGTGCCGACGATGCACAGGTCGCCGACGACGAGCGGCGGCAGCTCCTGCTCCTTCGTCGTCGCCGAGTTCGCGGCGCGCATCGGCGACTTGCCCAGCGTCGCGTGATCGTCGATGCGCACGTCGCTGCCGATCACGGTGTCGTCGTGGATCACCACGTGGTGCCCGATCCGGCAGCGCGCGCCCGTGCGGACGCCCGCGCCGACGACGCAACCCTCGCCCAGGGTCGTGCCCTCGCCGAGTGCCGCGCTCGCGTGGATCGCCGGGCTCATCGCGCCGCCGCCGTCTCGGCCGCGAGCGCGACCGGCGCCCCGCCCAGCTCGAGCGAGCGCTGCGCCGCGGCCAGCACGCGCACGACGCGCAGTCCGTCCGCGCCGTCGGTGAGCGGCGCCTTGTGGTCGCGCACGCACTCGACGAAGTGCTGGCACTCGAGCCTGAGCGGCTCCTGGAGCGAGATCTTCGGGATCAGGATGTCGCCGCTGCGGATGCTCAACGCATCGCCGTAGGAGACGATCTGTCCCGCGCGATCCACGCCCTTGTCGTAGACGCGGATCTTCTCGCTCGCCTCCATGTCGTCGAAGACCACCATCTTCTGGCGGCCGACGACGGTGAACTTGCGCAGCTTGTGCGGGTCGAGCCACGAGACGTGCACGTGCGCCATCCGCCCGTCGGCGAAGCGCAGGTGCAGGAAGACGACGTCCTCGACCTCGCCCTGGAGGAACGCGGCGCCGCGCGCCGCGACGTCCACCGGCTCCATCTCGAGGAGGTGGAGGATGACCGAAAGATCGTGCGGCGCGAAGCTCCACAGCGCGTTCTCGTCGCGGCGCACCTTGCCGAGGTTCACGCGCTGCGAATAGATGTAGAGGATGTCGCCGAGGTCGCCGCGGCGCACCATCTCCTTCAGGTGGCGCACGCCCGGGTGATAGAGGAGCAGGTGGCCGACCATCAGGATCCGGTCGCGCTCGCGGGCGAGGCGCACCAGCTCCTCGGCGTCGCCGACCGTGAGCGCCAGCGGCTTCTCGACGTACACGTCCTTGCCGGCTTCGAGCAGCGCCTTCGCGATCGGATGGTGCTGGATCGCCGAGGCGGCGACCACCACGCCGCGCACGTCGGGGGCCGCCGCGATCTCCTCGAGGCGCGTCGTGGTGCGGGCGCCGGGCGCCTGCGCCGCCGCGCGCGCGAGCCGCGCCGGATCGGTGTCGCACAGCGCCGCGAGGCGGCTGCCCGGGAGCGCGGCGAAGTTGCGCACCAGATTGGCGCCCCAGTCGCCGGTCCCGACCACCGCGATGCCGACCGTCTCCCCCACCCGCTTCGCCTCCCTGTGAAATGAAGAACCCGGACGCGCCTCGTGCGTCCGGGGCCGGGCAGTCTATCAGCGGCCTTCGCGGACGGTCAACGCTCCGTGGTCAGGCCGCACGCCTCACGTACGGCCCGACCTGATTCCGTCCATTCTGCTTCGCGAGGTAGAGCGCGCGATCCGCCGATTCGATCAGCGCGCTCGTCGTCTGTCCGTTCTCGGGGAACGCCGCGATCCCGATGCTCACCGTGATCTGCCCGGGGTGCGCGAGCGGGAACGTGTGGCCCTCGACGCCGGCCCGCAGGCGCTCGGCGGCGCTCGTCGCGCCGTCGGCGTCGGTCTGGGGCAGGATCACGGTGAACTCGTCGCCGCCGTACTTGGCGACGAGATCCCACGAGCGCACGTGGCGCGCGAACAGTCCTGCCATCTCGCGCAGCAGAAAGCTGCCGCGCAGATGCCCGTGTCGGTCGTTATACGCTTTGAGATTGTCGACGTCGATCATCAGCAGCGCGAGATCCTGATGGTAGCGGCCGGCGCGTTTGATCTCGCGCCGCAGCGCGCTCTTGAGGAACCGGTAGTTGTAGACCTGCGTCAGGTCGTCGGTGACCGCGAGCTTCTCCACGTTCTGGGCGAGGCGCAGGTTCTCGAGCGCCATCGACGCCCAGGCGCCGAGCAGCGTCAGCAGACGCACGTCCTCGCCGTCGTACTTCGCGGCGCCGCGCTTGCGCAGCACGGCGAGGTAGCCGGGCGACTGGTCGCGCAGCTTGAGCGGGACGAAGAGCGCCGGTCCCGCGTCGAGACCGGGACAGTGATCGTCCGGGCCGGTGCGTCCGCCTTCGTTCACGTCGGCGAGCACCACCGCCTTGCCGTAGAGCATCATCGGCCGCGACGTGCCGCGCGCCTCCGGAGCGATCGGGCCCTCGGGCTCGGGCTGGTCGCGGCGCATCGCGAAGCGCTCGGGCTGGCGTCCGGGTGAAAGCATGACGACGCTGCCGTCGCTCTCGCACAGCGCGAGCGCGCAGCGCAGCACGGTCGCCAGCAGCTCGGGGCGCGAACGCGCCGCCGCGCGGCCGGAGAGATCCAGCAGCGACTCGAGGATCTTCTCGCGCGAGAGCATGGTCCAATTCTTCCTTTGAGAACGTGTGATTCCGCCCAAGACGCTGCAATGCTAATGCCAAGTCCCGGAGCGGGTTCAGCCCCGCGGGGCGGGTCCGCGGAGTCGCGTGAGGAGCGCGACCGAGCGCACCGCGAATCCGATCGCGCCGCCGGCCAGGAGCCACCAGGCGATGCGTCGCTGCCAATCGGCCAACGGCAAGTCCGGACCGGAGTTGATGAATGCGCGGAGCCCCCAGACGAGGGCCGCGGTGAGCGCGATCGAGAGCCCGAGCTGAACGCCGGTCCACGCCCGCCACTCCGCGGCCGCCGGGCCTCCGCCGCTGGGGAGGTTCACCCCGGAGCGGCGTGCGACGCGTGCGTTCTGCACGATTCCGGGTTCCGCGGGCGCAACATTCTGGTCGCCCCCCGGCGCGAGACGTGCCACCCAGAGATGGGTCGCGCCGAACATGAACCGCCGGTGCGCCACGCGCGCGAACCCCGCCCGCTCGAGCGCCGCTTCGAACTCCGGGCCCGGTCCGAACGCGAAGATCGAGCGGCTCAAGTACGCGTAGGCCGAGGCGTCGCGCGAGATCCTGCCGGCGAGCGGAACGACGCGCCGCAGGTAGAGCCGATGGAGCGGCGCGAACGGACCGGGCGCGGGTGCCGCCGCCTCGAGCACCGCGAGCGTGCCGCCCGAGCGCAGCACGCGCGCGAGCTCGGCGAGCGCGTCGGCGAGCGGACGCATGTTGCGGATGCCGAAGGCGATCGTCACGCCGTCGAGCGAATCGTCGCGAAGCGGCAGGCGAAAGCCGTCGGCGCACACGAGCCGCGGCGCCCATCCGGTCGGCTCCATGCGCGCGGCCGCGACCGCGAGCATGCCGAGGCTCACGTCGGCGCCGATGACCAGCCGGCCGGGGCGCCGCAGGCCGCCGAGCGAGACGCCGCTCCCGGTGCAGAGATCGAGCACCGTGTGCGCGTCCTCGGGCACGGCGCGCGCGAGGGCCGCGCGCCAGGTCCGGTCCTGGCCGAGCGACAGGACACCGTTGAGGAGGTCGTAGCGGCCCGAGACCTCGTCGAACATGCCGCCGATCTCGCGCGTGGCGCGCGGGGCGAAGCGATCGGGATCAGGCGGTGGGGTCGTCATGCCCGGGATGGGATTGGTGCGCCCGACAGGAATCGAACCTGTAACCTTTAGCTCCGGAGGCTAACGCTCTATCCAATTGAGCTACGGGCGCATGCGGGCAGGCGTTTATAGCACAGGCGCGCGGGCCGCGTCATACGCCGCAGACGCGGGCCGCGCCCCCTTCGCGCGGACCCGCAGGACTTCCTCGACGTCCTTGTCGCCGCGACCCGACAGGTTGACGATGACCCGCGTCTCGCGCCCCAGCGCCCGGCCCTCGCGCAGCACCCACGCCAGCGCGTGCGCGGTCTCGAGCGCCGGCAGGATGCCCTCGAGCTTCGCCAGCGTTTCGAACGCTTCGAGCGCCTCGTCGTCGGTCGCGTGCGCATATTCGGCAAGCCCCTGATCGGCGAGCCAGGCGTGCTCGGGACCGATTGCCGGGTAATCGAGCCCGGCCGAGACCGAATGGGTCGGGCGGATCATCCCGCGCGCATCCTGGAGGACGAGGGTGCGCGTGCCGTGCAGCACGCCGACGCTGTGCTCGGGGATGCGCGCCGCGTGGCGGCCGCTCGCGATCCCGAGGCCGCCCGCCTCGACGCCGACCTTGCGCACCGAGGCCGCATCGAGGAAGGCGTGGAACAGGCCGATGGAGTTGCTGCCGCCGCCGACGCATGCGACCAGGAGGTCGGGCAGCCCGCCGGCCTGGGCGGCGAACTGTCCGCGCGCCTCGACGCCGATCACGCGGTGGAACTCGCGCACCATGGTCGGGAACGGATGCGGCCCGAGCACCGAGCCGAGCACGTAGTGCGTGTCGCGCACCCGCGTCACCCAGTCGCGCAGCGCCTCGCTGGTCGCGTCCTTGAGCGTGCGGCTCCCGGCGTTCACCTCGCGCACCTCGGCGCCGAGCAGGCGAATGCGTTGCACGTTGAGATGCTGGCGCCGCGCGTCCTCGCTGCCGATGTACACGGTGCAGGCGAGGCCGAAACGGGCTGCGGCGGCCGCGGTCGCGACGCCGTGCTGCCCCGCACCGGTCTCGGCGATCACGCGCGGCTTGCCCATGCGGCGCGCGAGCAGGCACTGCCCGATCGTGTTGTTGATCTTGTGCGCGCCGGTGTGGAGGAGGTCCTCGCGCTTGAGGAACACACGGCAGCCCGCCGCCTCGGAGTAGCGATGCGCCTCGATCAGCGGCGTCGGCCGGCCGGCGAAGTCGCGGAGCGTCGCGTCCAGCTCCGCGCGGAACGCCGCGTCGCCCCGCGCGCGCGCGAACTCGGCCTCGAGCTCGTCGAGCGCGTGGATCAGCGTCTCGGGCACGAAGCGGCCGCCGTAGGGGCCGAAGTGACCCGTGGCGTCGGGCTGGGTCGCGGCGGTCGCGCCGCGCGTCGCGCTCACGAGGCCGCTCGCTGGCGCGCGTCGTGCGCGCGCACCGCGGCGACGAAGCGGCGCACGCGTTCGTGGTCCTTGATGCCCGGCTCGCGCTCGAGGCGCGACGCGGCGTCGACGCCGAACGGGCGCACGCGCTCGAGCGCCTCGGCCACGTTCTGATCGTCGAGGCCGCCGGCGAGGATCACCGAGCGCCGCACCGCGAGGGCCGCGGCGCTCTCCCAGGGGAACGTCTCGCCCGTCCCTCCCGCCTTGGTCTCGTGCGCGCGGTCGAGCATGACGAGGTGCTCGGGCGCGGGCAGCCGGCTCGTGAGCCGCCCGTCGTCCGCGACCGGGACCGCGAACGTGACCGGCAGCGCGAACTCGCGCGGCCAGTCGGCGGGATCCGCGCGGTGGATCTGGACGCGGCGCGCGCCGATCGCGCGCGCGAGCTCCATCGCCTCGTCGGGTCCGACGCCCACCATCACCGCCACCGCGACCGCCTCGGGCAGGGCGGCGACGATCGCGGCGGCCGCCGCGGGTTCGATGCGCCGCGGGCTCTCGCCGCGCACGATGAAGCCGAGCCAGTCGGCGCCGGCGTCGGCGGCGGCGCGCGCGTCTTCGACGCGCGTCAGGCCGCACACCTTGACGATCGTGCGGCGTCCCGGCTCGTTCACGATCGGCTCGCGCCGCGCGCCGCGGCGGCCAGCGTCGCCAGCGTCGCGGCCGGATCGGCCGCGGTCATGAGCGCCTCGCCGATGAGCACCGCGTCGCAGCGCGTTTCGCGCAGGCGTTCGAGGTCGGCGGGCGTCGACAGCCCGCTCTCCGCCACCGCGGTCACGAGCGGCGGCACGCGCGGGACCAGCCGCAGCGACGTCGCGAGATCGACCTCGAACGTGCGCAGGTTGCGGTTGTTGATGCCGATCAGCGTCGCGCCGGCCTTGAGCGCGCGCGGCAGCTCGTCGTCGTCGTGGATCTCGACCAGGGTGTCGAGCCCGAGGAGACGCGCCTCGGTGATGAGGCGCTGCATCTGGACGTCCGAGAGCAGCGCCGCCAGCAGCAGCACGCCGTCGGCGCCGCGCGCCGCCGCGTCGAGCAGCTGGTAGGAGTCGATGACGAAGTCCTTGACGAGGAGCGGCAGCGCGACCGCCGCGCGCACGGGCGCCACCCACGCGAGATCGCCGTGGAAGTGATCGGGCTCGGTGACCAGCGACATCGCGGCCGCGCCACCCGCCGCGTAGATCCGCGCGAACGCGAGCGGGTCGGCGCCGGCATTGAGCACGCCCCGCGACGGCGAGGCGCGCTTGAACTCGCACAGCAGCTTGAGCGGCAGCGCCGGCCCGCCGGCCCGCGCGCTTCCGCGACGCAGCGCGCGCTCGAGCCGCCCGGCGGGGCGCGTCGGCGCGAGCGCCGCGCGCAGGGTGTGCCCGGGGACCGCCAGGCGCATCGCCTCGATCCGGCGGCGGCGGTCGTCGGCGATGCGGGCGAGGAAGTCGGTCGCGGGCTGGGTCATGTGCGGCTCACAGGGGATCGCTGCGGCGAACGAGCAGGCATCCGGCCATCATGTCGTGGAGCGCCTGCTTCTTTTCGGTGAACGCGATCATCACGTAACCGACGAAGAGCAGCAACGCCGAGACGAGCTGGCCGAAGTGGCGGCCGGTCGCGCGCGCGAACGAGATCCGCCCGCCCGCGAGATCGGTGACGGCGATGCCGAGCGCCTGCTGGCCGAGCGTACCCTGCGCGCGCGAGCTCTCGAACGCGGCGCTGTAGATCCATGCGATGACGGTGTTGATCGCGAGCGCCTTCCACGTCCGGCCTTCGGTGTAGTCGGGATCCACGACCGAGACGCCCATGACGACGTTGACGAGCCCGGAGACGATCGCGAACAGCAGACTGTCGACCAGGCAGGCGGCGAGTCGCCTCCAGAATCCCGCGTAGCGCGTCGCCGTCTGCGCGGTCGCCGGGATCGCGGCGACCGCCCGCAGGGCAGTCGCGGTCATCGCATCGGTCGCGAACGCGCCGGCGACCGCCGCGGCCGCGTTGCGCAACGCCGCACCGCAGCGGCTGCAGAACGAGGCGCCGGTCGCGGCCTCGGCGCCGCACTGCCAGCAGTACACGGTGGCCTCCCCCGGCGCCGTCAGGCTCGGAACGCCTGCAGCTCTTCGAGCTTCGCGCGCGCCGCCCGGCTGTCGATCGCCTCGGCGGCGCGGCGCACGCCCTGTGCGAGATCGGCGGCGACGCCCGCGACCACGAGCGCGGCGCCGGCGTTGAGCACGACGATGTCGCGCGCGGCGCCCGTCTCGCCGTCGAGCACGGCGCGCACCCGCGCGGCGTTGGCGGGCGCGTCGCCGCCGGCGACGCCGGCGCGGTCCTGATGGGCGAGCCCGAGCTTCGCGGGATCCACCTCGAATTCGCGCAGCACGCCGTTCGCGAGCTCGGCGACGTGCGAGAGCCCGAACACCGAGAGCTCGTCGAGGCCGTCGTGCCCGTGAACGACCCAGGCGCGGTCGCTGCCGAGGCGGTGCAGCACCTCGGCGACCGGGCGCACCATCGTGTCCGAGAAAACCCCGAGCAGCTGGCGGCTCGCCCCGGCGGGATTCGTGAGCGGGCCGAGCACGTTGAACACCGTGCGCACGCCGATCTCGCGCCGCGGGCCCGCGGCGTGGCGGAGCGCGGTGTGGTAGTTGGGCGCGAACAGAAACGTGATGCCGAGCACGTCGAGCGAGCGCGCCGCGTCCACCGGGGTGAGATCGATCCGGACGCCGAGCGATTCGAGCACGTCGGCGCTGCCGGTGCGGCTCGAGACCGCGCGGTTGCCGTGCTTCGCGACCGCGACACCGCACGAGGCGGTGACGATCGCGACCGTGGTCGAGATGTTGAACGTGCCGGCGTTGTCGCCGCCGGTGCCGCAGGTGTCGATGAGCGGACTGCGGCGCGTGCGGATCGGCGGCACGCGCGCGCGCATCGCCTCGGCCATGCCGGCGATCTCGTCCGGCGTCTCGCCCTTCATGCGCAGGGCCACTGCGAAGGCGCCGATCTGGGCGGGCGTCGCCTCGCCGGCGAGGATCTGCTCCATCGCCTCGCGGGCCGCCTCCTGTGTCAGGCTCTCGCCCTTCACGGCGCGGGCGATGGCGGTGCGGATCGCGGTCGCGCGCTCGGCGTCCACGGCGCGGGCGCCGGCGCTCATCGCCGTGCTCCCGCCTGCTGGCGGCAGAGGACCAGGAAGTTCTCGATCAGCTGGATGCCGGGACGCGTGAGCACCGACTCGGGATGGAACTGGACGCCCCACGTCTCGTGGTCGCGATGCTTGACGCCCATCAGCTCGCCCTCGGGCGTCCACGCCATCACCTCGAGCGTCGCCGGGAGCTATTCGCGCTCGACGATCAGCGAGTGGTAGCGCGTCGCCTCGAACGGGTTGTCGAGCCCGGCAAACAAACCGCGCCCGCGGTGGAGGATCGGGCTGGTCTTGCCGTGCATCAGCCGCGCGGCGCGCACGACGCGCCCGCCATAGACCTCGCCGATCGCCTGATGCCCGAGGCACACGCCGAGGATGGGCACCTGGCCCGAGAGCGCGCGGATCGCGTCCTCGGAGATGCCGGCGTCCTTCGGCTCGCCCGGGCCGGGCGAGATCACGAGCCCGTCGAGCGGACGCGCGGCGAGATCGCGCGCGGTTATCGCGTCGTTGCGGTGCACCTCGATCTCGGCGCCGAGCGTCCCCAGGTACTGGACGAGGTTGTACGTGAAGGAATCGTAGTTGTCGATTACCGCGATCATCGCGCCCCGCCCCTCGCGTGCGTCACGTTCATGGCTGCCCCTGCTCGGCGCGCTGCACCGCGAGCCACATCGCCCGCCCCTTGTTGATCGTCTCCTCCCACTCGCGCTCGGGCTCGGAGTCGGCGACGATGCCCGCGCCCACGCCGCAGTGCGCGTGGCCGTCGGCGTAGACCAGCGTACGGATCGCGATGCACAGGTCGAGATTGCCGTGGTAGTCGAAGTGCCCGACCGCGCCGGCGTAGACGCCGCGCCGCACCGGCTCGAGGTCCTCGATGATCTCCATCGCGCGCACCTTGGGCGCGCCCGAGACCGTGCCGGCCGGGAAGCATGCCCGCACGATGTCGAGCGCCTCGAGCCCGGCGCGGCCGCGGCCGCGCACGTTCGAGACCAGATGCATCACCTGCGAGTAGCGCTCGACCGTCATGTACTCGTTGGTCTCCACCGTGCCGTACTGGGCCACGCGCCCTACGTCGTTGCGCCCGAGGTCCACCAGCATCACGTGCTCGGCGCGTTCCTTGTCGTCGGCGCGCAGCTCCTCTTCGAGCGCCGTGTCCTCGTCGCCGTTCCGCCCGCGCGGTCGCGTGCCGGCGATCGGCCGCACCTCGACCACGCCGTCCGTGCGCCGCACCAGCACTTCGGGCGAGCTGCCGACCAGCGAGAACGCTCCGAGCCGGAGAAAGTACATGTACGGGGACGGATTGGTCACGCGCAGCGCTCGGTAGGCTTCGAACGCCGGCTGCTCGACCTTCGCGCTCATCCGGTGGCTCAACACCACCTGGAAGATGTCGCCGGCGCGGATGTGCTCCTTGGCGGTCTCGACCGCGCGGCAGTAGCCCTCGCGCGTCGTCGTGGACGACGGCTCGGGCGCGCGGCCGCCCGAATGCGGCTCCTCCCACGGCAGCGGCCGGCGCAGGCGCACGACCTCGGCCTCGATGCGCTTCACCGCCGCCGCGTAGGCCGCGTCGGGGTCGCTCCCTGGCCCGGCGTTGCCGGGCGCCCTCGCGTGCGTCACGACCTTGAGCGTATGGGCGAGGTTGTCGAACACGCTCACGACGTCGCCGAACATGAACACCGCGTCCGGGAGTCGCTGATCGTCGCGCGTCCGTGACGGCAGCCGCTCGAACCAGCGCACCGAGTCGTAGCCGAAGTAGCCGACCGCGCCGCCGCAGGCGCGCGGCAGTCCCGGGAGCGGCACGGCCTGATGCGTGCGGAGGAGCGTGCCCAGCTCGTCGAGCGGGTGGCCGGGGAGCGGCGTCACGCGATCGCCCTCGTGCAGCTCGCAGCGGTCGCCGCGGGCGATGAACACGCGTGAGGGGCGGCTGCCGAGGATCGAGTAGCGGCCCCACTTCTCGCCGCCCTCGACGCTCTCGAGCAGGAACGCGTACGGGCCTTCGTCCACCTTGCGAAACGCCGAGACCGGCGTGTCGAGGTCGGCGAACACCTCGCGATAGATGGGCACCAGCTTCCCGCCCTTCGCGAGCGCGCGGAACTCGGCGAGCGTCGGGACGATCATGGCCGCGCCGCGGCGTCGAGCAGCTCGCGCGCCTGCCGGCGCGTCGTCGGGCTCGCCTGGTCCCCCGCCAGCATGCGCGCCAGCTCGGCGATGCGCGCTTCGCCCGCGACCGAATCGACCCGGGCGGCGGTGCGGCCCGAGGCGACGTGCTTGGTCACGACCAGATGATGGGAGGCGAGCGCCGCGATCATGGGAAGGTGGGTCACACAGACGATCTGGCGGTGCCTGGAGAGCCGCCGGAGACGCTCCCCGACCGCCTGTGCCACCGCGCCGCCGATCCCCGAATCTACTTCGTCGAAGATCAGAAGGTCAACGCGGTCCTGCCCTTGAAGCACGCTCTTCAAGCCCAGCATGACCCGCGACAGCTCGCCTCCCGAGGCGATCTTCGCGAGCGGCCGGAGCGGCTCGCCGGGATTCGCACCGAACAGCAGCTCGACCCGGTCGAATCCGTGCGGACCGAAGCGACCCGCTTCGCCTTCGGCCGACTCGACGCTGAACTCGATGCGCGCGTGATCGAGGCCGAGCGGCTTGAGCTCGCGCGTCACGCGCCGTCCCCACTCCTCGGCCGCCGCGGCGCGCTTGCGCGACAGCCCACGGCCGGCCGTCGTCATCGTCTTCGCCGCCGCGGCGACGCGCTCTCGCGCACGCTCGAGCGCGCCGGTCGCGTCCTCGCCCGTCGCCAGCTCCTCGCCGATCTGCACCTGCCACGCGAGCAGCTCCGGCACTGGGCGGCGGTACTTGCGCGTGAGTCGTGCGATGAGATCCCGCCGCGCCTCGATCCGCTCGAGCGCCGCGGGATCCGCCTCGAGACCGTCGAGGTAGCGGGCCAGCGATCGGGCCGTTTCCTCGGCCGCGATCCGCGCCTCGCGCAGCGGCGGCAGCAGGTCGCCGAGGCCGGGATCGAGTGAGGCCGCCTGATCGAGCGCGCGTTCGGCGGCCGCGAGCTGATCGCCCGCCGCGGGATCGTCCTCGCCGAGCCGCGCAAGCGCCAGGCCCGCGAGCTCGCGCAGGCGGTCGGCGTGCGCGAGTCGGGCCGCGTCGCGCGCGAGATCCTCCTCCTCGCCGGCGACCAGCGTCGCCTCGTCCAGCTCGCGCGCGGCATGGCGCAGGTAGTCGCTGCGCTCGGCGAACGTGGCGAGCGAGACTTCGAGGCGCTCGAGATCGGCGCCCGCCTCGCGCCACGCCGCGAGCGTCTCGGCGAAGCGCGTGCGATCACCGTCGAGGGACGCGAGGCGATCGAGCGTCAGCAGCCCAGCCTCGGGCTTGAGCAGACTCTGGTGCTCGTGCTGGCCGTGGAGATCGGCGAGCGCCTCGCCGAGGCGCTTGAGCGCCGCGAGCGTCACCGGCGACTGGTTGACCGATGCGCGGCTCCGGCCCGCGCCCGTCACCTCGCGGCGCACGATCACCGTCTCGCCGTCGAACTCGAGGCCCCATTCGGCGAAGAGCGTGCCGACGCGCCGCGCCGATTCGCCTTCGAGACGAAACTCGCCTTCGACGATGGCCGCATCGGCGCCGTGGCGCACCGCGTCGCCGTCCGCCTTCTCGCCGACCAGCAGGCTCGCCGCCTGCACGAGCAGCGACTTGCCGGCGCCGGTCTCGCCGGTCAGCGTGTTGAGGCCGGGCGCGAACGGGATCTCGGCGCGCTCGATCACCGAGAGATCGCGGATGGTCAGGCGCTCGAGCACTAGAGACTCCTCCGCTCGCTCCCCTGCCAGCCGAGCTTCCGCTGGAGCGAGCGCCCGAACGGCCGCCCGGGATTCCGCACCAGCCGCACCGTCGTGCGCGAGAGCGAGACCTGGACCTCGTCGCCGCGCTCGAGGTCCACGGTCTCCTGCCCGTCGAACAGCAGCATCGCGCGATCGAACGCGCCGAGCAGCCGCAGGCGCACGCCGCCGCGCGGCGAGATCACCAGCGGGCGGCTGCCGAGCGTGTGGGCGCACACTGGCGTCACGACGAACGCCTCGACGTCGGGCGCGAGCACCGGGCCGCCGGCCGAGAGCGAGTAGGCGGTCGAGCCGGAGGCCGTCGCGCAGATCACGCCGTCGGCGACGAGATGCCCCACGTCCGTGCCGAGGACGCTCATGCGCAGGTGGAGCGCCGAGTAGCCGCCGGCCGTCTTGAGCACCGCGTCGTTCATCGCGAGCCCGCTGGCCGCGATCCGGCCGCGGCGGCGCACGACCGCGCGCACCAGCCGCCGCGGCACGATCGGCCACGCGCCGGCGAGTGCCGCGCGCACGGCGTCGTCGAGCTCGGGCTCGTCGGCCACGGTGAGGAATCCGAGGCCGCCGAGGTTGATCGCGAGCAGCGCGCCGGGTCGGCCGGCCATCGCGCGGGCGCCGCGCAGCGCGGTGCCGTCGCCGCCGAGCGTGATCAGGAGCTGGGCCCAGCGCGCGAGCCCGGCGAGCGGCATGCCGCCCTTCCCCATCTCGCCCGCGAGGTCGCTCGCGAGCCGCGCCGTGCGCCCGCCGCGCGCGAGGCGCGTGACGAGCCGTGCCGCGGCGCGCTGCACGCCGGCGCGCTCGGTGTGGCCGAGGATGCCGATGCGGCGCGGCACCGCCATGGCGGCGCCTACGTGTACTGCCGCTGGTGCGCGCGCACCCAGTCGCGCACGCGCGCGGCGAGCCCCAAGGCGTCGAGGCCGACGGTCGCGAGCAGCTCGTCGCGCTTGCCGTGGGTCACGAACGCGTCGGGCAGGCCGATGTGGAGGAGCGACGTGGTCGAGAGGTCATGACGCGCGAGGCACTGGTGCACGGCGTCGCCGAAGCCGCCGGCCAGCACGTTTTCCTCGATCGTGACGATGCGGCCGATCGAGCGCGCGAGGCCGAGGATCGTCGTCTCGTCCACCGGCGCCGCGAAGCGCGCGTTGACGACCGTGGCCGACATCCCCTCGCCCGCGAGCGTCTCGGCCGCGGCGAGGGCGGGCGCGACCATCGTGCCGAGGGCCAGGATCGCCACGTCGCCGCCGGCGCGCAGCTGCTCGGACACGCCGAGCGGCAGCACGCGCGGCTCGCGGGTGCCGAGATTCTCCTCGGGCACGTTCGCGCGCGGATAGCGCACGGCGATCGGGCCTTCGTGCTGCACCGCCGTCCACAGCATGTCGCGCAGCTCTTCGCCGTTCCGCGGCTGCATGACGACGACGCCCGGGATCATGCGCAGGAATCCGACGTCGAAGGCGCCGTGCTGCGGTCCGCCGTCCTCGCCCACGAGTCCGGCACGGTCCACGCAGAAGACGACGTGCAGGTTCTGCACGGCAACATCGTGGATGATCTGGTCGAAGCCGCGCTGCAGGAACGTCGAGTAGATCGTCGTGAGCGGGATCAGGCCGCCGGCGGCGAGGCCGGCCGAGAACGTGACGCCGTGCTCCTCGGCCATGCCGACGTCGAAGAAGCGATCGGGGAAGCGCTTCGCGAACGGCTTGAGACCGGTGTTGTCGGTCATCGCCGCGGTGACCGCGACGACCTTCGGCAGGCGCGCCGCGATCTCGACGGCGGTCTCGCCGAACACCTGTGTGTACGTCTTCTTCGCGCTCTTCGACGACGTGCCGGTCTCGGGGTCGAACACGCCGACGCCGTGGAACGTGCCGGCATCGCTCTCGGCCGGAGCGTAGCCCTTGCCCTTCTTGGTCACGACGTGGAGCAGCACCGGGCCCGGCACTTCCTTGAGCTCGATCAGCGTGTGCATCAGGAGATCGAGGTCGTGCCCGTCGATCGGACCGTAGTACTTGAGCCCGAGCTCCTCGAAGAGCACGCCGGGCACGACGAGGTTGGCGAGCCCTTCCTTGATCCGCCGCGCCGCCTCCTGCGCCCGGTGGCCGAGCCGCGGCACGCGTCCGAGCAGCTCGTAGACGTCGCGCTCGAACTGGCGGTAGAAGCGGTGCGTGGTGAGGCGCGTGAGGTAGCGCGCAATCGCGCCGACGTTGGGCGAGATGCTCCACTCGTTGTCGTTGAGCACCACCAGCATCCTGCGCCGCAGCTCGCCGGCGTTGTTGAGGCCCTCGAACGCCATGCCGCCGGTGAGCGCGCCGTCGCCGATCACCGCGACGACGTGGAAGTCCTCGCCGGCGAGATCGCGCGCGACGGCGAAGCCGAGCGCCGCCGAGATCGAGGTGCTGCCGTGGCAGGTGCCGAACGGATCGTGATCGCTCTCGTCGCGCGCCGGATAGCCCTTGATGCCGCCGAGGCTGCGCAGCGTGTCGAAGCGGTCGAACCGGCCGGTGACGAGCTTGTGCGGATAGGACTGGTGGCCGACGTCCCAGATGATCTTGTCGCGCGGCGAATCGAACACGCGGTGAAGCGCGAGCGTGAGCTCGACGACGCCGAGGTTGGGCGCGAGGTGGCCGGCGCGGCGCGCCACGGTCTGGATGATGACGTGGCGGATCTCGGCCGCGAGCTGGTCGAGCTCGGCGCGCGACAGCGCCTTGAGATCGGCCGGCGAGTGGATGCGTTCGAGCAGGCTCATGTGATCCAGGTCCACAGCACGGCGCTGCCGACTCCGAGCAGCGCCCCCACGAGCACTTCGAAGGGCGTGTGGCCGAGCAGCTCCATGAGCCTCTGCGCGCCCTCCTCGGGATTCTTGAAGTGTTCGTCGATCAGGCGGTTCAGCACCTCGGCGTGACGGCCCGCCGCACGCCGGAGGCCGGCCGCATCATACATGACGATCAGACTGAAGAATAAGGTGACGCCGAAGATGGACGAGCGGAATCCCTCCTCGAGCCCGATCATCGTCGAGAGCGCCGACACCGACGCGGCGTGCGAGCTCGGCATGCCGCCGGTCGCGACGAATCGCCGCAGGTTCCAGCGCCGGGTGCGCACGAACTCGGCGACGCCCTTGTAGCCCTGGACGAGGAACCCGATGCTCAACGCGAGCCAGAGCGCCTTCGTACGGTCTCCCCGATGTCTAGCGGTCGCGCTCGGCGACCGCGAGGATGAGATGGCCCAGATTCCACGCGCGGATGCCGAGCCGCTCGACGCGGCCGAGCGCGCTCACGAACAGCCGTCCGGCCTCGATCCGGGCGCGGTCGTCACCGACGGCGCGCGGATACGTCGCCTTGCCGCGCGCGTCGTCGGTGC
The DNA here is from genome assembly GCA_016178725.1 of Candidatus Eiseniibacteriota bacterium. GTDB lineage: Bacteria > Eisenbacteria > RBG-16-71-46 > RBG-16-71-46 > RBG-16-71-46 > WS-11. Next base: position 111,300 of record JACOSV010000084.1, read on the forward strand.
CGGCGCGCTTGCCGAGCCGCGCGAGCGACGAGCGCCGGTTGAGCAGATCGTCGTGGATCTGGAACGCGAGGCCGAGCTCGAGCCCCATCGCGCCGAGCGCCCGCAGCCGTCCGGGGCTCGCGTTGCCCGCGAGGCCGCCGGTCATGAGTGCCGCGCGGATCAGGCCGCCGGTCTTGCGCAGATGGATGTCGCGGACGCCGCTCCCGCTCACGCGCCGGCCCTCGCCCTCGAGGTCGAGCACCTGCCCGCCGACCAGCACACGGCTCCCCGCCGCCTGGGCGAGCAGCGCGACGGCGCGGCACGCAGCGCGCGGCGATGCGGCGCGCGCCCGCGCGAGCGTCTCGAACGCCAGCGCGAGCAGGGCGTCGCCCGCGAGCAGCGCCGTCGCCTCGTCGAAGCGCTTGTGCGTCGTCGGCCGACCGCGGCGGAAGTCGTCGTCGTCCATTGCGGGCAGATCGTCGTGGACGAGCGAGAACGCGTGCACCAGCTCGACCGCGGCCGCTGCGGGCAACGCGCGCTCGTAGCGGCCGCCGACCGCCTCGCACGCGGTGAGCGCGAGCAGCGGGCGCAGCCGCTTGCCGGGTCCGAGCGCCGCGTAGCGCATCGCCGCGTGGAGCGCGGGCGGGGTTTCCTTCGCCGCGGGCAGGACGCCGGCGAAGTAGCGCTCGAAGCGGTCGAGGCGCGCGCGCAGCGGCGCGCGCTCGGCGCCCGCGAGCCAGCCCTCGGAGGTCGCGCGGGCTGCGGCCCGCGGCCGCCGCGCCTCGCGCGCATCCGGCGAGAGCACCGCCTGCCCCGCGCGCGAAGAGCTCAAAACGGGAGCTCGCCCTCCCCGCTTCCGGAGTCGCGGTCGTTGCGCTCGTTGTCGAGTTCGAGCGGGCGTGTCGCGGGCGGCTGCCCCTGCTCCTCGACGAGCCGTTCGATCCGCTGTTCGGCCTGATCGAGGCTCGCGGTCAGCCGCCGCGACAGCCGCACGCCCTCTTCGTAGCGGGCGAGCGACTCCTCGAGCGTGAGCGATCCGGCTTCGAGCTCCTCGACGATGGTCTCGAGGCGCTCGAGCGCCTGCTCGAACGGCGGCTCGGCGTCGCCGGCGTTGCTCGCGGCCGCGCCGCGCTTACTCGCGGGCATCGTTCCCTCCGGGGCGCACGGATTCGACCCGCGCGTCGGCCTCGCCGCGCGCGAACTCGATCGTGACGGGATCATTCACGGCCAGCTCGGCGGCGACGCGCAGCAGGGTACCGTCGGGCCGTCGCACAAGGCAATAACCGCGTTCCATCACGCGGCGCGGCGAGAGCGCGCGCAGGCGATCGTCGTGGCCGGCGAGCCGCAGGCGGCGCGCGTGCATCGCGTCCACCGTGAGCGGCGTGAGCCGCGCGGCGAGCGCCGCGAACGCCTCGCGCCGGCGCACGAGTGTGCGCGGCCACTCGCGCAGGCCGTAGCGCGTCCCGGCCGCGGCGAGCCGGGCGCGCGCCGCGGCCAGCGCCGCCCGCACGCGCGCGGCCATCCGCTCGCGCAAGCCGTCGACGCGCTGCTGCCAGAAGCCGAGCGCGTCGCGCTGGCGGCGGAACCCGTACTTCTCGATCAGCTCGCGCAGCCGGCGGCGGCGGCGGTCGAAGCCGACGCGCACGGCGCGCATCGCGCGGCCCTCGAGCACTTCGATGCCGCCGCGCACCTCGCGCCGGTCACGGACCGCGATCTCGGCGGCGTTGGACGGCGTCGCCGCGCGCACGTCGGCGGCGAGATCGGCGAGCGTCACGTCCACCTCGTGCCCGATGGCGGCGATCACGGGCAGCTTCGATCCCGCGATCGCACGCACCACCGGCTCTTCGTTGAACGCCCAGAGATCCTCGAGCGAGCCGCCGCCGCGGCCGACGATGAGCAGATCCACCTTCATGTAACGGTTGAAGCGCGCGATGGCGGAGGCGATCTCCTGTGCGGCGCCCGGTCCCTGCACGCGCACCGGCGCGAGGACGATCCCAGTTCCCGGCCAGCGCGTGCGCAGCACCTTGACCATGTCGCGCACGGCCGCGCCGACGGGCGAGGTGACGAGCCCGATGCGTTCGGGATACCGGGGCAGCGGCTTGCGGCGCGCGGGATCGAACAGGCCCTCGGCCTGCAGCCGGCGCTTGAGCTCCTCGTACGCGACCAGCAGCGCGCCGAGGCCGCCCGGCCGCAGCGTCTCGACCACGAGCTGATAGCGCCCGCGCGGCGCGTAGACGGTGACCGCGCCGAACGCCTCGACCTCGGTGCCGTCCTTCGGCTCGAACGTGAGCCGGTTCGCGGCCGTGCTCCACATCACGCAGTCGAGCAGCGCGTCCTTGCCGTCCTTGAGCGCGAAGTAGAGCTGGCCGCGATCGGCGCGTTTGACGCCCGACAGCTCCCCCTTGACCCACACGGCCGGGAACGCGCCGTCGAGCGTGTCCTTGATGAGGCGCGTGAGCGCCGAGACCGAGAGGATGCGCTCGGACGCGGGCGAGACCGCCATCAGAGCCCGCCGGCTTCGGCGAACGTGAGGACGTTGCCGTCGGGATCGATCACGACGAACTCGGCCGGCGTCCCCGCGGCCTGGACGATTCCCAGCGCGCTCCACTCGGCGAAGAGCGCGGCGGCGTCGTCGGCGGCGACGCGACAGCCGCCCGCCTTCGGCAGCGCGGGATCGGCGGAGCGCCGAAGGAGGATCTCGACGTCGTCGCGCGACAGCAATGCGTGGTCCTCGAAGCGCGAGCCGGGCGCAAACCCGAGCTGCCCGGCGTAGAACTCGATCGCGCGCCCGATGTCGAGCACCGGGAGGATCGGCACGGCGCGGCGGAGCCGCGGACCGGACGGCTCGGGCGCGGCCGCGCGCGCGACGAGCCGCTTCGCGGCCGGCCGCTTGTCGTGCGCGAGCTTCTCCACCTTCGCGCGCGACAGCTTGCTCACGTCCGCATCGCTCCGGCGCGGACGCGATGGAGGTGGCGCAGCAGGTTGACCTGGCCGTAGTGCCCGGCCTCGTGCTCGAGCACGTGGTAGAGCGTCCAGCCCACCGTGCACTCGAACTCGGTGTCGGTCGTCCACGTCGCCATGAATCTGTAGCGACGATCGAGGTCCGCGTCCGTGAGCGTCGCCACCAGCTGCTTCGTCCGCGCCCGGGCGCGCGCGCGCAGGTCGTCGAAGTAGGCGAGGTCGCGGCCGCCGAGCGCCGCGGGGGCCGCGGCTTCCTCCGGCATCGGAATTCCGATCTCGGCCCGCGTGATCCCGAGGTCGCCTTCGTCGCCGCGCTCGGGGCCGAGGACCGCGCGGTTGATCCAGCGCACCTCGACGACGGCGATGTGGGCGAGCAGCTGGCCGATCGTGTTCATCCCCGGAGCCGGCTGCCAGCCGAGCTCGTCCGGCGTCGCGCCGCGCGTGTCCTCGGTGAGCCGCCGGCTCTGGTCGTCCATCTGCCACAGGAAGAGGCCGACGGGATGCGATCGGTTGCCGGCGACCGGCGTGAGGAATCGCTGCTCGAGCTTGGGCATTCGCGTTCTCCCTCCCCGAGGCCTAGACCCTGACTCCGCTCATCTGACGCTCGACCGCGGCGACCGTGTTGGCGACGACCATCGCCACGGTCATCGGGCCCACGCCGCCCGGCACCGGCGTCAGCGCCCCCGCGACCTGCGCGACGCCGCGCGCGTCGACGTCGCCCACGAGCTTCTTCACGTCCTCGCGCCCCGGCGCCGCCGGATGGATGCCCACGTCCACGACCGTCGCGCCCGGCTTCACCCAGTCGGCGGTCACCCACTCGGGCCGGCCGATCGCCGCGACGAGCAGATCCGCCTCGCGCGCCGCGTCGCGCAACGAAGGCCCGCTCGCGCTGTGGCCGACCGTGACCGTCATGTCGACGCCCCGGCTCGAGAGCAGTGTGGCGAGCGGTCGGCCGACGATCGCGCTGCGGCCGAGCACGGTCGCGCGGTGGCCGGCGAGCGGCACCTCGTAGTAACGCAGCAGGTGGAGGATGCCGCGCGGCGTGCACGGCACGAATCCCGGCAGGCCCGCCGCGAGCCGGCCCGCGTTCACCGGATGGAACCCGTCCACGTCCTTCTCGGGCGGGATCGCTTCGAGCGCGGCCCCGGCGTCGGCGGGCGGCGCCAACGGCAGCTGGAGCAGGATGCCGTGCACGTCGCGGCTCGCGCCGAGTATCCGGATCTTCTCGATCACGGTCGCCGTGTCGGCGCCCGCGGCCAGCGTCACGCGCTTCACCTCGATCCCGACCTCGGCGCACGCCTCGCTCTTGCGCTTGAGATAGATCTGCGACGCCGGGTGCTCGCCGACCGAGACCAGCGCCAGGGTCGGGACCACGCCGCCCGCGCGCAGCTCGGCGACGCGAACGCGCGCCTCGGCGCGCACCGCGGCCGCGGGCTCCTCGCCCGAGAGCCGGCGCGCCCCCTCGCCCGAAGGCATCGCGAATCGGATCTGCAGGCGCTCGATCGACTGCGCACGGCCGGTCGCGGGATCGACGCGCAGCACCGCGCCGTTCAGCCGCAGGTCGCCGGACGCGGGCGTCAGGCGCTCGGGCATGCCGGTCAGGAACCGGCGCAGGGCCGCGTCGCGGTCCATGCCGATCACCGATTCGAAGCCGCCGGTCATCCCGGCGTCGCAGAGGAACGCCGTGCCGTTCGGCAGCACGCGCTCGTCGGCGGTCTGAACGTGCGTGTGCGTCCCGATCACGGCGCTCACGCGCCCGTCGAGGTGCCAGCCGAGGGCGATCTTCTCGGCGGTTGTCTCGGCGTGGATGTCGACGAGCACGACCTTGCACTTGCCGCGCATCGCCTCGAGCACGGAGTCGGCGGCGCGAAACGGATCGTCGGCCTCCTTCATGAACACGCGACCGAGCAGGTTCAGGATGCCGACCGCCGTGCCGTCGCCGGCGCGCACGATGCGCCAGCCCGCGCCCGGAGTTCCCGGCGGCAGGTTGGCGGGGCGGACGAGCCGCGCCTCGCCGCGCAGGTAATCGATGCTCTCCTTGCGATCCCAGATGTGGTTGCCGCCGGTGAGGACGTCGATCCCGGCGGCGAAGAGGCCGGACGCCGAGTCGCGCGTGAGGCCGAAGCCGCCGGCGGCGTTCTCCCCATTGCAGACGACGAGGTCGATCGCGTGGCGGCGCTTGAGCTCGGGGAGCAGCGCGCGCACCACGTCGCGCCCCGGCGCCCCGATCACGTCGGCGATGAAGAGGATGTTCAGCATCGGCGCCCTACTTCGCGTAGTCCACGGCGCGCGTCTCGCGGATCACGGTGACGCGGATCTGGCCCGGGTACTGCAGCTCCTTCTCGATCCGCCGCGCGATCTCGCCGGCGAGGTCCTGCGCGCGCGCGTCGTCCACCTTGGAGTGCTCGACCAGGATGCGGATCTCCCGGCCCGCCTGGATCGCGTACGATTTCTCGACGCCCGGAAACGTGCCGGCGATCCGCTCCAGCGACTCGAGGCGCTTGATGTAGATCTCGAGGCTCTCGCGGCGCGCGCCGGGGCGTGCGCCCGAAACCGCGTCGGCCGCGGCGACCAGCACCGGCCACAGGCTGCCGCCCGCGTAGTCGTCGTGGTGGTAGCCGATCGATTCGAGCACCGGCTGCGGCTCGCCATAGCGCGCCGCGACGTCCATCCCTAGCGCCGGGTGCGTGCCCTCCTGATCGTGGTCGATCGCCTTGCCGATGTCGTGCATCAGGCCGCCGCGCTTGGCCATCTTCTGATCCATGCCGATCTCGGCCGCCATCATGCCCGCGAGGTGCGCGACCTCGATCGAGTGGCGCAGGATGTTCTGCCCGTACGAGGTGCGGTAGTGCAGCCGGCCGAGCAGCTGCTGCAGCTCGGGGTGGATGCCGTGGACGCCGACCTCGAGGCAGGCGAGCTCGCCGAGCTCCTTGATCTTGCTCTCGACTTCGCCCTTCACCTTGGCGACCACTTCCTCGATCCGCGCCGGATGGATGCGCCCGTCGGCGACCAGACGCTCGAGCGACTGACGCGCGATCTCGCGCCGCACGGGATCGAAGCCCGAGAGGATGACCGCCTCCGGCGTGTCGTCGATGATGACGTCGACGCCGGTGATGGTCTCGAACGAGCGGATGTTGCGCCCCTCGCGGCCGATGATGCGGCCCTTCATGTCGTCGCTCGGCAGGTGCACGACCGACACCGACGACTCGGAGACCTGATCGCCGGCGTAGCGCTGCATCGCCAGCGTGATGATCTTGCGCGCCTCGCGCTCGGCGTTGCGCTGTGCGGCGTCGCGGATCTCGGCCACGCGGCGGTTGGCCTCGGCGCGCGCCTCGCTCTCGATGCTCGCAAGCAGCTGCGCCCGCGCCTCGTCGGCGCTCATGCCGGCGACGCGTTCGAGCCGCGCGGTCTGCTCCTGCATCAGCGTCTCGAGCTGGGCGTTGCGCTGCTGCACCGCGCCCTCGCGCTGGCCGACCTCCTGCTCGAGGCGCTTCAGGTCGCGGTCCTTCTTCTCGACCAGCTCGACGCGGCGATTGAACGCCGCCTCGCGCTCCTGGAACGCTCGCTCGGTCGCGAGCTGCGTGCTGCGCGCCTGCTGGTTCTCGCGCTCGCCCTGCTGGCGCAGCTTGAGTGCTTCTTCCTTGCCCTCGAGCACGGCCGCGCGCTTGACCGCGTCGGCCTCGCGCCGCGCGTCCTCGACGATCACCTGCGCCTGACGCTCGGCGTCGCCGAGCCGCGTCGCGGCGAGGCGCGCGCGCGCCGTCCATCCGACCGCAAACGAAACGACGGCACCGATCACGATGCCGCCGATCCAGAACACGATATTCATCACCCGTCTCCCGCGCCCCGGTTCCGGCGCGGGCGCCGCTCCGCCGCGAGGCGGAACCGCGCGCCGGCGCCGGCCGGGGCACCCGCGGGGCCAGACAATCCCCGCCGAAATGCCGTGTGCATTGGCGTTCTTGAGACCTGGAAATCCAGGTGGGCGCGCCTCGAGCGGGTCGGTCCTCCCGAGCGCTTACGCGCCGGGCGCGACGTCGCCGATCACCGGAACACCCTTGAACGTCATTAATGGTTCAAGAACGGTAGATGCATCACGGGCACGGCAGGGAATCCACGGCAAAACCGTCCATCGTCCTCCGCGGCTCTAGCCGGACGGGCTCTTCTCGAACAGATCGTCCAGCACCGCGTTCAAGCGCGCCGCCCGCGAGCCCAGCGTCTTCTCCTGGGCCTCGAGCCGCGCGCGCTCCTTGAACAGCTCATCGGCGATGTTGAGTGAGGCGAGGATCGCCACCTTCGAGAGCGAAGCCACCGGCAGCTTGTCGGTGATCTCGCGCATCTTGCGGTCCACGTACCCCGCGACGCCCAGGATGTACTCCTGATCGGCCTCGCCGCGGATCGTGTAGCCGTGGCCGAAGATCTGCACCTGAACCACGTTCTTGGCGTCCATCGCCCCTCGCTTCGCCGGGAACTCCCTGCGTGGTGTCGATGTCATGCCCCGCCCGCCCGTCGGGCGGGGCGGCTCCCCGCGACCACGAATGCGTCGCGGGACGTCGTCTACGTCTCGAGCTTCTCCAGCTTCCTCACCAGCGACTCGATGCGGGTCGCTACCGTGCGACGCTCGCCCTGCCACTCGCGCTGCTCCCTGCGCAGCGCCTGCAGCTCCGAGGTCATTGCCGTCAGATCGTGGCCGTGAAGCTTCGACTCGGCGTCGCGCAGCTTGCGCGCGAGCTCGTCGCGCTCGCGCTCGAGGCGCTGCTGGTCGTCGCGCATGCGCTGCACCAGCGCCGCCGCCTTCTCCACCCGTTCGGCGAGCAGATCGAGATCCGTCGCCATCGTCGTCGTTTCCGTCATCGCTCTCTCAATCGCGCGCCGAGGGTCTTCGCCGCAGCCGCGGTCATCCGGTCCTGGATCGTCTGGATCTCGGCCTCGGTGAGCGTGCGCTCCGGATGCTGGAACCGCAACGCGTACGCGAGGCCCTTCATGTGCTCCGGCGTTCCGTGGCCGGCGTACACGTCGAACAGCTCGAGCGACACGAGCCGTTCGCCCGCCGCGCCGCGCAGCGCCGAAGCGAGCTGCTCGTGCGTCACGGCCTCGGGAACGAAGAAGGCGAGGTCGCGACGCACGGGCGGGAAACGCCCCGGGAGGTTCACGCCCGATCGTGCTGCTTCGATCGGGGGCATCGCGTCGAGGCGCACGACGAAGAGGTGCACCTCCGGGACCTCGATGTCCCAGGCTCGCAGCAGCTGCCGACCCAGCGTGCCCGCCCATCCTATGCGCGAAGTCCCGATTGCAACTTCAGCGCTGGCACCGGGTTTCCAGCCGGCCGCAGAATAGGTCCGCCACGATGGAGTGTCAACGCGCATCTCGTCGAGCCACGCCTCCCACACGCCCTTCGCATCGGCGAAATCCATCGCCTGCTGCGCCGCGTCGTGCGCGTGCGCGAAGCGCGGGCCGACCGCGACCGCGGCGAGCAACGCGGGCTCGTCGGGCAGCGCGCCGTCGCGCGCGACGTAGCCGGCGCCGATCTCGAACAGCCGCACCGTCTCCATCCCCTGCCGCAGATTGTGCGCGACCGCGCGCAGCAGACCCGCGATCGGGTTCGGGCGCAGCACGGCGCCGCCGGGATTCATCGGATTCGCGAGCGCGAGCAGCCGCGGCGGCGCGCCGTCGAGCAGCGCCGCGGTCGCCACCGCCTCGTCGCGCGAGACGAGGCTCGACGTCCACGCCTCGCTGAAGCCGCGCGCCAGCATCGCGGCGCGCGCGCGTTCGTTGCGCCGCTCGCGCACCGTGCGCTCGGCGTGGACGCCGCGCGTTTCGAGCGGCGCCTCGGGAATGCGATCGTAGCCCCAGGCGCGCGCCACCTCTTCGACCAGATCGTCCTCGATCCCCACATCGGGGCGCCACGACGGCACGGTCACGTGGAGCGCATCGCCGCCCGACTTCCGGGTCGGGAACTCGAACGCCGCGAGATGGCCGGCCGCCTCCCGCGCGCTGAACGCGTGGCCGACGAGCCGCGTAATGCGCGACGCGCGTAACGCGATCGTGCGCGGCGCCGGCATGTTCGCGCGGCGCTCGCGGCTCGCGCCGACCGCGGCGCCCGGCATGATCTCCTTTAGCAGCGCGAGGAACCGCGCCGCCGCCGCCGGGCCGATCTCCGGATCCACGCCGCGCTCGTAGCGCTTCGACGCCTCGGTCGAGAGCTCGAGCGCGCGCGACCCGCGGCGCACGCGGCGCGGATCGAACCACGCGACCTCGAGCAGCAGCTCGGTGGTCGTGGCGGTGACCTCGCTCGCGGCGCCGCCCATGACGCCGGCGATCGCGACCGGCCGGTCGCGGTCGGCGATCACCAGCACCTCGGGATCGAGCGCGCGCTCCTTGCCGTCGAGCGTGACGAGCCTCTCTCGCGCGCGCGCGCGGCGTACGCGGATCGCCGGGCCGGCGAGCTTCGCGAGATCAAAGGCGTGCACGGGCTGGCCGAACTCGAAGAGGACGAGGTTCGTGAGGTCGACGATCGCGTTGATCGAGCGCTGGCCCATGCTCTCGAGCCGCCGCACGAGCCAGGCCGGCGACGGGGCGGCCGCGAGGCCGCGCACCGCGACCGCGATGTAGCGTGGGCAGCCCTCGGCGGCCTCGAGCGTGAGGTCGAAGTCGTCGCGCAGCTTCGGGTGGGCGGCGAGCCGCTCCACCGCGGCCTTCGTCCAGCGGCCGGCGAACGCCGCCTTCACCTCGCGCGCGAGGCCGACGATGCCGAGGCCATCGGGACGGTTGAAGGGCACCTCGACCTCGATCACGGTCTCGGGCGGGCCGAGCACGTCGTCGAGCGGTACGCCGAGCCCGGGCGCCGCGGCGCCGTCGCCGCTCGCCGCGAGCAGCCGCTCGAGATCCACGATGCCCTCGTGATCGTCGGAGAGTTCGAGCTCGCGCGCCGAGCACAGCATACCCTGGCTCTCCTCGCCGCGGATCCTGCTCTTCTGGATCACCATACCGCCGGGGAGCACCGCGCCGACCGTTGCGAGCGGCACGATCATCCCCGCGCGCACGTTGGGCGCGCCGCAGACCACGCGGAGCTCGCCGTGGCCGGAGTCCACACGGCACAGCGACAGGCGGTCGGCGTTCGGATGGCGCGCCACGTCGAGCACGCGCGCCACGACCACGCCGGGGTGGCTCGCGCCGTGCGTCTCGATCCCCGCGACGTAGAGGCCGCGCCGCGTGAGCGCGTCCGCGATCGCCTCGGCGGTCGCATCCACCTCGACCCACTCGCGCAGCCAGGAGAGCGGGAGCTTCATCGCCGTCCTTTCAGAACTGGTTCAGGAAGCGGAGGTCGTTCTCGAGAAACAGCCGGATCTCGGGGATGCCCCAGCGCATCATCGCGATGCGCTCGAGCCCCATGCCGAACGCGAAGCCGGTCACCGCTTCGGGATCGTAGCCGACCGCGCGGAAAACGTTCGGATGCACCATGCCGGCCCCGAGCAGCTCGATCCAGCCGCCGCCCTTGCACACCGGGCAGCGCGCGTCGCGCACGCGCCCCGAGCCGTCGCAGATCACGCACGCCACGTCGAGCTGCGCCCCCGGCTCGACGAACGGGAAGTAGACCGGCACGAGGCGCGTGCGCACCGCGCGGCCGTAGATCGAGCGCGCGAACGTGTTCAGCGTCGCCTTGAGATCGGCCATGCTCACGTCGCGGTCGACGAACAGCCCGTCGACCTGGTGGAATTGATCCATGTGGCTCGCGTCCACCTGCTCGGCCCGGAACACGCGCCCCGGGAACACGAGTCGCAGCGGCGGCTGCCGCTCCTCCATCGCGCGCACCCAGCCGGGCGATGTGTGCGTGCGCAGCAGCAGGCCGCCGTCGACCCAGTACGTGTCGTGCGCGTCGCGCGCGGGATGATCGGGCGGGAAGTTGAGCTTGCCGAAGTTGTAGTCGTCGCTCTCGACCTCGGGGCTCACGTAGACCGAGTAGCCGAGGCCGTGGAAGAGATCGAGCAGCTCTTCCTGGATCTGCGCGAGCACGTGGCGGTGGCCGATCCACGGCTTGCGGCCCGGGAGCGTCACATCGAGGCCCTGGGCGGAGCGGCTCTCCTGCTCGCGCTCGAGCGCCGAGCGCCGCGCGGCTTCGAGCTCGGTGAGCCAGCGCTTGATGAGATTGAGCGCGCGGCCTGATTGCCGGCGCTCCTCGGGCGAGAGTTCCGGGAGCCCGGCCAGTCGGCCCGTGACGATCCCGCGCTCACGTCCGAGGAGCCGCGTGTGTCGCTCCTTGAGCTCGGCGAGATCGGGCGCGCCGGCGATCCCGCGTGCGGCGCGATCGTAGAACGCCGCGACGCCGGCGCCGGCCGGCTTCAGCTCCTCGACGCGACGATCGTGCTCGGGGTCGATGCCGGCGGCGTCGCCCGAGTCCCAGGCGTCCGGCAGATCACCCCGCCCGAGGGCGGTGCTCGCGCTCACGGCGCTAGACCGCCGCCGACTTCGCCGCCTCCGCGAGCTTGGCGAACGCCGCGGCGTCGCGCACCGCGAGGTCGGCGAGCAGCTTGCGGTTCACCTCGATGTTCGCGCGCTTGAGCCCCGAGATCAGGCTGCTGTACGAGAGCCCGTTGATGCGCGCCGCGGCGTTGATGCGCGTGATCCACAGCCGGCGGAAGTCGCGCTTGCGGGTGCGACGGTGCTCGTACGCGAACTGGCCGGCGCGCTGCACCGTCTGCAACGCCGACTTGAACAGCTTGCGCCGTCCGCTGTAGTTGCCCTTGGCGGCCTTGAGGATCTTGCGCCGGCGGGCGCGGCCGGGGACGACGGTCTTGGAGCGTGGCATCGATCTTCTCCTGCCCGCGCGCGCCGTTCATCGGAGCGTGCGCCGGGGTTCGGGGTCGTGGGGAGCTATCGCTTACCGAGCAGACGCAGCATGCGGCCCTGATCCGCGGGATCGACCAGCGTCGAGCCCAGCAGGCGGCGCTTGCGCGACCGCCGTTTGTCGATCATGCCGTGACGCTTGCCGGCGGAGTACCGCACCGCCTTGCCGGTCCCGGAGAGCTTGAAGCGCTTTCCCGCCGCGCGGTTCGATTTCATCTTGGGCATCGTGTTCTCCTCTCGCGCCGCGCTAGCGGACCGCGTCGCCGTCCCGTGACGGCTCGCTCTTCGTCGGGCCGCCCTTCGGCGGCTTGGGCATCATCACCATCGTCAACATGCGGCCTTCCGCCCGCGCCGGCGTCTCGACGCTCGCGACCTCGATGAGCTCGGCGATGATGCGCTGGATCAGCTTGTGGCCGTGCTCGGGGTGCGCCATCTCGCGTCCGCGGAACGTGACCGTGAACTTCACCTTGTCGCGCGCCGACAGGAACTGGCGCGCGTGGTCCATTTTGAACGTGTAGTCGTGCTCGTCGATCTTCGGGCGCATCTTGATCTCTTTGAGGTGCATGATGTGCTGCTTCTTCTTCGCCTTGCGCGCCCGGCGGTTCTGCTCGTACTTGAATTTTCCGTAGTCCATGATCCGGCACACGGGTGGGCGCGCGGTCGGCGAGACTTCGACGAGATCGAGCCCCTTCGACTGCGCGAGCGTGAGCGCCTCCCGCGTGGTCAACACGCCGGCCTGCTCGCCGTCATCCGAGATCACGCGGACCTGCGGCACTCGGATGCGCTCGTTGACGCGGACTTCGGGTTGCTTAGTGGTGGTGATGTGTTCACCTCCAGGTTCGTGGTGATGCGACCGCGCCGGCATCGCCGGCGCCGGCGCGCCGCGAAAAAACGGGACGCCGGACGGGACTCCACGCAGAGAGTCTCCGCCCGGCGTTGGGCCGGCCATCAGCGGATCGCGGCATCCCAGCCGGGATCCAGAACCCTTGAGCAGGCATCGTGGCCCGCGGGGGTGAGAAGCGGAGGCTTCTGCTTGGTGCTGCGGCGGGCAGTGTAGCGGGGACGTGCGTCCGGGCGCAACCGTCCGCCGCGGCGGTCAGGGCCCGCGCCGGCGCGCCTGCTGCCGCAGCGCCTCGGCGCGGCCATCCCGCGCCTGGGGCAGCGCCGACGCGCGGTCGAACGCCTGCTCCCCTCCCGTCCGGTCGCCGGCCTCCTCGCGGGCGGCGGCGAGCATGAGCCATGCGTCGTAGTGGGTCGGCGACAGCGTGACCGCGCGCTCGAGCGCCGCGATCGCCTGCGGCAGGTGCCTCGTCATCGCCCCCGCCACGCCGAGACTGAACTCGAGGTCGGTGTCGCCGGGAAGGTAGCGCTCGGCGCGCTCGAGGAACGGCCACGCCTCGTCGGGTCGCCGCGTGATGAGCAGGAACTGTCCCCAGGCCGAATCCACCCACGGGCTGGCCGGCGATTCCGCGCGCAGCGCTTCGAGCGCCGCGCGCGCCTCGTCGAGCCGGCCGAGCCGCGCGAGTGCCAGCGGACGCGTCGTGCGCTCCTCGATCCCGCGCGCGCCGAGCGCCAGCGCGCTGTCGATGCTCCGCACCGATTCGGCCCACAGGCCGCGCTGATAGAACATCAGGCCGCGCGTGGCGAAGATATCGGGACGCCGCTGATCGATCGCCTGCGCGGTGGCGAGCTCGGTGAACGCCTCGGCCGGCCGGCCCTCGTTGGCGAGGATGCGCGCCTGCGACACGTGCGCCTCGGCATTGGGCTCTCCGGACGACGCCATCGCGGCGAAGAGCGTCGCGTCGCTCCGCCAGTGCGGCAGCAGCCGCCACGTGGCGATCGCGCTCGCTCCCACGATCGTCGCGGCGAGCGCGGCCGCGGCCATTCGCCAGCGCGGCGCGCGCATGGCCGGGGCGAGGGCCGACGCGAGGAGCAGCGCCGCGCCGGCCGAGGCGAGATAGAAGTGACGCTCGGCGTAGAGCACGAACGCCGCGGTCGCGGCGACGGCCACCACCGGCGCGAGCCCGAGGCCGAGGAGCGCGACCGGCACCGCCACGGCCGACCGGCGCCGCAGCAGCAGCGACAGCGCGACCGCCCACGCGATGAGCGCGATCGCCCCGACGATCACGTCGGGATCGAGGGCGGATGTCGGCATGCGCAGCGTGACCGCCGGCGTGTGCGTCCCCCACGGCCAGAGGAACGCGAGGTAGTGCGGCGGCATCGTCAGCGCGGACCAGCGCAACGCCGGTGACACGCCGGCCGCGGTCACGCGCGTCGTGGCGAACCCGAGATGCGCGATCGCCCAGACCGCGGTGACGACCGCATAGGGCGCCAGCCATCGTCCGCGCGACGACGCCGCGTCGCGCGGGCGCTCCACCCACTCGGCGACCGCGACCAGCGGCAGGAAGACCATCGCCGTCTCCTTGCATAGGAGCGCGAGCGCAAGGAGCGCCGGCGGGAGCACGCCGGGCGAGGCGCGCCCCTCGCGGCGCGCGTGCCGGTCGCCGAGGAGCGCGAGCAGGAACAGCGCCGTGCAGAAGGCGTCAGTGCGCCCCGAGATCCACGCGACCGACTCGACGTGGAGCGGCATCGCGGCGAACCAGAGACCGCCCGCGAGTGCCGCCCCTGCGGGCGCGCCGAGCGCGATCGCGAGCGCGGCGACCCCGGCGCTCGCCGCCGCGTGCGCCGCGAGGTTCACGGCATGGAACCAGGCTGGACTCCAGTTCGACACGCGGCCGTCGAACCAGTAGGACATCACCACGACCGGACGCCAGAACCCGGTCGCGAATCCCGCGGGCGCCCAGAAATCCGAGACGAGCAGCCGCCCGAGTCCCGCGCCGCCGCGCAGCGCGGCATTCGTCTCGATCAGCCAGCGGTCGTCCCAGACGAAGCCGTACCGGAGGACGGGCAGGTGGAGGAGCACGGCGGCGAGCGCGCTGACCAGCGCCGGGCGCGTCCACGGCCGCTGCGGGCTCGCTCCGCGTCGGTCAGCCATCATGCGGCGTCAACTGCACTTGCGCCGAGTCGTTGACGCAAAGGCCGATCCGGACGGATGCTGCCGCACCGATCCGGCATAGGGCCGGTGCGACCACGGAGGTATGCATGATCCGCAGGACCGTCACGGTGATCATCATCGCAGCGGTTGCCCTCACCGCCAACGTCGCTCTCGCGAAGGATCAGGGAACCGGCGCCGCGCCGGTGTGGGCGGGCTCCGTCTACGCCTTCAGTCACGAAGCGCCCACGACGAACTTCGCCTCGCAGGCCGTCATCGGGCTCGGATACGAGATGGTGGGCGCCATGAGCAAGGGCTCGCACTGGGGCTGGGCGATCGGCGGCGGCTACGGTATCGGCGGACTGAAGGACGAGTCCACCAGCGGAAGCTTCTCCACCACGGCGCAGAGCACGCTCACCTTCTATGAGCTCCGCCTCGGCTTCGACTACTACGACGATTGCTGCGACGAGGACTGGTACTGCGGCCCGGGATTCTTCTATTCCAGCACCAACCAGACGTTCAAGCAGACCGGGAATCCCGACGTCAAGTTCGACCCGGTGCGCGAGTACGGGTTCGATCCGCGCATCGGCGGCTCGATGAAGCTCTCCGACAGCCTGCGTCTCTTCGGTTCCACCTCGATGCGGATCGGCTACTCGTCGTGGGACGACAAGCTGACGCCCGGGTCGGAATCCAAGCTGACCGGATGGCGGTTCGACCCGACCTGGCGCGGAGGCTTGAGCATCAAGTACTGACGTTTCTCCCGCGCAATGCCGAGGCCCCGCCGGATCGCTCCGGCGGGGCCTCGTGCGTTCTTCGACGCCGGACGCTACGCGCTCCGTTCGCGCGACTCCTTCTGCACGCGCTCGAGGAACGCCTCTCGCGTCATCGTCTCGAGCTGGCCGACGCCCTTGCGGCGCGGCGAGACGGCGCCCGCCTCGGCTTCGCGCGGTCCGACCACCACCATGTACGGGATCTTCTGCAGCTCGGCGTCGCGGATCTTGGCGCCCATCTTGTCGTCGCGCAGGTCGACCTCGGCGCGCATGCCGCCCTCGCGGAACATCCGCGCCGTGTCGGCCGCGTAGTCGTACGCCTTGGGGTTCGCCGGGATCACGACCGCCTGGACCGGCGCCACCCACACCGGGAACTCGCCCCCGGTGTGCTCGATGTAGATGCCGACGAAGCGCTCGACCGAGCCGTACAGCGCGCGGTGCAGCATGACCGCTTCGTGGTCCTGACCGTCGGGCCCGGTGTAGTAGACGCCGAAGCGCTTCGGCAGGTTGAGGTCCACCTGGATCGTCGGGCACTGCCACTCGCGCCCGATCGCATCCCGCAGCTTCACGTCGATCTTCGGCGCGTAGAACGCACCGCCGCCTTCGTCGATCTCGTACGGCAGGCCGCGCTGCTTCAGCGCCTGCTCGAGCGCCGCGGTCGCGAACGCCCACTGCTCCTCGCTGCCGAGGAAGTGGTCCTTGGGCCGCGTCGCGAGGTAGCAGACGTACTGGTAACCGAAGGTCTTCAGCAGGAAGTCCATGAGGTCGAGAATGCCGAGCACCTCGCCCGCGAGCTGGTCGGGCGTGCAGAAGATGTGCGAGTCGTCCACGGTGAATCCGCGCACGCGGTCCAAGCCGTGGAGCACGCCCGAGCGCTCGTAGCGGTACACCGTGCCCATCTCGGCGAGACGGATCGGCAGCTCGCGGTACGAGTGCTTGCGGTTCTTGTAGATCATGATGTGCATCGGGCAGTTCATCGGTTTCACGCGGTAGGGCTGCCCGTCGATGTCCATCGGCGCGTACATCAGATCCGCGTAGTTCTCGAGGTGCCCCGAGATCGCGTAGAGCTTCTCGCTCGCGATGTGCGGCGTGTAGACGAGCTGGTAGCCGCGCTTCAGGTGCTCGTCCTTCCAGAACTCCTCGATCTGGTGGCGCACCATGCCGCCCTTGGGGTGCCAGTGGATCAGCCCGGCCCCGACCTCCTCGTGGATCGAGAACAGGTCGAGCTCCTTGCCGACGCGGCGGTGGTCGCGCTTGAGCGCCTCTTCGATCTGATGGAGGTACGCCTCGAGCTCCGCGGGCGTCGCGAACGCGGTGCCGTAGATGCGCTGCAGCATCTCGTTGCGCTCGTTGCCGAGCCAGTAGGCGCCGGCGACGTGCGTGAGCTTGAACGCCTTGAGCTCGCCGGTGCTCGCGAGGTGCGGACCGCGGCAGAGATCGAGGAACCGGCCGTTGCGGTAGAACGTGACCTTGTCGCCGGCCGGGATCTGCGAGATGAAGTGCACCTTGTACTTCTCGCCCGCGCCCTCGAACTTCTTGATCGCCTCGTCGCGGCTCGACTCCGAGGATTCGAACGGTTGGTTCTCGGCGACGATCTCACGCATGCGCGCATCGATCCGCTCGAGGTCTTCGGGGGTGAACGGCTGATCGCGCGCGAAGTCGTAGTAGAAGCCGTTTTCGATCGGCGGGCCGCCGGCGACCTTGACGTCGGGGAACAGCTCGGTGACCGCGCTGGCGAGGATGTGGGCCGCCGAATGCCGCAGCCGATAGAGCGCCTCGCCGCCCGGATAGTGCGACAGGTCGGGACCGCTCTTCGGCGTGGAGGTCGCGGACATGGGCGTTGGCCTCGTCGGGTGGCCCTTAGGCGCGGCGGCCGGGCGTAGACATGGTGGGCGCTACAGGACTTGAACCTGTGACCCCTTGCTTGTCGAGCAAGTGCTCT
This sequence comes from Candidatus Eiseniibacteriota bacterium, assembly GCA_016178725.1. Taxonomy (GTDB): domain Bacteria; phylum Eisenbacteria; class RBG-16-71-46; order RBG-16-71-46; family RBG-16-71-46; genus WS-11. The sequence continues at coordinate 128,785 of JACOSV010000084.1, forward strand.
ACCAGACTGAGCTAAGCGCCCGCGAGGGGACGGATTAAGCCGGAGAGCGCGTGCCGCGTCAAGGTCGCTGCAGTCGCGGCGGTGAGCCCGCGCGGCCTTGCGTTGCCGTTGCGCCGACCGCGGCGCGAAAAACCACCGGCCTGCCGCGACGGTCGCGGGGTAATATCGCGCGCAGGCCGCCCCACCTCGAGCCGCATCGCACCGCCGCGTGATTCGACCGCGGCACGATCGCCGACGATCCAGCGACGGAGTTCCCCGCCATGACGCCCCTCATCTTCCTTTTCATGATCGCCGCCGCGCCGCACGCGGGTTCGACCCGTGGCTGGATTGCCCACCCTGTTGAGCGTCCGTACGGCGAGTTCGTCGCCGGCGAGCGCGTGAACGGTCCGGCGCTCGTCGAGGTGAGCCGTCTCAACGTGCTGCGCTTCGACTACCGTCTCGGCGTTTCGGTCGCGTATCTGCAGGGGCCGGACCTCACGCTCCCATTCATTCCCTTCACGCCGGGCAAGCCGACGTACGAGCCCGCCGTTTCGACCGCCACCATCGCGGCGATCAACCAAACCCGAGGTGGGTCGCTGAAGGACCTGGCCGAGAAGCTGGTCGGCATCGACAGCACGGTCGTCTACGAACGCGGCATCGTCGAGGGATATGCCGGAGGCGCGAACGGCGCGATCCAGGCTATCCGGTCGCTCGCCACGCACGCGGACATCGTTCTGCGGAAGGACGGCGACGAAAAAGAAGTGCTCGACAGCATTCCGGTGGTTCAATCCAAGATCGCATCGGCCCTCAACACGCCGTGGCCGTCTCGCGACGTGAGCGACAAGCGGGCGAGTGTCGCCGGCGTCACGGCGGAGCTCACCACTTATGCCACGGGGAACGATAAGGAAGAGAACCTACGGAAGGCCTTGCTGACCTACGCGGGGCAGATCGCAGACCGCGTGGACAGTATCGGCGCCGCGAGCAGCATCGCGGTGCGCTACCAGGACGCCTGGGTCAACCTCGGCGAATGGCGCTGGCTCCTGCAGAAGATCAACGACGGCGGCGCCAAGAGCTTCGTCCTGCAGGCGCGCGTTGGACAGGAGTCCCACGTCCTCTTCAACGTCGAGTCGCGCGTCGAGCTGCTCTCGCACGACCGGTTCACCGCGCCCAACACCGCCGTCCTGCGCGAGACGGTGGTCACCGTCGTCCGCCCGTCGCCGCTCACGATCAGCGCCGGCGTCGGCATGTCGTTCGACGACGAGATCGCGTTCGGGATCGTGCCGTCGAAGAGCGTCGTGCCCGACCCTGTGAACGGCGGCACGAAGACCGTCACCGTCAACCGCATCGGATACACGCGGCGATCGGATGCCCAGCCGATCCCCACCCTGCTGCTCAACTACCGGCTCTGGCCCATCCAAGGCGGCCGGTGGAACGTCGAGATGAGCGGCGGCGCCGCCGTGGACATCCACGGCAATGTCGGCACGGAGGTCGAGTACGTTCTCGGCGCGGGATTGTCTTTCGGTCACGCGATCGTTCTGACCGGCGGCGTTCATTGCGCGCGGGTGTCGCGGCTCGCGGGCGACTTCCATCCCTACGATCAGGTGCCGGACAACCTCACCGCACCGCCGCTGCGCAAGACGTGGAAGGGCTCGCCCATGCTGGCCGTGACGATCCGCATGCGCTGATCGTCGTCCGGCCGCCCGGCGTTCAGCGCCGCGGCGTCGGGCCCCGCGCGCGCGCCAGCGAATCGGCGACCCGGAACTCCTCGGCGTAGCGCGCGGCGCCGGGCGCGGCGCGCATCGCGCGCATGAGATGGGCGCGCGCCTCGTCGAGCCGCCCCTGCGCGAGCCGCACGTGGCCGAGGTAGCCCTCCTCCCACGACGCGCCCGCGCCGGTGAGTTGGAGCGCGCGTTCGGCCGCGGCGCCGGCCGTCTCGAGATCGCCGGTCTCGAACGACGCGATCGCCTGGAAGCGCGCGACCAGCGCATCGCCGGGCGACAGCCGCGCCGCCTCGGCGAGCGGCGCGAGCGCTTCGCGGAAGCGGCCCATCGTGACGAGCTGGCCGCCGAGGTACGTCGCGGGCCACGGCTCTCCCGGCCGGCGTGCGGCGAAGCGGCGGATCGCGACGAGCAGCGATTCATCCACGACCGCGGCCGTCGCGGTGCTCGGCACGAGACGGTAGATCGCGAATCCATGCCGCGGATCGTCCCCGCGCCACGCGATCGGCTCGAGCCCGGGCACGTGGACATCGGGATCCTCGAGCACGGAGAGCTGCGGCTGGAGCCGCATCTCGATCGGCGAGACGAAGAGGTAGCGCGCGCGGGTCGCGTGCACGGCGTCGAGGAAGTCGGTGAACGCGTCGGCGTAGGGCACCGCGACGTAGTCCATTCCGGCGAACCACGCGACGTGCGGCTTGCGCGCGAGCACGGCGTCGCCCGGCCGCGCGATCCGGCGCAGCGCCTCCCCTCCCGCGCGCACCTCGTCGGGCGCGTCGGCGAGCAGCGCGCGGTTCTCGCGCGCCGCGGCGACCGCGCTGACGGCGATGAGTGCCGCGGCGGCCCACGGACCGACGCGCCGCAGCCACTCGGGCGGCCGGATCGCGCCCTGCGGCTCGGCCCCGATCAGCAGCGCGCACGCGCCCGAGAGATAGAAGGGCAGCAGGAAGAGAAAGAACCGCGGCGAGTAGAAGACGAAGCAGAGCACGGCGTAGCACAGCGCCGGCGGGGCGAGGAACGCCGCCCATCCCGGCCGTCGCCACCACGTGACGGCGAGCCCCGGCAGCGCGAGAGCGCCGATCCACACGGGCATCAGCCGTCGCGCGTCGTCGAGCCAGCGCGTTGCCAGGTTCGCGCCGACGTGCGCCGCGAACCGCGCGGGATCGAAGCGCACGACATCCAGGAACGAATGGAACGCTGCGCCGGTCTCGATCCAGAAGCGGTCCCACGCCATCCCGCCCCCGTAGATCTCGAACGCGAGATTGAGATGGTTCTTGTTCGCGAACGGGTGTCCCGAGACGGCGAGCTGCGTCGCGATCCACGCCGCGACCGGCAGCACCCATCCGGCGCCGTACGCGAGCGCGGCGCGCCCGCGGCCCGGCCGCGCGGCGATCGCCACCGCCGCGGCGGGCACCAGGAACAGCGCGTTGTCGCGTGTGAGATACGCGAACCCGGCGAGCAGCCCGGCGAGCAACAGCCCGCGCCCGCGCGCCGCCGCCAGCGCGAGCCACGTCGCCGCGAACGACAGCGCCAGCGAGGGCATGTCGGTCGCGGCTTCGATCGTCGCGCGGACGAAGACGGGCATCGCGAGCAGGGCGAGCACGGTCGCGACCGCGACCGGCGCGCCGAGGAACCGCTGCGTCAGCCGGTACGCGCACCACGCGGCGATCGCCGCGGCGACGACGTTGAGGATCCGCGCCGCAATCCACGGATCGCCGCCGGCGAGCGGCGAGGCGACCGCGAGCAGCGCCGGGTAGCCGGGTCCGTGGAACTCGAAGCGCTCGGGCCGCACGACGCCGTGCAGCAGCTCACGCGCGGCGGGCGCATAGTCCCCGAGGAGGTCGGTCTCGACGCCGTAGAGGGGCGTGCGATGCGCGATCAGTGCGACCGCGAGCATCGCGGCGCTCCAGAGCGCGATGGCGAGCGCGGCGACGCGATCGAGCGGCCGCGCCGGCGTCGCGGGCGGAGACGATGCGACCGGCGGAGGCGATGCGCGCATGACCGACCATGCTACCGCGCGCGCCGCCGCGCCGCGCGGCTCGGGTCACGTCGCTTGGACGATGACCGGCCGCCGAAGGTTGTGTCTAGTTGCCCGAACCGAGCACCGCGATCTTGGCCGACGACATGCGGTCGCCCTGCACGAGTCGCGCCCAGTAGATGCCGGGCTTGAAGCGCTCACGCGTGAGATCGAGCACATGGCGGCCCGGCCCCATCGCCGACACGTCGCGCGTCAGGACGCGGCGCCCGGTCGCGTCCACTATCTCGATGCGCGCGGCCGCGGCGCTCGGCAGCGTGAACGTGAGGCGCATGCCCGACACCGACGGGTTCGGCGATGCGCCGGCGAGCGACAGGCGGCTCGCGGCGCTCACATCCACGCGCACGTCGCCGGCGAAGATCTCACCGGTGCCGGACGGCAGGCCGAGCCGGTAGTCGTAGACGCCGTTCGCCTGCACGGTGCCGTCGTCGAACGCGAGGTCCCCCGAGCCGTCCACGTGGAGCGTGGCGATCGACTGCCAGTCGCCCGGCACGTAGCGGCGATAGAGGTGCGCCACGTCGCCCGGCTGCATGTCGGTATGCCAGGAGAGCAGGACGTGCCCGTTGACCACGTCGGTGCTCACCAGCGCCGCGACCGCGGCCGCGCCGGGATCGACCAGCCGCTCCCACATGCCGCGGCCGTGCGTCGCGATACGCAGCGTGCGGTTGGCCTGCTGGAGCGCCATGTCGAACACCGCGACCACCGGCATGCCGGTGGTCCACGCCGACCAGGTCGCGCCGCCGTCGGTGGACTTGTAGACGCCGATGTCGGTGCCCGCGTACATCTCGAGCGGCTTCGTCGCGTCGAGCGCGAACGCGTCCACCGGGACGTCCGGGATGCCGGTGCCCGAGGCGGTCCAGGTCGGGCCGCCGCCGGCGAGGTTCGTCGTCTTCCAGATGTGCTGGCCCGCCGGCATGCCGAAGCCGGCGAAGCACGCCCACGCGGTGTTCGAGTTGTTGGGATCGATCACGACGCGCGTGATGTAGCGCGTGCCGGTGGCCGACACCGGGAACGATCCGCTGGTCACGTCGGTGAGCGTGCTCGATCCGCTCTGCGTCATCCAGATCGTGCCGTTGCTCAAGCCGACGATGCGCGTGTTGTCGTCCGTCGGCGCGATGCCGATCGCGGTGATCACCTGTCCCGACACGATCGGGTTCTGGCTGACCGTCGCGTTGGTGGTGCCCTTGTCCGGCGAGCGGTAGAGCCGCTGGGTTCCGTAGTACACGGGATTCGGGCTGCCCGGGCCGAGCGCCATCGGCGCGTAGAACTGGACGTTGTCGGAAAAGCTGATGCCGTTCGAGCCGTTGCCGAAGAACGACCAGCCGCCGTCCACCGCGCTCGCGACGGTCGTCACGCCGGCGTAGCCGACGAGGTTGTTCTGCTGGTTGAAGTACGTGTGGTACATCGTGACGTTGGTCACGTCGGCGGCGTTCTGATCGATCAGTGCGTAGCCGCCGTCGCCGAAGTCGGCGCGGGTCCACGTCTGGTCGGGACGATAGAAGGGCGTGCCGTTGTCCTGTGTGCCGCCGATCGTGAACCAGCGGTCGCTGGGATGGACGGCGACGCTCTGGAACTGGGTCGCGCTCAAGGTCGAGTTGTTGAGGCTCGTCCAGTTCGCGCCGCCGTTCGTGGACTTGAAGACGCCGCCGTCGTTGCCCTCGTATACCGTGGTCGGCGTCGACGCCGAGAAGGCGATGACGTGCGCATCGGCGTGGAGCCCCACGTCGGCGACGCCCGCGGCGGTGAACGTCGTGCCGCCGTTGGTCGAGCGCGTGAGCACGCGCGAGCAGGTGCTGTTGCCCGAGCCGCCGATCAGGATGATCGAAGCGTTGTCGGGCTCCATCGCGACCGGCAGGTCGTAGAAGCACTGGCCGCCGCAGTAGCCGCCGCCGCCCGTGAGCTTCGCGCCCCACGTCGCGCCGCCGTCGGTCGATTTGCGCAGGCAGCCCGATCCGGTGGTGCACGAGGTGCCGGCCGCGGTCTCGCCGGTTCCGACCAGCATGGTCGTCACGCCGGCGATGCGCACGGCGTTGAACGCACCGCGCGAGCTGCTCACGGTCGTGGTGAAGGTCTGTGTGAACGTCGGCGTTCCGGCGAGCGCGTTCGTCGTCCGGTAGATGCCGCCGTCCCCCGCGGCGGCGTTGCCGAACACCCAGCAGACGATCGTGTTGTTCGTTCCGTCGGTCGGGTCGTAGATCATGTCGTTGATGATGCGGTTGCCGCTCACATCCGGGGCGATGCTGCCGGCGTTGGTCACGGTGAGCTTGGCGAAGCTGGGCGACCCGGACGTCGCGTCGGTGCTGCGGTAGATGCCGCGGAGCCCGGTGACCGGCGGCGAGGCGCCGAACGCGTCGATGCCGAGCCCGCCGATACCGCTCGCCGTCGAGACGAAGATGGTCCCGGGGGTCGTCGGATCGACGAGGATCTTGCTGATCGAGCGGCCGGTGAACGTCTTGGCGCCAATCACGTCGGTCGTCGGCGTGGGATTGAAGGGGCCGTTCAGCACCGGCGTGGTGTTGGCGTTGTCGATGCGGTAGAGGCCGACGCCGAAGAACGAGTCTCCGGCGAGATTCGCCTCGCCGGTGCCGACGTAGAGGATCGTCGGGTCCGAGGGCGCGAGCGCCAGCGCGCCGATCGCGAGCGATGCGGCCGTGTCGAAGATCGGCGTCCAGGTCGTGCCGCCGTCGGTCGAGCGATAGACGCCGCCCTGCGCGGCGCCGACGTAGACGGTGTTGGGGTCGGTCGGGTTCACCGCGATCGCCGTGATGCGCCCGCTCACCGCGGTCGAGGTCGTCGTGGTCTGGCCGTTCGGGATCGGCATCGGTCCGATCGGCGTCCAGAACCCGTTGCTGAACGGTCCGGCCTGCGCCTGCTGCGCCTGCATCTGCCGGATCGCGCGCACGCGCGGGTTCTCGCCCGCCACCCAGTCGCGCACGCCGAGCAGGCGATCCATGTAGTCGCCGCGCGCCTTGAGGAACCAGTCCTTGTCGACCTTGCCCTGCATGAATGCCGGGAGATCGGGATCGTCGCTCTCCTGCGCGAGCGCGGGGAGCGCGGTGACGGCGAACAGCAGGACGAACGGCACGGTCCACACGCGGAAGGCAGGTCGAATCATGGCGGGAACCCCCTCATCGTCTGGAGGACGGTCTTAGGGAACGGGTGGCGATGGGGTATGACGACTCTGCGACCGCAAGGAGCATACCGCGCGGCGGGGTTCCGCGCGCGGACGCAATTCCATACCTGACACGGCCCCGGATCATGCGGTCCGGCCGAGGACCCCGGCGATCGTGCGAATTTGCCCGACCAGCTCTTCGAATTGCTCGGGATAGAGCGATTGCGCGCCGTCCGAGAGCGCGTGGTCGGGATCGTGGTGGACCTCGACGATCAATCCGTCCGCGCCGGCGGCGATCGAGGCGCGCGCCATGGGTCCGACCTTGTTGCGGATCCCCGTGCCGTGCGAGGGGTCCACGATCACCGGCAGGTGCGACAGCTCCTTCACCACCGGAATGGCGTTCAGGTCGAGCGTGTTGCGCGTGTAGGTCTCGAAGGTGCGGATGCCGCGCTCGCACAGGACCACCTGGGTGTTGCCCTGCGAGACGATGTGCTCGGCGCTCATCAGCCACTCCTCGATCGTCGCGGCGAGCCCGCGCTTGAGCAGCACCGGCTTCTCGGCATGGCCGACTTCCTTGAGCAGCGCGTAGTTCTGCATGTTGCGCGCGCCGACCTGCAGGATGTCGGCGTAGCGCGCGACCAGCGGCACGTGCTGCGAATCCATCACCTCGCTCACGACGGCGAGACCGTTCGCGTCGGCAGCGCGGCGCAGCAGCTTCAATCCCTCTTCGCCGAGACCCTGGAACGAGTAGGGCGACGTGCGCGGCTTGTACGCGCCGCCGCGCATGATCGTGGCGCCCGCGCGCGCCACGGCGGCGGCGATCGTGAACGCCTGCTCCTCGCCTTCGACCGAGCACGGGCCGGCCATGATCGCGAGCTGACGGCTGCCGATCGCGCAGCGCCCGACCGAGATGATGGTGTCGTGGGGATGGAATGCGCGGCTCACCAGCTTGAACGGCGCCGGCAGCTTCTCGACCGAGGCGACCCCCGGCCACGCGCGCACCGCACCCCAGTCCACGCCGGCGTTCTCGCCCACCGCGCCGATGCGCGCCTGGCCACCGTGGTCGGTGCGGTGGATCGAGAGCCCGAACATGCGCAGGCGCGTGGCAATGTCGCCGATCGACGACTCGCCCAGCCCGCGCTCGAGGAGCACCAGCATCCGGTCCGACCTCCGACGGCGGACGACCCGCCGCGCGCTCCGGCGGCGTTCCGCCCCTAACGAATCAGCCCACGCCGTGAGTGGCGTGGGCCGGGATCTCGCGCGTCGCTCGTGGGTTCAGCGGACCAACGCGATCACCCGGCAACGCCACGCGTCGCCGTATCCGCGCCAGCCCCGATACATGAATGCACGCCCCGTCGAACGAACCCCTCCGAAGAACGGCGAAGAGGCTAGCACGCGGCTCGCGCGAGCCGCAACGGCGCCCGGACCGGCGCCACCTCATCGCACGGCGGTTCATCGCACCGCGGCCATGCGCCGCAGCGCCGCTTCGGCGCCGGCGCGGCCGGCGCCGCCGTCGTGCCAGAGTCCCGCGACCGCGCGCTCGAACGCGACGCGTGCGCCGGTCGTGTCGCCGGTCGCGGCGCACGCGGCGGCGAGCGCGGACTGGCTCGCTCCCTCGAGCGGATAGAGGCTCGCGCCGCGCCCGGCCCAGGCGCGCGCCCGGGCCGGCCGCCCGAGCGCGAGCTCGAGATCGGCGGCCTGCGCGAGCAGCCGCCCATCGACCGGCGCGAGCACGACGGCGCGCGCGAAGGACGATTCGGCGGCGGCGATCGCCGCGGCGTCGCCCGGCGCTGCGGACCCCGCAAGCAGATAGCCGAGCGTCTGATGGTGGATCGCGCGCAGCGGCGCGAGCGCGAGCGCGCGGCCGATCGCCTGCTTCGCCTCGGCGATGCGCGCGGCGAGATCCGGCGCGTCGGGCGGGAGCGCGAGCGTGCTCTGCGCGCGGAGCGCGGGATAGAGATCGTCGAACGGCATGAGGCTCCCGGCGCGCGCCGCGCCGGCCGCGGCGCCGCGCGGATCGCTCACCAGCGCGAGCCGCGCATGGGCGGCGGCGCCCGACGCCGCGAGCTCCATCGCCGCGCCGAGTGTGGCGACGAGCGCGATCGCGAGCGCGGCGCGCCGCGGCGGGCGCGCGATCGCCAGCGTCGTATCGGCTCGCGCGCCGGCGTCGCGCGCGGCGAGCGCCCCCGCGAGGACCATCGCCAGCGCGGCGCCGGCGATCCCCGCCGCGCCGAACGCCCCGCCGACGCCGAGTGCGGCGAGCGCGCCGATCGCGACCGCGGCGAGCGTGCGCTCGCCCGCACGGCGCGCGCGCCACGCCGAAGCGATCGTCGCGGCGACGAGCAGCGCGCCGGCGGCGAGACCGGCGACGCCGCGCGTCGCGAGCGTGTGGAGATAGATGGAGTGCGCATGCAGCGGCAGCAGGCCCCACTCCTGCCGCCAGTACTCGGCGGTCTGGTAGCGTGGGAAGACGAGGAAGAACGTGTCCGGGCCCTGGCCGAAGACGGGCCGCGCGCGCCACGCCGCGAGCGCGGTGCGCCAGATCTCGAGCCGGCTCCGCCCCGAGCCCTCGAGCGGCGCGAACAGCTCGCGCGCGCGGATCAGGAGCGGCGTCGCGAGTCCGCTTGCCGAGAGTCCCGCGATCACGACGACGATGACCGCGGCGATCGCGAAGCCCGCGCCGGCCGTCGCGCGCTTCGGCGCCGTTCCGCCTCCCGGCGCGCCGCGCGCGACCAGCGCCGCGACCGGCGCCGCGACAGCGAGCGCGAGCCACGCGCCGCGCGAGAGCGAGAGTGCGGTCGCGAGCGCCGTCAGCATCGCGACGCCGAGCCACAGCGCGCGGCGCCGCGCGCCGGCGACCGCCATCGCGACGGCGATCGCGCACGCCGAGGCGGCCGCGACCCCGAGGAGGTTCGGGTGGCCGAGCGTTCCCCCCGGCCGGACGTACGTGCCGTAGATCGGGCCGCCCACCCAGGGAATCGGATCAAGGTGGGCCGCCTGCAGGACGGCGTAGAGGCTCGCGACCGCCGCGGCCCACGCCAGCACTTCAAGTGATACGTGAAGTGCGCCCGCCGACGCGCCACTCGCGCGGCGCGACCCCGGCGCGGCCCCCGTCGCCTGCCCCCCGCCCGCCGTCACGCGCACCGCGGCGTAGAGGCCGGCGAGCGCGAGCGAGGTGAGGAGTCCCTCCCGCTGCTCCGGCTCGCCGAAGAGGCTCAATCCCGGCGACACCGAGGCGACAGTCGCTGCGATCTCGACCGCGAGCCACGCCAGCACCGCGATGTCGATCAGGACGAGCGGCCGGACGCGCCCTGCGCGGCGCCCCCAGCCGGCGGCGAACGCCCATGCCATGCACGCGAATCCGCACACGCGCACCGCCTCGGTCTTGGGCACCTCGAACTGCTCGAGCAGCCCGGGCACGAAGAAGACGAACGCGAGGCCGAGCGCGAGCGGGATCCAGAACGGCACACGCGCCGGGGAAGGCGCGACGGCAGGAACGGCGCGCGGCCGCCGGCTCACATCGCGCGGCCGCGCAGCGCGCGCTGCCGCAGCCAGACGTCGGCGAGCGTGATCGCCATCATGCTCTCGGCGACCGGGACCACGCGCGGGCAGATGCACGGATCGTGGCGACCTTCGATCGCGATCGTCGTCGTGCCGCCTTCGGCCGTCGCCGCCGTCTGCGGCTTGCCGATCGACGTCGCCGGGCGCACCGCGACGCGCACGACGACCTCGGCGCCGTTCGAGATCCCCCCCGCGATGCCGCCGGCGAAGTTGGAGAGATACTTCTCACCGTCGAACACGTCGTTGGTCTGCGAGCCGGCGAGCGCGCACATGCCGAAGCCGCCGCCGATCTCGACGCCCTTGGTCGCCGGGATCGAGAGCATCGCCGCGCCGAGCAGCGCGTCGAGCTTCGCCATCGTCGGATCGCCCCAGCCCGCGGGCACACCGCGCGCGACCACCTCGACCACGCCGCCGACCGAGTCCTTCTGATCGCGCGCGCGCAGGATCACCGCCGCCATCGCCTCGGCCGCCGTGGCGTCGGGGCAGCGGACGGGATTGGACTCGGCGATCTCCCAGTCGCGCTTCAGCGCCTTCGTGTCGCCCACCTGCACCGTGCCGCCGACGATGCTCACGCCGACGGTCGTGAGTGCCGCGCGCGCGAGCGCGCCGGCGGCGACGCGGCCCACCGTCTCGCGCCCCGACGAGCGCCCGCCGCCGCGGTGGTCGCGCACGCCGTACTTCTGCATGTAGACGTAGTCGGCGTGGCCGGGCCGGAACACGTCTTTGAGCTTGTCGTAGTCCTGCGAGCGCGCGTCGGTGTTGCGCACGAGCATCGCGATCGGCGTGCCGAGCGTCACGCCGTCGAACACGCCGGAGAGGATCTCGACGCGGTCGGTCTCGCTGCGCTGCGTGGTGAGCGCGCTCTGCCCGGGCCGGCGCCGGTCGAGCTGGTGCTGGATGTCGGCGGCGTCGACCGCGATGCCGGGCGGCATGCCGTCCACGACCACGCCGACGCCCGGGCCGTGCGACTCGCCGAACGTGGTGACGACGAACAGCCGGCCGAACGACGAGGACATGTCAGCGCTTCGCGGCCCGCTTGGCCCTGGCGCCGCCGGCCGCGGCCGAGGAAGCGCGCGCGGCGGCTGCGACGTACGCGGCGTTGATCCTGGCGCGGAACGCGACGTGGTCGTTCACCATCTTCTCGAACTGGTAGAGGTAGGTCGGCCGGATGTCGGCGCGCGCGTCGGCGACCCACATCTTGCACCGGTCCCACGTGACGATGTCCTCGCCGGTGTGGTCGAAGAACAGGTCGGCGTGCAGCACGCCGCGGTTGACCAGCGTCCCCACCAGCTCCCAGTACGAGATCGTCATGCGGAAGTAGCGGTCCTCGTCGGAGTGCGACAGGTAGCGCGACTTGATCTCGGCCCAGCCGGCCGGCTTGAAATCGGTGAGGAACCAGGCGCGGGCGCGCCGCAGCTCCTCCTCGCGGCGGATCTCGTAGAGATGGAGCAGCAGCTGGGCGTCGTCGTGGGTCGGCTTGCGCATGGCGTCGGGCCTCGCCTTGTCCTGGATTTGCTTTGGCTCTTCGGAATGTCCGCGGGCCGCGCGCGTATCTCCAACGGGATGACGCCGCGGTCGGCTGCGGACTGTAGCACGCCGCTTCGGCCCGGGCGCGCGCTCGGGTATCGTGGCCGTGCGCAAATCCCGAGAGAACGCATGACAGGAATTGTCCGAGGAGCCCCGATGACTCCGGTTCGCCGTCTCCCGCCGATGTTGCCGCTCGCCGCGGTCGCCTTGAGTCTGCTCACGCTTGGCGCCGCGCCGGCTCCGGTGCCGGTCGCGAGCCGGCCGGTGCTGCTGCTCGAGACGCGCCCGGTCGAAACGCTGCTCGGCAACAAGGACGTGTACGACGCGGCGACCGTGTGGCTCGACGCGATCGCCGGTGCGAAGAAGAGCCTCGACCTCGAGCACTTCTATCTCTCCACCTGGCCCGGCGAGCCGATGCAGCCGGTGATCGCGGCGCTTGCCGCCGCGGCGAAGCGCGGCGTCCGCGTGCGGCTGATTCTCGATGCGCGGATGCACGCGACGTATCCGCAGCCCGCCGATTCGCTCGGCACGCTCAAGAATCTCGAGGTGCGGGTGCTCGACATGAAGCAGGTGTCGGGCGGCGGCGTCCAGCACGCCAAGTACTTCATCATCGACGGCGACCAGGTGATCGTCGGCAGCCAGAATCTCGACTGGCGCTCGCTCAAGCACATCCACGAGCTGGGCGTGCGCGTGCGTGAGCCGCGCATCGCGACCGAGTTCGCGCGCGTCTTCGAGTCCGACTGGGCGGCGGCCGCCCCGACCGGCGGCGCGAAGCCTGCGGGCTCGGCGGCCGCGACGCTCGCCTCGGGATCGCCGGCGCAGCCGATGAATCCGCCGACGCTCGAGGACATGCGCGTGGACAACGCGGCGCGGGGCGGCGCGGCCGGGCCGCGCGGCATCCCGCTCGTCAACGGTCCGGGCGACACGGCCTGGGTCCGCGCCAGCTTTTCGCCGATCGGTCACGCGCCGGACGGCCTCGCGTCCGATCGCGAGCGGATCGTGGCGCTGATCGACTCGGCGAAGCGCGATGTCGTCGTCCAGCTCCTCACCTACGGCAACGGGCGCGCCGGCGACCGCGACACGACGATCGACCTCGCCTTGCGGCGCGCCGCGGCGCGCGGCGTCGGCGTGCGGATGGTGGTCTCCGACTGGGAGGCCGACAGCGGGCGGCTCGCCGACCTCGAGGCGCTGTCGGGCCTGCCCAACGTGCACATCAAGCTCTCGCACGTGCCGGAGTGGAGCGGCGGCTACATCCCGTTCGCCCGCGTCGAGCACTGCAAGTACATGGTCGTGGATCTCATGACCACGTGGATCGGCACCGCGAACTGGGAGCCCGACTACTTCCACAGCTCGCGCAACGCGGCGATCACGATCGAGAACCGCCCGATCGCGGTGGACGCGCGCAACATCTTCATGGCGAGCTGGGACGCGCTGACCGCGCGCATGGTCGTGCCGGGACTCGCGGTCGAGAAGCGCGTCCACGGCGAGACGCCTCCGTCGGGAATGAAGACCTACGGGAAGTAGGTCCGCCTTCGAAGGATCTCTCCGATCGTGCTTGACAGGTTTTCGAATGCTCGAGCGGGTCTCTCGCCGGCCGAATCCTGCGAGGCGCAACAAAGCGGGTAAGGCGTCCGCGCTGCGCATCACGCGGTAGGCGCCGAGACAAATCGCGCGTCGGGCCCCGATCGTGCGCGTGCGTCGATCTACGGACGTCGCATTCGGGCGTGATACAAAGAATGTGCGATCGGCCCCACGACCCGCCCCCGCGGAGTCACGTCCGTGCCTGTTCGTCCACTCGCTTACCTGTCCGATGCCACGCTGCTCCGGAACTTCGCAGAGCTTCTCGCCCGTGATCGCCACACGACCGTCGAGCTGCTGGCGCACATCCTCGAGATCGACGCCCGCAAGGTGTGGGCACCGGCCGGCTATTCGTCCATGTATCGCTACTGCGTCGGCGAGCACCACATGTCCGAGGACGTGGCGTTCAAGCGGATTCGCGTCGCTCGTCTCGCGCGCCGGTTCCCGCGCGTGCTCGAAGCACTCCTGGCGGGCCATCTGAATCTCACCGGCCTGGTGATGCTGTCGCACCACGTGACGCAGGCGAACGGTGAAGAGCTGCTGACCGCGGCGGAAGACCGGAGCAATGCGGAGCTCCGGTCGCTGTTGGCGGAGCGCTTCCCGCAGCCCGATCTCCCCTGCGCGCTGCAGGCCCTTGCACCGGCAGCCGCGACATTCCGGCAACTGGCCGCGCAGCCAGTTGCCGGAATCGAGTCTCGTCCCGGGACGTTCATGTCACCTGATGCGCCGGAGCCCGTGCGAGCAGCGCCGGATCCGCCAGAGCGCGTCACGCCGCTCGCATCCGACCGCTTCGGTCTTCAAATGACGATCAGCCAGAGCACGCACGACAAGCTGCGTCACGCGCAGGAGTTGCTCGGGCATCAGGTGCCCGCCAACGATCTCCCGGCCGTCCTCGATCGCGCCCTCGACGCACTGATCGCCCAGCTCGAGAAACAGAAATTCGCCGCGACTGATGCGCCGCGAATCGCCCGCCAGCGCAACGTCGACTCCCGCCACATTCCGGCCGAAGTGAAACGCGCCGTCTGGAACCGTGACCAGGGTCGCTGCACGTTCGTGAGCGAGTCAGGCCATCGCTGCGAGGAGCGCACGTGCGTCGGGTTCGATCACATCGCGCCATATGCACGTGGAGGCAGCGCGACCGTCGGCAATATCCGGCTGCGCTGCCACGCGCACAACCAGCTCGACGCCGAACGGACGTACGGCGTTGCCTTCATGCGACACGAGCGCGAGGCGGCACAGGCGGCACGCACCGCGGCCGGCTAGAAACGGTGCTAGGCCGCGCCCATGCCCTCGATGCGCACCGGTTCGCCCTGCTCCATCAACCGGTCGTTGGTCAGGCCGTCGATGAGGTGACCGGACTTCGCCGCCTTGGTCTGGAGGTAGAACCGGTTGTGCTCGTTCGGCGGAATCATGAGCGGCAGCCGCTCGATGATATTGATCCGGTAGCGCGACAGATCCTCGACCTTGCGCGGATTGTTGGTCATGAGCCGGATGGACTTGACGCGCAGGCTCATCAGCATGTGCGCGGCGATCGAGTACTCGCGCTCGTCGTCGCGGAAGCCGAGCGCCTCGTTCGCGGCCACGGTGTCGAGCCCGCGATCCTGGAGCCCGTACGCGCGAATCTTGTTCAGGAGCCCGATGCCCCGTCCCTCCTGCCGCAGGTAGAGGACGAGGCCACGCTCCTCGCCGGCGATCGCGCGCAGCGAGCCCTCGAGCTGGTCGCGGCAGTCGCAGCGCAGCGAGCCGAGCGCGTCGCCCGTCAGGCACTCCGAGTGGACGCGCGTCACCACGCTCTCCTGGCCGAACACGTTCCCGCGCATGATCGCGACGTGCTCGCGGCCGTCGCGGTTGTTCCAGAAGCCGGCGATCTGGAAGGCGCCGAAGCGGCTCGGCAGATCGGCGATCGCGACGATGCGGACGCAGATCTTCTTCTCGCCGACACCGGCGCAATCGTGATTGGCTTCGCGTTCGAGGACTTCGTCGATCTCGGGCTGGCTCAAGGGCACAGGGCTGCTCCTTCGCGTCGTGATGGAGGTGCGGCCTCCGTCGCGATTGTACGCGGTCAGCGCGGCCCGCGCGCGGCGGCCTCGAGCGACCGGCGCAGCGCGCGGCCGTAGAAGTTGGACTGCGCCTCGCGCGCCTGCCGATCGAGCTCCACTTCTAGTACTGCGTGAACCGTCGAATCCGCCACCGCGCGCCGCAGCAACGCATCGAGATGCGCCCTCCCGCCGGGCAGCAGCCGGTAGCCGTCGGCGGCCGCGACCGGCGCGAGCGGGCCGTCGCGCCGCACGTAGACGGCGGCGACGTCGTCCACGAACACCCGCGCCCAGCCGGGGTCTTCGTCGAGCAGGTCGATCAGGCCATAGCCCGCGAGATAGCGCCGGCTCACGAGTGCATAGTCGAAGTGATACTGCGCGTCGAGCGCGCGCCAGCCCTCGGCCGACTGGAGCGCCGCAAGGTAGCCGGCGCGCAGCTCGCGCGGCGAGTCCTCGGGGCTCCCGGTCATGAACGGCAGCCTGTCGCGCTCGGGCCAGAACCGCCACAGCATCGTGCCGGCCACATAGAAGTGGTTGAAGCCGCGGCCGCGGATGCCATGCTCGGCCATGAACCGGCAGGCGCGTTCGGGCGTCTGGCGCATATCGAACGCGATCGCGATCGGTCCCTCGAAGTGGCGCCACTCGTAGAGGCACGCGCCGACCGAGAGGCACCCCGTGAGCGCGGCGCGCGCCCAGAGCGAGCGGAGCGCGAGCGCCGGCGCCCGCCACGCCTCGAGCCACGCGGCGAGATCGCGCGCGACGTACGGCGCGGCGGCGAGCGCGTACGTGCCGATGAAGCGCCCGCTCGCGAGCCCGAGCGCGGTGAAGACGATCATCATCGCGAGCTCGACGCGATCGAGGCCGGCGCGGCGCCACCGCCACGCGAGGAGCAGCGGCCACGCGAGCACGAGCAGCGGCAGGCCGTTCGCCCAGTTGACCGACCAGTCCACGGTCCTGATCTCGGAGATGACGCGGAAGATCGGCTCGTTGCGCCACGCGAACGCAAACTGGAACGGACGCACCAGCGTGCGCCAGCCGTACGGGTTGAGGAAGCCGGCCGCGAGCATCGCCACGCCGACGCGGTCGAGCACCCGCGCGTCCGGGCGGCGGCCGCGCCACGCATCGAGGCGATGGATCCCGACCAGCAGGGGCGCGAGATAGAACGAGACGTGCGTGTTGACCCACGCGATCATCACGGCGACGAGCCACCAGCGCCGGTCACGCCCGCCGTGGCGCGCGCTTTCGAGCAGCCACACCGCGAGCGCGAACCACACCGCCGCGAGCGTCTCGGGGCGGATCTGCGAACGCTGGCGGTAGACGAGCGCGCACAGCACCAGCACCGGGAGCGCCGCGAACCCGCGCGCGCCCATGCGCCGCGCGGCCGCCCAGAGCAGCGCGAACGCGGCGAGCGTCGTCGCCCAGCGCCACACGAAGAGGCCGGGGACTCCGCCCCACTGCCACAGCGGCCAGACCAGCGCCGTGAATCCCCACGACGGATTCACCAACAGCGCGCCGTAGTTGGGCCACGCGAAGAGCTGCGTGCGCGGCACGTCGTGGAGTCGCCAGATCGCGCGGCCGAACGCCAGGTTCTGCCACTGGTCGGCGTCGTAGAGCGCGAAGCTCACCGAGATCGCGACGCACGCCGCGGCGACGAGCGCGGCGGCGACGAAGGCGGGATGGCGAAGCGGCGCGTCGCGCCGCGGCGGATCGGGCGCGGGCGGGCCGGGGCGGCGCCGATCGGCGCATCGCACGGCCGCGGCTCGCGATGGAGCGGTCACGCGGCGAGCCTAGCACGGTGTCGGTGCTAGACTGCGCGCCGATGCTCCCGGCTCGCAACGATGGAGGACGTATGACGACGTGGACGACGGCGCGCCCCGCGGGCGCTCGGATCGCGATCGCGGTGCTCGGCCTGTCGCTGATCGGGCTCGCCGGATGCCAGGGCACGATCCCGATCGGCAAGCTGCTCGACGATCCCTCCCACTACGATCACCAGACCGTGCGCATCCGCGGCACCGTCGGCCGCTCGGTCGGCGTGCTCGGCTACGGCGCGTATCAGGTGAACGACGGCACCGGCACGCTCACGGTCGTCACGAAGGAAGGCGGCGCGCCGCGCGAGGGCGCGTCGGTCGGCGTCGAGGGCGAGTTCCGCTCGGCGTTCACGCTCGGCACCGAGAGCGTGGCGGTCGTGATCGAGAAGGAGCGCATGACGCGCTGACCGCGGCCGGACGTGCAGCGAGCGGCGCCCGCGCGTGCGGGCGCCGTTTGTCTTACGGGGCGAGGCGGACCAGCGGGCGGCTCGTCCCTCCCGACGGCCCGAACGCGCGCACGCGGTAGACGCCGGGCGCGGCGCGCGCGCCGTCGTCGCCGCGCCCGTCCCAGGTCCAGAGCCGCGGACCGGCCGGCGCCGCTGCGAGCGTCACCTGGCGCAGGACGCGGCCGGCGACGTCCACGACCTGAATCGTGATCGGCTCGTCGCGGAACGTGCGCAGCGCGAGCGCCACCGGCCCGCGCGAGGGATTCGGGTAGGGCGACGCGAGCTCGATCGGTCGCGCCGTCGCGATCGCCGGCATGCCGACGCCCGCGACGTCGTTCGCGAACGCGACTTCGTCGAGGCCGAAGTCGCCGTCGAGCGGGCTCGGGTGCTGCTGGAGCGGCGCCTTGTCGTGGCGGATGAGCAGCCGGTTCGCGGCGGCGACCGCCGCGTCGAACGTGCCGCTGCCGATGATCTGCGTGAAGCCGGCCGCCGACGTGATGTCCACCGAGTACGCGGCCCACGCGTGGAACGGCGGCACGAAACCGAGCGTCGTCTCCCAGAGGTTGGACGTGTTGCCGATCCCCATGTGGATCTCGAGCGGATCGGCGTTGCCGACGTCGTTGAGGCTGAAGTGGATGTTGGTGATGCCGGCGGCGGAATAGCTGCCGGTGTAGTCGGGGCCGGTGCCGGTCGCGCCGAGGTTGCTGTTCTGACCCGGCGTGCTCAAGAGCAGGTAGCCGTCGCCGGCGCCGAGCGCGCCACCGGCGCCCGGGTTCGAGATGTTGTTGCCGCTCGACCAGTTGCCCGTCGAGGTACCGGCGAAGTGCTCGACGAATCCGAGCGTGGGCGCGGCGCGCGAGACGCCGGCGCACGCGAGCGCGGCGAGGGCGAGCAGCGCGGCGAAGACGCGGGCGGCCGGTGCGGGCGAGGCGAAGCGGCGAGAGGCGAGCGGCATGGTCGGCTCCGGCGATGAGCGGCGGCTGCGGCCCTGCGGGCGATTCCGGGCGGCGAGAATACCGCACCGGCTCCGCGAATGCGCGCCCGACGGCCGCGACGTGCCGCGGGGCGCACGGCGCCCGGGCTACTTCGTCGCGTGGGCCTTTGCCAGACTGTCGCGAGCCGGGAAGCCGCGGACGTAGGCGATCACCTGCCAGATCTGCGCTTTGTTCAGCATTCCGCCCCACGGCGGCATTCCGGCCGACAGTTTGAGCACGGGTCCGCCCTTGCTGACGACCAAGAACACCTCGTCGTCGTTCTTGGACTTGAACTCCTTGGGTGAGGCGAAGTCTCTGGGCCTCGGCTTCAATGCAACGCCCGTCGGACCATCGCCGTGGCCGGCCTTGCCGTGACAGGGGACACAGTTCGTGGCGTAGATCTTCGCGCCGGCGGCGACGGACGCGCTGTCGGTCGGGGCTCGACCGATTCCGTAGCCGACCGGCGGCTTCAACTCTTCCCCGAACGCCGCGAACGCCGAGGCCGCGGCGAGGACGCAGATCACCATCACCAGTGACGCCCTGCTTCGCTTCACGTGCTCCCTCCCTTAGTAACCGACGTGGCCGTAGAGCTGGATCTCGTTGGTGACAGGCTCCGTCGGGTTGTCCTCGACCGAGTTGTGAAGGCGCATGGACGCCCGCGTCCAGTCGAGGGCGATCTTGGCGTTCGGGTTCACGAAATAGGAGAGGTTGAGGGCGGTCTGAATGTCGTCGCCCCTGGTCGCGCTCACACCGCTGATGCCCACGTGCCGGATCTCGTACCGGCCGGTCAGCAGCCAGCGGCTGTTCGGATCCAGGTACACCATGCCCTCGAGCAGCGCGCCGTGAAGGTCCAGCGACCCGGTCCCCACGCCGATCGTATCGGGTTCGTCGGCGAAGCTCTCGAACGTGTAGCCGGGAATCAAAGCCCAGCGACCGTGGTTCAGATAGGCGCTGGCCTGCGCGATGAGGTGCGTCGAGGCGTCCTTGCCGGCGACGCGCGGATCCTGCCGGTCGGTCGCGACGCGGACCGTGACGAGCTGGCCGCGAATGTCCCGCATGAGCCACACGTACCCGTTCTCCAGGTTGTTGAGGCTCGTGCTGCCCGGCTTTCCGGTCGAGCGATCGCTGTTGATCAGGCCCGCGGCGTACGTCCAGCCGGACCGCGTGCCGTTGAGCTCCACGCCGCGACCGTCCAGCGTGATGGGATTGATGTACCCGTTGAGGGTGGTCTTGCGCGAGTCCGAGAGGTACGGGATCTCGGCGTCGTAGACGCCGGCCTTGATGTTGAGGCAGCCGTCCTTGCCGACATCGTCGAGCTGGAGGAACGCCATCCCGCTGGCGAGCGGACCGCCGGGGCCGACGAAATTGTTGTCGAAGTGGAACGTGAAGTTCGGGCCGAGCGTTCCGGCGGTGTGGAACTCCACTGCGTTCTGGGCGAATTGGCTCGTCGTGAAGTGCGTCCGCGGCCCGCCCAGAGGGTCTCCCTGCTCGGTGCGGAGAGACTGGATTCCGACGTTACCGACCAGCGACAGCGGGAACTCCTTCGACTCCCACGGCGACGAGCCCTTCTCGCCCACCATGCGATAGCCGTTCTGCCGGAACTGCATGCCGAAGGGGTTGAGACGTGGGAACGCGTAGTGGCATTGCGTGCACTGCATCTCGTACTTGCGGGCGAAAAGCGGCAAGGCCTCGCCGGTTCGAGGGGCCATGAACAGCGGCAGGACCGCCAGAACCGGGGCGACGAACAGCAACCATCGGAGCAAGCGAATCATCGAGGACCTCCCAGGGTAGGTCTCTACGGTGCACCGCGTCCGACATCGTCGTCGGCCACGATGCCACCCTAGGTCCGTCGCCGGTCCCGAGGAATGGTCCAGAGGGACCACCCAGGGGGAGCCGGAAGTAGCGATTCGCGCCGAAAACGCGCCGGATTTTGCCGGCGCTTGACGCGCTCCCGCGGCCACCGCGTAGACTCCTCCGGTCCCGTGACCGGGCCGCTGCGACAACCCTTGCGGCCGTGACGCACGTCGGAGGAGATGGGGTTCCATGACGATCCAAACGGACGAGATCAAGCAGATCAGCGAGCGGATCGAGCGGGAGAGCGTGGTCGTCCAGACCATCACCGCCGAGGTGTCGAAGGCGATCGTCGGCCAGCAGTATCTGATGAACCGGCTGATGGTCGGCCTGCTGGCGAACGGCCACATCCTGATCGAGGGCGTGCCGGGGCTCGCGAAGACGTATGCGGTGCGCACACTCGCGTCCGCGATTCGCGCCCGCTACCAGCGCATCCAGTTCACGCCCGATCTCCTGCCCGCCGACATCATCGGGACGATGATCTACAACCAGAAGACCGGCGAGTTCGTGACCAGCAAGGGGCCGGTGTTCGCGAACCTGATCCTCGCCGACGAGATCAACCGCACGCCGCCCAAGGTGCAGGCCGCGCTGCTCGAGGCGATGCAGGAGCGGCAGGTGACGATCGGCGAGCGGAGCTACCCGCTCGACGATCCGTTCCTGGTGCTCGCGACCCAGAACCCGATCGAGCAGGAAGGCACCTACCCCCTGCCCGAGGCGCAGCTCGACCGGTTCCTGCTCAAGATCCGGATCACGTACCCGTCGCGCGAGGAAGAGCGGGAGATCGTCGAGCGCATCGCGATCGCCGGCGAGCCGAAGATCGCGGCGGTCGTCGACCCGGCCGATCTCATCCGCGCGCGCGAGCTGTGCCGCTCGATCTACATCGACCGCAAGCTCAAGGACTACATCCTCGACATCGTGTTCGCGACGCGCGAGCCCGAGAAGTGCGGCCTCGCCGAGCTCAAGCCCCTGATCCGCTTCGGCGCCTCGCCGCGCGCCTCGATCAACCTGACCACCGCCGCGCGCGCGATGGCGTTCCTGCGCCGCCGCGGTTTCGTCATCCCCGAGGACGTGAAGGAGCTGGCGGCCGACGTGCTCCGCCACCGCATCATCCTGACCTACGAAGCCGAGGCCGAAGAGAAGACGACCGACGACGTGATCCAGCAGATCCTCGCGTCGGTCGAGGTGCCGTGACGCTCTCGCTCGAGTTCCTCAAGAAGCTGCGTCAGATCGAGCTGCGCACGCGCAAGATCGTCAACACGACGTTCGTGGGCGAGTACAAGTCCACGTTCAAGGGCACCGGGCTCGAGTTCGTGGACGTACGCGAGTACCTGGCCGGCGACGACATCCGCGCGATCGACTGGAAGGTCACGGCGCGGATGGGGCGCCCCTACGTCAAGAAGTTCGTCGAGCAGCGTGAGCTGACGGTGATCCTGTGCGTGGATGCCTCGGGCTCGGGCTATTTCGGCACGCGCGCGCAGTTCAAGCTCGAGCAGTCGGCGCAGGTCGCGGCGACGATCGCGTTCTCGGCGGTGAGCAACAACGACAAGGTCGGGCTCCTCTTCTTCACCGACCGCGTCGAGCGGTTCATCCCGGCGCGCAAGGGCAAGCAGCACGTCATGCGCCTCGTGCGCGACATCCTGCTGTTCGAGCCGCGCCACAAGGGCACGCAGCCCGCCGCGGCCCTGGAGTTCACGATGCACGTGCTCAAGCACCGCGCGATCGTGTTCCTGATCAGCGATTTCATCGGGCCGGGCTACGCGTCGGACGCGGTGCGGATTCCGCTCGGCCTCGTCGCACGGCGCCACGATCTGGTCGCGATCCCGATCACCGATCCCGCCGAGCAGGAGTTGCCGCGCGTCGGCCTCGTGGACCTCGAGGACATGGAATCCGGCGAGCGCGTGACGGTGGACACGTCGAACCGCGCGCTGCGCCGCCGCTATCAGGAGCACATGGCGGCGGCGGTCGCGCGCCGGGACCGGCTGTTCACGCAGCTCGGGATCGACAGCATCCCGCTCGAGACGCACGAGGACTTCACGCCCCGGCTCCACAAGTTCTTCCGGCTCCGCGCGAGGCGATTCCACTAGCGATGGACGCCGTGCCCCAATGATCGCCGCCGCCCTGCTGATCGCCGCGCTCGC
>JACOSV010000085.1 GCA_016178725.1 Candidatus Eiseniibacteriota bacterium
CCCACGCGTGCGTCATCATCCCCGCCTCGCGCAGGAGCCGGGCGGCGACCACACTGCCGCGATACCACGGATAGCAGAAGTGCCGCACGGTCTTCCCCGACAGGCGCCGCTCGATCGCGTTACGCGCGCCGCGCAGGTCGGCGAGGATCGCGGCACGCCGCTCGTCGTCGCTCTCGTAGACGCCACGCGCGCCCTCGCGGCGAACACGCGCTGCGACCGCGTGCAGTCGCGCGCGCCAGTCGCGGCGCTGGAAAAACGCCGCGCCGCCGTTGCGCGCCACTTCGTCGGTGCAGGCGCGCTCGACCTCGGGCGCCTCGCGCCACGCCGGGCGGCCCGCGTACCGCGCGCCCCACACGTGGATCGGCGTCCCGAGCGCGGGCGGGCCCGAGCCGTCGGCCGCGAGCGGCACGAGATCGGACAGCATGAACGACGACGGCCGCGGCCGGCTGAAGTCGAGGATACGGTCCGACGTGGCGATGCTGTGGTGGAACTGCGAGTGCGACTGTATGTCGATCTCGCCGCTCGCATGCATCTCGGCGATCTCCCCCCAGTCGCACAGATCGCGGATCGCGCCGTTGCCGGGGACGCCCGGCTGCGGGACGCGTCCGGGGACGATGTACGCCACAGCCTTGAGCCCGAGGCGCCACATCACCGGCCACGCGACGTGATAGAGGCTCACGTGCCCGTCGTCGAACGTGAGCAGCACCTCGCGGGCGGCCCGGCCGTTCACCGCGCGGATCCGCCCGCCGCGCTCGAGGTGTTCGTCCGCGGTCAGCGTCGCGTAGCCGTTGGCGGCGAGGAACTCGAGCATCGGCGTCAGGATGTCGGCCGTGACCTGATGAAACGCGAACGCCGGGATCTCGGCGCCCACGACGAGCTCGGCGTCGCCGAGCACGTACCCGGGATAGCGCCGGAGCAACAGGCCCACGACCTCGCCGCGATGCTTCTCGACCTTGCGCGAGATCCAGCTGCGCGCGATCCGGCGGTTCATCGCCGCGCCAGCGATTCGAGCACGGCGAGCGTCGCGCGCGCAGTCTGGTCCCACGAGAAGCGCCGGGCGTTCTCGAAGCCGCGGCGGATCAAGTCGGCGCGCAGCGGCTCGTCGCCGATCGCGCGCAGCGTCGCCGCGGCGATCCCGGGAACGTCGGTCGGATCCACGTAGAGCGCGGCGTCGCCGGCGGCCTCGGGCGTGCCGCCGGTGCGGCTCGTCACCACCGGGCAGCCGCAGGCGTTGGCCTCGAGCGGGATCGCCGGGAAGCTCTCGTAGTACGACGGGAACACGACCGCGCGCGCGAGGCTGTAGACCGCCGAGAGATCGTCGTGCGTGATGTAGCCGGGCATGAGCACGGCGTCCGCGAGGCCCGCGCCGCGGATCATCTCGAGGTCTCGGGCGTACATCCGCTTGCCGGTGCCGGCGATCACCAGCTTCACGTCGCCGGCCTCGGCGCGCACACGCTTCAGCGCCTCGAGCAGGTTCGGGATGTTCTTGCCCGGGTAGATGAGGCCGACGTTGAGGATGAACCGCTCGGGCAGCGCGTACTTCGCGCGCACCGCGGCGAGCGCCGCCGGATCGTCCACCGGCCGGAAGGTGCCCGAGGCCGCGAGGTGCACGGTGTGCACTTTGGTCGGGTCGATGTGCAGGAAGCGGATGATGTCCTTCCGTGCGTTCTCGGAGACGGAGAGGATCGCGCTCGCGCGGCGCAGGAACATGGGGTAGATGGTGTGGAAATACAGCATGTCGCCCCGCGTCGAGAACTGCGGGAAGACGAAGCGCTCGGATCCGTGCAGCACCATCGCCGTCGCGCACGGGCTCGCGAGCGGAATCGTGAACTTGGTGTGGAAGATCACGTCGAGCCTGTCGCGCCGCGCCTGCCACGGCACCACGACCTGGTCCCACGTCCACTTCTCGGGCGCGCGAAGCACGCGCTCGGTGATGTTCGCAGCGGCGCCGAACCCGCCGACGTGCGCCGGATCTCTGTAGTAGAGAACAAAATGGTGCTGCGGCGCCATCGGCAGCATCGCGCGCACGACGTTGCGCGAGTAGACCGCGATCCCGCCGCGCTCGCTGAGCGTGCGCAGGCAGATGCCGATCCTCACGCGCCGCCCTTCGCCGCGAGCTTGCGTTCGACCAGCGCCTGGAGATCGGCGAGCGTTTCGATCTCGGTGACCTCGGCGTCGCCGAGCGCGATCCCGAACGCCTGCTCGACCTCCATCACCAGCCGGAAGTGACTGACCGAGTCCCACGCGTCGAGCGTGCCGCGCCGCGCGTCGCCCGCGGGCGCCTCGACCTGGAGCACGTCGGCGAACAGTGCGGCGACCCGTGCGCGCACGTCGTCGCTCACGCCGCGTCCCCTTCGGCGCGCGCGTCCTGCAGGCGCCGGCGCACGAGCTTGCCGAGGCTGTTGCGCGGCAGCGCGGCGATCACCTCCACCGCGAAAGGCACCTTGTAGCTCGCGAGCCGCGACTGGCAGTGGCGGATCACCGCGCGCGGCTCGATCGCCGCGCCGGCGCGCGGCACGATGTACGCCTTGGCCACGTGGCCGAGCATGCGGTGCGGCACGCCCACCACCGCCGCGTCGGCGACGTCGGCGAGCTCGAGGATCACGCGCTCGACCTCGGGCGGCGCGAACTTGCGCCCGCCGCAGTCGATCACGTCGTCCTCGCGGCCGTGGAGGTAGAAGTAGCCGTCGGCGTCGACGTGCGCGAGATCGCCGGTGCGCAGCCAGCCGTCGATCACGACGCGCTCGCGCAGGCCGGGCCGGCCGCGGTAGGCGGCGAACACGTGATCGCCGCGCACCCAGATCTCGCCCTCGTCGCCGGGGGCGACCTCACGTCCCCCGGCGTCGCGCAGCGCCATCGCGACGCCCGGGATCGCGGCGCCGATCGACGCGGCGCGGGCGAGCGCCTCGGCGTCGGGGAGCGCCGTGCAGGTCGAGGCCTCGGTCAGGCCGTAGGAGTTCATCACCTCGATCGCCGCGAAGCGGCGCTTGAGCGCGACGAACACCGCCTCGTCGATCGCGGCGCTGGAGTTGACGATCAGCCGCAGCGACGGCAGCCCGGCGGCGCCGAACTCGGGCGAGGCGAGCAGCGCCTGGATCATGGACGGCACGGCGCGCATGCAGGTGACACCCTCGGCGCGGATCGTGTCGAGCGCCGCGCGCACGGTGAAGCGCTCGAGGATGACCACCGTGCCGCCGAGTGCCAGGATCGGCAGCATCTGACTGTTGAGCGCGCTCGAGTGGCTCAACGGCATCCCGATCAGGATGACGTCGCCTTCGCGGTAGCCGAACCCGACGGTCGCGTTGCGCACCGCGGCGCGCACGTTGCGATGCGAGCGCAGGACCGGCTTGGACTCGCCCGCCGTGCCCGAGGTGTACATCAGCTCGGCGATGTCGTCGTCGCCGACGCGTGGACGCCCGGCCGCCGCCTCACTCGGGGCCTCCGGCGCGCACCACACGTCCCATCGCTCGGCGCCCGCGACACCGCCGCCGATCGCGAGCATCCAGTGCAACGACGGGAACCCGCCGCGGCCGAGCGGCACCCGGGTCGCGAGCGGTGCGGCGAGGATCAGCCCCACGGCCCCCGACTCGCGCAGCATCGCGCCGACCTCGCCCGCGAGCAGCCGCTCGTCGACCGGCATGACGATCGCGCCGGCCGTGACGATGCCGAGGTAGGCGATCACGAACTCGGCGCCGTTCGGGGCGAGCAGCGCGACCACGTCGCCGGGCCGGACGCCGCCGCGCGCGGCCAGCGACGCTGCGAGCGCGTCGATGCGCGCGGCCGCCTCGCGATACGTGTGCCGCGTGGCGCCGGCGACGATGGCGACACGGTCGGCGTGCGCCGCCTGAGACGCCGACCACGTCTCGCCGACGGTGCGCGGAGCGGCCGCGCCCGCCGCGCTCACTTCCGCTTCCCGATCACGCGCGCCGGATTCCCCATGACGATCGAGTACTCGGGCACGTCCTTGCTCACGATCGATCCCGCCGAGACGATCGAGCCGCGCCCGATCGTGACGCCGTCGAGAACCTTGACGCCGCTGCCGATCCACACGTTGTCCTCGACCGCGATCCCGAGCGCCGTCCGTCCCTGCGTCAGCACCGGCGCGTCGGGGTCCTCGGACACGTGGCCGCCGGCCATGAGGTGCGTGCCCGAGCCGATCGAGACGCCCGAGCCGAGCCGGATGCCGCCCTTGGACGCGAAGAAGCAGAACGGGCCGATCGAGATCAGGTCGTCCATCTCGATCACCGCGTCGTTGCAGCTCAAGATCGTGTTGCGCCCGATCAGGATGTCGTTGCCGAGGCGGATGCGCGAGCGCTCGCCCTTGGCGTCGAGCACGGCGAGGTCGTCGATCATCACGCGGTCGCCGATCGCGATCCGGCCCGGCGAGCGCAGCGCGATGCCGCAGCCGAACGCCGAGCCGCGTCCGAGCGAGGCGAGCAGGGCGCGGTAGGCGCGCGCGCGCAGCCAGTAGCCCGCGGCCCCGGGCATCGGGCCGAAGAGGCCGGCCACGAGCTCGTAGCGGATGAGATCGGCGAGCGAGTCGCTGCCGACGAAGATGCGGCGGTAACGCCGCGCGGGCGACTCGTCCCGACTGCCGAGCTGCTCGACCAGAGGTCGTTCGTTCATGGGGGCCCACAAGGATAACGGCTCGGCGGACGCCCGAGGTCGCGGCCCATCCGCAGCCCGGCGCAGACTAGCGGCGCGGCCGTGCGAACCGCAACGCCGCGCCGCCCGCCCCGTGCGAAGCGCTGCGTTCGCGGCGCGCGACCGTCGCGCGGACCGCGTTTCATGCGGCTTCACCGTGTCGGGCGCCGATCGCGCGTGCTAGAATCGCGGTCGTCCGCGCCTCCGTCACGCACGCATCCTCGACCGACCTCACGCGCGAACCCCCACGGGGGGCGACGGACCCACGGGCTCGGGGGCCATCCCGCAGGAGGCGGGTACGCCCATGAAGCGCAGGGACATCGGATTCCGCGAGCTGCTCGAGAAGGTGCTCCCGGTCGAGGCGCTCCCTCCCGCCGACCGCCTGCTGGTGCAGCGCGCGCTCGCGAACGGGATCGACGCCGAGCTGCAGCACACCGCGTTCCTCGCGCTCGAGCAGCTCGAAGGCAGCGGCGCGCTGCGCCGGCTGCCCGCCCCGCCCGGGAGCGGCGAGGGCGTGATGCGCTACCAGCCGCGCGACGCGTTCGAGCTCATCACGCTCCACCTGCCGGCGCCCGAGCGCGCCGACGGCGTGCGCATCTGCCCGCGCTCGACGCTGCCGTCGCGCGCGCAGACCGGACTCCACCAGCTGCGCGAGCTGCTGCGCCTCGACGATCCGGTGGCCGGCGATCCGCTGGATGGATCCGCGCAGACGACCGTGCGCGACCGCCTGCGCGAGGCGGGCCGCGGGCTGCTGCCCGAGAGCACGCTCGGCTTCCACGACGCCGTCGCGCCCGAGGGCGCCGCGGCGTGCCTCGACGCCGGGCTCGCCGCCGACGCGATCGCGCAGCCCGGCGCGCTGCTCTACGCGCCCGACGCGTGGACGCGCTCGCGCCTCGAGCCGGCGGCACGGCGGCGCGGCGTGCGCTCGGTGGTCGTGGCGGCGGTGCGCGGCCGCGACGGCGCGGTGCTCGGCTGTCTCGAGGCCGCGCATCCGGCCGCGCACGCCTACACGCCCGAGGATCTCGCGCGCATCGCGCTGCTCTCCGACTTCTGCGGCGCGCTGCTCGAGCGCGCGCAGCGGATCGAGAAGCTGGTGTTCGTGGATCCGCACACGACCGTGTACAACCGCAGCTACTTCGACCTGCAGGCGCAGAACGAGCTCG
Source organism: Candidatus Eiseniibacteriota bacterium (assembly GCA_016178725.1). GTDB lineage: Bacteria > Eisenbacteria > RBG-16-71-46 > RBG-16-71-46 > RBG-16-71-46 > WS-11. The sequence goes on from JACOSV010000085.1 coordinate 5,808, forward strand.
CGCGCGCCGAGCGCGAGTCGGGCTCGGTGGCGCTGTGCATCGCCGACATCGACGACTTCAAGATGTTCAACACGCTGTTCGGCTACGAGGCGGGCAACCGGGTGCTGGTCGAGGTGGCGCAGGCCCTGAAGCGCGGCGTGCGCCCGTTCGACACGGTCGCGCGCTGGGGCGGCGAGGAGTTCGCGGTGCTGCTCACGTCGCCGGTGCAGAGCGCCGACGCGCGCACGATCTCGGAACGTCTGCGCACCGCGGTCGAACGGCTCGACCTCACGCTCGAAGCGCTCGACGGCCGCACGCGGCGCGTGCGCGTGACGATCAGCATCGGCGTCGCGCTGTTCCCCGACCACGCCGCGAGCGCGCCCGACCTGTGGCGCGCGGCCAATCAGGCGCTGCTCGCCGCGAAGACGCCGAAGAATCAGGTGGTGTTCTACCGCGAGGGCGACGCCGGCGCCTGATCAGGGCGTGCGCCGCGCGCCGTCCGGGCGTGCGCCGCGCTCAGCGCGCGGCCGCGTCGATGCGGTACACGCGCGTCTCGCGGTCGGCGGCGACGAACGCCGGTTGCCGGCGCAGGAGCCATGCCCTCACGTCCGGCGGAAACAGCCTCGAGGCGCTTCCGTCCAGCTCCTCGCCTCCCGCCACGATCCACAGCGGATGGTCGCGAGCGACGTCGAGGAGCGAGCCGAGATCCGGCAGCACCCGCGCGCCGAGATAGCAATCGCGGAGCACGCTGCCGACCGGGCGCGATTGCCATACGTAGTCCTCGGCGCGGAGCCAGCCGTCGACGCGCCCGACGTAGCAGTAGGTCGAGAGCCAGTCGGAGGCGATCACGAAATCGTCCGGGCGCAGGCGCGGCGCGAGCCATGCCGACGCGCCGCGGAGGTCGGCGGCCGGCGTGTCGAGCCGGTCGGCCGCCGCCGTGCGCGCCCCCGGCCCGCGGCTCAAGAATCCAACGATGTCCGCGGGCGACGTGCCCGGGAGCATGAGCGCCGCGACGATCATCGCCGCGCCGAGCGCGAGGGCCGGCGCGCGGCCGGCGCGGCGCGCGCGCTGGACGAGCGCGATGACGCCCGCGGCCGCGACCAGCTCCCCCAGCGGCCACACGTCGACCAGGTAGCGGATCTGCGTCCGATCGCCGAGCACGCCCCGCGAGACGACGAGCCAGGCGATCGCGATCACGGTGAACCGCAGGCTCTCGGAACCCCGCCCCTGCCACGCCCGCCACGCGACCGCGAGCGCGCACGCGCCGGTGGCGACCGCGAAGGCCGGCGGCCAGAGCAGCAGGCGCACGAGCCGGCCCGGCCAGCGCGTCATCCCGAGCAGCAGATCGGGCGTGGTGAGGCCGTGCGCGCGGCCGATCGCGAGCCAGAGCGCGGCCAGCGCGAGCACCCATCCCGCGACGATCGCGAAGACGATCGCCCCGGAACGCCCGGGCAGGAGCTCGCGGCGCTCGAGCGCCACCAGCACCAGGATGCCGGCCGCGACACCCGCGAGCGCGAATCCGGCCGCCGCGAGCGCCGCCGTCACCGCCGCCGCCGCCGCGATCCGGCGGAGCGGATAGAGCTCACGGGTGACGCGACGCGTGACGAGCGCCATGACGACGACCGGCACGCCGACGATCAGCGCGACGCCGGCGACGCCCAGCATCGAGGGGGCGAAGGCGAGCGGGTGAGTGGTGATCAGCGTGCGGAACGGAGCGTTGGGGATGACGTCGCCCGGATCGATCGCGCCCGGCCCGGGGCAGAAGGTGGAGGCGAGGAGACGCCTGTACCCCACGTGCAGGAGACCGAAGCACGCCACCGCGCCGATCGCGAAGGCCCACACGCGCGGGCGCGCGTGGCGGACCGCGATCGGCAGATAGAGGAGCGCGAGCGTCACCGCCAGCTCGTGGCACGTGAGCGACAGCAGGATCACGAGCGCCGAGCGCCAGCCCCAGCGCAGGTCGCCGGTCGCCCAGAAGCGGTGGAGCAGAAGGAACGCGAGCAGCGCGAGCGGCTGGTAGAGGCTGTACATCCGGATCTCGCGGGCGAGCGAGATCTCGATCAGCGACACCGCGAACAGCGCGCCGGCGAGCCATGCGACCGACCGGCCGGCGATCTCGCGCCCGATCCGGACCAGGATGAGGCCCGTCACGGCCGCGCACAGGATCGAGAGCACGCGCGGCAGCCAGTCGGCCCCGGCGGCGAGCGGCGCCGCGAGATAGTGATAGAGCGGCGCGCGCCAGTAGAGCGCCCCGGAAGGAAGCGTCGGCAGCCCGGTGCGCAGGATGCCGCGGGCCGCGAGCGTCGAGATGTCCTCGTCGAGGTGGAGCCCGAGACGGCCGAGCCACAGCGACCGCACGAGGACGATCGCCAGCACCAAGGCCCACGCCCACGGTCCGTCCGTGGAACGGCGTTCCAAAGGAGCGTCCATGCCGAGGTGGTTTTCCCACGGACGGGCGTGGGATGCAAGGCCCGCGCGGCTCATGGGCCGCGCGCCCCGGGTGCTAGGTGTGGAGTCTCAGGAGGTTGTTCACAGTGAGTAGTTGATTCACCCGGGGTCCTTCTGTTGGAAGTTGGGTGGTGTCTGACGCCAAACCAACCCCGCAGAGAGGAGCCCCGGATGAACCTCCACAGTGGAGCACGG
>JACOSV010000083.1 GCA_016178725.1 Candidatus Eiseniibacteriota bacterium
GATGGTGATGCCGGGGGACAACGTGGACATGGAAGTGGAGTTGATCACGCCGATCGCGATGGAGCAGGGGCTGCGGTTCGCGATCCGCGAGGGTGGCCGCACGGTCGGCGCCGGCGTCGTCGGCGAGATCGTGGCCTAGGAACGGAACGCGCATGCTCCAGAAGATCCGAATCAAGCTGAAGTCCTACGACCACGCGACGCTCGACCAGTCGGCGTCCGAGATCGTGCGCACGGCGCGCCGCACCGGCGCGGTCACGTCCGGCCCGGTGCCGCTGCCGACCAAGAAGACGGTGTACACCGTGCTGCGCAGCCCGCACGTGGACAAGAAGTCGCGCGAGCAGTTCGAGGTGCGCATCCACAAGCGGCTGATCGACATCACGCGCTCGAGCGCGCAGACGATGGAAGCGCTCGAGAAGCTCGACATCCCCGCGGGTGTCGACATCGAGATCAAGACATGATCGGACTCATCGGCAGGAAGGTCGGCATGACGCAGCTCTTCGACGAGAAGGGCGACGTCCTCCCGGTGACCGTGATCCAGGCCGGGCCGTGCACCGTCACCGAGGTGCGCAGCGCGGACAAGAACGGCTACGCCGCGGTCCAGCTCGGCTTCGGCACCAACAAGGAGTTCCGCTTCACGCGTCCGGTGCTCGGACAGTTCAAGAAGCGCAATCTGCCGCCGTCGCGGAAACTGCGCGAGTTCCGCACCGACGGGGCGCCGGCCGAAGGCGGGTCGGCCTATGAGGTCGGGCAGAGCCTGACCGTCGCGCTGTTCGAGAAGGGCGAGCACGTGGACGTGCGCGGCGTGACCAAGGGGCGCGGCTTCGCGGGCGTCGTCAAGCGCCACAAGTTCGCCGCCGGTCATGCCTCGCACGGTCCGACGGCCGGCAAGCAGCCGGGCTCGATCGGCGCGTCGGCGTATCCGTCGCGCGTCGTCAAGGGCAAGCGTCTGCCGGGCCGCATGGGCGGCGTGAACCTCACGATCAAGAACCTCGAAGTCGTGGCGGTGGACGCGGAGCAGCACGTGATGATGGTGCTCGGCGCGATCCCCGGACCGCCGAACGGCCTCGTGTTCGTCACCAAGCGGGAAGGTTGAGATGGACGCCAGGGTTTTCGCAGCCGACGGCACCGAGAAGGGCACCGCCGCGCTGCCCGACGCGCTGTTCGGCCAGCAGGTGCACGAGCACCTCCTGTGGCTCGCGGTGAAGCGCCACCTCGGCAACCAGCGCCAGGGCACCGCCAAGGTGAAGACGCGCGGCGAGGTCTCGGGAGGCGGCAGGAAGCCGTTCAAGCAGAAGGGCACCGGCCGCGCGCGGCAGGGCTCGAACACGTCGCCGCTCATGCCGGGTGGCGGTCGTGCGTTTGGTCCCAAGCCTCACGACCATCGCACCGAGATGCCGAAGATCCAGCGCCGCAAGGCGCTCGCCTCGGCGTTGTCGCTCAAGGCCGGCGAGCAGGCCGTCACCGTGCTCGAGTCGCTCGCATTCGACGCGCCGAAGACGCGCGAGATGGCGGCGACGCTCGCGAAGCTCGGGCTCGCCGACAAGCGCACGCTGCTGGTGCTGGGCGCCGCCGACGAGAACGTCGTGCGCTCGTGCCGCAACCTGCCGAATTTGAAGACCACGCTCGCGCACCAGGTGAATCCCTACGACCTGCTCAATTGCGACGCGGTGCTGGTCACCCGTGACGGGCTCGCCCGCATGGAGGAGGTGTTCGCATGACGAAGGATCCGCGTTCGATCGTGCGCAAGGCGCTGATCACCGAGAAGGGCACGACGCTGCGCGAGCTGCGCAACCAGTACCACTTCGAAGTCGCGCGCGACGCCAACAAGATCGAGATCAAACGGGCGATCGAGGCCATCTTCTCGGTGAAGGTGGAGCTCGTGCGCACCATGCAGCTGCACGGCAAGGTGCGGCGCCAGGGGCGCTTCGCCGGACGCCGCAATGACTGGAAGAAAGCCGTCGTGACGCTCGGCCCCGATCAGAAGATCGACTTGTTCGAGCAGATCTAGGCACGGGGACTCCCATGGCTCTCAAGAAATTCCGACCGGTCACTCCGACGCTCCGGCACGCCGCCAGGCCGGACTTCTCGGAGCTGACCCGTTCGAAGCCGGTCAAGGCGCTCACCGAGCGCAAGCTGCGGACCGGCGGACGCGACAACTACGGCCACATCTCATCGCGCTGGATCGGCGGCGGTCACAAGCAGCGTTACCGGCTGATCGACTTCCGCCGCAACAAGGACGGTGTTCCGGCGCGCGTCGCGAGCATCGAGTACGACCCGAACCGCTCGGCGCGCATCGCGCTGCTCCACTACGTGGACGGCGAGCGGCGCTACATCGTGGCACCCGACGGCCTCAAGGTCGGCGAGATGCTGCAGTCGGGGCCGGACGCCGAGATCAAGGCCGGGAATTGCCTGCCGCTGCGGAACATTCCGCTCGGCACCAATGTCCACAACGTCGAGTTGTTCCCGGCCCGCAACGCGCGCGTCGCGCGCTCGGCCGGCGCCTTCTGCCAGCTGATGGCGAAGGACGGCGACTACGCGCAGTTGCGTCTGCCGTCGGGCGAGGTGCGCAGCTTCCACGTCAACTGCCGTGCGGTGGTGGGACAGGTCGGCAATCTCGACCACGAGAACGTCTCGTTCGGCAAGGCGGGCCGCAGCCGCTGGCTCGGCCGTCTGCCGAGCGTGCGCGGCGTCGCGATGAACCCGGTCGACCACCCGATGGGTGGCGGCGAGGGCAAATCGTCGGGCGGACGCCACCCGTGCTCGCCGTGGGGCCAGATCAGCAAGGGACTCAAGACTCGGAAGGCGAAGTTGAGCGACCGGCTCATCGTTCGCCGCCGGAAGAAGTAGAGGAAGCCGATGGCCCGTTCGATCAAGAAGGGACCGTACGTCGTCACCTCGCTGGTGCGGAAGATCGAGACGCTCAACCGCAGCGGCGAGAAGCGCGTGCTCAAGACCTGGGCGCGGCGCTGCACCATTCTTCCCGAGTTCGTCGGCCACACCCTCGCCGTGCACAACGGCAACAAGTTCCTCCCGATCTACATCACGGAGAACATGGTGGGCCACAAGCTCGGCGAGTTCGTGCCGACCCGCGTGTTCCGCGGCCACGGCCAGCACGTCGCCGAGAAGACGGCCTTGCCCGGCAAGGGCAGGCCGGGCGGGCCCGGCGCACCGGCGCCGGCGGCGGCGTCATGATGAAAGCGACCGCGATCCAGCGCTACGTGCGCATCACGCCGCGCAAGTGCAATCAGGTGCTCGCGCTCATCCGCGGGCAGGCCGTCGAGCAGGCGCAGACGACGCTGCAGTTCACGCCCAAGCTCGGCGCGCGCATCGTGCAGAAGGTGCTCAAGTCCGCGGTCGCGAACGCGCTCCACGAGGGCAAGGTGCGCATCGAGGACCTCTACGTGGCGGAAGCGGTGGTGGGGGCGGGGCCGACGCTCAAGCGCTGGCTGCCGCGCGCCCAGGGCCGCGCGACGCCGCTGCTCAAGCGCATGAGCCACGTCTCGCTCACCGTGGCGACGAAGGAGTAGTCGATGGGACAGAAGACGCACCCGATCGGGCTGCGGCTCGGCATCATCAAGACCTGGGACTCGAAGTGGTTCGCCAAGCGCAACTACCCCGAGCTCCTCAAGGAAGACCTGCTGATCAAGCGCTACCTCAAGAAGCGCCTGTATCAGGCTGGCATCTCGCGCATCACGATCGAGCGCAAGGGCGACAAGATCACCATCGGCATCCGCACCGCGCGCCCGGGCCTCGTCATCGGCCGCAAGGGCGAGCAGGTGGACAAGCTCTCGGAAGAGATGAAGTCGCTCACCAAGAAGGTGGTGCAGCTCAACATCGAGGAGATCAAGCGCGCCGATCTCGACGCGCAGCTCGTCGCCGAGCACATCGCCAAGCAGCTCGAGCAGCGCGTCTCCTTCCGCCGCGCGATGAAGAAGGCGATCGCCTCGTCCATGCGCGCCGGCGCGCTGGGCATCCGCGTCGCCGCGGCGGGCCGCCTCGGCGGGTCCGAGATGGCGCGCTACGAGACCTATCGCGAGGGGCGCGTGCCGCTGCACACGCTCCGCGCCGACATCGACTTCGCGCGGGCGACCGCGTTCACGCCGTACGGCACCTGCGGCGTCAAGGTGTGGATGTTCCACGGCGAGGTGCTGGACAAGCCGCAGGCCGGAACACCGGCCGCCGCGCGGTAGGAGTCGCACGATGCTGATGCCGAAGCGGGTCAAGTACCGGAAGCAGATGCGCGGCCGCATGTGCGGCAAGGCGTACCGCGGTTCGTCGGTCGCGTTCGGCGAGTACGGCCTGATGGCGCTCGAGCCGGCGTGGGTCACCAACCGCCAGATCGAGGCGGCGCGCGTCGCGATCACGCGCTCGATCAAGCGCGGCGGCAAGATGTGGATCCGCATCTTCCCGGACAAGCCGTACACGAAGAAGCCCGCCGAGACGCGGATGGGCAAGGGCAAGGGCGCCCCCGAGGGCTGGGTGGCGGTGGTCAAGCCGGGACGCGTGCTGTTCGAGCTCGAGGGCGTGACGCGCAAATTCGCGCAGGACGCGATGGCGCTCGGCGCCTCGAAGCTGCCGATCCGCACGCGGTTCGTCGAGCGGCATCAGCTCGGAGGAGAGTGACGTGCCTCACGTGAAGGCGCAGGCCATGAGGGAGCAGACGCCGGACGAGATCCGGCTGCTGGTCGGGGAGCTCCGCGAGGAGCTGTTCAACCTGCGCTTCCGCAATTCCATGCGGCAGCTCGACAACCCGCTCAAGATCCGTGAGAACCGCCGCGAGCTGGCGCGTCTGCTCACGGTCCTGCGCGAGAAGGAACAGAAGGCATGACGAACGACACGACGACGACCGACGCCGGCCGCGGCCGGCGCAAGACGCGGCTGGGCAAGGTGGTCAGCGACCGCATGGAGAAGACCGTGGTCGTGTCGATCGAGCGCCTCGTCAAGCACGAGACCTACGGCCGGTACGTGCGCCGCCGCGCGAAGTTCAAGGTGCACGACGAGAAGAACGAGTGCCGGATCGGTGACACCATCCGCTTCATGGAGACGCGGCCGATGTCGAAGGACAAGCGCTGGCGCTTCGTGGAGATCGTGGAGCGGGCGAAGTAGCCGCCCCGGGAGACTGCGATGATCCAGCTGCGAACCATGGTGACCGTGGCGGACAACTCGGGCGCGAAGCGCGCCCAGTGCATCAAGGTCCTGGGCGGACACCACAAGCGGTACGGACGCCTCGGCGACATCGTGGTGGTCGCGATCAAGGACGCGATCCCCGGTGCCGGCGTCAAGAAGGGCGAAGTCGCCAAGGCGGTGGTCGTACGGGCGGTGAAGGAGGGCCGGCGCAAGGACGGCTCGTACATCCGCTTCGATGAGAACGCCGTGGTGCTGATCAACGACGACAAGGAGCCGCGCGGCACGCGCATCTTCGGCCCCGTGGCGCGCGAGCTGCGCGAGCGGGCGTTCATGAAGATCATCTCGCTCGCGCCGGAGGTCATCTGATGGGCATCAAGATCCGCAAGGGCGACACCGTGGTGGTGATCGCCGGCGACGACAAGGGGACGATCGACCACCCGCGCATCGGTCGCGTGCTCTCGGTGGACGAGGTGACGCAGCGCGTGACGGTCGAGAAGGTCAACATGGTCAAGCGCCACACCAAGGCGCGGCGGCAGGGCGTGCAGAGCGGCATCGTCGAGAAGGAGGCGCCGATCCACCTCTCGAACGTGATGCTCTACGACCCGAAGGCGAAACGCGGCACGCGCATCAAGATGCGCATGCTGCCGGACGGCTCGCGCGAGCGGGTGTCGGTGGTCAGCGACGAGTCGCTGCCCAAGGCCGGCGCGTAGGCGAGGAGAACGGCACACATGGCGGACGACAAGAAGAAGGCGGCGCCGGCGAAGCCCGGCACCGCGCCGAAGGCGAAGGCGGCCAAGCCGGCCGCTGAAGCGGCGCCCGGCGCGCCGGCCAAGAAGCCGGCGAAGGCGAAGCCGGCCGAGGCCGCGGCGGGCGAAGCTCCGCGCGCCGAGGACGGGCCGAAGCGCCCGGTGCCGAAGCCGCGGCTCGCGGACCACTACGCGAAGAAGGTGCGCCCGGCGCTGATGGAGAAGTTCGGCTACACGAGCACCATGCAGGCGCCGCGCTTCGAGAAGATCGTGCTCAACATGGGCGTCGGCGACGCGATCCAGGACCAGAAGCTGCTCGACGCCGCGGCCAACGAGCTCGGCCAGATCACGGGCCAGAAGCCGGCGATCCGCCGCGCGAAGAAGTCGATCGCGAACTTCAAGCTGCGCGAGGGTCTGGCGATCGGCTGCATGGTGACGCTGCGCGGCGCGCGCATGTGGGAGTTCTACGATCGGCTCATCAACGTGGCGGTGCCGCGCATCCGCGACTTCCGTGGCCTGAACCCGCGCTCGTTCGACGGACGCGGCAACTACACGATGGGCGTGACCGAGCAGATCATCTTCCCCGAGATCAACCTCGACAAGGTCGGGAAGATCCGCGGGATGGACGTGACGATCGTGACCAGCGCGAAGAGCGACGAAGAGGGGCGCGAGCTGCTGCGGCTGATGCAGATGCCCTTCCGTCTGCGCTGACCGGAGGACGCGTGGCGAAGAAGTCGATCATCGAGAAGTGGAAGCGTACGCCGAAGTTCAAGGTCCGCGGCTACACGCGCTGCCATCGCTGCGGGCGGCCGCGCGGATTCCTGCGCGACTTCGGTCTGTGCCGCATCTGCTTCCGCGAACTGGCGCTCTCGGGGCAGATCCCGGGCGTCGTCAAGTCGAGCTGGTAGACACGCCCCGCAAGGGGCAGGACGGGACCAGGCAGCACGCCGCACGCCGGCGTGGACGCTGGGACCTCGGAGGCATGAATGGCAGTCAGTGATCCCGTGGCGGACTTCCTGACCTGCGTGCGCAACGCGATCCGCGCCAAGCACCGCAAGGTGGACGTGAACGCCTCCAAGCTCAAGACCGATCTCGCGCGCGTGCTGCTGCGCGAGCGTTTCATCAACAACTTCAAGGTGATCGAGGACCAGAAGCAGGGCGTGCTGCGCATCTACCTCAAGTACACGGGCGACGACGCGAGCGTCATCACCGGCATCCGCCGGATGAGCACGCCGGGCCGGCGCGTGTACGTGAAGAAGGATCGCCTGCCGCGCGTCATGGGCGGCCTCGGCACCTCGATCATCTCCACCTCGCGCGGGTTGATGACCGACCGCGAGGCCCGCGAGGCGGGTCTCGGCGGCGAGCTCGTCGCCCAGGTCTGGTAGGGGGCGCCATGTCGCGAATGGGCAAGCGTCCGGTTCCGGTGCCGAGCGGCGTGACGGTCGCGGTCGAGGGCGGCGCGGTCAGGGTCAAGGGTCCGAAGGGTGAGCTCTCGGTCGCGGTGCTCGAGGGCACCACGGTCACGGTCGAGGGCGACGCGGTGAAGGTGGACTCCGAACGCAAGACGCGGAATCCGGCGTTCGGCACGATGCGCGCGCACATCGCCAACATGGTGACCGGCGTCACCGGCGGCTTCAGCAAGACGCTCGAGATCGTCGGCACCGGCTACCGCGCCGCGATGGAGGGCAAGGTGCTGGTGCTGCAGCTCGGCTACTCGCACCCGATCCGATTCGAGCCGCCGGCGGGGATCACGATCAAGGTCGAGAATCCGACGCGCCTCACGATCTCGGGCGCCGACAAGTGGGCGGTCGGCCAGAGCGCCGCCGAGATCCGCGGCTTCCGTCCGCCCGAGCCCTACAAGGGCAAGGGGATCAAGTACGAAGGCGAGTACATCCGCCGCAAGGCCGGGAAGGCCGCGGGGACGACGACATCATGAGCGGAACCCACAATCACTTCGAACGGCGGCGCATCCGCCGCTACCGCATCCGCAAGCGCGTGGTCGGCTCCGCCGAGCGGCCGCGTCTGTCGGTGTTCCGCAGCGCGAGCCACATCTACGCGCAGATCATCGACGACACGCGCGGCGTCACCCTCGCCGCGGCATCGAGCCGCGAGGATCTCGGATCGCCCGAGGGCAAGGGCAAGACCGCGGTCAGCACGGCGGTCGGCAAGCTGCTCGCCGAGCGCGCGAAGCAGAACGGCGTCGCCAGGGTCTGCTTCGATCGCGGCGGCTATCTCTACCACGGGCGCATCAAGGCGCTCGCCGACGGCGCACGCGCCGGCGGCCTCGAGTTCTAGGAGGTCACGGTGCGACCAGGCGGTTTTTCGCGTTCCAGTGACGCGCCCAAGTCCGAGTTCCTCGAGCGCGTCATCAACGTCAACCGGTGCGCCAAGGTGGTGAAGGGCGGCCGGCGCTTCTCGTTCAACGCCATCGTCGCGGTCGGCGACCAGAAGGGCCGCGTCGGCGTCGGCCTCGGCAAGGCCAACGAAGTCGCGGACGCGATCCGCAAGGCCGGCGAGGCGGCGAAGAAGGGCATGTTCCAGGTTCCGGTCACGCGCGGGGGCTCGATCCCGCACCAGATCGTCGGCCACTTCGGCGCCGGCGAGGTGCTGCTCAAGCCGGCCACACCCGGCACCGGCGTCATCGCCGGCGCGGGCGTGCGCGCGGTGCTCGAGGCGGCGGGCATCCAGAACGTGCTCACCAAGTGCCTCGGCAGCCGCAATCCGCACAACCTCGTCAAGGCGACGGTCGACGGTCTGCGCCGGCTGCGCCGTCCGTCCGACGTCGCGGCGATGCGTGGCCGCACGCTGGCCGAGCTGCTCGGTCTGCCGGGAGCGCAGCATGGCGCGTAGGCTTCGTATTCGACAGATCAAGAGCGCGAGCGGGCACCGCTTCGATCAGGCGGCGACCGTGCGCGCGCTCGGCATCCGCCGCATGAACGCCGCGGTGGAGCACAACGACACGCCCCAGATCCGGGGCATGATCTTCAAGGTTCGCCACCTCGTCGAGGTGGACGAGCTCGGACGGTGAGGCGATGAGCATTCGCATTGGCAATATCCATCCCGCGAAGGGCGCGACGCGTCCCTCGAAGCGCCGCGGCAAGGGCTCGGCGACGGGCCTCGGCGGCACGGCGGGCAAGGGTCACAAGGGCAAGAAGGCGCGCGCCGGCGGCAAGATCCCGGCGTGGTTCGAAGGCGGCCAGATGCCGCTGCAGCGCCGCACGCCGAAGCGCGGGTTCAAGAATCCCGGCCGGATCGAGTATCAGGTGGTCGCGGTGTCGCGCATCGCCGGCGCGCCGGCGGGCACGACGATCGACCGCGCCTGGCTCGAGCAGGCGGGCATCGTGCGGAGATCCGGACCGATCAAGCTGCTCGCGGGCGGCGATCTCAAGACGAAGCTCACGGTCAAGGTCGATGCCGCGAGCGCGACCGCGAAGCAGGCGGTCGAGGCGGCGGGCGGCACGGTCGAGACGACGAAGAAGGGCGCGGAGGCATAAGGGATGTTCGAGAAGCTCCGCAACATCTTCCAGGTCCCCGAGCTCAAGCGCCGCATCTTCTTCACCGCGGCGCTGTTCGTGGTCTACCGCTTCGGCGAGCACGTGCCGACGCCGGGGGTCAACCCGCAGGCGCTGCTCTCGGCGTTCCAGGGCCAGCGCGGCACGCTGTTCGGGCTCTACGACCTGTTCGTCGGCGGCGCGTTCTCGCGCGCGACCGTGTTCGCGCTCGGCATCATGCCGTACATCTCGTCGTCGATCATCCTGCAGCTGCTCGGCGCGGTCGTGCCGTACCTCGAGAAGCTGCGCAAGGAGGGCGAGGAGGGGCAGAAGAAGATCACGCAGCTCACGCGCTACGGCACGGTGCTGATCTCGGTCGTCCAGTCCTACGCCTACAGCGTGTTTCTCGTGAACATGGGCCAGTCCCAGGGCCTGACGGTCGTGCCGCACCCCGGGATCGCGTTCTCGCTCTCGACCATCATCACCCAGACCGCGGGCACGATCTTCGTCATGTGGCTCGGCGAGAAGATCACCGAGCACGGCATCGGCAACGGCATCTCGCTCATCATCTTCATCAACATCCTCGGCCGCGTGCCGAACGCGGTGGCGCAGGGCTACCAGAGCTTCCGCGGCGGCGCGCTCTCGATCCTCACCATCCTGATCGTGCTCGCGATCATGGTGGCGGTGATCGCGGCGGTGGTGCTGATGACGCAGGGGATGCGCAAGATCCCGGTGCAGTACGCGAAGCGCATCGTCGGCCGGCGCATGTACGGGGGCGCCGCGACGCACATCCCGCTGCGCGTCAACACCGCCGGCGTGATCCCGATCATCTTCGCCTCGAGCATCATGATCCTGCCGGCGACGATCGCCGGGTTCGTGCCGCCCGGCAATCCGCTCGCGGCAATGGGGCAGTGGTTCAGCCCGCTCGGCGCGCTCTACAACATCATCTACGGCGTCATCATCGTCTTCTTCACCTACTTCTACACCGCGGTCGTGCTCAATCCCAACGACCTCGCGGAGAACATGCGCAAGTACGGCGGCTTCGTGCCGGGCATCCGTCCCGGGCGCAAGACGGCGGAGTACATCGATCGGGTGCTGTCGCGGATCACGCTCCCGGGGGCGATCTTCCTGGCGATCATCGCCACGCTCCCCGACGTGATGATCGCCTCGATGGGGCTGCCGTTCCTGGGATTCGGCGGCACGAGCGTGCTGATCGTGGTGGGTGTGGCGCTCGACACGCTGCAGCAGGTCGAGTCGCACCTGCTCATGCGGCACTACGAGGGCTTCGTCAAGCGTGGCCGCATCCGCGGCCGCCAGAGAATGTAGTGGTGCGGGTGGTCCTGCTCGGGCCCCCCGGTGTCGGCAAGGGAACGCAGGGACGGCGGCTGGCGAGCGAGCACGGTTGGGCCCTGATCTCGACCGGCGAGATGTTGCGCGAAGCGGTCGCGCGGCGGACGCCGCTGGGGATCGAGGCGCAGAAGCAGATGGATCAGGGGTTGCTGGTCGGCGACGAGGTGATGATCGGACTGGTGAACGAGCGCAGTGCGGATACCGATGCGGCGGGCGGGTTCGTCCTCGACGGGTTTCCGCGAACGGTGCCGCAGGCGGACGCGCTGGACGTGACGCTCACGCGGCGCGGACACGCTCTCGACGCCGCGGTCAGCCTGAGGGCGCCGGATGTCGAATTGGTGAGGCGGATGAGTGCCCGGCGGGAGTGCCCGGTCTGCAAGCGGGCCTACAACCTGGTGAGCTGGCCGCCCCGGGACGGTCGTCACTGCGACGATCATCCCGATGTCGATTTGATTCAGCGGGCCGACGACACGCCGGAGACGGTGAAGCGCCGGCTGGTGGTGTACGGGCAGCAGACCGCACCGCTGCTCGATTACTACCGCTCGCGCGGCAGGCTGCGCGAGGTCGAGGGGCTGGGAGCGATGGACGACGTGTACCGGGCGCTGACCCGGACGCTCGGATTGTAGTCGTGGCGCGAACGATGTTCCTGCGCGGCAGGGAGGAGGTCGAGGCGATCCGGAAGGCGGCAAAGCTGGTGGCGCGCACGCTCGAGATGCTGCGTGACGAAATGCGCCCCGGCGTGACCACGGGAACGCTCGACCGGCTGGCCGAGGCGTTCATCCGCGATCACGGCGGCCGTCCGGCGTTCAAGGGCTATCGCGGGTTTCCGGCGAGCATCTGCCCGTCGGTCAACGACGAAGTGGTCCACGGCATCCCGGGCGACCGGGCGCTGGTCGAGGGCGACATCGTCGGGACGGACGTGGGCGTCGAGCTCGACGGCTACTTCGGCGACGCCGCGATGACGTTCCCGGTCGGCCGGATCGACGCGGGTGCCGAGCGGCTGCTCCAGGTGACACGCGAGGCGCTGATGAAGGGCGTGGCGCAGGCGAAGGCGGGCAACCGGGTCGGTGACATCTCGCACGCGATCCAATCGCACGTCGAGCAGCACGGGTTCACAGTGGTGCGGTCGCTGGTCGGACACGGCATCGGCCGCCAGATGCACGAGGAGCCGCAGGTGCCGAACTACGGGACGCCCGATCGGGGCCCGAGGCTGATGGCCGGGCAGGTGCTGGCGATCGAGCCGATGGTGAACGCGGGCGTGGCCGACGTGGTGACGCGCGAGGACGGCTGGACGGTGGTGACGAAGGACGGGGCGTTGAGCGCCCACTTCGAGCACACCGTGGCGGTGGGCCCGGACGGCCCGGACATTCTGTCGCTGCTGGAGTAGCCGGGAACCGGGCGAGGAGAGCGATTGGCGAAGGAAGAAGGCATCCAGGTCGAGGGCACGGTCGTCGAGCCGCTCCCGAACGCGATGTTCCGGGTCGAGCTGGAGAACGGCCACAAAGTGCTCGTGCACATCTCGGGCAAGATGCGGATGCACTTCATCAAGATCCTTCCCGGCGACAAGGTGACGGTCGAGCTGTCGCCCTACGACTTGAGCCGCGGCCGGATCGTGTACCGGTACAAGTAGGAGATCGTGCGATGAAGGTCAGGAGCTCGGTCAAGAAGATCTGCGAGCACTGCAAGGTGGTGCGTCGCAAGGGCGTGATCCGCGTGATCTGCAAGCGCAATCCGCGGCACAAGCAGCGTCAGAAGTAGCGCGGGAGGAGGGAATTCGTGGCACGCATCGCGGGCATCGATCTGCCGGCCGAGAAGCGCATCGAGATCGCGCTGACGTACATCTACGGGATCGGCCGTACGACGGCGCGCAAGATCCTGGCGCAGTCGGGCGTTCATCCCGACGTGCGCGTGAAGAGCATGAGCGACGAGGATTCGGGCAAGCTGCGCACGATCATCGAGCGCGACTACAAGGTGGAAGGCGCGCTGCGCGGCGAGGTGGCGATGAACATCAAGCGTCTGATGGACATCGGCGCGTATCGCGGGCTGCGCCATCGCCGCGGGCTGCCGGTGCGCGGTCAGCGCACGAAGACCAACGCGCGCACGCGCAAGGGTCCCAAGAAGACCGCGGGCGTCAGGCGGACGGTGGCGGCGAAGCCGGCGCCGAGGAAGAGCTGATCTCGGGGCCGCGCGTCGGCCCGTGTCAACGGACGTGGGCCGCCGATCGGTCCCGGAGGAGGGTTCAGAGTGGCTGATGTCAAGAAGACGACCCGCAAGCGCGACCGCAAGGTGAGCACGAACGGCGTCGCTCACGTGCAGGCGAGCTTCAACAACACGATCATCACCATCACCGACACGGACGGCGCCGTGATCACCTGGGCGAGCGCGGGCAAGGTGGGCTTCAAGGGCTCGCGCAAGAGCACGCCGTTCGCGGCGCAGGTGGCCGCGGAGGCGAGCGCCCGCGAGGCCCTCAACCTCGGCATGAAGCGCGTCGAGGTGTGGGTCAAGGGCCCGGGCTCGGGTCGTGAGGCCGCCATCCGCTCGCTGCAGGCGGCGGGTCTCGAGATCTCGGCCATCAAGGACGTCACCCCCATCCCGCACAACGGCTGCCGGCCGCCCAAGCGGCGTCGGGTCTAGGAGCGTTCATGGCGGTTTACCACGATGCGCGATGCCGGCTGTGCCGGCGCGAAGGCGGAAAGCTCTTCCTCAAGGGCACGCGGTGCTTCACCGACAAGTGCGCGATCGAGCGGCGCGGCTACGCGCCGGGCGAGCACGGCAAGAGCCGCCGCGTGAAGGAAACCAACTACGGCCAGCAGCTGCGCGAGAAGCAGAAGGCGCGGCGCATCTACGGGCTGCTCGAGCGGCAGTTCCGTCACTACTTCGCCAAGGCGGCGACCGCCAAGGGGGTCACCGGCGAGGCGCTGCTCCAGATGCTCGAGCGGCGGCTCGACAACGTCGTCTACCGTCTCGGGTTCGCGCTGTCGCATCACCAGGCGCGCCAGCTCGTGCGTCACGGCCACTTCCAGGTCAACAGCCGTAACGTGGACATCCCTTCGTACCTGGTCCGCGCGGGCGACACCGTCACGGTCCGCGAGAAGAGCCGCAAGCTGGCGGTGATCCTGACGTCGCTCGAAGCGCGCAAGGGCCAGTGGACGCCCGAGTGGCTCGAGGTCGACGCCGAGCACCAGACGGGCAAGGTGCTCAACATCCCGACGCGGCAGTCGATCATGGTGCCCCTCAACGAGCAGCTGATCGTCGAGCTCTACTCGAAGTAACGACCGACAGGGGCGCCGCGTGCATCCCGCGCGGCTTTCCGAGGAGGCTGAACGATGAAGTGGAAGAACCTCACGATGCCCAAGCAGGTCGTGCCCGATGCGGGCAATACCTCGAGCTACGGCAAGTTTGTCATCGAGCCGCTGGAGCGCGGCTTCGGGCTCACGCTCGGCAACGCGCTGCGCCGCGTGCTGCTCTCGTCGCTGCAGGGCGCCGCGATCACCGCGGTGCGCATCGACGGTGTGCTGCACGAGTTCTCGACGCTGCCGGGCGTCATCGAGGACGTGACCGAGCTGATCCTCAACCTGAAGCAGGTGCGGCTCAAGCTCCACGGCGACGGACCCAAGAAGGGCACGTTCGAGGTCAAGGGCAAGGGCGAGGTGCGCGCCGGCAATCTGCTGGTGGACGCCGAGGTCGAGGTGCTGAACCCCGATCTCCACATCGCCACGCTCAACAAGGACGGCGACCTGCGCATGGAGGTCGAGATCGACGCCGGCCGCGGCTACGTGTCCGCCGACCAGCACTCGCAGACCGACCGGCCGATCGGCGTCATCCCGATCGACTCGATGTTCTCGCCGGTGACCAAGGTCAACTACAACGTCGAGACGACGCGGCTCGGACAGCGGATCGACTACGACAAGCTCACGGTCGAGGTCTGGACCGACGCGAGCATCCTGCCCTCGGACGCGGTCGCGGTCGCGGCCAAGATCCTGCGCGACCACTTCACGCTCTTCATCCACTTCGAGGAGCCGATCGAGGAGGAAGTCGAAGAGGAAGTCGACGAGGAGCGCCAGCGCGTGCGCCGGCTGCTCGACAAGAGCGTCGAGGAGCTCGAACTCTCGGTGCGCTCGAGCAACTGCCTGCGCGCCGCCGAGATCAAGACCATCGGCGATCTCGTGCTCAAGAGCGAGCCCGAGATGCTCAAGTACCGCAATTTCGGACGCAAGTCGCTCAAGGAGATCCAGGACATCCTGAGCGAGATGGGGCTGCACTTCGGCATGGAGACCGCCCCGTACTACGAGAACCCGATTCCAGTGCGGCTCGACGCCTGACGCCCGGAGCATCCGGCGCCGACGCCGGTGGAAGGATCGTTTCGACATGCGCCATCGCAAAGACCATCGCAAGCTCTCCCGCACCGCGTCCCACCGGCGCGCGGTGCTGCGCAATCTCGTCACGTCGCTGTTACAGTACGAGCGCATCGAGACGACGGTCGCCAAGGCCAAGGAGGCGCGCCGGCTCGCCGAACGCCTGATCACGTTCGGCAAGCAGGGCGACGTCGCGGCGCGGCGCCACGTGGACCGCTTCGTCATGCGCCGTGACGTGACGCAGAAGCTGTTCGCCACGATCGCGCCGTGGTACACGGAACGCCACGGCGGCTACACGCGCATCGTGCGTATCGGGCGCCGGCTCGGCGACGCGGGCGAGACCGCGTATCTCGAGCTGGTGAAGAGTGACGCGCAGAAGGAAGCGGCGCGTCAGGAGCGGATCGCCGCCGCCGAGGCACGCGAGAAGGCGCTCAAGGGCGACAAGTCGACGAAGAAGCCGAAGGCGGAGGCCGCCGCGCCGGCCGACGAGGGCGAGCGCCCGAGCCGCGGCAGGAAGCGTGGGGGCGGACCGGGCGGCACGCCGGCGGCGCCGGCCAAGAAGACGCGCCGCTCGGTCAAGACGGGGTGACGTCAGCCCCGACCGCCGATCGCGGCGCGGACACCGCGGTCCGCAACGATATCCGCAACATCGCCATCATCGCTCACGTCGACCACGGGAAGACCACGCTGGTCGACGCGATGCTGTGGCAGAGCGGCGTGTTTCGCGAGAATCAGGCCGTCGCGGAGCGCGTCATGGACTCCAACGACCTCGAGCGCGAGAAGGGCATTACCATCCTCGCGAAGAATACCGGCGTCCGCTACGGCCGCACCAAGATCAACATCGTCGACACGCCGGGGCACGCCGACTTCGGCGGCGAGGTCGAGCGCACGCTCAAGATGGTGGACGGCGTGCTGCTGCTGGTGGACGCGAGCGAAGGCCCGCTGCCGCAGACGCGCTTCGTGCTCAAGAAGGCGCTCGAGCTGTCGCTGCCGCCGATCGTGGTCATCAACAAGATCGACCGCAAGGACGCGCGGCCGCAGGCGGTGCTCAACGAGATCTACGACCTGTTCATCGATCTCGACGCGCACGAGGACCAGCTCGAGTTCCCGGTGATCTACACGATCGCCCGCGACGGCATCGCCCGGCTCACCGCCGACGGCGAGGACATGAAGCTCCAGCCGTTGTTCGAGAAGATCATCGCCAACATTCCGCCGCCGAGGTACGACCCGCTCGCGCCGCTCCAGATGCTGATCCTGAACCTCGACTACTCGGAGTTCGTCGGCCGGCTCGCGATCGGCCGCATCGTCAACGGCCACGTGCGCGCGCGGCAGGACGTGGGGCTCATGCGCCACGACGGCACGGTCGAGAAGGCGCGCGTCACCAACCTCTACGTGTTCGAGGGCCTCGAGCGCGTCGAGGTCGCCGAGGCCGGCCCGGGCGACATCGTGGCGCTCGCCGGGTTCGACGTGGTCAACATCGGCGAGACCATCACCGACTTCGAGAACCCGCGCGCGTTGCCGCGCGTGACCGTGGACGAGCCGACGGTCAGCATGATCTTCCAGGTCAACAACTCGCCGTTCGCGGGGCAGGAGGGGAAGTACGTCACCTCGCGCAATCTCAAGGAGCGGCTCGAGCGCGAGATCCTGACCAACGTCAGCATCCGCATCGACCCGACCGAGACGCCCGAGGCGTTCAGCGTCTCGGGGCGCGGCGAGCTGCAGATGGCGATCCTGATCGAGATGATGCGGCGCGAGGGCTTCGAGCTCGCGGCCGGCAAGCCCCAGGTCATCACGCGCGAGGTCGCGGGCGTGCGCCAGGAGCCGATGGAGAAGCTCGTCATCGACTGCCCCGAGGACTTCGTCGGCATCGTGACGCAGAAGATCGGCGGGCGCCGCGGACGCATGACCAACATGGTCAACCACGGCACGGGCCGCGTGCGGCTCGAGTTCCGCATCCCGTCGCGCGGCCTGATCGGCTTCCGCAGCAAGTTCCTCACCGACACGCGCGGCACCGGGCTCCTGAACCATCTCTTCGACGGCTACGAGCCCTGGCAGGGCGAGATCCCGCACCGCATCACCGGGGCGCTGGTCGCCGACCGCGCCGGCAAGGTCACCGCCTACGCGCTCGAAGGCGCGCAGGGCCGCGGCGAGATGTTCGTCGAGCCGACGGAGCGCGTCTACGAAGGCATGATCGTCGGCGAGAACACGCGCGAAGAGGACATCGACGTCAACATCGTGCGCGAGAAGAAGCTCACCAACATGCGCGCGTCGACGTCCGAAGAGAGCATCCATCTGCTGCCGGTGCACAAGCTCTCGCTCGAGCAGGCGCTCGAGTGGATCCGCGAGGACGAGCTGCTCGAGGTGACGCCGGCGTCGCTGCGGCTGCGCAAGCGCATCCTTCCGGCCAACATCCGCCCGAGGTACTGGCAGCGGAAGTCGTAGCCGCGCCTACGACTAGCGGTAGATCGTCTTCAGCGTGCCCCACGTCGGGGTGGTCGTCGTCGTCGTCCCGCAGGAGCCGCCCGGCGCGGCGTTGTGGCTGAAGTAGGCCCATTCCGACGTGCCGAGCGCGAAGCCCGAGCCCTCGCCCCACAGGATGCGCGCGAACCCGGCGAAATCGCCCGAGCTGCTGTCGACGTGCGTCGAGGCGTTGAGTATCAGCACGCCGTCGCGATAGATGAGCACGACGTTGGTCGCCAGAATGACCACCACCCGATAGGCGTGCACGGCATCGTTGTTGGTTGCCGATGCGGTGCCGCCGCGGGTGGTGCTGCTGGAGTTCCAGAAGATCTCGGTCGGATTGATGAAGATGCCGATGCCGCGGAAGGCACTGGTCTCGAGGACGACGGAGATCCCGGCGCGGGCGGTCGTGCTGCTCCCGCTCGAGACCGAACGCACGCCGAACAGCACCACCAGCGAATCGGTGGACGCCGGCATGGCCAGCGCGGCTCCGGTCTGCTGGTAGTACGTGTTGTTGGCGAAGAACGAAACGGTCGAGATGGTGAGCACGCCGTTCGCCATCGCGGGCGTGTTTGCCGTGTTGTTGACCAGCGTCCACGGGCAGGGGATCTGGTCGGGCTTGAGCCCCGAGCTCGGGCTCCAGTAGGTGGTGAACGCCGCGGCGCCGCGCGGCAGGGCGGCGAGCAGCACGAGCACGGCGAACGTCGCGAGGGGCGCGGCGAGGCGGCGCCGCGCGGCAGGGCAAGACGTCATGCGAAGCAAGGGCGGCCCCCCGGAATCAGGCAATGCGTGACGAGCGTGATCCGACAGTATGTCCGGCAACGCTACGCGGGACAAGGGAATTACGAGCAGCCCTTTCTCCTCAAGTCGCGGTCCCGCAGGCCGATACCGGACGTGATCGGTCCCTGTCGCGGGCCGTGACACCGACCCATGAGCACGTTTGAGCAGGCCCCCTGGACGAGGCCGGATTCCCAGGCCTCCCCGGTCCCCGCTGCCGCGCGCGACTCCGACGCGCGTCTCGGCGAGGCCGCGAGCCTCCTCCTGTCGCAGGGGCGGAGCGGCGGCGACTCGCGCCGCATCGCGATCGGCCTCTTCGCGCTCGCCGCCGTCACGGTCGCGCTGCTCAACGTCGGCATCTACCAGAGCGAGCGCGGCGCGCTCGTCACGCGGCGCTGGGATCAGCTCGATCGCAGCACCGAGACGCGGCGCAACGAGCTGCGCGTGATGTTCGGCCAGCTCCACCGCCAGACCGCGTACGCGGCCGCCCATCCCGCGCTCGCCGCGTGGGTGTCGCAGGCGTCGGCTGGAACGCTGACGCCCGCCGGACGCCGCGAGCTCGAGCTCGAGCTCGACCGCACCGTGCAGGCGCTCCAGCTCCACGCGCTGGTCGTCATCGGGCCCGACGGCCGGCGTGTCGCCGGAAGCCGCGGCACGCCCGACGTCGCGCCGGACGCGCAGCGCACGCTGGCGCGGCAGGCGGTGCAGGGCGGTCAGAGCATCGGCGGCATCCGCACCGACGCGGACGGCGGACAGGTGATCGAGATCGCCGCGGTGATCCCCGCGGCCGCGCGCGACGGGCTCGCCCCCGTGCTGATCGCCGAGACGACGACCAATGGAACGCTGCAGCCGCTGCTCACCGACTGGAGCGGAACGGGCCCCGCCTTCATCGTGCGCCGCGATGGCGCCGACGTCGCATTCCTCACGCCGCCGCACCTGACGCGCATGGCCGGCGCGCGCACGCCGCTCACCAGCCGCAGCGCCCGCGCGGCGGCGATGGCGGCGACCGGCGTCGAATCGCGCGTCGAGGTGACGGACGCGCACGGCCGTGTCGTGTGGGCGGTGACGCGTTTCCTGCCCGAGCTCGGCTGGGGCCTGGTGGGCGAAGCCTCGCGCGACGCGATGCTGGCGGAGATGCGCACGGTGCTGATCAAGGTGCTCATGCTCGACCTCGTGATCGCGCTCCTGATCGGCGCGGGCGTGTGGCTCTGGCGGCGCCAGTACGCGACCGGCCTCGCGCGCCACGAAATCAAGCTCACCAACCGCCACGCCGCGCGCGTGCAGGCGGTGCTCGACACCGCATTCGACGCGATCATCACCTTCGACCGCGCCGGCCGCGTGCGCACCGTGAACCGCGCCGCCGAGCAGATGTTCGGCCGCGCGGCGGCCGAGATGGACGGGCAGCCGCTCCACCGCTTCCTGCACTGGGGCGCGACCGGGCCGCGCGCGGGCCAGCACGCGCTGCCGACGCCCGGTGTCGTGTGCGTGGCCGAAGCGAAGCGCGGCGACGGGCAGGTGTTCCCGGCCGAGTTCTCGCTCGGGCAGGCGGGCGAGGGCGAGGACCTGCTCTACACCGCGATCGTCCGCGACATCAGCGAGCGCGTCGAGGCCGAAAAACGCATCCGCACGTTTGCCGAGGGCCTCGAGGGCAGCAACCGGCGCCTCGAAGAGGTCAACGCGCAGCTGCAGGAGGCGTCGCGGCTCAAGAGCGAATTCCTCGCCAACACGTCGCACGAGCTGCGCACGCCGCTCAACGGCATGATCGGGTTCCTGCAGCTCGTGCTCGACGGGCTGTGCGAGAACCGCGAGGAGGAGCGCGATTTCCTCAAGCAGGGGCTGCAGTGCTCGCGTCACCTGCTCGGGCTCATCAACGACGTGCTCGACATCGCCAAGATCGAGGCGGGCAAGCTCAACGTGGAGACTGAGAAGGTGGACGTGATGGACCTGTTCGCCGAGGTCGAGACGGTGACGCACGTGCAGGCGCAGCAGGCGCGGATCGCGCTCGTCTTCGAGCCGCCGCCGGAGACCGGCGTCTTCGCGCGCTGCGACTTCGGCAAGACCAAGCAGGTGCTCATCAACCTGATCGGCAACGGTCTCAAGTTCACGCCCAAGGGCAGCATCACCGTGCGCGCCACCGCGCACGCCGACCTCGGCCACGTGATGTTCGAGGTGATCGACACCGGGATCGGCATCCCGCGCGACCGCCAGAAGATGATCTTCGAGAAGTTCACGCAGGGCGACGGCAGCACGACCCGCAAGTACGGCGGCACCGGTCTCGGCCTCGCGATCTCGCGCAGCCTGGTCGAGCTGATGGGCGGCATCATCGGCGTCCACAGCGACGGCGAGGGCAAGGGCACGCGCATGTACTTCTCGCTGCCGGTGTGGGACGAGGCCGCGGCCGCCGCGCCTCCGATCGACGAATCGGCCGGCGAGCAGATCGAGGGGCCGGGCCACGGGCCGCTGGTGCTGGTGGTCGAGGACGACCCGGTGTTCCGGCACTTCCTCACGGCGCTGCTCCATGCGCACGGCTACCGCACCGTGCAGGCGGCGCACGCCGAGGGCGCGTGGGTGCTGATCCGCCGGCTCCAGCCCGCGGTCGTGGTGCTCGACTACGCGCTCTCGTGCCGCGAGGGGGCGACGCTGCGCACCGGCTGGGATCTCGCCGAGCGCATGATCGCCGACCACGACACGCGCCACGTCCCGCTGATCTTCGTCACCGGCTTCGACGCCGAGCTGCGCGAGAAGCTGCGCTCGACCGCGTTCTCGCGCAAGCCCGAGCACCTCATGAAGCCGGTGGACGGCAGCGTCCTGATCGCGAAGATCGAAGAGATGGTGGGCGGCATCCAGGGCCGCCACGTGCGCGTGCTCATGGCCGACGACGATCCCACGGTCGCGGCCTTCGTGCGCAAGGTGCTGCCCGACGAGCGCTACCACATCGAGATGGCGACCAACGGCGAGGAGTGCCTGCACATCCTGCGCACGCAGCCGCGCGGCTTCGACCTGTTGCTGCTCGACCTCATGATGCCCGAGGTGAGCGGCTACGAGGTGCTGCGCGAGATGGCCGTCGCCGGCACCGCGGCCGATCTGCCGGTGGTGGTGCTCACCAACTACCCCGAGGCGCGCAATCCCGAGGAGAAGCGGCTGCTCGACCAGGGTCTCGTGCTCGACGTGCTGCCCAAGACGTCGGTGCACGACAGCCCTCAGCTGCTGTCGCACATCATCGACTGGCACATGCAGGTGGCGGACGAGGCCGAAGCGGAGCGTGCGGCGTGATCCACGTCGTCGTCGTCGAGGACGATGCGATGAACGCGCTCCTGTTCCGCAAGCTGCTCGAGAAGCGCTGCGGCTACAGGGTCACGGTCACCGAGTCGGCCGATGAGGTGCTGGCGCTCGCGCGCGGCGCCGATGTGGGCCTGATCCTGCTCGACGTGTCGCTCGCCAACACGCGCCACGCGGGCGAGCCGGTCAACGGCGTGGACATCTGCCGGCTGCTCAAGGGCGACCCCGCGACGCGCGGAGTGCCGGTCGTGCTCGCCACCGCCCACGCCATGCGCGGCGACGCCGAAAGCCTGCTCGCCGAGAGCGGCGCCGACGACTACGTCTCGAAGCCGATCGTCGATCACGAAGCGTTCGCCGAGCACGTGCGCCGGCGTGTGCGCCCGGAGGCCGCATGAAGACGCCGGCCGAGGTGCGCGTGCTGGTGGTCGAGGACGATCCGATCTTCCAACGCGTGCTGCAGAGGCGGATCGAGAGCGAGGGGTATCAGGTGCAGATCGCGGGCGACGGCCGCGAGGGCATGAAGGCGATCGTCACGTTCGAGCCCGATCTCGTGATCTCGGACTGGATGATGCCCGAGGTGGACGGCCTCGAGCTGTGCCAGTCGGTCAAGACCGGGCTGCGCGATGCGGCGCCGTACTTCATCCTGCTCACCGCCAAGGGCGAGATCAGCGACAAGCTGCTCGGCCTCCAGACGGGCGCCGACGACTACCTCACCAAGCCCTGCGATCAGGGCGAGCTGATGGCGCGCGTCCGCGCGGGTGTGCGCATCGTGACGCTCACGCAGCAGCTGCGCCGCACGGTCGCCGACCTGCAGGTCGCGAGCGGGGAGTCGGACGCCGCGAAAGCCGGCGCCGCGGCCGATCCGTCCGTGTGCCCGCAGTGCGGCCGGCGCCGCGACGCCGACGCCGCGTAGGCGCACCGCGCCGGAAACCGCTACCTTCCGTCCATGGCGACGGCGCTCGACGTCCTGCTGATCGGCGGCTCGGGGTTCATGGGCCCGGCCGTCGCGCGCGCGCTGCTCGAGGCCGGCCATCGCGTCACCATCCTCTCGCGCGGCCGGCGCGCGCCGCTCGACGGCGTCACGATGATCACCGCCGATCGCGGCGATCCCGCCGCGCTCGCGGCCGCGCTCGAGAACCGGCGCTTCGATTTCACCGTGGACTTTCTCGTCTTCGACGCCGTGGACCTCGAGCGCCTGCTGCTCGTGCCGTACGCGGCGCTCGGACGCTACGTGATGATCTCGACCGGCCAGGTCTATCTCGTCACGCGTGACGCCGAGCCGCCGTTCCTCGAAGAGAGCGCCGACGGCGCGCTGCACGATGCGCCGGGGGAGGAGAGCCCGCTCCACGCCGGATGGGTCTACGGCATCGGCAAGCGCCGCGCCGAGCAGGCGCTGCTCGCGCTGCGTGCGACGCACGGCATGCGCGCCGTCGCGCTGCGGCTCCCGATCGTGACCGGCGAAGGGGACGAATCGCTGCGGCTGTGGGGCTATCTCGAGCGCATGCTCGACGGCGGTCCGATCGTGCTGCCGGACGGCGGCCGGCGCCTGACGCGCCACCTCGACGTGCGCGATCTCGCGCGCGCCGTGGCGCGCCTCGCGGAGTCCGGTCCGCCGCGCGGCGCGTTCTACAACCTCGCCCAGCCCGAGGCGCTGCCGCTCGCCGATCTGCTCGCGCGCATCGCGCGCGCGGCCGGCGTTACGCCGCGCTTCGTCGAGGCGTCGTGGGACGAATGCCGCGCGGCCGGGCTCGACGCGTCGTGCTCGCCCTACGCCGGGCCGTGGGCCTCGGTGCTCGATCCCTCGCGCGCGGCGGCGGAGTGGGGCTTCCTGGGCACGCGCCCCGACGACTACCTGCCGCGCATCGTGCGCTGGCATCTCGACCATCGCCCGCCGCAGAGCCACGAGGGCTATGCCCAGCGCTCGACCGAGGTCGCGCTCGCCGCGCGGCTCGCCGGCGCGGCGCGGTGAGCGGGCGATCGCGGTGAGCGGTGAAGTCGTGCGGGCGCCCGGCCGATCTTCTATGCGGCGACGTTTGACCGGTCGGCGCGGCCGAGGCTAGACTCCGCGCCGCTTTTTGTCCGGCATGGGCCGCCCGCGCTCCGCGTCGGCGGGCCCATCACGCCGTCGTTCCTCGGTAGCTCAACGGCAGAGCATCCGGCTGTTAACCGGAGGGTTGTAGGTTCGAATCCTACCCGAGGAGCCAGCTTCGAGCCCCCCGTGTCCCGTGCGGACGCGGGGGGTTTCGCTTGCGCGGATTGACAGAGCCGTGGCAACGCTCGTGCGCATCGCTGCGGCGCGCGGGCGTGCGCTCATCACCGCGCTCATCACGGCGCTGGCGATGGTGGTCACGCTGGCGCTGGTCGAGCTCACCACCTTCCTCGCGCGACGACCAACGGCGGCCGTTCGAGCCGTTCCGGCGCGTCGGTGACGCGCAGGACGCGATCCCCGGTGCGGGACTCGGCCTCTACGTCGTGCGCCGGATCGTCGAGGCGCACGGCTGAACGATCGACGTCGCGAGCACCCCGGGCGCGGGCTCGTGTTTGCGCGTGCGGTTGCCGGTCACACCGCCCGCGGCCGAGGCCGAGGCGCCTGCGGTCGAGCCGAGCTTCGAGCGGGCCTGACCGCCGCCGGGGCAGGCTGCTTGAAGAGGAGATGCGCGCGGATGTCCGGACCGGCGACGTACGAGATCCAGTAGAGCGAATCGGTCATCGGATGGCCGGTCTGGTCGCGACCGAACCAGAACACCGCCTGGTATCGCGGCGCCAGGTCGAGGGCCAGCAGATTCTTAACCGGCCGGCCGGCGAGATCGAGGATGTCGATCCGGACGAATGCCGACTCGGGCACGCCGAAGAAGATCTGTGTCGTGTCGACGAACGGGTTGGGAACGGGGAAGAGGTCGCCCCGCGATTCGAGTCGCAGCGTGTCCGCCGTCTCGACATCGGACACGGCGATGACCATCGGATTCGTCTCGTCGCCGACGCCCGGGCCGACGCGGCAGCGGGCCACGTAGTCGCCGGGGCGCAGGCCCGGGAAGCGATACGTGCCGCCGATCGTGGTCGTGTGCGCGACGACGTCCGAGCCGTGGAGCAGCTCGATCGGCACGCCGTCGACGTGCGCGAGCACGCGGCTGCCGAGCGCCACGGCGGCGGTGTCGACCACGGTGCCCGAGAGCCGGACGTGCCCGGTGATCGCGAAGAGCCGCGGCGACGGCGCAGTGGGCTGCCGGCGCGCGCAGGCGGCGAGCACGAGCCCCGCGAGCAGTGGCGCCGCGCGGATCTGTCGCACGCTCACCGCGCCACCTTCTGCACCGTGTCCCACGTGCGCGTCGTCACGTCGCGGCCGAACGTCTCCTCGATCAACACCATGAACACCGGAGTCTTCGGGCCGCGCACGTAGACCGTGAACACCTCGGCGCCGCGGACCGCCAGGATGCGCGCCCCCTCGCGCTCGATCGGGAGCCTGGGCGCCGTCTTCGGACGCGCGCGCAGGAACGTCACGACGCGCTTCGCTTCCGGCGCGAGTCGGAAGCCCGCATAGGGGTCGGAGGCGAGCAGCGCGCGCAGCGCGTCCACCGGCCGGACGACGGCCGCGAAGACCCGGCCCATCTCGCGCTCCATCGCCGCCTCGGCGCGCCGGGCGAGTGCGGTTTCGGACGCGGGCGCGGCCGAGAACACCACGTTGCCGCTGCCGAGCACCGTTTTCACGTCCTTGAATCCCGCGGATTCGAACGCGGCCTTGAGCGCCGGCATCTTGCAGTTGAACGGCATGACGCCGCGCAGGAACGCAGCGTAGCGCTTCATGGCGTGCGCCCCGGCACGCCCGCCGCGCTCCGCGTCGAGTCGGCCGCGTGCGCGAAGTAATCCTCCATCGCCCGCGCCGCGACCGCGTGGCCGGTCGCGTTCCAGTGACCGTAGCGGCCGTAGGCGCCGAACCAGAGCGGCCGATCGAGCGCGATGCTCGCGGCGCGGAACGCGGGGGAGAGCGGCACGACCTCGAATCCGTAGCGCGCGCCGACCGACGCGAGCCAGCGCGTCGTCTTCTCGGGATCGAAGTTCGGATCGCGCCGCGATTCGGCGAGCAGGCGGCGATCCTCCTGGAACGCGAAGCCGGCGGCGAAGACGACGAAGCGCCGGCCGTCTCGCCGCACGTCGCCCGCGAAGCGACCGAGGATCTGCGCCGTGAGCCGGAACGCCGGGATCGAGTCGGCCGGGATGCGCGCGTCGAAGTTCCAGTCGCGGTAGTAGCCGTCGGCGGCGGGCGTCGTCGGCAGCGCGGGCTCATGCGCCGCGGTCGCCGCCGCCGTGCCGGTCGCGGGCGCGTGCGCGCGGTTCTGCCACACGCCGAGCGCGCGGTGGGCGAGCCCCCACAGCACCGAGTGCGCCTTGATCCAGCGCCATCGCTCGTACTTGCGATAGCCGGGCGTGTCGGCGAACGAGCGGTCGAGCCGCAGCGAGTCGCCGTCGGCGACGAAGAACGGCCGCGCCTGATCGAGCGCCACGGGCTGCCAGTTGTCCGCCGCGTCGTTGAGGATGAACAGCACGGCGACCACGTCGGGATCGTAGCGCGCGCCCCAGGCGCGATACGTCAGGTACTCGGTCGTCGTGCCGTTCCCGTCCTCGCCCATCGCGATCACCTCGTAGCGCCGGCCGGCCGGCGCGCGCGCGTTGAGTCCGCGCTCGAGCCGGCGGTGAAACGTGCTGTCGAGCGGCACCTGGAACGCGGCGGTGAACGAGTCGCCGAGCATCAGGATGCGCGTCGTGCCCGCAGGCTTGGGCATCGCGTGCTCGACGTCGCGCCAGCCGTCGCCGTTGATGCGTCCCGAGGAGCGGCCCTCCGCGATCCACCTGTAGCGCGCGTGCGGGAAGAACCGGTAGCCGATGGTCGGATCGGCGGCGATGTAGTTGGGGGTGAAGCCGGCGAGGCGGAGCACGCCTTCGAGCAGGAGCACGCCGATCGCGAGGCCGGCGATCATCGCCACCAGATTGCCGATCGGTTTCAGGACGATGCCTCCTGGGGCGGGCTCTGCGCGCGAGCGTGCAGCCGGTCGAGCGTAGCACGGCGGTCCGCGCGCGCATGCATTACGATGCGGCCGTGCTCCATCGTCTCGACGCCGACGCGCGCACGCTGCACGGCCATTTCTCGCGCGACCTCCCGCCGCTGCTCACGATCGACGCCGGCGATCGCGTGCGCTATTCGACGCTCGACGCGGCGTGGGGCGAACGCGTGCAGGTCGACCCGTACGCGGCGCCGAAGAAGTTCACGCCGCGCGACGGCGAACGGGATCCCGGCCACGCGCTCACCGGCCCGATCGCCGTGCGCGGCGCCGAGCCCGGGATGACGCTCGAGGTGCGCCTCGTCTCGATCCGGCCCGGCGCATGGGGCTGGTCCGGCGCGGGCGGCGTTCCGACGCCGCTCAACCGACGGCTCGGGACCGCCGAGCGCCGCCACGACGTGCGCTGGGCGATCCACGCCGACGAGGGCGTCGCGATCGACGCGCGCGGCCGGCGCATCGCGATCCGCCCGTTCATGGGCGTCCTCGGCAACGCGCCCGCCGAACCCGGCCGGCACTCGACCAGCCCGCCGCGGGCGGTGGGCGGCAACATCGACTGCAAGGAGCTGGTCGCGGGCAGCGTGCTCCATCTGCCGATCGCGGTCCCGGGCGCGCTGTTCTCGGTCGGCGACGCGCATGCCGTGCAGGGCGACGGCGAGGTCGGCGGCGTCGCGGTCGAGTGCCCGGCGGACGCGGTCGAGATCGAGTTCGGGCTCGGGTCCGGGCCGCTCGCGTTCCCGCGCGCCGAGACGCCTGCGGGTTGGATCACGTTCGGATTCGCGGACGATCTCGACGAGGCGGCCGACATCGCCCTTGACGGCATGCTGGCGCTGCTCGGCGAGCGCCATGGCATGGGGCGCAGCGAGGCGCTGGCGTTCGCGAGCCTCGCGGTGGACCTGCGCGTCACGCAGATCGTGAACGGCGCCCGCGGCGTGCACGCGGTGCTGGGGCACGGCGCCCCTAATTCCACGGTTCCGGCGCGGCGGGCGGCGATGTAGAGTCGCCGGTCGTTCCCACCGCCATCGCCGCAATCCGGAGACTCCGATGACCCCGTCCCGCACGTTGCGCGCCAGCTTCGCCGTTCTTGCGCTCACCTTCGTCGCCGCTCCCGCCGCGCGGTCTGCCGCGCCCGCCGCGTCCCATCCGCCGGTCGCGAACGTCGAGGTCGTGCGCGACACGCTGCACGGCGTCGTCGTCGAGGATCCGTATCGCTGGCTCGAGGCCAGCGCCGCGCCCGAGACGCGCGCCTGGATCGACGCCGAGAACGCCTACACGGAGTCCGTCCTCGGGCCGCTCGCGGGCAGGGAGCGCGTGCAGGCGCGGCTCGAGCAGCTGCTCAAGACCGACGCGCAGGGCGTTCCGTTCGAACGCTCCGGCCGCTACTTCTACACCCGCCGCCTCGCGAGCCAGGAGCTCTCGATCCTCTACATGCGTCAGGGCCTCGACGGGAAGGAGGAGATGCTGGTCGATCCGCACGGCCTCTCGGCGGACCACAGCACGTCGGTCGGGTTCACGGACGTCTCGCTCGACGGCAAGCTCATGGCGTACACGACGCGCCTCGGCGGCCAGGACGAGGTGCTGATCACGTTCATGGACCTCGACACGCACTCGGAGCTGGCCGATCACCTGCCGCGCGCCCGCTACTTCGGCATCCAGATCACCGCCGACAAGAAGGGCGTCTACTATTCCAGGAACACGGCGCAGGGGCCGCGCGTGTACTACCACGCGTTCGGCACCGATCTCGCGCAGGACCCGCTCCTCTTCGGCGACGGCTACGGGCCCGAGAAGATCATCGGCGTCGGCCTCTCCGAGGAGCGCCGCTGGCTCCAGATCTCGGTGTTCTACGGCTCCGCCACCGACCGCACCGAGCTCTACGTCAAGGATCTGGTCGCCAACGGGCCGATCGCGCCCGTCGTGAACGACCTCGCCGCGTACTTCAGCGCCGACATCGTCGGCGACATGATGTACATGCGCACCAACTGGCAGGCCTCGAACTTCCGCATCATGGCCGTGGATCTCAAGCATCCCGCGCGCGATCAGTGGAAGGAGATCGTTCCCAACTCGGACGCCGTGATCGACCGCTTCGCGCTGGTCGGCGGCAAGCTCTACGTCAACTATCTGAAGGACGTCGCCTCGTCGGTGCGCGTGTTCGATCCCATGGGCAAGTCGCTCGGCTCGATCGCCTTCCCGTCGCTCGGGACGGTCGGCGGCATCAACGGCCGGTGGGATCGGCCCGAGGCGTTCTTCACGTTCGTGTCGTTCCACATCCCCGAAGCCATCTACCGCCTCGACACCGCGACCGGGAAGCAGACGGTGTGGTGGCGCTCGTCGGTGCCGTTCAAGGGCGACGCGTTCGAGGTGAAGCAGGTCTGGTATCCGTCGAAGGACGGCACGAAGATCCCGATGTTCATCGTCGCCAGGAAGGGCGTGAAGCTCGACGGCTCCAACCCGACGCTCCTCACCGGCTACGGCGGATTCAGCCTCAGCGAGACGCCCGCGTTCTCGGTGCGCGCGGCGCTGTGGGTCGAGAGCGGCGGCGTCTACGCGCTGCCCAATCTGCGCGGCGGCGGCGAGTTCGGCGAGACCTGGCACCACGCCGGCATGCTCGAGAAGAAGCAGAACGTCTTCGACGACTTCGTCGCAGCGGCCGAATGGCTGATCCAGAACAAGTACACGCGGTCCGAGAAGCTGTGCATCACGGGTGGGAGCAACGGCGGCCTGCTGGTCGGCGCCGCGTTCACGCAGCGCCCGGATCTCTACGGCGCCGTGGTGTGCTCGGTGCCGCTGCTCGACATGCTGCGCTACCAGAACTTCCTCGTCGCCCGCTACTGGGTGCCGGAGTACGGCTCGGCCGAGAACGCCGACCAGTTCAAGTTCATCTCGGCGTACTCGCCGTACCAGAACGTGAAGAAGGGGACGAAGTACCCGGCGATCCTGTTCATCAGCGGCGACGGCGACACGCGCGTCGATCCGCTCCACGCGCGCAAGATGTGCGCGCTCGTCCAGGCCTCGACCGGCTCCGACAAGCCGGTGCTGCTCCGCTACGACGCCAAGGCGGGACACTCCGGCGGCCGGTCGGTGAGCAAGACCGTGCACGACACCGGCGAGGAGCTGATGTTCATGGGCTGGCAGACCGGGCTGACGCTGGCGCCCGGCGGCGCCGCGACCAACGGCAAGGCGGCGTCGAAGGAGTAGCGTGCGGGCAGGCCGCGACCGGTGTCCGGCCCGCCAACTCGCGCCGTCGCAACGCGCCCGCCGGCGGGCGGCGCCGCGGCGCTCGCGCGCTGATCGCCCGGATCGGGACATTCAACCAATCTCGCCTCGGGTGATTCCCTGATTCGCGGCTGGCGCGTCTCTAACGAACACGGCGCCAAAGCGTTCCGCGACTCACTCAAGTTCCGGTCAAGCGCCGAGATCCATCTTCCCACGCAGGTCCGCAGGAGTACGCTGTAGCCACACCCCGAGCGGCCGCTGCGCGATCGCGAGACCGCAGCCGGGGTTCGACTGAACCGTTCGCGCCTCGGGAGGTTGTCCTCATGGCACTCGCCGAAATCACACACGACGGCAAGCAGACGTTCGAACCCACCACCGCGATGCTGCGTGAGCTCGTCGCTCACCTGGCCCAGAACCGAACCCAGCTGCGCGAGGAGTGGGTGCGCCGCATCACCGAGGCGCAGCTGCTCCAGGCGATGACCAAGGACGAAATCTTCGCCGAGGCGACGTCGGTCTACGACAGCTACGTCGAGGCACTCGAGACGCGCACGCTGGAGACGCTCACCACCTACGCGCAGAACCTCTCCGAGCGCATCATCCCGCGCGGCGTCGAGACGCACGAGGTCGTGGGGATCGTGCTCCTGCTGCGCGACGTGCTCGCCCGCTCGCTGTTCGCCAAGTACCACACGGATTCCGCGCTGTTGAACCACGTGCTCGACGCCTACGAGCCTGCGGCGAACGCCATCGCGATCACCGTGTCGGTGGGCTTCGTGCGCGAGCGCGAGCGCGTGATCCGCGAGCAGCAGGAAGCGATCCGCGAGCTTTCGACTCCGGTGCTCCAGGTTCGCGAGCGGCTGCTCATTCTGCCGATCATCGGCGTGATCGATCCGCACCGCGCGCGGCAGCTCACCGAGCAGCTGCTGCGCGCGATCCGGGCCAACCGCGCCAAGGTGGTGGTGATCGACATCACCGGCGTCGCGGCGATGGACGCCAACGTCGCGAACCACCTGGTGCTCACCGTCGAGTCGGCACGCCTGCTGGGCGCGCGGGTGATCGTGACGGGGCTCTCGCCCGAGATCGCCCAGACGCTCGTCAACATCGGCGTGGACCTCGGCAAGATGAACACCGTCGGAGACCTGCAGGGAGGCATCGAGGAGGCGGAGCGGCTGCTCGGCTACAAGGTGATGCCGGTCGCGGAAGCCCAGATGGCCTGATCGCCGGCGCCGATTCCGCCGGGGAGATTCCCGTGGAAGTCCCGATTCTCAAGCAGGGCCCGTATCTCATCGCGACGATTCAGTCGGCGCTCACCGACAAGGACATCGTCCAGTTGCGCGATGCGCTCGTCGAGCAGGTGGGAAAGTTTCGGGCGCGTGGCGTCATCATCGACCTCACGGCGCTCGACGTGATGGACTCGTTCGCCACCGGCATGCTGCAGGACATGGCGCACATGGTGCGGCTGCGCGGCGCCGAGACCGTCATCGTCGGGATCCAGCCGGACGTGGCCTTCGCGATGGTCCACATGGGGCTGACCCTCGAGGGGGTCACGACCGCGCTCGACCTCGAAGAGGGGCTGGCCCACTTCGAGTGCGCGGGCGTGCCGGGGCGCGGCGGATGAATCCCGACGTGGCCGAGGGGACGCTGGTCCGGATCGAGTCGGATCTCGACATCGTGTCCGCACGGATGCAGGGCCGGGCGATCGCCGTCCAGCTCGGCTTCGGAGCGACGGCGGCCACCCTGATCGCGACGGCGATCTCGGAGCTGGCGCGCAACGTCCTCCTGTACGCCGGGCGCGGCGAGATCGTCCTGACATCGGTCGAGCACGGCACCCGCCGCGGGCTCGCGGTCCTCGCGCAGGACCGCGGGCCGGGGATTCCGGACATCCCGCGCGCGATGCAGGACGGCTATTCGACATCGGGACGCCTCGGTTTGGGGCTTCCCGGCGTGCGCCGGTTGATGGACGACTTCGAAATCGAGTCGTCGGCCGGCGCGGGCGTGAGGATCGTGGCGAAGAAATGGATGCCGTATCCCATGACCTAGTGGAGTCCGCCGTCGCCTCGCGCGCGCTCGCGGACCAGGAGGAGTCGGGCGACGCGGCGATGGTGCGCGTGTTCCCGCAGACCGCGGTCATCGCCGCGGTGGACGGACTGGGGCACGGCGCCGCCGCCGCCTCGGCCGCGCGCCAGGCCGTCGCGATCCTCGGCGAGTCCGACGCCGCGAACCCTGCCGCGGCGCTCGAGCGCTGTCACGCGGCGTTGCGCTCGACGCGGGGCGTAACGTTGAGCTTCGCATGCTTCGACGGCGGGCGCGGCGTCATGACCTGGTGCGGCGTCGGTGGCGTGCAGGGCGTGCTGGTGCGATCGGATCCGGAAGCAACGCCTCGCGAGGTGGCCCTGCTGCTCAAGGCCGGCGTGGTGGGCCGACAGCTGCCGGCCGTGCACGCGGCGACGCTGAAGGTCGCACCCGGCGACCTGCTGATCTTCACCACCGACGGGATCAGCCCGCACTTCGCGCGCAGCGTGAGCGCCGGCGACAGTCCGCGGCGCATCGCCGATCGCATCCTCGCCCGCCACTGGCTGGGCTCGGACGACGCGCTCGTCGTGACGGCGCGCTACCGGGGGGTCGAGGCATGATGGTGGCGCCGACGGTCCTCGAGGAGCGCTGCGCCGAGATCCTCCGGCGTCACGTCGCGTCCGGCGACGAGCCCACTCTGCACGAGGCCTACGAATTCGGGCGGCAGGCGCTCGCCGACGGCGTCGGGGTCATGGAGATCACGGTGGCGATCCTGCGTGCGGCGGAGGCACTCGGCCTCGTGGAGTCCACGGACGGCGACGCGACGGGCGGGCGCGTCGAGAGCTTCGCGCTCGAATGCCTGTCATCGTTCGAGATGGCGCATCGCGGCGCCGGCGAGGCGAGTGCCGTCCTTCGCGAGCTCGACGATCGCCGCGAGGAGATGCTGGGACGGGTCGCGCGGGAGCTCCACGATCAGGCCGGTTCGCTGCTCGCGAGTGTCCACATCGCGCTGGAAGGCATGCGGCCGCATCTCGACGCCGCCGGGCTGCGGCGTCTGTCGCGGGCGGACGCGCTGTTGCACCAGGTCGAGGACTCCATCCGCCGCATCTCGCACGAGCTGCGGCCCGCCCTGCTCGACGACCTCGGGCTCCTGCCGGCGCTGCGCTTCCTGGCCGAGGGCGTCACGCAGCGCTCCGGTCTCGAGGTGCAGGTGACCGGGTCCACGTCCGGCAGGCTCCCGCCCGCCGTCGAGACCGTGCTCTACCGCGCGGCGCAGGAGGCCATCACCAACGTGACCCGGCATGCCTGCGCGACGAGCATCGACGTCCAGGTGAAACGCACCGGCCACGCGATCCGCTGCCGGATCCGGGACGACGGCCGCGGCTTCGATCCGGGAACCGAGCTCGTCGCGGGCCGGCGCCGGGGCCATGGCATCGACGGCATGCGCGAGCGTCTCGCGCCGCTCGGCGGCGAGCTGCAGATCCTGTCGGAGCGCGGTCGCGGCACCGAGCTCGTATTCCACATCCCTCTGGAGGTGAGCCATGGCGACGCGTGTCCTGATCGCGGATGATCATCGTCTCTTCCGCGAGGGCCTCAAAGGGCTGATCGCGGGCGAGGAGTTCGTCGTCGTCGCCGAGGCCGAGGACGGGCAGGAGGCGATCCGACTCGCCCAGCGCCACCAGCCCGACCTCGCGCTCCTCGACGTCATGATGCCGGGGCTGAACGGCGTGGACGCGACGCGGGAGGTGCTGCGCGTCTCGCGTCACTCGCGGGTGATCGTGCTCACGATGCACAAGGAGAGTCCGTACGTGATCAACTCCCTGCGCGCCGGGGCGCGGGGCTACGTGGTCAAGACGCAGACGGCGG
Organism: Candidatus Eiseniibacteriota bacterium; assembly: GCA_016178725.1. GTDB lineage: Bacteria > Eisenbacteria > RBG-16-71-46 > RBG-16-71-46 > RBG-16-71-46 > WS-11. The sequence continues at coordinate 33,726 of JACOSV010000083.1, forward strand.
TCGAGATGCTCGCGGCGATGCGCGCGGTGGCGCGCGGCGACGTCTACGTGCCTCCCGATCTCTCGCGCGCGCTGGTCGAGTGCCATCAGCAGGGCGGGGACCCCGGCGCGGATCCGCTCTCCGCGCGCGAGCGCCAGGTGCTGCAGCTGGTCGCCGAGGGCCACACCACGAAGGCGATCGGGGGGCTCCTGCACATCAGCTTCAAGACCGTCGAGACGCATCGCGGCGCGGTCATGCGCAAGCTCGACATCCACGACGCCGCGAGCCTCGTGCGCTACGCGATCCGCAGGGGCCTGATCGAGGCCTGACGCGCGCGTGCTCCGGGTTTCCCCCGACCCCGGTTTCCGGGAAGCGCCTCATGGTGCGCGGACCTCCTGCGCTCTTACCTTCCGAGTGTCGGCGTCGGGAAGGTGTCGGCGCCGCGAGCGACTGGAGGGACTCCAATGCTTGGCTTCGGAAACGGTGCGGCGGTCTTCGTCCCCGAGGCGCCGCAGGCGACGCGAACCGCCTACTCGGAGACGCTTCTCGAGATGTCCACCTGGATCCGGGCGCGGGGCGAGGTGACGATGCGGCCCCGGGAATCGCGCGGCGAATGCAACGTGCTCAGCGGATCGATTACGCTGTGCGGCCCACACGCGAGCATCCGATTCCGCCCCGCACCCGAATCCGAGTCCGGCGCGCCGGGCGCCGTCGTCGAGAAGACCATCCCGCTCGCGCCGACGCATCCGTGGATGGATGTGCCGGAGTTCACCGTTGCGAGCAGGAACGGTCCACCGCCCTTTCTCTGGCTGGTGTTCATCGACACCTGGGGCGAGGCGCTCTCGCGCATCTACTGCTTGAGGCCGTGCGGCCGGATGCCGGTGCGGATCGAAGCGCTGTTCGAATCACCGGCGCGCCTGAGGGCGTGGGTGAGCGCAAAGGACGTGAACGAGCGTCATGGTCCGACGCTCGGTCTCTCGGGCGAGCTCCACATGCCGTTCGGGATCTTCCTCCGCATCTCGATGGCCGAGAGCTGCAGCCAGCTCGGCGGGCCGGTCGGCCACGTCGAGGACACGATGCGCTGCGTGGTGCCCGCGGGAGCGGCGCTGCCGATGCCGAACCGGTTCATCACCCCGGGCGTCGGCGGGATGCCATGGGTCTCGGTGGCGCTGCGCAAGGGCCCGGGCGCCTCCGCCGAGAAGGAGATTCCGGTCGGCCGCTGCGCGCGCATGCGGTGAGCGGAGGCGGGGCGGTCCCCCGGGCGCACGGGACGCGACACCGGCGCTCGCCCGCCTCGTTCTCCGCGCTCGCGGAGCGAGGTCAGCGCTGCTGGCCGCGCAGGATGCGGAGCGCGTCCGGCTCTTCGGCGTCGCGCCCCGATCCGACCGCCTCGCCCTCGGGCACGCTGTCGCCCTCGCCGGGGGCGAGGAAGAGATTCGACTCGAGGCCGTGCTGCCTCGTGTAGAGATCGAAGTAGCGCCCGCCCGCGGCATAGAGCGACTCGTGCGTCCCGCGCTCGAGCACGCGCCCGTCCTCGATCACCAGGATCTGATCCGCGCGCCGGATGGTCGAGAGCCGGTGCGCGATCACGAACGTCGTGCGCGACTTCATGAGATGCGCGAGGCCGGCCTGGATGAACGCCTCCGACTCGGAATCGAGGCTCGAGGTCGCTTCGTCGAGGATCAGGATGCGGGGGTCGGCGAGGATCGCGCGCGCGATCGAGACGCGCTGGCGCTGGCCGCCCGAGAGCCGCACGCCGCGCTCGCCGACGATCGTGTCGAGCTTCTGCGGGAAGCGGTCGGCGAACTCGTCCACGTGCGCGACGTGGCACGCCTCGACGATCTCGGCGTCGCTCGCGTCGGGGCGTGAGAACGCGACGTTCTCGCGGATCGTGCCGTCGAACAGGAACGTCTCCTGCAGCACGACGCCGATGCGCGTGCGGTAGGAGTCGAGGCGGATCGTGGCGAGGTCGACGCCGTCCACGCGCACCGCGCCGCGCAGCGGCGTGTAGAACGCGGCGACGAGGCCGATGATCGTGGATTTGCCGCCGCCGCTCGGGCCGACGAGCGCGGTCGCGGTGCCGGGGCTCGCGCGGAAGCTCACGTCGTGCAGCACCTCGCGGTCCTTCTCGTAGCCGAAGCTCACGTGGTCGAACTCGATCTCACCGCGGATCCCGGCGAGCGTCGTCGTCCGCGTCGGATCCTGGTCCTCGGGCCGTTCGCGCAGCACCTCGCGCGTGCGCTCGAGGCCGGCGAGGGCCTCGGTGATCTGCGTGCCGATCGCCACCATCTGGAAGATCGGCGCGACCAGGAAGCCGAGGAACGCGGTGTAGGTGAAGAACTCGCCGAGGGTCATGTGGCCCGCGATGATCTGGCGCGCGCCGACGAACATCACCACCGCGCCGACGATCCCGACCAGCACCGCGGACGAGAGCCCCATCACCGACGTCGCGGTGAGCGTCTTGAGCACGTTGTCGAGCAGCCGCTGCACGCCGGTCGAGAACACCGACGCCTCGCGTTCCTCGGCGTGGTAGCCCTTGATCACCCGCACCGCGCCCAGCGACTCCGTCAGCCGGCCCGTGACCTCGGCGTTCAGCTGCCCGCGCTCGCGGAAGATGGGCCGCATGGTCGAGAACGCCTTGTTGAGCAGCAGCACGAACACCGCGATGACGCCGAACGTGACCAGCGTCATCGGGCCGCTGATGCGCAGCAGCACGACCAGCGCGATCGTCGCGGTGATGATGCCGCCGACGAACTCGACGAGCCCGGTGCCGATCAGGTTCCGGATGCCCTCGACGTCGCTCATGATCCGCGAGACGAGCGTGCCGGTCTTGTTGGCGTCGTAGTAGGCGACCGGGAGCCGGCCGACGTGCGCCTGCACACGGCGGCGCAGCTCGGCGATCAGTCGCTGCGCGGCCTTCGCGAGGAGCTGCGTCAGGCCGAACGAGGTGATGCCCTGGATGATGGTCGCCGCGATCACGGCGAGGACGATCGGGACCAGCCGCTCGACGTGGCGCTTGCCGATCACGTCGTCGATCAGGAACTTGCTCGAGGCGGGCAGCACGAGCCCCGAGACCCGGTTGATCACCATCAGCACGAAACCGAGCGCGAGCAGCCCGCGCCGCGGCTTGATCATCGCCCAGATGTCGGGCCACAGCGCCTTGAGCCGCTCGGGCGTGAGCGGCGGTTTTTTCGCGGCGTCCGCAGCGCTCGTGGCGCGCGCGGTGGCGCGCGGGCCCGGGGTCTTCTCGCCGCCTCCGACCGGCTTCGGACCGATGCTCACGTCGTGTAGTGGGCGTTGATCGCGACGTACTCGGCGGAGAGGTCGCAGGTCCACACCGTCGCCTCGGCCGCGCCGAGGCCGAGATCGAGCCGGATGATCACGGGATCGAGCTCGAGGAGCGCCGACGCGGCCGCGGCGTCGAACGCGAGCGGCAAGCCCGCCTTTACCAGCATGATCGCGCGCGGGCCCTCGCCGAAGGCGAGCGAGAGGCGCTGGGGATCGATCGCGGCGCCGCTGTAGCCCGCCGCGCACAGCACGCGGCCCCAGTTGGGATCGCCGCCATGGATCGCGGTCTTGACGAGCGGCGAGCGCGCGATGCTGTCGGCGACCGTGTGTGCCTCGGTCTCGTCGCGCGCGCCGGTCACGGCGATCGTGACGAGCCGCGTCGCGCCCTCACCGTCGCGCGCGATCTGACGCGCGAGCGACGTCGAGACGCGTGTGAGCGCCGCCGTGAACGACTCGAGCGCGGCGCCCGCGGGCGTCACGCCGGAGGCGCCCGAGGCGAGCAGCAGCACGGTGTCGTTGGTGCTCATGTCGCCGTCCACGCTCACGCGGTTGAAGCTGCGCTTCACCGCGGCGGCGAGGGCGGTCTGGAGCGCGCCGGGGGCGATCGCCGCGTCGGTCGTGAGCACCGAGAGCATCGTCGCCATGTGCGGGTGGATCATCCCCGCGCCCTTCGCCATGCCGCGGATCGCGATCGTGCGCCCGTCGATCGTCACGTCCTCGGCCGCGGTCTTGGGCCGCGTGTCGGTGGTCATGATCGCGCGCGCCGCGGCCGCGCCGCCGCGCTCGGCGCCGAGGCCGCCGGCCGCGACGCCGTCGCGGGTCGCCTGCGCCGCCGCCAGCGCCGCGATGCCGCGCTCGACCTTCGCCATGTCGAGCGCGCGGCCGATGACGCCGGTCGAGAGCACCAGCACCTGCTCGGGCGTGCAGCCGATCGCGGCGGCGACCAGCGCCGCGGTGCGCCGCGTCGCCGCCATGCCGGGCTCGCCGGTGCAGGCGTTGGCGCACCCGGCGTTCGCGATCACGGCGCGGATCGCGGCGGGATCACGCGCCAGCACCTCGCGGTCGTAGAGCACCGGTGCCGCCTGCACGCGATTCGTCGTGAACACGCCCGCGGCGCTCGCCGCGCGGTCGCTGGCGATGAGCGTCAGGTCGTGGCCGTCGCCGGAGCGCAGGCCGCAGGCGACCGCGGCGGCGCGGAAGCCGGCGGCGAGATCGAACGCGGCGGCGGTGGATGGGGCGGGAGCGGTGCTCACGAGCCTCGATGCGGCGCGGGATGCGGGTGGGTGACGGTGGACCGCCGCAGTCTATCAGACCGGAAGCGCCTCGAGCGCGCGCGCCAGCGCCGTGCGATCGTCGGCGCGCAGCGTGACGTGGCCGAGCTTGCGTCCCGGCCGCGGCGTCTTGCCGTAGAGATGGACGTGCGCACCCGGCGCCGCGAGCAGCAGGGCCAAGTCGGGCATCGTGCCGATCAGGTTCACCATCGCGCTCACGCCGCGCGCCGCGGTCGCGCCGAGCGGCAGGCCGGAGATCGCGCGCAGATGGTTCTCGAACTGGCTCGTCTCGGCGCCCTCGATCGACCAGTGCCCCGAGTTGTGGACGCGCGGCGCCATTTCGTTCGCGAGCAGGCCGCCGTCCGTCTCGAACAGCTCGATCGCGAGCACGCCGACGTAGTCGAGATCCTCGAGCACGGCGCGCGCGTAGCGCTCGGCCGCGGCCGCGAGCGCCGGAGCGAGATCGGGCGCGGGCGCCAGCGACCGGCGCAGGATGCCGTCGGCGTGATGGTTCTCGACGATCGGATAGCAGGCGATCTCGGCGCGGCGCGAGCGCACGGCGATTACCGAGAGCTCGCGGCGGAAGGGGACGAACGCCTCGACGATGAGCGGCGCATCGCCCAGCGCCGCGATCGCGGGCGCGACGTCGGCGACGGCGCGCACGACGCGCTGGCCGCGGCCGTCGTAGCCCATGCGCTGCGTTTTGATCACGGCCGGCAGGCCGATCGTTTCCAATGCGCGCCGCGTCCCGGCCTCGTCCTTTGCCGCGGCGTGGCGCACGACCGGGATGCCGAGCCGCGCGAAGCTCTGCTTCTCGAGCAGACGGTTCTGGCTCACGCCGAGCGCCCGGGACGGCGGATGCACCGCGCGCGATTCGGCGAGCCGCATCGCCGACGGCTCGGGCACGTTCTCGAACTCCCAGGTGATCACGTCGCTCGTCTCGGCGAGCCGGTCGAGCGCCGCCGGATCGTCGAACGGCGCACGGATCACGTCGCCCGCGATCGCGGCCGGGCATTCGTCGGCCGGATCGAGGAACGTGAACGTGAAGCCGAGCGGCCGGCCCGCAAGCCCGAGCATGCGGCCGAGCTGGCCGCCGCCGAGGACGCCGATCCTCACCGGCGCGAGCGCACGGCGCGGCGCGTGCTCGTCCGCCGGCGCGTGCTCGTCCGCCGGCGCGTGCGGGCGGCGCGCCCGGGCTTCACCGCCCGCCGCGGATCGGCCGCCGCGAGCACCGCCGCCGTCTGATCGCGGCGGAAGCGCGCGAGCGCGCGGCGCACCTCGGGGTGCCGGTTCGCGACGATCGCGGCCGCGAGCAGCGCGGCGTTGATCGCGCCCGCGGCGCCGATGGCCAGCGTCCCGACCGGAATCCCCGCCGGCATCTGGACGATCGAAAGCAGCGAATCGAGCCCCTTGAGCGCGCGCGATTCGACCGGCACGCCGAGCACCGGCAGCCAAGTCTTCGCCGCCGTCATGCCCGGCAGGTGGGCGGCGCCGCCGGCGCCCGCGATCAGCACCTCGAGGCCGCGGCGCTCGGCACTTGCCGCGTACGCGAACAGGCGATCGGGCGTGCGGTGCGCCGAGACCACGCCGACTTCGTACGGCACGCCGAGGCGGTCGAGCGTCTCGGCGGCCTTCGCGAGCGTCTCCCAGTCGGAGCGCGAGCCCATGATCACACCGACCAGCGGCTTTCGCATGCCGATCTCCGGGACACGGGCGACTTGAGGGAGGTGGGATTCTGCCAATAGACTCCGCGCCGCACAAGCGCACGGCACTAGGGAGGAACGATTGATCGAGGCGGAGGGCGGCATGCATCGCGACGCGCGGCGCGTTCGAAGCGTCGCGGCATGGGCCGCCGCCGGCGCGATCTCGGCGATGGTCGGCGTGATGCTGGGCGCGTTCGGCGCGCACGCGCTGCGCGCGAGCCTCGAGCCGCGGCTCGTCCAGTCGTTCGAGACCGCGGCGCGCTACCAGATGATCCACGCGCTGGCGCTGATCGCGGTCGCCTGGCTCGCGGACCGCGTCGCGCACGACGCGCGCGGCGCCGTGAACGTCGCGGGCTGGTGCTTCGCGGCCGGCACCGTGCTCTTCAGCGGCAGCCTCTACGCGATGGTCCTCACCGGCCTGCGCCCGCTCGGCGCGATCACGCCGCTCGGCGGGCTCGCGTTCATCGCCGGCTGGGCCGCGTTCGCGTGGGCCGCGTGGCGGAGCCGGACGTGAGCGACGACGACGCGTTCGAATCGAGCTTCGTCTTCCGCGCGCGGCGCGCGCTGCTCCCCGAGGGCATCCGGCCGGCCGACGTCGTGACGCGCGGCGCGCGCATCGCCGCCGTGGTGGAGAAGGGCGCGGCCGACGAGCCGGACGCCGAGATCATCGAGGTCGGCGGCGATCTCCTGATGCCGGGGCTCGTGGACACGCACGTCCACGTCAACGATCCCGGACGCGCCGGATGGGGCGGATTCGAGCCCGTGATGGGCGCCGCCGCGGCGGGCGGCATCACGACGCTCGTCGACATGCCGCTCAACTCGATCCCGGCGACGACGAGCGTCGCGGCGCTCGCGGCCAAGCGCGCCGCGTGCGAGGCGCCGGTGCTGCACCGCGTCGGCTGCGCGTTCTGGGGCGGCGTCGTGCCCGGCAACGCCGGCGAGCTCGAGGGCCTCGCGCGCGCGGGCGTGCGCGGCTTCAAGTGCTTTCTCGTGCCGTCGGGTGTGGACGAGTTCGCGCACGTCGGTGAGGCCGACCTTGCGATCGCGATGCCGATCCTCGCCCGGCTCGGCCTGCCGCTGCTCGTCCACGCCGAGTCGCCGGCGGCGATCGCGGCCGTGGCGCCGGCCGCGTCCGCCGATCCCCGCCGCTACACCACGTGGCTCGACGCGCGCCCCGCCGCCGCCGAGGTCGAGGCGGTCCGTATGATGCTGCGCCTCTGCGAGTCGACGCGATGCGCCGTGCACGTCGTGCATCTCTCCGCGGCCGAGGCGCTCCAGGACCTGCGCGCCGCGCGCGCGCGGGGTCTGCCCGTCACCGTCGAGACCTGCCCGCACTACCTGACGTTCGCGGCCGAAGAAATCGGCGACGGCGCGACGGAATTCAAGTGCGCGCCGCCGATCCGCGGCCGCGCGAACCGCGAGCGCCTGTGGGAGGCGCTGCGCGCGGGCGACATCGACATGATCGTCTCCGATCACTCGCCCTGCGTGCCCGAGCTCAAGCACGGCGAGAGCGGCGATTTCGTTGCCGCGTGGGGCGGGATCGAATCGCTCGCCGTCTCGGTCGCCGCAACGTGGGCCGAGGCGCAGCGCCGCGGGTTCACGGTCGCCGACCTCGCCCGCTGGATGTCGGCGAAGCCGGCGGCGCTCGCCGGGTTCGGGGGGCGGAAGGGCGTGATCGCGCCCGGCGCCGATGCCGACCTGATCGCCTGGAATCCCGACGCCGAGTGGACCGTGGACGGCCGCAAGCTTCCGCATCGCAACCCCGTGAGCCCGTACGAAGGGCGCAGCGTGCGCGGCGTGGTGCACATCACCGTCGCGGGCGGCGAATGGGTGACCGGCCACGCCGCGACGCCGTTGGACCGCATGGGTCCGAGCCGCTAGCGTTCCGCGCCATGCCCGCGATCGCCGCGCACGACGTGACGGATCGCCTCGCCGAGCTGGCGCGCTTCACCGGCCGCGGCGCTGGCGTCACGCGGCTCGTCTACGACGAAGCGTGGTGCGCCGCGCACCGCTGGCTCGCGAGCGAGGCGCGCGCGATGGGGCTCGCCGCGACCGCGGACTGGGCGGGCAATCTCTACCTGCACGATCCGGCCGTGAAGCCCGGTCACGCGGCCCCGCCGGTGCTGATGGTCGGCTCGCACCTCGATTCGGTGAAGCACGGCGGCCGGCTCGACGGGGCCTACGGCACGATCGCGGGCCTGCTCGTCGCGCACGCGAGCCGCGGAATGGCGGGGCTTCCGGTCGTCGGCTTCGTCTCGAGCGAAGAGGAGGGCAGCCGGTTCCACGGCGGGATGATGGGCGCGCGCAGCATGCTCGGCATGGTGGACGAGCGCGAGCTCGACACTGTCGCCGATCGCGAGGGCATCACGTGGCGCGACGCGCTCGAAGACGCGCGCGCTCGCGGCTGCGCGGCGGCGCTGCCCCGCGCGCCGTTCGCGCCGCTCTTCCGCCCCGCGATCGAGCTCGAGCTCCACATCGAGCAGGGGCCGGTGCTCGAAGCCGAAGGGCTGGCCCTCGCGATCGTGGATCGCATCGCCGGCTATCGCCACTGGACCGCATGGATCGAGGGCGAGGCGCGGCACGCGGGGACGACGCCGATGCGGCTGCGCCACGACGCGCTCGCCGCGGCGGGCGAGATGATCCTCGCCGCCGAGCACGCCGCGGGCGAGGCCGGCGAGCCGGCGGTGGCGACGGTCGGATTCGCGCGGCCCTCGCCCGGCCTCTTCAACGTCGTTCCCGGCACGTGCGAGCTGTGGCTCGAGTGCCGTCACGTGCGCGGCGACGATCTCGAAGCGCTCGCCGACGCGGTGACGCGGCGCTGGCGCGAGGTCGCGCAGCGGCGCGGCGTGCGGCTCGGTCTCGAGGAAGGTCCCGGCCAGCCGCCGACCGCGCTCTCGGCGGCGCTCGCGGACGCCGCCACCGATCTCGCGCGCGAGATGCGGCTCGCGCACCGGCGCATGGCGAGCGGCGCCGGGCACGACACGACGGTGTTCGCGCAGGCGGGCGTGCCGACGCTGATGGCATTCGTGCCGAGCCGCGCCGGCGTGAGCCATTCGCCCGACGAGGCGACGGATGACGATCACCTCGTCACAGGCGTTCAGTTCCTCGCGGCGCTGACGCGGCGCCTCGCCGAGCACACGCCGCGATGAGCGAGACGACGCTCTCGGTCGCGGCGCTCAACGCGCTGCCCGAGACCGACGCGCGCGTCGCGTTCGGGCGATGCTGCGGCGCGTGGGCATGGGGGAGGCTCATGGCGGCGCGGCGGCCGTTTGCGGATCGCGCCGCTGTGATCGCCGCCGCCGAGTCGATCTGGAAGGACCTGCCGCCCGAGGTGTGGCGCGAGGCATTCCACCATCATCCGCGGATCGGCGATCTCGATTCGCTGCGCAAACGGTTCGCGGCCACCGCGGATCTCGCCTCGCGCGAGCAGGCGTCGGTCGCGACCGCGGCCGCGGCGACGCTCGAAGCGCTCGCCGAGGGCAATCGTGCCTACGAGGAGAAGTTCGGATACATTTTCATCATCTGCGCGACCGGACGGAGCGCCGACGAGATGCTCGCGGCGCTGCGCGTGCGGCTCGCGAACGACGCCGCGACCGAGATCCGTAACGCGGGCGGCGAGCAGATGAAGATCACGCGGCTGCGGCTCGAGCGGATGCTCGCGGCGTGAGATCACGGGAGGGAGGCTGATGAGCGGGATCACGACGCACGTGCTCGACACCGCCGCCGGCCGGCCCGCGCGCGGCGTTCCGGTGCGGCTCGACGTGCGCGCCGACGGCAAGGGCTGGGTGACGCTCGCCGAGCGCACCACCGACGCCGACGGCCGTGTCCAGGATCTCCTCGCCGGCGGTGCCAGGCTCGACGCCGGCCGCTACCGGCTCACGTTCGGCACCGGCGCGTATTTCGCGGCGCAGGGCGTGGCGACGTTCTTCCCCGAGGCGGCGGTCGAGTTCGAGATCACCGACGCGACGCAGCACTATCACGTGCCGCTGCTCGTGAGCCCGTTCGGCTACTCGACGTATCGCGGGAGCTGAAGCGGTCAGCCCGCCTTCGTCCGCCGGCCGTTCATGATCTTCACGAACGACCGGCCGCGCAGCTCGTCGAGCGTCAGCCCGGTCGCCAGCGCCTCGGACTCGGTGAGCGCGCCGCAGTTGATCCCGCGCAGGAAGAAGTTGAGCAGCCCCTGCCCGGTCGCGGCGTCGTCGAAGATGTTGCCGACCAGCGTCGCCTGCCCGGCTTTCCCCACGAACGCCCGGAGCCGTGCCGCGGCCTCGTCGCGCGCCTCGAGGAAGAACGCGAACACCGCGGCGTAGCGCGTCGGCAGCTGCGCCGGGTGCAGGTCCCAGCCCTGATAGAACCCCTGCCGCAGCGACGCACGCACGTCGTCGTAGTGCGTGCGCCACGCGTGGTGGACCGCGGCGCGGTTCGCCTCGATCTGCGCCGGCGTCAACGATGCGCCCGCCGCGGCGCGATGCGGCGCGACCGGCATCACGGTCGTCGCGCCGTCCGAGAGCGTGACGCCGGTGCCGGCGAGGCTCACCTGCATGACGTGCCGCGCGAAGTCGCACGCGGGATGGAGCGGCTGCTGGTGCATCGCGGTGATGTTGAGGCTCGCCGTGTAGTCGTAGACGCCGAAGTGGGCGCCGCGGCAGCGGCCGCGCGCGGCGCGCACCTGCGCCGGGAGCGCGAGCTCGCCGCTCGGGGCGAACACCGACTGCGGCGTCTCGACCATGAGCTCGATCGGAATGCTGCGCGGCGCGAGCCCGTGCCGAGCCTCGAGCGCTTCGAGCGTCACGACCAGCGCCGTCACCTGCTCGACGACGGTCACCTTGGGCAGCGTGACGGCGAACCCGGAAGGCAGCGCGCCGCCGGTCTTCGCGAGCAGCGCCGCGACGAAGCGCTCGAGCGTGCGCAGGCTGCGCGCGCGCAGCTCCTCGTTGAGCGGCTTGATGCGGATGCCGATGAACGGCGGCAGCGTGCGCGCCGCGTGCCCCGCGGCCACGGCTTCGGCCGCCGACACCGCGTGGCCGTCCTCTTCAGCGTCGGGCCGGTTGCCGTAGCCGTCCTCGAAGTCGAGACGATGGTCTTCGACCGGCTCGCGCTCGAGCTTCTCGATCACGCGCGCGTAGACCAGGTCCGCGAGCGCTCCGGGCACGCCGGTCGCTCGCGCGAACGTCGCGGCATCGGGCGCGTATTCGCGCAGGCTCGCGAGCGCCGCGTCGCCGAGCTTCCGCGCGAGGCCGGCGGCGAAGAGATGGGCGCCGCCGTAGACGGTATGGACCGGCTGGCGGTCGCCGCGCTCGCCGGGGTAGGCTGCCGCGAACGCCCGGTTCGCTTCGGAGAGCCGCCCGAGCACGTCACGCGTCTCGGATCCTTCGAGCGTCGGCCGCATGCGAGCCTCCTTGGATCTGGAACGGGCGCACAATCTAGCCACTCGGCCGCGCGCGCGCGAGCGTCATTTCGCCGCGATCGGCGACACGCGAGGAGCGACATGGCGCAGAGCGGGCTGGTGTGGAGCCGGGCGGTCGTCAAGCGCAACTACGCGATCCTGCCGCCCGAGGGGATGGCGACGAGCGTGCTGCCCGAGTGGCGCGACACGGTGTCGCGCGTCCTCGCCGCGCCGGCGATGGGTGCGAAGTTCGCCCAGTATGTGCTCGAGATCGCCGAGAAGGGCGGCACGACGCAGGCGCTGCGCGCCGACCTCCAGATGTTCCTCTACGTGCTCGACGGCCATGCCGAGCTCGAGCTCGACGGCAAGGCGCACCGCCTCGGTCCGGGCGGGTTCGCCTACGGCCGGCCGGGGGCGACGTTCACGCTGCGCGCGACGAGCCCGCTGAGCGTGCTGTGGCTCAAGAAGGCGTATGTGCCGTTCGGCGCGGAGACGCCCCGCAACGTGGTCGGCGACGAGACGAAGATGCCGGGCGAGACGTACATGGGCATTCAGGGGCTGGTGCTCAAGACGCTGCTTCCGGCCGAGCTGTCATTCGACATGGCGATGAACATCTTCACGTTCCCGCCCGGCTATTCGCTGCCGATGATCGAGACGCACGTGATGGAGCACGGGCTCTATTTTCTGCAGGGGCAGGGGCTCTACTACCTCGGCGACACGTGGTCCGAGGTGAAGGCGGGCGACTTCATCTGGATGGGCCCGTACGTGCCGCAGTCGTTCTTCGCGACCAGCACCACGCCCTCGCGCTACATTTACTACAAGGACGTTCACCGCGACGTCGAGCTGTAGCGCCGCGAGCCGCGCGGCCCCGCGCGTCACCGCATCGCCGTGCCCGGGATCTCGTAGAGATAGCTCCCGTTGATCACCCGGAATCCCGCCGCGGTCCGGATCGAGCACTGCGGCGGCTTGTCCTTCCGCCCGCGCAGGCCGACGCACGCCGCCTCGCCGTCGCGGCGCAGCGCCACGTACTTCACGTCGAAGTCGGGATTCTCGCGCGTCCAGTGGACGATGCGCTGGAGCGCCTCGCGACACGCCTGCTCGGGCGGCGTGCCGCGGCCCATCGCCTCGACGATCGCGTAGCTGCCGCAGGTCTTGATCACCTCTTCGCCGCGTCCGGTCGCGCCCGCGGCGCCGATCTCGTTGTCCACGTACATGCCGGCGCCGATGATCGGCGAGTCGCCGAGCCGCCCCGAGATCTTCCACGCGAGGCCGCTCGTGGTGGTGCAGCCGGCCATGTCGCCGGCGCGGTCGATCGCGAGCACGTTGATCGTCCCGGTCACGCGCGCCGGTTCGGCGTACACGCCGTCGGCGGGCGGGAGCCAGTCGTCCTTGTCGCTAAGGTTCTCCTTCCACTTGAGCCACGCGAGCCGCGACTTCTCGGTGAGCAGGTTCGCCTCCTCGAGACCGTGCGCGCGCGCGAAGCGCAGCGCGCCCTCGCCGACCAGCATGACGTGATCGGTGCGCTCCATGACCAGCCGTGCGACCTTGCTCGGCGTCTTGATGCGCTCGAGGGCCCCGACCGCGCCCGACTTCTTGAGCTTGCCCGACATGACCGACGCGTCGAGCTGAACGACGCCCTCTTCGTTCGGCAGCCCGCCGTAGCCGACCGACTGATCCTCGGGATCGAGCTCGACGATGTTCGCGCCGGCGATCACGGCGTCGAGCGATGCGCCGCCGCCGCCGAGGATCTTCCACGCGGGATCGTTCACTTTGCGTCCCCAGGTCTCGCCGCGGCTGCACAGCACCGCGGCGCCGCGCGCGCCCGGGCGCGACGGGGATTGGGCGGGCGTGAGGCGCGGAGCGGCGATGGTGGCGACGAGGCCGGCGAGGCTCCGGCCCAGGAAACCGCGGCGGGTCCAGTTCATGGTTCGGCCCTCATGGAACGGGTGGAAGTCTCGCGGGCAGGCTAGCAGCGGGGCCCGTGGCCCGATATGGCAGAGCCGGGGCAGACGTCTCGGCAAGAGCCGGGGCGGGAGTTTCGGCAAGGGCCGGGGCGGGGCTCCGGGCTCCCCGTACTTTTCGCTGGCGCCCGGCCCTGGTATTTGACAAACTCCTGACGCGCCGGGGGACCGCGTCCCCCGGTCGAGAATCGCGGGCCGCACGCGAGTCGCAAGTTGGATCGCGGGTCGCGTCCGCGAAGACGGGGCCGGGCCATCCGCCGGCCCCGTTTCATTTATTGTCCGGCCGTGGCTGTTCCCGCTCGATCCCCCATCGACGGCCGCGCCGCGTCGCTGGCGCGCGCCGCACTCGCCCGGCCGGGCTCGCCGTTTCGCGAGCTTCCGCCGCGGCTCGTCCTCGTGGATGCCGACGACCAGCGCCTCTACCTGATCGAGGCCGGCGAGGTGGCCGCCGAGTACGCGACCTCAACCGCCGCGGCCGGAATCGGCGGCGAGGACGGATCGCTCAAGACGCCGCCCGGCTGGCACCGGATCGACGCCCGGATCGGCGACGGCGCGCCGGCGGGCGCGATCTTCATGAGCCGCGAGCACACCGGCGAGCTGTGGCGCGGCGAGCCGAACGATCGCGACCTGATCCTGACGCGCGTGCTGACGCTCGAGGGTCTCGAGCCGGGCGTGAACCGGGGTCCGGGCCGCGATTCGCGCGCGCGCTACATCTACATCCACGGCACCAACCACGAGCGGGCGCTCGGATCACGCGCGTCGCACGGCTGCGTGCGCATGGCGAGCGGCGACGTGATCGACCTCTTCGACCGCGTGGCCGAGGGCGATCCGGTGGTGATCGTGTCGACCGAGGCGCCCGCTGTCGCCTGATCCGCCCGCGCACAGCACCGCGGCGGGCGAGGCCGCGATCCCCGATCCGCTCGGCGCCCGACGCTTCCACTACGCCGGCCTCGGCGGCAGCGGCATGAGCGCGCTCGCGCAGTACCAGGTGATGCGCGGCGGCCGGGCGAGCGGCAGCGATCGCGCCTTCGATCGCGGCGAACGCGCCGAGGGGCGCGCGCAGCTCGAGCGCCTCGGCATCTCGATCCATCCGCAGGACGGGAGCGGAGTCGCCGCCGATTGCGCGGCGCTCGTGGTCTCGACCGCGGTCGAGGAGCAGGTGCCGGACGTGGCCGAGGCGCGCGCGCGCGGCATTGCGATCGTCCATCGCGCCGCGCTGCTCGCGCACTTCGTCGCCGCGCAGCGCACGATCGCGGTCGCGGGCACGAGCGGCAAGTCGACAGTCGTCGCGATGATCTTCGAGATCCTGCGCGGCGCCGGGCGCGCGCCGTCGGTGATCACGGGCGGCGATCTCGTGGCGCTCCAGCGCGAGGGTCTGTGGGGCAACGCGTGGTACGGCGGCTCGGATCTGCTGGTGATCGAAGCCGACGAGAGCGACGGATCGCTGGTCCGCTACGCGCCGGCCATCTCGGTCGTGCTCAACCTGCAGCGCGACCACAAGGAGATGGCCGACGTGGCGGCGATGTTCGCGACACTCCGTGAACGGACGCGTGAGGGCGTCGTGATCGGTGAGGCCGAAAACCTCGCATCGCTCGCGCGCGGCGCGACCGTGTTCGGCTTCGGCGCGGGTGCCGACGTGCGCGGCGTCGACGTCGAGCTCGGGCCGGACGGCAGCCGGTTCGTCGTCGCCGGCGGCACGTTCACGCTGCCGGTCCCGGGACGCCACAACGTCGAGAACGCGCTCGCCGCGATCGCCGCCTGCGCGCGGCTCGGCGTGCCGCTCGCCGCGATGGCGCCGCCGCTCGCGCGCTTTCAGGGCGTCGGCCGGCGCTTCCAGTCGCTCGGCGTCGCGCGCGGCGTCGAAGCGGTGGACGACTTCGCCCACAATCCGGCCAAGATCGCGGCCGCGCTCGCGACCGCCCAGGCGCGGGCGAAGGGCCGCGTGCTCGCCGTCTACCAGCCGCACGGCTACGGGCCGACGCGGTTCCTGCGCGACGATTTCGTGCGCACGTTTGCCGATGACCTGCGCCGCGACGATCGGCTGTGGATGCTCGAGATCTTCTACGTCGGCGGCACGGCGACGCGCGACTTCTCGGCCGCCGATATCGTCGCCGAGATCGCGGCGAAGGGCGCGGCGGCCGAGTTCGCGCCGTCGCGAGAGTGGCTCACGGCGCGGATCGCCGCCGAGGCGCGGCCCGGCGACCTCGTCCTCGTCATGGGCGCGCGCGACCCCTCGCTCACCGACCTCGCGCGCGGTGTGCTGGCCGCGTTGGGCCGTCGCGATGGCTGAACGCGGCCGCTCGAAACCGGGGCGAAACGCAGTTTTCCCTGTGGCGCGGGCGTACTATCTCTGCCACCATTTGGGCTCCACTGGGGCCTCCTGATGCATCGTCGTGCACTCATCCTGACCATCGCGCTCGCGCTCGCCGCGGGCTCCGCCGCGGCCGCGGATGATCCGCGTCGCGTGCCGGACCTCCTGCGCGCCGATCTCAACGGCGCGGCGGTGAGCCGCGTCGTGATTCCCGACGTGCTGCTCGGCGCCGCCGGCATCGCGCACGCGCAGCGCAATTGCGGCACTCCGTCGCCGCTCCCCTCCGAGCTCGAGAGCGTGCGGTCGTCGGTGCAGCGCTTCAGTCAGGAGAACGCGACGCGTGCCCCGGGCGGCACGGTCCGCATCGCCTTCCACGTCATCACCGGCGGCGGCCTCGGCAACGTCAGCGACGCGCAGATCGCCGAGCAGGTGCGGGTCTTGAATCGCGACTACTCCGGCTCGGGATATCGCTTCGAGCTCGCGAGCGTGGATCGCACCGAGGACAAAGCCTGGTTCAAGATGACGCCCGGGACCGGCAAGGAGAAGGCCGCGAAGCAGGCGCTCGCGATCGATCCCGCGCACCGGCTCAACCTCTACACCTGCGCGCCGGGACAGAACCTCCTCGGCTGGGCGTACTTCCCTTGGTCGGCGCCCGAGAGCAACGTGATCCACGGCGTCGTCATCCATTTCGAGTCGCTCCCGGGCGGTGTGGCGCCCTACGATCTCGGCAAGACCGCGACGCACGAGATTGGGCACTACCTCGGCTTGCTGCACACGTTCCAGGGCGGATGTGTGCCGCCCGGCGACGAAGTCGACGACACGCCGTTCGAGGCGAGTCCCGCGTTCGGCTGCCAGATCGGGCGCAACACCTGCCCGCAACCCGGCGACGATCCGATCCACAACTACATGGACTACTCGGACGACGCCTGCCTCACCGAGTTCACGGCCGGCCAGGTCGCGCGCTCGCAGTCGATCATCCCCGTGTACCGACCGAGCCTGTTCGAGCCCGCGGCCGCGATCGCAGCGGCCAGGGAGGCGCCCGCCCTGCTCACCGACAACGAGCCGGAAGACGGCCGCGTGCTCGCGTATCGCGGCGGGATGCCCAACCCGTTCCGCGGCGAGACCGCGATCCGGTTCACGCTGCCGGCGAGCGGACCGGTGTCGCTCAAGGTCTACAGCGTGACCGGGCAGCTCGTGCGCACGCTGCTCGACGCCCAGCTCCCGCCGGGAGACCACAGCGCGATGTTCACGGCCGGCGATCTGCCGTCGGGCGTGTACTTCTCGGTGCTGCGCGCCGGCGGCGTGCAGATGAGCCGCGCGCTCGTGCTCGTGAAGTAGCGAGCACCAAGGCCAAGAGATCGCAGGCTGGTTTCGCGGGTGCGAAGCCTCCCTACTCATGCCGGTTTCTTGGCCGATTTCGCTAGCCCACATTGAAGCATCGCTTACACTTACTGCTCGACGGGCTACGATTGGCGCACCTTGGAGAGTCTTCCTGTGCTTCGTCGCTGTGTTCTTCCGTTCTCCATGATTCTCTCGGCCGTCCTCTTCACCGCGGCCTCGGCGTGCGACCTGCCGGTCTGTACCGCCCCACGATCCCAAGACAATCCTCACATTGTGAGCGACGGAGCGGGCGGCGCCATTATCGTCTGGCACGACACCCGTAATCCGAGCACTAACCCAGACATCTACGCCCAGCACATAACGGCCGGCCTTGCTATCGATCCCATCTGGCCCGTGAACGGAGCTCCCGTAACGGCAGCGCCCGGGAGTCAGGACGTCATCGATGTTGCCCCAGATGGCGCAGGCGGGGTGTTCGTCGTCTGGGAGGACGACCGCAAGTATTCTGCCTCGCAGTACGACATCTACGGACAGCACATCACAGCGAGCGGAACTGTTGCGGCGGGATGGCCGACGGATGGTCTTGCATTGTGCGCAGCGACCGGAGATCAGCGCTTTCCCCGTGTAGTCTCCGATGGGAGTGGCGGGCTGATTGCCGTCTGGGAGGACCATCGTGGGCCTGACGCGGATATCTACGGCATGCGGGTCAATGGGAATGGAACAGCACCCCTAGGCTGGTTGCTCAATGGGAATCCGGTCTGTACGGCCCCGAAGGACCAGGTTGAGCCAGCCTTGATGGCGGATGGCGCCGGCGGGGCGATCGTCGTCTGGGCTGATGCTCGCAGCGATCCGACCGGTGGCGGCGATGTCTATGCGGGACGAATCCTAGCCAACGGCGGTCCTGATCCCGCCTGGCCCAACCAGGGCAGTGTCCTTTCTGCGTTCTGGGGGCCGCAGGGAGCTGAACTCCACCTCGTGACTGACGGGGTTGGTGGCGCCATTGTTGGATGGGTGGACTATTCGGCCAGTCCAAGCGGCGACATCTACGCGCAGCGCGTCTCGGCGGCTGGGGTCGTTCCGGCCGGGTGGCCAGCGAATGGTTTCCCGGTCTGCACGGCCCCGAGCGGTCAGTTCAATCTCGACATGATTTCCGACGAATCGGGCGGGGCGCTGTTCGTGTGGGATGACTATCGCAACGCTACCAATTCTGACCTGTACGGCCATCACATTCTGGCCAACGGCACGATGGCACCTGGCTGGATCGCGAATGGCAACCTGGTCGCCACGGGTCCTGACTATCAGGTTCGAGGTTCATTGGCCAAAGATAAACAGGGGGGCATGTACACTGCCTTCGACGTAGACAATCCGACAGATCACGATATCTGCGTCCAGCACATGATGGGCAATGGGATGCTAGCAAGTGGGTGGCCCGCCACGGGCAAGCCCGAATGCATCGGGCCCGCGGACGATGATGAGGCGAGGGCTGTCTCAGATGGCGCCGGAGGTATGATCGTCGCCAGCTTCCACGCGGATGCGCAGGTCAACGGTGATATTTATGCGTTCTGGGTGCGCCCCGATCTCCCCGTGGCGACACTTGTGTCATTGGTCAGCGACGAAGCCCAGCCGGATCAGGTGGCACTCTCGTGGTACGGAGCGCAGGCCGGTGGACTCGCGGCGACCGTTGAACGGCGAACCACTCAGTCGGACTGGACGACGCTGGCAAACATCTCCGCTGATGGCTCGGGGACGTTCCGCTGCGACGACCGGAGCGTCGCCGCGGGCACTCGGTATGGCTATCGTCTGAGCTACCACTCTGGCGCTGAGGCGCTCTTCACCTTCGAGACTTGGGTTGACGTCCCGAAGCCTGTGCTCGCCCTCTACGGCCTGCGCCCCAACCCCGCAATCGGTGAGTGCGTGGCATCCTTTTCACTGGCTGAGAATCGTCCGGCCATGCTCGAGGTGTTCGATGTTACCGGTCGCAAGGTGATCTCACAGGAGGTCGGCGGCCTCGGCATGGGGGCACACAGGCTTCGCCTCGACCAAGGAGTGCACTTCGCGGCGGGCGTCTACGCGCTGCGGTTGATTCAAGGCAACAAGAGCCTCACAGCTCGCGCCGTGGTGGTTCGATAGTCGAAGCCGGCTCTCGGCCTGCGCTACTACTGCGCCGTCGCTCCGAACCGTCGCTCGACGTATTCGTCGAGCAGCCGCGCGAAGTCGCGCGCGATCGCATCGCCCGCGAGCGTCGTCACGAGCTTCCCGTCCACGAACACCGGCGCCTTGGGCGCCTCGCCGGTCCCGGGCAGCGAGATGCCGATGTCGGCGTGCTTGCTCTCGCCGGGGCCGTTGACGACGCAACCCATCACCGCGACGCGCAGCTCGGCGACGCCGGGGTAGCGCTCGCGCCAGTGCGCGATCCGCGCCTGGATGTGCGCGGTCACGTCCGCGGCCAGCTCCTGGAAGAACGTGCTCGTCGTGCGCCCGCAGCCCGGGCACGACGTGACCTGCGGCGTGAAGTGACGGATGCCGAGCGACTGTAGGACTTGCTGGCAGATGCGCACCTCTTCGGCGCGATCGCCGCCGGGCGCAGGGGTGAGGCTGACGCGGATCGTGTCGCCGATCCCCTCGAACAGGAGAATCGCGAGCGCCGCGGTCGAGGCGACGATGCCCTTGGCGCCGATCCCGGCCTCGGTGAGGCCGAGGTGGAGCGGATAGTCGCAATCGGCGGCGAGCGCGCGGTAGATCGCGACCAGATCGCGCACGTCGCTCACCTTGGCGGAGAGGATGATCGCGTCGTGCGGCTGGCCGAAGCGCTCGGCGAGTTCGGCCGAGCGGAGCGCGCTCTGGCGCATCGCCTCGAGCACGACCTCGCGATCCTCGCGCGGCTCGGCGAGTCGCGCGTTCTCGTCCATCAGCTGGGTCAGCAGCGCGCGGTCGAGCGAGCCCCAGTTGACGCCGATCCGCACTGGCTTCGCGTGCCGCACGGCGACCTCGATCATGCGGCGGAAGTTCTCGTCGTGCCTCTCACCGACGCCGACGTTGCCGGGGTTGATGCGGTACTTGTCGAGCGATTCGGCGCACGCGGGGTACTCGGTGAGCAGCGTGTGGCCGTTGTAGTGGAAGTCGCCGACGATCGGCGCGGTGACGCCGGCGTCGCGCACGCGGCGCACCATCTCGGGCACGGCGGCCGCGGCCTCGCGCGTGTTGACCGTCACGCGCACCAGCTCCGATCCGGCCTCGGCGAGCAGCCGCACCTGCGCGGCGGTCGACGCGGCGTCCTCGGTGTCGGTGTTGGTCATGGACTGGACGACGACCGGGTGGCCGCCGCCGACGGCGACGCCGCCGACCATGCAGGTCACGCTCTGCGCGCGCCGCGCGGACGCGTTCGCGGGACCGTCGCCGATCTGGATCAAGGGCACGGCGTGAGGATACGGAGCCGCGCCGTGCCCGGCAAACGCGGTCGGAACGGCTACGAGGCTCCGGCGACGCGATAGACGCGATAGCCGCGCTGCTCGAACGCGAGCTCGAACGGCGCGATCGATTGGCCGAGGACCATCATGCGGATCACGACGTGATCCGCGTCCTGGCGATTGAGCGGCCGGCCGGGCGGCAGGAGCTTGTCGAGGAACGGTGGCCGCGTGACGAGCGCGATGCCTAGCAGGCTCTCGCTCTGCGGCACCAGCAGCCACGTCGCCCCGTCGCGGCGACAGAGCGCCGCGAGCGAGTCGGTCGTGGACTGCATCAGCGCGCGATCGATCTCGACGATGCGCCGCTGGCCGACCGGCGCTTCGAGCATCGCATCCACGAGCGTGCGCCTTTCCGCGTACGCCTGGATCTCGTAGCCGCGCTCCCAGAGCGAGAGCACGGTCGCGTCCGGCGCGGTGTGCGTGCGCAGGTAGTCGAGTGCGGCGACGAGGCCCGGGTCGAGATGCGACCGTCGCGTCGTGGCGAGGCCGATGCCGTCACGGGCCGTGACGATGACGCACGCCGCGAACGCGCCGGCGAGGATGACGCGCGCCCCGATGCCGTTGCCGCGCGGCGCGCGGGCGCGCTTCGGACGCGCGGCCGGTTCGCCCGCCGGCGCCGGCAGGATCGCGAGCAGCGATCCGCCGCAACCGATCGCGACCAGCGGCGCGAGGATCACCTTGGCGCGTGTGAGCAGCGCGGTGACGACGACCAACGCGACGCAGAGCGCCACGTAGAGCATCCCCGCCGCGCCCGCGTCGCGCAGCCGCGCGGGCGAAGGACGCCCCGCGCGCCACCAGAACAGCGCCGGCAGCAGCACGAACCAGGCGCCGAGCCACGAGAGGACGCCGGCGCTGAGCCACTCGCCGGGCGCCGTGCCCGAGAGCTCGTCCACGCCGAGCAGCAGCGCCGTGAGCGGATCGATCGCCGTCATGAACGTGACGCCCGCGATCTTCGCCTCGATCGCGCGCAGCATGACCGAGTACTCGCGCTCGTGCCCGCCGAACGCGCCGACGCCGATCGCGATCGCCGCCGCCACGGCGACCGCAGCGAGCCGCGCGCGCCGCGGCGCGTCGGCGCGCCGCAGCCACGGCGTCCAGAGCGCGGCGCACGTCGCCATCGTGAACAGCCAGCCGCGCGAGACGGCGAACGCCTCGTGGCGCTGATAGCCGAGCGTGAGTGCTGCGATCGTCTCGGCGATGACGACGGCGGTGAACCACTCGCGCACCGCGCGCTCGGGCGCCCGCACCGCCGCGAGGCACACGACGAACGCGAGCTCGATGAACGGCACGAGCAGCGCCACGTGCCACACCCAGACCGCGGCGAAGAGCCACGCGCCCGAGATCGCCGCCAGGACCCGCGCCGCGCGCGGCGTCCGCGCCGTGAGCGCGCCGAACGCCCCGGCCAGGTGCGCCATGATGAGCGTCGTGCCGAGGGGTTCGTAGCGGAGCCACCCGCACCACGTGCGATGCACGTGCGCCGGCAGGATGACGGCGATCAACGCCGCGAGCAGCGCCGCCCAGCGGTCGGCGAAGAGCGCGCGCGCCGCGCCGTAGACGTGGATCGCGATCAGGGCGCCCGCGAGCGCCACGCACCACAGCGTCGCGGTCCGGGAATCGCGGACGCCGAATGCCGCCATCACGCGATCGAATCCGGCGGCGACGGCGTAGAGCCCGACCGGCAGGACGTCGCCGACGCGCCGGCCCGCGGGTGCTTCGCTCAACGAGTCCACCGCGGGCACCGCGCCGCGCGCGAGCACGGCGCGGATCATCCGGTCGTGGAACGCGGCGTCGCCGATCCAGCGGCCGTCCGGGTCGCGCGCGGGCGCCAGACGCAGCGCGGCGCCGAACGCCACGATGGCGATCAGCGCCGCGGCGACCGCGAGACGCATCGGTCCGGCTCCGCTACGCCCGCACCAACTTCTTGTACTTGATCCGGTGGGGCTGGTCGGCCTCGGCGCCGAGCCGCTCGTGGCGGTTGGCCTCGTAGTCCTGGAAGTTGCCTTCGAACCACGCCACCTGGCTGTCGCCCTCGAACGCGAGCATGTGCGTCGCGACGCGGTCGAGGAACCAGCGGTCGTGGCTGATGATCACCGCGCAGCCGGCGAAGTCGAGCAGCGCCTCTTCGAGCGCGCGCAGCGTGTCGACGTCGAGGTCGTTCGTGGGTTCGTCGAGCAGCAGCACGTTCGCGCCGCTCTTCAGCATGCGCGCGAGGTGGACACGGTTGCGCTCGCCGCCCGAGAGATCCTTGACGCGCTTCTGCTGGTCGGCGCCCTTGAAGTTGAACGACGCGACGTACGAGCGCGAGTTCATCGTGCGCTTGCCGAGCTCGAGCGTGTCCTTGCCGCCGGCGATCGCCTCCCACACGTTCGCGTCGGCGGGCAGCGCCTCGCGGCTCTGATCCACGTAGCCGATCTTCACCGTCTCGCCGATCCGCAGCGTCCCCGAGTCCGCCTTCTCCTGCCCGGTGATCATGCGGAAAAGCGTCGTCTTGCCGGCGCCGTTCGGGCCGATCACGCCGACGATCCCCGCGGGCGGGAGCTTGAACGAGAGGTCCTCGATCAGCAGGTTGTCGCCGAAGCCCTTCTTCACGTGGTCGGCTTCGATCACGACGGTGCCGAGGCGCGGGCCGGGCGGGATGTAGATCTCGATCGTCTCGAGCTTCTCGCGCCCCTCCTCGGCCAGCATCTTCTCGTACGCGGCAAGGCGCGCCTTGCCCTTCGCTTGCCGCGCGCGCGGCGCCATGCGCACCCACTCGAGCTCGCGCTCGAGCGTGCGCTGGCGGGCCGATTCGACCTTCTCTTCCTGCGCGAGCCGCTCCCTCTTCTGCCCGAGCCACGATGAGTAGTTGCCCTCCCACGGAATGCCGGAGCCGCGGTCGAGTTCGAGGATCCAGCCGGCAACGTTGTCGAGGAAGTAGCGGTCGTGCGTGACCGCGACCACGGTGCCCTCGTACTCCTTGAGGAAGCGCTCGAGCCACGCGACCGATTCGGCGTCGAGATGGTTGGTCGGCTCGTCCAAGAGCAGCAGGTCGGGGCGCTGGAGCAGCAGCCGGCACAGCGCGACGCGGCGGCGTTCGCCGCCCGACAGCGTCTGCACCGACGTCTCGGGCGGTGGGCAGCGCAGCGCATCCATCGCGATCTCGAGCGTGCGGTCGAGCTCCCAGAGATTGCCGTGATCGATCGCGTCCTGGAGCTTCGCCTGCTCGTCGAGCAGCTTCTGCATCGCGTCGTCGCTCATCGGCTCGGCGAACCTGGCGGTCACGGCGTTGAACCGGTCGAGCAGCGCCTTCTTCTCGGCGACGCCCTCTTCGACCACCTGCATCACGTTCTTCTTGGGATCGAGCTTCGGTTCCTGCGGCAGAAAGCCGACCGTGTGGCCCTTGCCGAGGAACGCCTCGCCGATGAAGTCCTGATCCTCGCCGGCCATGATGCGGAGCAGGGAGCTCTTGCCGGCGCCGTTCAGGCCCAGCACGCCGATCTTGGCGCCGTAGTAGAAGGAGAGCCAGATGCCCTTGAGGATTTCACGCTTGGGAGGGACCACCTTGCGGAGGTCCTTCATCACGTAGATGAACGGTCTCGACGGATCAGCCGGCATGGACGTCCTCGGAGGCGTCGCGGGGAATCACGGTGGAATGGACCGAGGAAGATGCGCGATCCCGAGGGGGATGCGCAAGCGCGGCGGGGATTCGGCGGGGCGGCGCGGCGGCGATCGCCGCGAGCGTCAGCTGGTCGCGGATGCCGCCGGGTGATGGCGGCGGCGGACGAGCCACCACGCGCCGAGCGCGATCAGGGCGAAGGGAATCACCGGGAAGAGGAACATCAGCATCCCTGCGCCGAGCGCGACGAAGGCGATGACTCCGAAGAGCGCGACGAACGGCAGCACGAGCACGAGCGCGAGTCCCTTGAGCGCCCACGCGACGAGGCGGAAGGGAAGGAAGACGAGGTGGAAGACGAGTCCGAACACCGACGCCAGCACGCTGAACACGACGACCGCCGCGAATGCGAGCGCCGCGAGCACCATGAACGCGATCATCTCGAAATCTCCTCGATGGAACCCGGCGCGCCCGAGCCCGAAGGCCCGGGCGCCAACGCCCGATTCAACATCGCAGGCCGGACTGCGGCAAGGACATGTTGACGGCGACTGGCGCCGCCCCGGTCATGAACCCTGCACGGCCCTCTACGCGGTGCGGGCGTCCGGGGTTGCGCGACCGCCAAGCCGCGGCGGGCGTGATAGATTGCCGGGCCGTCGCGTCCTGTTCGTCCCACGAACCCTTAGGGGTAAATCCCCATGCCGACCACCCGTATCACCGTACAGAACAACGGTTCGCTGCGCGTCGAGGGCGATTTCGAGATCGCGGACGCCGAGGGTCGCGTCTTCGGCCTTGCTGGACGCACGCGGGTCACGCTCTGCCGCTGCGGCCAGTCCAAGGACAAGCCGTTCTGCGACTCGGCCCACAAGACCTGTGGCTTCGACTCGGTCGTGATTGCCCGCGACCTGCCGCCGCCCGCGCCCAAGCAGGCGCCGCCGGTCGCTTCGCCGCCGGTCGCTCCGCCCACCGCCTGACGGCCGCATGCGCCCGCGCGACGTGCTCGGCCTCGTCGCGGCGCTGGTCATGGCCGCGGTGTGCGTGCGGCTCGGCCTCTGGCAGATCGCACGCCTCCACGAAAAGCAGGCGCTGAACGCGACGCTGCGCGCGGCCGAGCATGCGCCGCCGCTCGCCGTCGCCGGCGAGCCGCCGCCCCTCGCGGTCGCTCGGGAGCGATCGCTCGAGGTGCGCGGCACGTTCGACGAGGCGCATCAGATCCTGCTCGCCGGCCGTGCCCACGGCGGTGCGCCGGGCGTCGCGGTGGTGACGCCGCTCCGCGTCGCGGGCGCCGCGTCGGCGATCCTCGTCGAGCGCGGCTGGCTCTACTCGGCCGACGCCGCGACCGCGCGGCCACAGTCGTATCTCGAGCCCGGCGAGCGCACGGTGCGCGGCATCGTCGAAGAGTTGCGCCGCGGCGCAGGCGGGCGGGCGTTGCGGGCGATCGAGCAGGACAGCGTGACGCTCTGGTCGGCGCGCTGGCTCGACGCCGATTCGCTGCGCGCGCGGCTGCCATATCCGATCGCCGATTACGCGCTGCGCCAGACGCCCGGCCCCGGCATCCCCGACATGCCGCGCCGCGAGCTGCCGCATCCGTACGACGAGATGTTGCACGTGAGCTACGCCGTGCAGTGGTTCCTGTTCGCGACCATCCTGATCGGCGGCAGCGCCGTGCTCGCCTGGTCGCGCCGGCGGGCCGAGAAGTAGGGGCTCGCCGCGGGGCGGGACAGATCGCCTGAATGCGGTGGCGCGCCGCAAAGCGCGGGCGCAGAATAGACGCGTGATTCGTGCATTCCCCGCCCGTATCGTCGTGGCTGCCGGCGCTCTGCTGCTGATCGCTCTCGCGGTTCCGCCGCGCGCCGCGGCGTCCGATCCGCTCTGGCGGCGCATACCGACGATGGACGTCCCGCCGACATTCGCATTCACCGACGTCGCCCGCGATCGCGTCCTGATCCTCGGCGACGGCGTCTGGGAGCTGCCGCTCGACGGTCCGCCGGGACTGCGCGAAGTCATGGTGAACGGACAGCCCCCCGTTCGGGTCGCGGCCGCCGCGCACGACGCCGCGCACGATCGGATCCTGTGCTTGGACTACTTCGGGGCGACCGGGATCGTCACGGTCCTCACGCTCTCGCCCACGCCGCACTGGACGACGATCACGACGAGCGGAGACGTTCCCAATCCGTACGGCGAAGCGGCGGCGATCTACGACCCGGTGCGCAACGAGCTCGTGCTGTACGAGACCATCGGCAACGTGCCGATGGCGAGTCAGGTGCGCCGGCTCGACCTCGACACGGGCGTATGGTCGTTCCCGCCGGTCGCGGGCGTCTCGCCGCCGGGGCGCTTCAGCACCGTCACGGTGTACGACTCGCGGCGGCATCGCATGCTCCTCCACGGCGGCGACGATTACATGTCGCCGTGGCGCCATGACCTGTGGGGGATGAGCCTCGGCGACACGATCGCGTGGACGCCCATCCAGCTCGACGGCGCCGACGCCCAGCAGTATTCGGGGCATCGCGGGGTCTACGACGAGAGCGACGACCGGCTGATCGTGTTCGGCGGAAACGCCGCGCCGCACTTCGTCGCGCGCGCATACAACTTTTCGACCGACCGTTGGACTACGTTCACGACGCCGCTGGGCCCGGGCCCCGACCCGTTTTCCGGCTCGTACCTGGCGCTCGACCCCGCGCACGCGCGCTTGCTGGTCGGGGCCGGACGCGAAGGCCCCGACGGGACCGACCTCGGTCTCTGGGCGCTCGATCTTCAGACGCCGCGCTGGACCCGAATGTTCGACGCCGATCCGGGCCCTCTGCCGCGGGCGGGGGCGGCAAGCGTGTGGGACGCCCGGCGGCATCGCGCGGTCCTGTGGGGCGGACGATCGACGTACGAATACTCGCACGACTACGACACCTCCTATCCGACCGGAGTCTGGGCGCTCGGATTCGGGGCGCGACCCCTGTGGACGCCGCTGCCCGGCGACGGCGTGGAACCCGGCATCCGGCAATTCCCGACGCTCGTGATCGATGATGCGGGCGATGACGCATGGATGTTCGGCGGCACCGAGACGTACCCCATTCATCATCCCGTCGGGACCGACGTGGTCGTTCGGGCCCGGTACGGCGACGTGTGGCGTCTCGATCTTGGCTCGGGCCGATGGAATCGCGTCGAACCCGAGAATGACGGTCCGACCGCGCGCGAGGGTCACGCCGCCGTCGTCGATCCGGTCGGCCGGCGGATGCTGGTGTTCGGCGGACGCGACTCGCTCCACGCGGCGCTCGGCGACCTCTGGTCGCTGTCGATCGATCCTCCGTATCGGTGGACGCCGATCGGCACGCCGGGGCCGTCGCCCGTCGCGCGCGCATTCCCGGTTCTCGCCTGCGACGCCGTGGGCCGCGCGCTCGTGATGTTCGGCGGCGTGGACGCGAGCGGTGCGAGTCTCGGCGATGTCTGGCGGCTCCCGCTCGATGGTCCGCCGGTCTGGGCGCCGATCGGAGCCTCCGGGTCACCTCCGCGCAGCGCCGGTCCGAGGCCCGGCGTGTGGGACGCCGGCCGCACGCGGCTGATCGTCTTCGGCGATGGCGACGCCATTACGCCCGCGGTCGCCCAGCGCGTGTGGGCGCTGGAACTCGCCACGACACCGCAATGGACCGAGCTCGCGCCGCTGGACCGCCCGGGGCCGGACCATCCGGCGGCGAGCGCGGTGTTCGATCCCGATCGCTATCAGGCGGTGCTGATCTGGGGCGCGAGCGGCGCGTGGCTCGAGTACGCCGAGAGCAGCATCGACCGGCTGGTCTTCAGCGACCCTCCGGCCGCGCCGACGAACGTGTCGTTGATCGATGCCTCGGCCACGCCCGATCGCGCGCGGCTCGCATGGAGCGTGTCGGGCGGCACGGGCTTCCGCGCCACGGTCGAACGACACGAGGACGCGGCGCCCTGGGCATCGATCGCCACCGTGAGCCCCGATGCCGCGGGCGAGATCCACGTCGACGATGCGGGCGTTCGAGCCGGCCATCGCTACGCGTACCGGCTCGCGTGGAGCGACGACGCGGCCTGGGGCGTCTCGCCCGAGCAGGCGATCGCGATTCCCACGCCGCCGCCGCCGGCGCTGTCGACGGTGTTCGCGCTCGGCGCGCCGCGGCCGAATCCCGCCGCGTCGCTGCTCGAGATTCCCTACGAGCTGCCGACGGGCGAGGCCCGGCTCGAGCTGTACGACGTCGCCGGCCGCATGGTGCTGCGGCGAACGTTCACGCCGACGACCGGCCCGCGCGCCGAGCCGGTCGACGTGTCGCATCTCGCACCCGGCGTCTACCTGGTGCGGCTGACGCACGATCGCGCGGTGCTCCACGCCCGCGCGGTGGTGCTGCGCTAGTCCCGCGCCCTATGCGGCGCGGCGGCGCCTGGCGCCGCGAGGGCGTCTAGCGTCGCGAAGGCGTGGCGCCCGGCATGAGATCCAGCGCCGGGGGCTCGTCGGCCGTCAGCGGCTCGAACTGACGCCGGAACTCGGCCGGCGTCATCCCCGCCGCCTCGGCGCAGCGCAAGAGCTCGCGATCGTCGCTGAAGTCGTCGCGGCGCAGCCGGATCATGTAGCGTCGCGCGATCGCGTAGCGCGCCGAGCGGATGTCCACCATCCGCACCTTGGTGCGTCCCGTCCCCGCATCGATGAGCGTCGCGAACGGGATCGGCACGAACTGCCCGGCCTGCATCGAGATCATCACGGCGTTGCCGCCGTCGATCAGGGCCTTCGCCGCGCAATAGCCGAGGTCGCGGGAGTACTCCATGTCGAAGGGAATCGGATCGGCGCAGCGCAGCTCGTAGCCGATGTTCTTGGCGGCGATGCTCGGCGCCCGGATGCCCAGCTGCTTCAGGCGTTCCTGCACCGCGCGCTTGATGATGTCGTCGAAGTTGATCTCGGAGAGGCGAATGTTCCCGTGCGCGTCGCGCTCCGCCTCTCCGAGCGCGTGCACGTCGGCCGGGTCCACCGCCATGCCCACACCCTCGGCGATCACCACGACGCCGTCCCTGCGTCCGTCGGCGAGGCGCTTGATGATCGCGCCGACCAGCGTGTCGACGATGGTGTGGAGCCGGATCGGGCGCCGCGAAAACTCCTCGGGGATCAGGGTCAGCGTCGCGCCCGCGGCCTTGCCGATTCCAAGCGCGAGGTGTCCGGCCTTTCGGCCCATCGCGATCACGAAGTACCAGTGCGACGTGGTGCGCGCGTCCACCATCAGGTTCTTGATGATCTCGACGCCGACGTGCCGCGCGGTCTGGAAGCCGAACGTGTCCACGTGCGGCGGCAGGTCGAGATCGTTGTCGATCGTCTTCGGCACGTGGACGACGCGCAGCCGCCCGGCGGCCTTTGCCTCGAGCTGCATCGCCGAGAACGCCGTGTCGTCGCCGCCGATCGTGACGAGCTTGTCCACGCCCAGGTGTTCGAACGCGCGCACCGTGTTCTCGAGCAGCTCCGGCGACGTGGTCGGGTTGGCGCGCGAGATGCCGACGTACGAGCCGCCGCGGAAGTGGATGCGGCTCGTGTTCTCGATCGTGAGCGGGCGGGCGAGGCTCACGTCGCCTTCCATGATGCGCGAGAAGCCTTCCTCGATCCCGATCACCTCGACGCCCTCGAGGCGCGCGCGGATCGTGGCGGCGGCGATCACGGCGTTGATGCCGGGCGCCGGCCCGCCGCCGACGAGGATGGCCATCGCGTTGCGTTCGGTCACGGGTCCCTCCGGCGCGGGAGAGTAGGGGAAAAGGGCCGGACGAGGCGAACCGTTGTCGCGTCATCGGCCGGTGCTATACTCGCGGCGTTCATCGGGGACCCTGTGAGTCCCCGCGTCTGCCACGGGGCCCTGTGCGCCCCGACTTCGGAAAGGACGCTCGCATGAGCACACGCCGGAACGATCCGTTCGGCGCGCGCGCCGCGCTCGCCACGCCCCACAACTCCGTCCACATCCATCGTCTCGACCGCCTCGAGCAGTCGCTCGGCGTGTCGGTCGCGCGTCTCCCGTACTCGATCAAGGTGCTGATCGAAGCCGCGCTCCGGACCTGCGACGGCTATCAGGTGACCGAAGCCGACGTGAAGCGGCTCGCATCGTGGAACGCCGCTTCGCCCGATCCCCACGAGATCCCGTTCAAGCCGGCGCGCGTCGTCCTTCAGGACTTCACCGGCGTCCCGTGCGTCGTGGATCTCGCCGCGATGCGCGACGCGGTGCAGCGCCTCGGCGGCGATCCCAAACGCATCAACCCGCTCGTGCCGGTGGATCTCGTCATCGACCACTCGGTGCAGGTGGACGTGTTCGGCAACGTGATCGCGCTCGAGCGTAACGCCGAGATCGAGTTCGATCGCAATCGTGAGCGCTACGAGTTCCTGCGCTGGGGCCAGCAGGCGTTCGCCAACTTCCGCGTCGTGCCGCCGGCGACGGGGATCGTGCATCAGGTGAACCTCGAATACCTCGCGCACGGCGTGCTGACCGCGCCCGACCCGGCCGGCGGCGTCGCCGCGTATCCGGACTCGCTCGTCGGCACCGACTCGCACACGACGATGATCAACGGGCTCGGCGTCGTCGGCTGGGGCGTGGGCGGGATCGAGGCGGAAGCGGTGATGCTCGGCCAGCCGCTCTACATGCTCATGCCGCAGGTGGTGGGCTTCAAGCTCACCGGCGCGCTGAAGGACGGCGTGACCGCCACCGACCTCGTGCTGCTCGTGACGCAGATGCTGCGCAAGAAGGGCGTCGTCGACAAGTTCGTCGAGTTCTACGGACCGGGCGTGTCGACGATGTCGCTGCCCGATCGCGCGACGATCGGCAACATGGCGCCCGAGTACGGCGCGACGATGGGGTTCTTCCCGACCGACGACGAGACGCTGCGCTACCTCGAGCGCACCGGCCGCGGCGAGGCCGCGAAGCTGGTCGAGCGCTACACGAAGGAGCAGGGACTCTTCCGCACCGACGCGTCGCCCGATCCGTCGTACACCGATTCGCTCGCGCTCGATCTCGGCGACGTCGAGCCGAGCCTTGCGGGGCCGAAGCGACCTCAAGACCGCGTGGCGCTGCGCGACATGAAGCCGAGCTTCCGCCGCGCGCTGGTCGCGCCGGTCAAGGAGCGCGGCTACGGACTCGCCGAGAGCGAGGTCGTGCGCACCGCGAAGATCGCCGACGCCGACGTGACGCTCGGGCACGGCGCGGTCGTGATCGCGGCGATCACGTCGTGCACGAACACGTCGAACCCATCGGTGATGGTCGCGGCCGGGCTGCTCGCGAAGAAGGCGATCGCGCGCGGACTCACGGTGAAGCCGTACGTGAAGACCAGCATGGCGCCCGGATCGAAGGTGGTGACGGAGTACCTCGCAGCCTCGAAACTGCTCGAACCACTCGAGGCATTGGGCTTCAACATCGTGGGTTACGGCTGTACGACCTGCATCGCCGCGGGCACGCCGGTGCTCATGAGCGACGGCACGGCTCGGCGCATCGAGGATCTGCCCATCGGTGGCGGCGGGCGGCTCTTCGGCCCCGACGGTGACCGGCGCCTGGCGCTGGCGCGTCAGTCCCAGCGGATGGATCAGGGCGTGCGTGAATGCGTGACCTTGGTCCTGCAGGACGGTCGGACGCTCGTGTGCACGCCCGACCACGAGATTCTGTCCGCCGACGGGCGCTGGGTGCGGGCCGACCGGCTCGATCTGGAACGCGACCGCGTCGTGGTGGGGCTCGAGGCGCCGCTCGACGAGGTCGGTGAAGACGAAGCGGGCTATCTCCTGCGGGTCGGCTCGTTCACGTTCACAATGGTCGACGCCGACGAACGCCTGCGCACGCTCGCGTTCGCGCGCATGCTCGGCCAGCTCCTCTGCGATGGTTCGATCAGTGTGAATGGCCAGGGGCGGATGAATGTCGGACAGGCCGTCGATCGCGAGGTCGTGCTCGACGACATCGAGCGGATCACGGGCAAGCGCCCGGCGGGCTCACGATACGACGAGCGGAAGTGGAGCATCGCGCTTCCGAAGGAACTGACGACCGCCATCCGCACACTGAAAGGCGTGCGCGTCGGCCTGCGCATCGATCAGCCGGCGAGCCTGCCGGCGTTCGTGCTCGAATCACGGTGTCCGAGAGCGGTCGTGCGCGAATTCCTCGGCGGCGTTTTCGGCGCCGACGGCTGGGCGCCGACGCTGGGACGGCAGGGCGCCGATGAGCGCAAAGCGGCGTTGAATCCGCCCTCCTATTCACAGACAGCAAAGGCCGAGCACGTGGCGTCCCTGCGAACTCTGATGACCCATCTTGTTCGGATGCTAGCGCGGTGCGACGTGAACACGAATGGATTCAGAATCTACGAATACCCGACGAGGCGATCCGCATCCTCGTACGCAGCCGCTCGCGATGGTGTGCCTCGCTTTGAGGCTCGTCTTGTTGTGCCTGACGGCCTCTCATTCGTCGAGCACGTTGGTTATCGCTACTGCGTCGACAAGTCGTTGCGCGCTTCTGCCGCTGCCGTCTACTGGAGGACCGTGAAGGCGGTGCATGAGCAGCGACTGTGGATGGCGGAGCGAGTCGAGTCGCATCACCGGCTCGAGCCGGCTGCCAGCTTCTCGGCGGCGCGACGGGACGCGGCGACGGCATTGCTCGAGCGCGAGACGGCGGTCTTCCCGCATTACTCCCTGCTCGAGGGCCATGATCGCTTCGAACGACTCCCGCGGAGGGGCGGCAGATTCAAGCCCCTGCACCGCGACGCATGCGGGTTCCCATCGCCCGTCGAGTTGTTTCGGGAGATCGGTGCCCGCGATCGGTTCGCGGCGCTCGAGGGCCGAGTCGAGGACAAGCGCTATTGTCTTGAGAAGGACGCGCTCACACTTCCCACACTTGCTCTCAAGGTCATTGATCGACGCCCCGCTGGGCAGCGAGAAGTGTTCGATGTTGCCGTCGACAACGTGCATGCATTCTCAGCAAGCACTGTGCTAGTGAGTAACTGCATCGGAAATTCCGGCCCGCTGGCCGATCCGATCGCGAACGCCATCACCGAGAACAGGCTCGTCGCCGCGGCCGTGCTCTCCGGCAATCGCAACTTCGAAGGCCGCATCAACCCGCACACGCGCGCCAACTATCTCGCCTCGCCGCCGCTCGTCGTCGCGTACGCGCTCGCCGGGACCGTGGACATCGACCTCGGGAAGGATCCGCTCGGCACGGGCCGCGACGGAAAGCTCGTCTACCTCCGCGATCTCTGGCCGACACAGAAGGAGATCCGCGATACCGTCGCCGCCTCGCTCGATCCCACGATGTTCACCAGGAGCTACGGGAACGTCTTCGACGGCAATCCGCGGTGGAACGCGATCCCGGTCGCGGGCGGCGAGCGCTACGCGTGGAGCGATGCGTCCACTTACATCCATGAGCCGCCGTTCTTCGCCGGGCTCACCGCGACGCCGGCGCCGGTCACCGAGATCCGCGGCGCCCGCGTGCTGGTGATGGTCGGCGATTCGGTGACGACCGATCACATCTCGCCCGCCGGCGACATCGCGCTCGACAGTCCCGCCGGGCGCTTCCTCCAGTCGCGCGGCCTCGCGAAGAAGGACTTCAACTCGTACGGCTCCCGCCGCGGCAACGATCTCGTGATGGTGCGCGGCACGTTCGCCAACATCCGGCTCAAGAATCTTCTCGTGCCGGGCTCCGAGGGCAACGTCACCGCGCACCTCCCGGACGGCGCGACGATGAGCGTGTTCGACGCAGCCGAGCGCTATCGAGTCGAGGGGACGCCGCTGATCGTGCTCGCGGGGCAGGAGTACGGCACCGGCTCGTCGCGCGACTGGGCGGCGAAGGGCACGCTGCTGCTCGGCGTGCGCGCCGTGCTCGCCGAGAGCTACGAGCGCATTCATCGCTCGAACCTCGTCGGCATGGGCGTGCTGCCGCTCCAGTACGAATCGAGCCAGACCGCCGAGAGCCTCGGCCTCACCGGGCGCGAGACGTTCGAGGTGACCGGGCTCGAGGGCGGGCTCGAGCCGGGGAAGCGCGTCGCGATCGGCGCGCGGCGCGACGACGGCTCGGTGCTCTCGTTCCACGCGGTCGCGCGGCTCGACTCGCCGGTCGAGGTGGACTACTACCGGAACGGCGGGATCCTCCAGACGGTGCTGCGGAGCCTGGCGAAGAGCTGATCATGCGCACCGCCGCACGCCGCGCCGCCGCGATCGCGATCGTCGCGGCGTGCGCGGTGGCGGTCGTGCCGGCCGCGGGCGCGTCATCCGCCGTGGCGGCACCGGCACCTTCGCTCGCGATCGCTCCGGCGACGGAGCCGGGTCGGCGGCTCGTGGTCGAGGGCACGGTCGTGGACGATCGCGGCCGGCCGGTGCCGCAGGTGCGGCTCTACGTCTATCAGACGGACGCGACCGGCGCGTACACGCGCACGCGCGCGATGGACGAGCCGCATGCGCGTCTCTCGGGCCGGATCGAGACCGACTCGGCCGGGCGGTTCGAGCTGCGCACGATCCGCCCCGGCGCCTACCGCACGGCGCTCGAGCTCGGCGGCCGGATGCGGCACATCCCGGCGCACATCCACATGTATACGCAGGCCGCCGGTTTCGCCGAGCGCCGGCTGCAGGCCGTGTTCGCCGACGACACGCTGCTCGCCGATCCCTACTGGGCCGACTGGGTGCGGCGCCTCGGTCAGCCGGTGCTCGCCGTGAGCGTGCGCGGCGACACGACGGTGGCCGCGCTGCGCATCGTGCTCCATCGCCCGCCGGCCCCGCGATGAATCGGTCGATCGTCATGGTCACGCTGGTCGTGCCGGGTTACGACGAGGCGATCGCGGTGTTGTTCCGTCCCGGGGCCCGGGGTAGCGTTCAGTTCGGACACGCGGATCACTGAAGTCCGCCACGCATGCCGAGGCGAAAGGACGACCCATGCACCTCACTCGAGCCGCCCTGATCCCGACGCTCTCGCTCCATCTGCTCCTCGCCGCGACCCCCGCGCTCACGTCGCCGTCCGCGGTGCCGACCGTGATGTCGCACGCGACCGGCGCCCCGACGCGCGGTCCCGAGTTCCCGCCGACCGCGAGGCATCCGGTCGAGGATCACTACGCGGGCGATGTGGTGCGTGACGACTATCGCTGGCTCGAGAACTGGAGCGACCCGGCGGTCCAGCGGTGGAGCAACGGCGAGAACGATTTCGCCCGGTCCTATCTCGATCATCTCCACGACCGCCCGTCGATCCTCAAGCGCGTCACGGCGCTCAACCTCGACGTCGCTCCCGCGTACCACGATCTCCAGTGCCGCCGCGGCGTGGTGTTCGCGATCAAGGATCAGCCGCCGCTCCAGCAGCCGATGCTGGTGCGTCTCGACGGGCTCGATCCCTCGCGAGGGGAGCGCGTGCTGGTCGATCCGAACACCATGGACAAGACCGGTGGCACGGCGATCGACTTCTACGCGCCCTCCCTCGACGGCGCGAAGGTGGCGGTGTCTCTGTCGCAGGGCGGCACCGAATCGGGCACGGTCATCGTCGTCGATGCGCGAACCGGCGCGCGGCTCCCGGACACCGTGCCGCGGGTGAACGGTGGCACCGCGGGCGGCGGGGTCGCGTGGGACGCGGTGGGCGCGGGCTTCTACCACACGCGCTATCCGGCGAAGGGCGAACGCCCCGACGCCGACCTCGACTTCTGGCAGCAGGTTTACTACCACCGGCTCGGCACGGCCCAGACCGACGACCGGCCGGTGCTGACGCGCGAGCTGCCGAAGATCGCCGAGACCACGCTGGTCACCTCCGATGACGGCCGGGTCACGCTCGCCGACGTACGGAACGGCGACGGTGGCGAGCACGCGTTCTACCTCCTGCACGACGGCGGGAGCTTCGAGCGCGTCGCCGGGTTCGCCGATCGGGTCGTGAGTGCGGCGATTGGCGCCGATGCCCTCTACCTGCTTTCTCGCGCGCAGGCATCGAACGGCAAGGTGCTGCGCGTCGCGCTCGATCATCCGCGCCTCGCCGCGGCCACGGTCGTCGTACCCACCGGCGCGACCGCGATCGAGGGTCTGGTCGCGACGCCGCACCGGCTCTACGTCCAGGACATCATCGGAGGTCCCTCGCAGGTGCGCGTCTTCAGCACCGGCGGCGAGGCGATGGGCATGCTGCCGTTGCCGGCGATCGTCGGCGTCTCGAACATCGTCCATCTCGATGGCGACGCCGTCGCGGTCGAGATCCAGAGCTGCACGCGGCCGCCCTATTGGGCGCGATACGACAGCGATCGCAGGCGGCTCGTGACCACGGCGCTGGCGATGCGCTCGCCCGCGGATTTCTCGGACGTCGAGGTGCGACGCGAGATCGCCATGTCGAAGGACGGAACGCCGGTGCCCATGACCGTTCTGATGCGGCGCGGCACGCCGCTGGACGGTCGGGCGATCGCGCTGCTCACCGGCTACGGCGGGTTCGGCATCAGCCAGCGGCCGGGATTCAATCCCATCCGGAGCATGTGGCTCGATCAGGGCGGGATCGTCGCGATCGCGAACATCCGCGGCGGGTCGGAGTTCGGCGAGAACTGGCATCGCGGCGGGAACCTGACCAGGAAGCAGAACGTGTTCGACGATTTCGCGGCGGCGGCGGAGCACCTCGTCGAGAAGGGCTACACGACCAGCGAGCACCTCGCGCTGCAGGGCGGAAGCAACGGCGGGCTGCTCATGGGCGCGATCGTCACGCAGCACCCGGATCTCGCGCGCGCGGTGGTGTCGAGTGTCGGGATCTACGACATGCTGCGCGTCGAGCTGAGCCCCAACGGTCTCTTCAACACGACCGAGTACGGCACGGTCAGGCATCACGACGAGTACGAGGCGCTGCGGGCCTACTCGCCGTACCACCACGTCGTCGACGGTGCGCACTACCCGGCGGTCCTCTTCACCACCGGCGCCAACGATCCGCGCGTCGATCCGATGCACTCGCGGAAGATGGTGGCCCGGCTGCAGGCCGCGACCGGCTCGGACTGCCCGATCCTGCTTCGCACCAGCGCCCACGCAGGCCACGGCATCGGCAGTCCGCTCTCGGAGCGCAACGCGCTGACCACGGATACGTACGCGTTCCTCTTCGACCGGCTCGGCGTCCGGTTCCAGTCGCCCGCGACGCGCCCGGCGCCGTAGTCGGCCGTTGTCAGCCGCGGCGCCGGCGCCGGCGCGAATCGTCGTTGTCGCTCCCGCGCCGGCGGAGTAGCCTTCGCCGTCCTTCGCACCGCCAACCGCCACGCCCCACCGGGAGGCCCGCATGCCGCGCGCGCAGCAACCGCCCGCACCCGGCCGGCGACGGTTCATCAAGACCGTCGGCATGGCCGGTATCTCGACCGCCATCGTATCGCCGATCCTCGCGCTCGCGCAGACGCCCGCGACGCCTCGGGCCGGCACGCCCGCCGCGACGCCCGCGAAGCCCGACTCGGCGGCCGCGCCCGCACCGCCGCCCGAGATTTCCGAGGACGCGCGCTCGCTGGCCGAGATCGTGCGCCGCCGCTACGGCAAGCATCTGACGCCCGATCAGATCGAAGGCATCGCACGCGAGCTCAACGGCCGCCTTGCGGGCGGCAAGGCGCTGCGCGAGTCCAAGCTCACCAACAGCGACGAACCCGACGTCACGTTCCGCGCCTAAGAGGGCCGCCATGATCGAGCCGAACACGTTCTTCCTGCCGGTGCGCGAGCTCTCGGCGCGCGTCCATGCCAAGAAGCTGTCTCCGGTCGAGCTCACCAGCGCGTGCCTCGACCGGCTCGAGAAGCTCGGGCCTCGCTACAACGCGGTCGTCACGGTGATGCGCGAGTCGGCGATGGCGGACGCGAAGCGCGCCGAGAGCGAGATCGCGCACGGCAAGTCGCGCGGGCCGCTGCATGGGATTCCGTACGGTGTGAAGGACCTGCTCGCGACGAAGCACGCGCCGACGTCGTGGGGCGCGGCGCCGTACAAGGACCAGCGCTTCGACTTCGACGCGACGGTGGTCGAGCGGTTGAACGCCGCGGGCGCGATCCTGTGCGCCAAGCTCGCGATGGTCGAGCTCGCGGGCGGCATGGGCTACAACCACGCCGACGCGTCGTTCACCGGTCCCGGGCTCACGCCGTGGAACACGAAGTTCTGGAGCGGCGGCTCGTCGAGCGGGCCGGGCGCGTCGGTCGCCGCCGGGCTCGTGCCGTTCGCGATCGGCTCCGAGACGTCGGGTTCGATCCTCACGCCCTCGGCGTACTCGGGCGTCACCGGACTGCGTCCGACCTACGGCCTCGTGAGCCGGCACGGCGCGATGGCGCTCTGCTGGACGCTCGACAAGCTCGGGCCCATGGGGCGGTGCGCGGACGATCTCGGTCTCGTGCTCGCGGCGATCGCCGGGCGTGACGAGAACGACGAGAGCGCATCGAGCCGCGGTTTCGCCTACGACAAGCCGGCGACGATCGGCCGGCCGCTGCGCGTCGCGGTCCCGAAGGGCGCGGTCGAGAAGGTTCAGCCCGCGGTGCGCGAGAACTTCGAGAAGGCGATCACGCTGATGTCGAACAGCATCACGGTGACGCGCGATGTCGAATGGCCCGACATGCCGTGGGGGCCGTCGGTGTCGGCGATCGTCGGCGCCGAGGGCGCGGCCGCGTTCATCGACTTGATCGAGGCCGGGCGCGTGAAGGAGCTCAAGTGCCCGCGCGATCGCCAGGGCGGCTACGGCGCGACGATGATCCCGGCGGTGGACTACATCCAGGCGATGCGGTTGCGCCGGCCGATGAAGAAGGCGGTGGCGAAGATCTTCGAGAAGTTCGACGCGATCGCGGCGCCGACGCGCGGCACCGTGGCGTATCCCGCCGACAAGAACTTCGAGGACGTGTACCCGGGCATCAGCAGCGGCCCGCCGCTGATCGCCGCCGGCAACCTGTGCGGCCTGCCGGCGATCGCGATGCCGAACGGGATGGGAGAGAACGGGCTGCCGACGTCGCTCTCGTTCATGGGGCCGGCGTTCTCGGAGCGCAATCTGGTCGCGCTCGCGAACGCGTACCAGTCGCGCACCGACTGGCACCTCAAGCAACCGCCGGCGCTCGCGTCATGACGCGCTCGGGGATGATGAAGATCGGCGTGGGATCCGCGCTGTTGCTGGTGCTGGCGACGCGCGGCGCCGCGGCGGACGCCGGCGCGGACGCCGACTCGGTGCGCGCGCTCGAACTGGCGCGCGGCCGGGCGCTGATCGCCGCCGACACGGTCGCGATCTCGCGCATGACCGCGCCCGAGTTCGTCGAGATCTCGCGGATCGGTCAGCTCCGCACCAAGGCCGACAACATGCGCGACATCGCGAGCGGCGATCTCAAGCTGCTGACCGTGAAGTACGACAGCACGACCGTTCGCCTCTACGGCGACGTGGCGATCCTGCGCGCGATCGCGACCAACACCGGCGGCTATCGCGGCATCCCGTTCGCCGGACGGATCTGGTACACGCGCATCTTCGTCAAGCGCGACGGCCGCTGGCAGGCGGTCGCGATGCAGCACACCTCGATCCCGTAGCGGCTACCGGCTGCTGGCGAGCGCCGCGCGCAACGGGCGCAGGCGCTTGAAGACCACGGTCAGCACGATGGCGTCCGTCACCGGCCCGAATGGACTCCGATATGAGCGGGGCCGAAGACGCCCGAGCTAATCCGCCGGCGTGTACTCGACCGGCATCACGGCCAGCTCGCGCTTCTCCGCGCGACGAATGACCGTCAGCGTCGCCTCGACGCCGATCCGCCCGTCTGTGAGCATGCGATGGAGATCGTCCACGCCCACGACCGGCTCGCCCGCGAAGGCGACGATGACGTCGCCCTCGCGGATGCCGGCGCGCTCCGCGGGGCTCTTCTTCTCGACGTGCAGGACCAGCATGCCGCTCGACGCCGGGAGCTGATGGTGGAGGACCAGCCGGCGATGGAGCTGCGCCGTCTGACCGCCGAGACCGAGCCAGCCGCGGCGGATGCGGCCGTGCTGGAGCAGCCGGCTCGCGACCCAGCGCGCGGTGTTCACGGGGATCGCGAAGCACAGGCCCTGCGCGGGCAGGATCACCGCGGTGTTGACGCCCACGACCTCGCCGCGCGCGTTCACCAGCGGCCCGCCGGAATTGCCGGGGTTCAGCGCCGCGTCGGTCTGGATGATGTTGTCCATCAGCCGTCCCGTGCGCGAGCGCAGCGACCGTCCGAGCGCGCTCACGACGCCGGCGGTCACCGTCGTCTGGAATCCGAGCGGATTGCCGATCGCGACGACGAGCTGCCCGGGCTTGAGCGTCGCCGAATCACCGAGCGCGATCGGATGCAGCTCCTCGCCCGAGACCCGGATCACCGCGAGATCGGTGTCCGGATCGTCGCCGACGGGCGAGGCTTCGAGGTGCCGGCCGTCCTGCACGGTCACCTCGATGCGGCGCGCGCCGTGGACGACGTGGCTGTTGGTGAGGATCAGGCCGTCGGGGGTGAACAGGAATCCCGAGCCGGTGCCGCCGCCCTCGCCCCGGCGCGGGCCGCCGGGTCCGGCGTCGAGGCTGTGCACCTCGATGTTCACGACCGAGGGCGCGGCGCGCTCGACCGCCCCGGTCACCGCGCGGGAGTAGGCGTCGAGGACATCAATGTCGTCCGGGGGCGGGGTCATGGGCCCCTTAGATGCACGAGGCCCCGCGAAGGCCATCGCCTTTTCGGCAGGCCGAGGCCGCAACTGAAGGCTCAACTGCCGGCCCGGCCCGCCCGATAACCGGGACGAATCCATACCGGTCCGGAGGCCAGGATGGCGGAGTACATCGAAAAACTGCGGATCACCGTCGGCATCTCACGCGCCGGGGAGCCCGACATCGAGGGCTGCTTCTCGCTCTCGCCGCTCTCCGAGTACCACTCCGGCGCCGAGACGCTGCTCGAGTTCCTGAACGAGCGCCATCGCGTGCTGCCGTTCCAGCGCCAGGACGGCGTGACGATGCTGCTCGCGCGCCACGACGTGCAGTGGGTGTTCGCCGGCCCCGGCGTGCCGGTCGATCTCGTCCGTCCGCGCAGCTTCCGGTTCACGCGCGAGGAGCGCGTGCGCGTGCGCCTGTGCGGCGGCGAGGAGCTCGAAGGGCTTCTCCAGATGGAGCTGCCCGACCCGGTGAACCGCGCGTCCGATTACCTCAACGGTCCCGAGGACTTCTTCCCGCTCACCGCGCGCGACGGCGTCTACCTCATTCAGAAGCATCACGCGCGCGAGACGATCCTGTTCGAGGCGTCGCCGGTGCCGGTGGCACGCTCCGCCTCCACCAACCGGAGCACCGCCGCGTGAGTTACGTGATCGGAGCCCTGATCCTCGCCCTCGTCCTGTGGCCGTTCGTGCGCAGGGCGCTCGCGCTGCTCATCCTTCGCGGCGCGGTGCGCACGGTCGCCCGGGGAATCGGCGAGGATGCGCTCGCGCGCGTTCCCGACCGGATCCAGCTCGAGCGGCGGAACGCCACGGCATGGTCGAATCGCGCCGCGGCCGACGCGTTGGCGACGCCGCTGCTCGACGCCGGCTTCGAGGACGCGGGCACGTTCGCGGTGGGCGCGATGCCGGGCGTCATCTGCCGGCTGATGGTCGAGCCGCGCGACGCGATCGGCGCCGCGATCTACGAGCATCCGAAGGCCGGCACGTGGCTCGAGCTGGTCACGCGCTACGCGGACGGAGCAACCGCGAGCTTCTCGACGCTCAAGCCGACCGGCATGGCGCCGCGGCCCGGTCACACCTCGGTCCACGCGCCGGGCACGCAACCGCTCGCGCTGCTCGAGCGCATGCGCGCCGAGCGTCCGCTCAAGACGCTCGCGCCCCTCACGGCCGCGACCTATCCGCGCACGTTCGAGGCGGCGTACGCCGAGCACATGGCGTGGCGGAAGCGGATGGGCGTCTCGGCCGAGGACGTCGTCGCCGTCGCGAAGAACCGCAAGGCCGCCTAGCCGTCCGGTTCGGCGACCGCGGCCGCGCGCGGTCGGCCCGGGCCGCGCGCCGCGCCCCTGATATAGTCGCGGCGATGCCGCCGCCCATCGCCCCGCGGCGCCTGTGGCTCTGGGCGCTGCTGATCCCCGTCGCCTACGCTCCGTCGTATCTCCTCGGCACGCGCCCCGGTCCGGTCGCGGCGCTGATCGCGCTCGCGGCGATCGCGCTCGCCGCCGCGGCGCTCCTCGCGCTCGAGCGCGGCCAAGTCCTCGATCGCTTGGCCGCGCGGCTCGACCGCGCCGCGCCGCTGCTCCTGACGCTCGCGGTCGCGGCGTACGTCGGGCTCGCCGTGGCGCGCGCGCACGCCCGGCTCGCGGCGTTCGCCGATCTCAACCAGCTCGGGCTCTTCAGCCAGTCGTTCTGGACGCTGCTCCATGGCCATCCGTTCGCGAACACGCACGAGACGCTCGACGGTTCGCTCGGCAGCCACTGGGCGATCCACTTCTCGCCGACGCTGCTCGTGATTGCGCCCGTCTACGTGATGTGGCGCGATCCGATCGTCCTGATGGCGGCGCAGGCGCTGGCCTTGGGCCTCGTGCCGGTTCCCGTCTACCATCTGCTCGTGCCGCGCGTCGGGCGCGCCGCAGCGCTCGTGCTCGCGCTCGCCGTGCTCGCGATCCCCAACATCCTGTGGGCCGGCCCGCGCGATTTCCGCGACGCGAGCTTCCTGCCCGCGCTGCTGCTCGCGACGCTGTGGGCGCTCGACCGCCGCCGGCCCGGCATGTTCCTGCTCTTCGGCGTCGCGGCACTCGGCGTGCGCGAGGAGATCGGCCTCGCGTTCGTCGTCCTCGGCGTTTACGCGCTCCTCGCCGGCCACCGGCCGCGCGTCGCGCTCGGGATCGCCGCACTCGGCCTCGCGTGGTTCGCGGTGGTCGTCGGTGTCGTCATGCCGCGCTTCTGGTCGCCGGGGCTCTGGATCGATCCGAAGCGGTTCTTCGTCGACGTGCTCGGGCAGTGGGGGGCGACGCCGGTCGCGGCGGTGCGCCACATGGTCACGCATCCGGCCGACGTCGCGCGCGCGCTCGCGAACGGCACCACCGCGCGCTACCTCTACACGCTGCTGCGCCCGCTGCTCTTCCTGCCGCCGTTCGGCGACGCGGTCGCGATCGTCGCGCTGCCCGGGCTCGGGCTCAATCTGCTCTCGCGGCTCCCGTTCATGCGCGGCGCCGATCAGGCGTACTCGATGGTGCCGATGACGTTCCTCGCCGCCGCGACCGTGATGACGGCGGCGCGCGTCGCGCAGTCGGCGCCGGCGCCGCGTCGCGCGGGCGTCGCGCTCGCCGCGGCCATCATCGTCTTCGCCGGCGTGGTGCCGTCGCTCGCGGTCACGTACCGGCAGAGCGAGCCGCCCTCGCCGCCGGCCGCCGCGGCCGCGGCGCTGGTGCGCGCGATCCCGGCCGGCGCTCCGGTCTATGCGCCGGTCACGCTCTATCCCGCGCTCCACGCGCGCGAGGACTTCGGCTGCTGGTGGAGCGTGCTTCAGCTCGGCCGCGATCCCCGATTCCGCGCGCGCTACGCGTGGATCGCGATCTGGCCGCCCGGCGATCCGTCGGTGCACGACGCGCGCGGCGCGTCGCCCGATCAGCCGCTCGCGGACTCGCTCGCGCTCGATCCGCGCTTCGTCGCGCGGACCGAGTTCGCGCCGTTCATCGTCTACCAGAGGCGCTGACCGCGTCGTTTGCCACCCGCGCGATGCGCGGATTAGCATCGCGTTCCCATGCACGCCATCGAGCCCGCGCGACTCAAGCCGGGCGTGACCCTCGCCACGCTGCCCGGCCCGGCTCCGACCGACGCGGCGGTCGCCACCGCGGCCGACGCGAGCGACGAGACCGGCCGGCTGATCCGCGGCACCGCGCTGATCTTCTGGGACGCCAGGACGCCGGGGAAGAAGCTCGACGCGATCGACACCGATCAGATCACGCCCGCCGCCGACTGCGTCTCGGAGAGCCTCGCGACGCTCGACGAGC
Source organism: Candidatus Eiseniibacteriota bacterium (assembly GCA_016178725.1). Classification (GTDB taxonomy): domain Bacteria; phylum Eisenbacteria; class RBG-16-71-46; order RBG-16-71-46; family RBG-16-71-46; genus WS-11. Next base: position 77,871 of record JACOSV010000083.1, read on the forward strand.
GCTGGAAGGCCGGTTCGTTCCGCTACCTCATGCCCGACTTCCGCCGCCGCGTGCACGCAGGGGAGACGTTCCTGATCGCCGGCGACCGCTTCGCGATCGGATCGTCGCGCGAGATGAGCCCGGCGGGGCTCAAGGGCGTCGCCGAAGAGGCGGGGCGCGAGATGGTCGTCGTCTGCGGCAACAACATGGGCGACATCTTCCGCCGCAACGCGTTCAACCTCGGCCTCCACGTCGTGCAGAGCCCCGACGCGGTGGCCGACGCGCAGGACGGCGACGTGTTCCTCTTCGATCCGGCGAGCCGGATGCTCACCAACACGACGCGCAGCCGTTCGTACACGCCGGTGCCGCTCACGGCGAAAGAGGACGAGATTCGACGCTCGGGCGGCATCTTCACCGTCGGCCGGCGCGAGTTCCGCCGCTCGGTCGAGACGCCGCCCGCGATCGCGTGGCCCGACGCGGACACCGCGCGGCGCATGACCACGACCGAGCAGATCGTGTGGGCGCACCGTGTCGACAAGCAGGCCGACGTGCGGCCGGGCGCGACGCTGCGCGTCTACGCCGATCTGCTGCCGGCGTCCGACGGCACGGCGCCGTTCGCGATCCACACGTTCAACCAGATCACGGGCGGCGCCGCGATCCATCCGCGGCAGGCGGCGGTCGCGAACGATCATTTCGTGTTCACCGGCAAAGAGGCCGACGACCGCCAGACCGCGATCGGCCGGGAGTTCGCGCGCGCGCACGGGATCGAGAAGCCGTACTACGCGACGCCGGGCGACGGCATCTTCCACTTCTATTTCCCCGAGCAGGGGCTGGTGATGCCGGGGCAGTTCATCCCCGGCGCCGATTCGCACAGCCGCGCCTACGGGGCGTACGGCGCGGTCGGGATCGGCGTGGGCTCGACGACGCTCGGCTTCGGCTGGGCGACCGGCTACATCTACCTCACCCTCGCCAGAGCGCGTCGCGTGACGTTCACCGGCGCCCTGCAGCCGTGGGTGAGCGGGAAGGACGTCGTGCTCGAGTTGCTGCGCCGCTGGGGCGCCAAGCAGTCGCAGGGCATGTCGGTCGAATTCGTGGATACGGCGCGGCAGCTGCCGATCGCCTACCGCAATACGATCGCCAACATGATGGCCGAGGCCGAAGCGCTGAACGGCATCTTCGCGCCCGACGACGTGACCGAGGCGTGGTATGCCTCGAAGGGCGTCGCGTCGCTGCCCTATCCGCGCGTGGGGCCAGGACGCGACGCGACCTACGAGATCGACGAGACGCTGACGCTTTCGGACCTCGTGCCGATGATCGCGAAGCCGTTCAGCCCCGGGAACGCGTTCCCGGCCGCCGACGTGGCGAAAGAGCGTCTCACGTTCGACAAGGCGATGATCGGCTCGTGCACGAACGGCGGCTACGACGACCTGCTGCAGGCGGCGCTCGTGATCCGCGGCGCGCAGGGCGCGGGCGGCGGACGCGCGGCGAAGCCGCTGGTCGTGTTCCCCGGCTCGGGCGGCGTGAAGCGCGAGATCGAGCGCCCCGATCCGCGGCTCGACGGCGAATCCATCGCCGGCGTGTTCCGCGCCGCGGGCGGCGAGATCCGCGAGTCGTGGTGCGGCCCGTGCTTCGGCCAGGGGCCCGACGCGCTGACGCGCGGTCAGCGCGCGATCACCTCGTTCAATCGCAACTGGACGAACCGCATGGGCGTCGGCGGCGAGGGCTACCTCGCGAGCCCGGCGGTGGTCGCGGCGTCGGCGCTGCTCGGCTACATGGGCCCGCCCGGCGAGCTCGGCCTCGCGTGGGACGCGGAGCGGTTCGGCGTCTAGACGTCTACGGCGTGATCGAGAACGCCAGCCGACCGGTCGTGTGCTCGCGCTGATCGCCGCGCAGCGATTCGAGCACCGGGATCTTGAGCGCCGCCTCGACGCTCACGCCGATGCCGGTGCGCCAGCGCACGCCGGGCGACGCGTACACCACCGTGCCGCCGGTGTTCGCGCCGATCGAGCCGTCCTCGAGCCGATCGGCTCCGGCCGAGCGCCCGTTGATCTGCGCGAGCAGCGCGACGTTTCTGCGCTCGGCGCTGGTGAACCCGAGGTCGTAGAGCAGCGCGCGGCCGTACCGGTAACCGTGCGCGTTCATGCCGCTCCAGCGACCGGACAGATGGGCCGCCAGGGCGCCGTCGCCGATCATCAACGTCGCGTTCAGGCCCGCGTTCGCCGACCACGCGCCGGTCCCCGGCTGAAGGTGCGCGTCGAGGCGCGCGCCGGTCGCGTCGCGCGCGTCGTTCGATCCCGTGGGCGCGATCGCGCCGAGCACCGCGGCGAATGTCGAGGCGCGCGGGCCGATGCCGCGCCAGAGGCCGATCAGCGCCATCGCCTCGGCGTCGCCGAGGCCGCGCGATGTCGTGCGCGCGGACGCTTCGCCGACCGGCGACGACGTGATCTCCTTCACGTTGTATGGCACGCGGCCGAGGAGGGCGAGCCGGTCGGCGGCGCGCCACAGCACGAATCCCGCGACGCGGTGCTCGCGCTCGGCTTCGACTCCCGGCGCGTCGTCGAGCGCGTTCGACTTGGAGAGGTAGCGCTCCTCGATCCCGAATCGGAATCCGGTCGGCATTGCGCCGCCCAGCGCGTCCGACGGGAACGGCATGCCGCACAAGCACTCGCTGCACGCGTGCGCCCGGCCGGCGACGGAGGGCACGATCGCGGCCACGATCGCGATCCCCAGCATCGTGGCGGCATGTCGTGGGGCTCGGAACATCGGGCACCTCGGCGGAGGATCGGGGCGGACGACGTGGGACGATACCGCAACTCCGACGTCGCCGCATTTGCGATGAGCATCAGACTCGCCGGGACGATATCCTATCTCGAGGGTCCCTTCGGACCATGGAGGGCGCGTGAGCGCATCGCGGATTCCGAAGCGGACGGGCGCCGGCATCGTGCTGATCGTCGCCGGCGTGTGCGCGTGGGCCGCCGTCGCCGGCGCGCACGTCGTCTCGGATCGCGAGCTCCGCGTCGTCGCGCAGATCCCGGCCGCGATCGGCGCCAGGATCGGCGGCGCGCCGGACACGGCGGGCTACGTCGCGCCGAACCGCGCCGGGCGTGCCGTGTCGCTCGGCGCGCAGCGCCCGGCGACCCTGCGGCTCATCGTCGCCGCCGCGCACGCCGATACCGCCGCGGCCGAACGGTCATGGCGCGCGGTCGAGCTCGGGTTCCGCACGATCCGCGGCGCGCCGGGCATCCCGCTCGCGCGCGACGACCGCGCCGCGTTCGACCGGACCGCGTGGGCAGGGAGCGCGTGCCGCGCGTTCATCGCCGTGATGAACAGCGGGCTCGCCGACCGTTTTCGCCCGCGCTACGCCGGCCTCAAGCACGAGCTCGAAGGCGTGATGGACTCCCTCGTGCGCCGTTCCGACGCGCTGATCGTCGCGAACGCGGGGCGCGGCGGGGCGCTGCTCACGATCGCGAGCGCGTTCACGCTCGCCGAGGCCACGTTCCATGACGAGCGCTTCGGCGTCGCCGCCAAGGCGGCGCTCGCCGCGGGGCTCGCGCTGCAGCGCGGCGACGGCGCGTTCACGTCGGACGTCGACGTCGATCCGCGCGAGCACGCGCTCGGCCTCGAAGCGCTGCAAGCGATCGTCGTCTACGTCCCCACCCCCGCCGCCGAGGCAGCGGCCTCGCGTGGCGCGGAATGGCTCCGCGCGCACGCGGTCCTCGGCGCCGCGAAGTCCCGCGCCGGCGCAACGATCGCCGCCGTCGGCCCCGGCGAGGTCCGGTTCGTCGTCGCCTACGCCGCGACGCCGATGCCACGCGCGACGCCCATCCACCCCACGACCGGCGTCGAAGGCTTCATGAAGCACTGACGGTCGTCTGCTAACCTTATATGGCTCGGGGGCTGCCTCTCCCGGGCTCGGCGCGCCTCGCGGCGCGCCGGTCCGCGGAGATCGCGACGGGGGACGGTCGTGAGACGACTGGCGCTGCACCGTGGCACCGGCGGGCACCCGGTGCTCAAGGCGAAGTTGAGCCGCCCGAATCTGGGCGGTCAGGTGCTCGATCGTCCGCATCTCATCCGCGCGCTCATCGACCACGCGCAGCGCCCGCTGACGCTGGTCGTCGCCGACGCGGGCTACGGCAAGACCACGCTGCTCGCCTCGTTCGCCCGCGCCATGCCGCGGCCGGTCGTGTGGTACTCGCTCATGGGCTCGGACGCCGATCCGGTGGTGTTCGGCCGTTACCTGCTCGAAGGCTTCCGCCGCGAATGGCCGCGCTTCGGTCGCGACTTCCACCGCGCGCTCGACGAAGCGCGGCCGGGGCTCGCGTCGGCCGAGATGCTCGCGGGCACGCTGCTCAACGAGCTCGCGACGCTGAAGGGCCCGCCGTGCCTGCTCGTGCTCGACGACTTCCAGGAGGTCGCCGGCAATCCGCAGGTCGTGGCGATGGTGGACACGCTGCTGCGACACCTGCCGCCGCGCGTGCGCGTGCTGGCGGCGAGCCGCACGATGCCGCCGCTCGCGCTCGAGCGCATGCGCGCGAAGGGCGATCTGTTCGAGCTCGATTCGAGCCACCTGCGCTTCGCGCGCGAGGAGCTGGCGCGGCTCTTCGGCGATGTCTATCGCCGGCCGCTCGCCGACGACGAGCTCGACGCGCTGGTCGAGACGACGATGGGATGGCCGACCGCGGTCCATCTCGTGTTCCAGACGCTCGAGCGCTCGGAACGCGCGACGCTCAAGGACGTGCTCGCCGACGTGCACGCCTCGAGCCTCGCGCTCCACGACTACCTCTCGTCCGAGGTCTACGCGCGGCTCGATCCCGAGGCGCGCGCCGTGCTCGAGCGCACCGCCGCGCTCACGCGCTTCGACGCCGACCTCGCGACCGCGCTCGGCGCGGGCGACGGCAACGTGTCCTCGCTGCTCGATCACCTCGCGCGTCGCGGGTTGCTGCGCACCTACGGCGCGGGCGCGCAGGCGTCGTACGAGTGCCACGACCTCGTGCGCCGGTTCATCCGCGCCGAGATCGAGCACGCCGGCGGCGCCGGGGCGTGGCGGTCGCTCGAGGCGGACGCCGGAGACGCGCTCGCCGCGCGCGGCGAGCCGGAGCGCGCGCTGCGCCACCTGCTCGCCGCCGGGCGCGACGAGCAGGCCTCCGCGCTGCTTCGCGACCTCGCGCCGCGGCTCATGCAGCAGGGCCGCGCCGCGGCGCTGCTCCAGTACCTGAACGACCTCGGCGCGGCTCGGCTCGGCGGCGACCTCGCGCTGACGGTGGCGCTCGCGGACGCGCGGCAGGCGCTGGGCCAGTGGGACGAGGCCGAGGCCGTGTATCAGCGCGCGCTCGCCGCGTGCCGCGAGGCCGGCGATCCGCGGCACGAGTGCCTCGCGTTGGTCGGGCTCGGCAAGGTGCTCAACCTGCGCGGGCGCTACGAGCAGGTGCTGGGCATGTCCGAGCGCGGCCTCGCGATCGCGCAGGACCTCGGCATCGAGGTGCGCGCGCGGCTGCTGCAGATGAAGGCGGGCGCGCACTTCTACCTCGGCCAGTACCGCGCCGCCGTGCGCGTGCTCGACGAGCTGCGCGATCGGCTCCCGGCCGCGGGCGCATCGGACCTGCTCGCGCCGGTGCTGCACAACCTCGCGGGCGCGTACGCGGCGCAGGGGCGATTTCACGAGGCGACGCGCGAGTTCCGCGCGGCGCTCGCGCAGGTGCGCGGCACGGCCTCGCCGCGCGCGCCGCTCTACCTCTCGAACCTCGCGTTCCATCTCGCCGACCTGGGCGACCTGGCCGAGGCGCGCCAGGCGGCGGAGGAGGGCCTGCAGGCGGCGCAACGCTTCTCGAACCGCGCGCAGGAGACCGCGTGCTACGAGGCGCTGGCGCAGATCCTCGCGCAGGGCGGCGATCTCGACGGCGCGCTGACGGCGCTGCGCCGCGCCGAGGAGCTGAACGCCGAGCTGCGCGTCGAAGTGATCGCGCTCAACCTGCTCGCCCTGCGCGGGCGCATCTTTTGCGCGCGCGGCCAGTACCGGCGCGCCGTCGAGTTCCTGACCCAGGCGATCGACCGCCTCGATCCGCGTCCCGATGCGCCGCAGCTCACCGAGTTCACGGCGACCCTCGCCTGGTGCGAGCTCCGCGCCGGGCGCGTGCGCGTCGCCCGCGATCTGCTCCAGCCGCTCGCCGCGCGCGCCGACGCGGGCGAGAACGACTACCAGCGGATGCGCGTCCACTACTGGCTCGCCGAATCGCTTCTGGCGCTCGGCGACCGCAAGGCGGTGGACGCGCACCTCGCCGCGGCGCTCGGCCTGGTGCGCGAGCGCGGCTACGCCTACTTCCTGCGCGTGCAGGCGCGTGAGGAGCCGGCGCCGCTGCTCCACGCGCTGGCGCGCGGCATCGAAGTGGATCTCGTCTCCGCGGCGCTGGTCGAGCCGGGCGCCGCCGTCGAGGGCCCGCTGCTCGCGCTGCTCCCGGGTGCGCCGCCCGCGGTCGCCGAGGCGGCGATCGCCGTGCTCTCCGAGGTGGGCGAGAGCGCCGCGCTCGCGGCACTCGAGCGCATCGATCCGGCCCGGCGCACGCTGCAGCCCGCGGTGCGCATCGCGCGCCGCCACATCCGCGAACGCCTCGCGCGCGGCGCGGGCGCCGACCGGAGCGCCGAGCTGCCGCGGCTCGTCCTGTTCGGCCCGCCGCAGCTGCTGATCGAGGGCCGGCCGGTCCCGGCGGCGATGTGGCGCGCGCAGCGCGCGTTCCACGTGCTGCTCTATCTCGCGCTCCATCCGCGCGGCGCGGGGCGCGACGAGCTGATCGAGCGTTTCTGGCCGGGGCGGCAGGCGGCGGCGGGTCGCCGCAATTTCCATCCGACGTTCTCCTACCTGCGCAAGGTGCTGCCCGCCGGCCGCGAGCCCGCCGTCCTGCGCGACGGCGAGTTCTACCGTCTCAATCCGGCGTACCGCCTGACCTGCGACGCGTGGGAGTTCGATCGCGCCCTCGAAGAGGCGCGCGCCGGTCGCGACGCCGCCGCGCGCCGTCGCGCGCTCGAGGGCGCCGCGGCGATGACGGCGCGCCCGTTCCTCGAGGGCGTGTACGGCGCGTGGGCCGAGGAGCACCAGACGCGGGTGCGCGACCGCACCGAGAAGCTGCTGCTCGATCTGGGCGCGCTGTGCGTCGCCGCGGGCGACCACGCCGCGGCGCTCGCGCACTTTCGCCGCGCCGCCGAGCTCGACGAGTTCCGCGAGGCGACGCGTGTGGCCGTGATCGAGTCGCTGGTGCGCACCGGCAATCGCCGCGCCGCGATCGCCGAGTACGACAAGCTCAAGGCGCTGCTGCGCGGCGACCTCGCGGTGGATCCGCTGCCCGAGACCGAGCGTGCGGTGCAGGCGCTCCTCGCGACGGCGCCGTCCAGCGCCGCCGCGGGCACCGTACTCACCGGATAGAGTGTTGCATGCCTTGGGATTGCGCGATTCGGTCAAGCGGGACTCAAGCCCCGTCGTGTGAGATGATCGCAATGACCACCCGGGGCCGGAAAGGTGAGGTCATGTCCGCGGCATGTTCGCGCCTGCGTCGCGCGCTGGTGCCCATCGTCGCCGCTGTCGCGTTCGCCCTGCTCGTCGCGCCGATCGCGGTCGCCGGTCCCTTCATCTGGGATCAGGACAACGACCACATCGACGACCGGATCGAGACCGTCCATCTGCTCGGCTACACGTTCGCCTTCGAAGGCGGCGACACGCTGCAGCAGAAGCGGATCGACGTAACGCCCGGCCTCGTGTTCGGCGTGTACGTCAACTACGCCGCGCCGCCGACCGCCGCCGACCTCGCGACGCTCACGGCGCTCGGCGTGCCCGTGCTCTACCGCTACGAGGGCATCCCGTCCGTGCGCGGGCTCGCGACGTTCGCGCAGATCCAGGCGATCGTCGCGCTCCCCGGCGTCGCCGGCGTCGAGGCGGTGCCGATCCTCTACGCGAGGCTGCGCGAGGGCGCGGCGACGATCGCCGCGCGCGACCCGAGCGGACGCGTGTTCCCGACCTGGGCCGGCACCGGCGGCGCGACCGGGCAGGGCGTCGTGGTGGCGATCATCGACACGGGCATCAACGACGCGGCCGAAGGCAACTATCCCGGCCACGAGTCGCTGATCGGCCGCTGCCTCGGCGGCGCCGATTTCACGCGCGGCGACTCGCTGCTGGACACGCCGCGCGACGGGAGCGAGAACCCTTCGGACCACGGCGGATCGGTGACGCAGGCCCACGGCACGCACGTCGCCGGCATAGTGCTCGGCAACGGCGGCGTCGCCGGCTACGCCGTCGGCGTCGCGCCGGACGCGCGCTTCGTGGACGTGAAGGCGTTGAGCGACGCGGGCAACGGCACCGGGATCGCCGAGGCGATCGACTGGTGCATCCACAACCGCTCGCGCGCGTGGGGGCCGATCGGCTATCAGGGCATTCAGGTCGTCAACCTGTCGCTCTCGAGCGTCGATCCGACCGATGGCAACGACGCGGCGTCGCGTCTCGCCGCACGCGCGGCCGAGCTCGGGATCGTCGTGGTCGCCTCGATGGGGAACGACGGCGCCGACCATCACGTGCCTTCGCCGGCCGGCGGCGACGGCGTGATCGCGGTCGGCGCGATCGACGATCAGCGCACCGCGGCCGACGCGGACGACCGCTTCGCGGGCATCAGCGACTACGGCCCGCGCCCCTCGGACGGCGACGGCAACGCGGCGGACGAGGAGAAACCCGACCTCGTGGCGCCCGGCATCGCGGTGCTCTCGACGAACGGCGACCTATTGACCGACGGCGCGCAGTACCAGCGGCTGACCGGCACCAGCATGGCGGCGGCGTTCGTCTCCGGCGCCGCGGCGGCGCTCAAGTCCGCGTATCCGTCGCTCACGCCCGCGCGGATCGCGGCGGTGCTGCGCGCGACCGCGCACCGCGAGCTGGGCGGCGTGCCGCCCGGCGTCTCGGGCGTCGATCCCGGCTGGTCGTCGCCGATCGGGTTCGGCGTCGTGGACCTCTACGCCGCCGAGCTCGAGCTCGCGCAGCCGGAGCGCACGCAGATCCGCAGGCTCTCGCTCTCGGGCTCGAATACCATGATCGACGCCGAGATCCGCACCATGCGCGAGCGCGGCGCGGCGTACGTGGTGTTCGAGCGCGCGACCGACGTCTCCGGCGCACCGGGCGTGTTCACGCCGATCGATTCCGCGGCCACCGCCGGCGACTCGACGCTCGCCGACGGCACCGACCTCACGCGCTACGCACGCCAATGGGCGGTCCCGGTCGACGAACGCGGAGCGGCCTTCTGGTATCGCGCCGCCTACACGGAGGGTGGCGCCCGCTACTCGACGTCGCCGCTCCGCTTCGTCAGTCCGACCGGGCCGCCCGCCGCGACGGTCCGCGTGACCATCGTGCACGACGCGTTCGACAGCGACGTGAGCGGCGACATCGAAGTGGGATCGAGCGCGCCCCTCGCTGGCGGCCAGAGCGTCGCGGGACCGGCGTTCACGATTCCGCTCCCGGGGAGCGCCGCCGCGATCGCGAGCGACTGGGTGACCGGGACGAGCACGACCGGGAACGTGGCGTGGACGTTCGCGATCGACGTGCCCGCGGGCGTCGCGAGCGCGTGGCTGCCGCCCGCGGCCGACAAGCTCTGGGTGCTGCGCGTCGCCGAGGGCGGGTACATCAACCGCAGCGGCCGCGTGTTGAGCTATCAGGTCGTATGGCACGCGGAGGACGGCGACCACGCGTACAACGGCGGTCCCGCGCCCGTGCAGACGATCGAGGGCGAGAGCATCTATCTCACCGCGCCCGACGCGGTGACCGGCGTCGGCGCCGTGCCCGGCGCGGCGGCGCGCATCGGACCGAATCCGATCGCGGGCGGCGAGGCCGTGACGTTCACGCTCCCGCGCGCGCCGCGCGGCGACCTGCGCGTCTTCGATCTCGCCGGCCGCGAGGTCGGCCGGGCGCCGTTCACCGCCGACGCGGGAGCGTGGCGCGCGCGCTGGGAGAGCCGCGATCGCGCGGGCCGCCCGGTGCCGGCCGGTCTCTACTTCGCGCGCGCCGGCGACGCGGCGGTCGCGCGCGTGGTCGTCCTCGGACGCTGACGCGGATGACCGCTGGCGGCGCCGGGCCGCCTGCGCCACAATGGCGGCGGATGTCGGGCCGACCACCTTCACCTCGAGGATGATGATGCGATCCCGGAACACGCTGAGCCTCGCCGCCGCGCTGCTCACCCTGACCGCCACCGCCGCCTTCGGCATGAGCGGCGGTGCGCCGCCGCCACCGCCGCCGACGTCCTCGCCGATGCCGGGCAGCGGGAGCAGCGAGCCCGAGGCGCAGACCAACGCGCGCCAGCAGGCCGAGCAGTCGTACTCAATCGCCTACGAAGAGGTCGGCAAGGCGAACAAGGATCTCGAGGACGGCAAGGACAAGAACGCCGAGAAGCACTTCCATCGCGCGCTCGAGCACGCGCAGCAGGCGGTGACGCTCGACGAGCGCTACCACGAGGCGTGGAATCTGGTCGGCTATGCGTCGCGCAAGCTCAACGACTACGACAATGCGTTCAAGGCGTACGACAAGTGTCTCGCGATCAAGTGGGACTACGCGCCGGCGCGCGAGTACCTCGGCGAGGCGTGGCTCGAGAAGGGCGATCTCAAGAAGGCGCGCGAGCAGCTGATCATGCTCACGCAGATCCAGGCGGCCGAGGAGACGAAGACGCTGAAGACGAAGATCGACGCGTTCGTCGCCGCGCACCCCGACGCGTCCGGCGCGCCGGCCACCACGCCCGCGGCGGCGCCGGCGGCGCCCGCGGCGGCGAAGGCCGATTCGACGGCCGGCGCGAACCGCTAGCGCGCGTCGCCGCCCCCAACGATTCGGCCCCCGGTCTCCGCGACCGGGGGCCGTTCGCTTGTGATCCGCCGCGCGGGCGGGCGCGCTACTTCTTGTCCGGCGTCGCCGGCTTGTCCGCCGGCTTGTCGCCCGCCGGGGGCGCCGCGCGCATGGCGTCCGCCTCGATCTGCAGCGTGATCGCCACGTCGTCGCCGAGCATCGTGCCGCCCTGATCGAGCGTGCGGTTCCAGATGATGCCGAAGTCCTTGCGGTTGACCGTGGTCTTCGCCTCGAACCCCGCCATGCGGCGCGTGCCGCGGCCGCCCATGCTCACGTCACCGACGCCCATGAGGCTGGCGTCGAGCGTCACCGGCTTGGTGACGCCGCGCATCGTGAGGTCGCCGAGGATCTGGAACGCGTTGCTGGCGCCCGGAACGATCTTCGTGCTCTTGAACGTGAGCGTCGGGAACGAATCGACGGCGAAGAAGTTGGCGCTCTTGAGATCGCCGTCGCGGCGCTCGTTCTCGGTGTTGATGCTCGCGGCCTGGATCGTGACGTTGACCGAGGACGCGGCGAGGTTCTTCTCGTCGTACTGGATCGTGCCGGTGAACTCCTTGAACCGGCCCGGCGTGCGGCTGAAGAAGTGACGCACGTTGAAGCCGACCAGCGAGTGGGCCGGATCGATGTTGTAGGTCACCGGATCGGCGAACACGGCCGAGGCGGCGAGCAGCAGGAGGGGAGCAAACAGAAGCGGCAGACGAACCTTCACGAAGGACTCCTTTCGAGTGGACGGCCGAGCGCGGGAGCATTGCGTCACGGCGCTCGTCATGGTCGAGGCACGGGATCGCGACCGACCCGGCAGGCTAGCAGGCCGCGTCGGTTCCGCCCAACCGGACCGCGTATCAGATGCGCCCGCCCCGCGTTCGACCCGGTCCGCGGACTCAATCTTGACGACGGCTTGACGCGGTTTGGGGTGAGCGCGCCCGCGCCCGCTCCGGACGCGGCGCGCGCGGTCGCCCATGCTGCGGACGCCCGCCGCGCGGTTGTGGCGCCCGCGCCCGACCACTACCATCGCCGCCCGTGTCCGAATTCGAGAAGACGCCGCCCGACATGCGCGAGCTGCTCGGCAAGCGCATCAGCCAGCTCGGCCTGCGCCTCGAAGGCTCGCCCGTCGAGCGCTTCGTGCACCAGCTGCACCGCGAGCTCGAGCGCAAGGGCCTCAAGCGCTTTCGTCCGGTGTGCTATCTCACCGACGAATGGGGATGCCCCGACGGCCAGCCGGTGATCGGCATTCCGTTCTACCTCGCCGATCCGCATCTCGCTCGGCTCGAGCGCGAGATGAACGACCTCGAGGACGAGCGCGAGATCATGATGTACCTGCGCCACGAGGCCGGGCACGCATTCAACTACGCGTACCGCCTCTACGACACGCTCGAGTGGCGCGCGCGCTTCGGACCGTTCAACCGGCGCTATCGCGACCACTACCGGCCCGTTCCATTCAGCCGCAAGTACGTGCGGCATATCGCGGGATGGTACGCGCAGAAGCATCCCGATGAGGACTTCGCCGAAACGTTCGCGGTGTGGCTCACGCCGCGCTCCGGCTGGCGCATGAAGTACAAAGCATGGCCCGCGATCCGCAAACTGCGTTATGTTGATCGTGTGGGGCGCCTGGTCCGCGATCAGGAGCCGTCGGTCTCGACCGGCGACTTCGACATCACGGTCGAGGACATGCGGCAGACGGTGGAACAGCACTACCGGCGGCTCATGCGCCAGAACGGCGCGGCCGTGGACGTGGCGCTCGGGACCGACCTCGCGGACATGTTCATTCCGCGCGGCCGGCGCCGGAAGGGCGTCCGCCCGGCGTGGGAGCTGGTGGAACAGAACCGGCTCGCGCTGACGGACAAGATCACCTACTGGACGGGCGTCAAGCGTCCGGTGGTGCGGGCGCTCGTGGAGCGCATCGCACGCACGTGCCGTGAGCACCAGCTGTTCGCCGAGACCGGGCGCGAGCCCGGGTATCTCGTCGAGCTGACGGCGTACGGGACGACGCTGGCGATGAACTACCTGACGCGCGGGAAGTTCGTGCAGCCGTAGCGATGTGAGCGGGGCGACGGGCCTCTGACGGCCGCCTTGCGCCGATCCCACGGACCGGGATCGTGGATCTCCATGGAAGCGAGGCTCCGATGGCGAAGTTGCGGATCGGCGTGCTCTACGACTACTGGTGGGACGAGGACGAAGAGCGCGTCGAAGGCGAGCGCCCGAAGAAGAAGTCGCCCGATGAGGACGTCCAGGAAGTCTACGAGGCGCTGCGCACGGTCGGGCACAACCCCGTCTACGTGCGCCTCGACGGCACGCGCGAGAGCCTGATCGAGCTCGCGCGCTCGCAGACCGACCTGCTCTTCAATCTCGTCGAGTCGTTCGGCGGCGACGACAGCCAGGACACCAACATCGGCGGCTACCTCGAGCTGCTCGACCGCCGCTTCACCGGTGCCGGCTCGAGCGGTCTCTACCTCGCGCAGGACAAGACCCTCGCCAAGAAGATCTTCACCTTCCACGGCATCCACACGCCGTACTTCACCACCGTCTATCGCGGCCGGCTCGAGCACTCGCACGACATCCACTTTCCGGTGATCGTGAAGCCCGCGCGCGAGGACGGCTCGATCGGCATCCAGTTCGGCGCCGTGTGCACGTCGATCAAGGAGCTGATGGAGCGGATCGACTACATCCACGCCGAGTTCGACAGCCCGGCGCTGATCGAGGAGTACATCGAAGGGCGGGAGATCTACGTCGGCGTGATCGGGAACGAGAAGCCCGAGGCGCTGCCCGTGGTCGAGCTCGATCTCTCGAAGCTGCCCGCGGGCACGCCGCGCATCGCCGGCAGCGAGGTCAAATGGGAGGAGGATACGCAGGCGTACAAGGCGACCAAGCCGTTCTTCCCCGACGATCTCCCCGACGAGACGGTGACCAAGCTGCAGGAGACCGCGGTCCAGGCGTTCACCGCGCTCCAGCTCCGCGACTACGGCCGCATCGACTTCCGGCTCGCGGGCGACGGCACGATCCACGTGCTCGAGGTGAATCCGAATCCGTATCTGCTCTCGAGCGCGGAGCTGGCGATGGCGGCGAAGAAGTCGGGACGCTCGTACGACGCGCTGGTCGCCGGGATCGTGGACTCGGCGATGGGCCGCTACGCGACGGCCGGCTAGTCCGCGCAGCGTCCCTCTCGGCCCCCGAGTCGGTCGGGCCGCGTGCGACGGAAAGCGCTGGGTGCTGCGAGCTAGAGCGACCGCGGCGGAAAGGCAATGAAGTTGTGAAAACGCCGTTCTGATCGCGGCGCCCGAGCGCCGGCTGGGGTAGGCTCGCGTTCGTGCGAGCCCGCTACGAACGGATCCTCTTCGTGATCGTCGCTGCCGCGCTCGCGATCCTCACCCACGCGACGCCGACGCGGGCGCAGTTCATGGTTCCCACCAACTTCGTGGACGAGCCGGTGATCACGGGCCTCAATCAACCCGTCGGCATGACGTTCCTGCCCGACGGGCGGCTCCTGATCGTCGAGCAGGTGACGGCGAACATCCGACTCGTGGTCCGCGGCGCGTTCGCCACGCCCGATCCCCTGCTGACGGTGGCCAACGTGCGGACCGCGGGCAACGAGCAGGGATTGCTCGGGATCGCGGTAGATCCCGGGTGGCCCGGGCGGCCGTACATTTACGTCCACTACGACTACTCGGGCGATTCGCACATCCGCGTCTCGCGCTTCACCGTCGGCGGCGACGTGAGCTTCACCGGCACCGGCGATCTGACGATCAACCCGGCGACGCGCTACGACATCCTCATCGACATTCCGGACTTCCAGACCAATCACAACGGCGGGACGCTGTGCTTCGGTCCCGATGGCAGGCTCTACGATTCGGCCGGCGACGACGCGACGTCGTGCAACGCGCAGGACCTGACCAGCCTCGCGGGCAAGATCCTGCGGCTCGACGTCTCGGGTCTGCAGGCCGGCGGCGGCGGCCCGCCGGCGAAGAGCCTGATCACGCCCGCCGACAATCCCTACGTCTCGAACGCCGATCCCAACGCCAGGCTCGTCGGCTTCTTCGGCCTGCGGAATCCGTTCCGCTTCCACATCGACCGCCTGAACGGCGCATTCGCGATCGGCGACGTGGGCGAGAACACGGTCGAGGAGATCGACTACGTGCCGGCGGCGCCGCTCGGCGCCAACTTCGAGTGGCCGTCGTACGAGGGCAACATCACCGGACCGCAGGTGTGTTCCGGTACCGACGCGTCGCGCTTCACCGATCCGGTCTACACGTACACGCACGCGATCGGCGACGCGGTGATCGGCGGCCCGATCTACCACGCGCCACCGGGCGCCACGTCGCCGTTCCCGCCCGAGTACGAGGGCGACATTTTCTTCTGCGACTTCTACTCCGCGTGGCTCCACCGGCTGAAGAACAGCGGCGGCACGTGGGCGCTCGCGTCCGCGCCGGGGCAGCCCAACGCCGGCGACTGGGCCAACGGGGCGTCGAACGTCTCGGACTGGGCGGTCGGACCGGACGGCTCGATCTACTATTGCGAGCTCGGCGCGGGCGCAATCCGGCGCATCCGCTACGACGACACCGCTTCGGTCGCGGTGCCCCCGGTCGCCATGCGGCTCGACTTCCGCGCCCCGTATCCGTCGCCGGCGAACACGCAGGTCTCGTTCGACTATCAGCTCCCGAACGATGCCCGCGTCGCGCTTTCGGTGTTCGACATGCGCGGGCGCGAGGTGTGGACGCGGGACGTCGGCGTCCAGAGTGCAGGGCCGCGCAGCCGCGTCTGGAATCTGCGCGACAAGAACGGCCGCTTCGTCCCGGCCGGCGTCTACGTTGCGCGGCTCACGGTCGGCGTCGCCCACGCCGAGCGCCGGTTCACCGTCATCCGCCGCGACATCGTGGTGAGCACGGCCAACTAGCCGCCGCGCGCTGCCGCGCCCCTGCTTCGCCGAGGTCTGCGGCCGCTTTCGGCCGTGCGCACGCTCCGCTAGACTGCGTCCGCTCACATTCCGCACGCACCGTTCGCGCCCGCACCGGCGCTGGAGGATCCATGAACCCCTCGACCACCGGCATCGCCCCGGTCGACGCGAAGGCCCTGCCGCCGTACGCCCCGACGACCTACGTGGACTTCACGCGGCCCGAGCACAAGGCGGCGTTCGAGCAGGCGCTCGCCGACGTGCGCGGTCAGCTCGGCCGCGAGCATCCGATCGTGATCGGCGGCGAACGCATGGCCGGCAAGGCGACGTTCGAGTCGCGCAACCCGGCGCGGCCATCCGAGGTGATCGGACGCTTCGCCTCGGGCAGCGCGGCGCAGGCGTCGCAGGCGGTCGAGACCGCGTTCCGCGCCTTCGCGACGTGGAGCCGCGTCCCCGCGGCCGAGCGCGCCGCGTATCTCGTCGAGGCCGCGCGCCGCATGCGCGAGCGCCGGCACACGTTCTCGGCGTGGATGGTGCTCGAGGTGGGGAAGAGCTGGGCCGAGGCCGACGCCGACACCGCCGAGGCGGTCGACTTCATGGAGTTCTACGCGCGCGAGATGCTGCGCTACGACGGCGCTCACCCGGTGACGCAGATGCCGGGCGAGAAGGACACGATGGTCTACATGCCGCTCGGCGTCGGCGCGATCATCCCGCCGTGGAACTTCCCGCTCGCGATCACGGTCGGCATGACGACGGCGGCGATCGTCACCGGGAACACCGTCGTCGTGAAGCCGTCGAGCGACTCGCCGGCGATCGCGTGGCAGTTCTTCCAGCTGATGGAAGAGATCGGTCTGCCGCCCGGCGTCTTCAACTTCGTGACCGGGGGCGGCAGCACCGTCGGCGACACGATGGTGCGGCACGCCAGGACGCGCTTCGTCTCGTTCACCGGCTCCAAGGCGGTCGGGATCTCGATCAACAAGCTCGCGGCCGAGGTCGCGCACGGCCAGATCTGGCTCAAGCGCGTGGTGGCCGAGATGGGCGGCAAGGACGCGATCATCGTGGACGAGGAGGCCGACGTCGACGCCGCGGCGCAGGGCGTCGCCGCATCGGCATTCGGATTCCAGGGCCAGAAGTGCTCGGCGTGCTCGCGCGCGATCGTGAACGAGAAGGTCTACGACGCGTTCATCGAGAAGCTGAAGCCGCTGGTCGCGAAGATCACGGTCGGCGAGCCGGAGCAGCCGGGCGTCGCGATGGGCCCGGTGATCAACGCCGGCGCGCGCGATTCGATCGTGAACTACATCGAGGCGGGGAAGAAGGAAGGCACGCTGATCGCGGGCGGCGGGCCGGTGCCGGGCAAGGACGGCTGGTTCATCCAGCCGACCGTGATCGGCGGCGTCAAGCCGGACGCGAAGATCGCGCAGGAGGAGATCTTCGGCCCGGTGCTGGCGGTGATTCCGGTCAAGAGCTTCGACGAGGCGCTCGCGGTCGCGAACGGCACCGAGTACGGCCTCACGGGCGCCGTCTACACGCGCAACCCTGAGAAGATCGAGCGGGCGCGCCGCGAGTTCTTCGTCGGCAACCTCTACATCAACCGCAAGTGCACCGGCGCGATGGTCGGCGTCCACCCCTTCGGCGGCTTCAACATGAGCGGCACCGACTCGAAGGCCGGTGGGCGCGACTACCTGCTGCTGTTTCTGCAGGCGAAGTCGATCGCGGAGAAGATCGGCTAGCGCCGCCGTGGCGCGGCCTGCGCCGCGCCGGCGCGATCAGCGGTAGATCGTCTTGATGCGGCCCCACGTGGCGGGCCGTGTGGGCACGGCCACCGCGCACGAGTGTCCGAGGTGCGACGCGAGGATGTTGGCGTCGCCGGGCTCGACGCTTCCGCTGCAGTTGAAGTCGCCGGTCGGGTCGTAGGGCCCCGACATCTTCCCCGCGAGGATCGCCTGATCCGTTGCGTTCACGATCACGTCGCCGTTCTGATCCGGTGACGAAACGGCCGTGCGGGTGGCGAGCAACTGGCCGTCAGCGTAGACCGGGATCGGTCCGCCCGAGCACGTGCCCCCGGCGCGGATCTGATAGTCGGCGACACCCGCCGCGTTGGTGATCTGAACGACCATGCAGCCGCTCGAGACGATGTAGTTCTCGCTCCCGTTCAGAGGACAGAGCACGACGCCCGGGCAGGCGCAGAGGTCAATCGCGACCGACGACCCCGGGACGGGGTTGAAGGTCCCGTCGCGGACGACGACGTGAAACGTCATGTCGCCCGCCGGGCACACGCGCAGGCATGGATCGACGGTGGAATTGGCCACGGAGGGTACGCCGGCCCGGGCGGCCGGGGTCACCATCAGGGTCAGCGCGGCGGCGGCGGCGAGAGGTAGAGCGATGCGCTTCATGGCGGACTCGCGGTGCGGGCCTGGTGCGGGCGCAAGAACATGCGTGTACCGAGAACGATCATAACGCTCGAGATCGCGATCGGCACCCATACGGGCTGCGACCACCAGGGGTGCGGCGGGATCAGGAACAGCACGTCCACGGACGCGAGGCTCGTGGGCCAGCGCAGCATCGCGAACAACGCGACGTAGTAGACGATGTCCCAGACGCCGAAGGCGACGAGGAACGCCCCGGCGCGCGAGCGGAAGCGGTCGCCGCCGAGCCACGCCAAGGCGGCGAGCATCACGATCGTCGCGATCTCGCGCGACTGCTCCGTGCCGAGCAGCCACGGTAGCGTCGCGAACCGGCGCATCACCTCGTCGCCCTGCGGGAGCGGCGCCGGCCGCGCGACGCCGAGCAGGCCGCGGATGTAGACGACCACGACGCCTTCGAGCCAGCCCATCGCCGCGGCGAAGACGACGAGCGCCGCGAGCCGTGCCGTCCGCCCGGCGCGCCCCGCCGTCATCGCGTCTGCTTCACGGCCTTCGCCTTCGCGGCCTTCGGCTTCACGGCCGGCTTCGCCCTGGCGGGCGCCTTGGCGGGTGCTTTCCCATGCGCCGCGCCCGGCGCGCGGATCGCCTCGCGGAAGCGAGCGATCGGCAGCGTGTTGAGCACATCCGCCTTGGTCAGCCCGGCGCGGCGCGCGACGAACACGCCGAAGCGCATGTGGTCGAGCTGCGGGATGCTGTGGGCGTCGGTGTCGATCACGAACCGGCAGCCCTTCGCCCTGGCGAGCCGCGCATGCGTGTCGCGTAGGTCGAGGCGGTCCGGCTGCGCGTTGATCTCCATCGCGACGCCGAGTGCCGCCGCCCGCTCGAACACACGCTCCACGTCGAACTGGGCGCCGGGCCGACCGCCGATCAGACGCGCGGTGGGATGCGCCATCGCGCGGACCGCGGGGTGCTCGATCGCCGCGAGCACGCGTCGCGTCGCGTCCGCCGCGGGCTGGTCGAAGCGCGAGTGGATCGAGACCAGCACCCAGTCGAGCAGTTGGAGCCCGGCGTCGGTCATGTCGAGCGCGCCGTCGCCCAGGATGTCCACCTCGAGCCCGTGCAGGATCTCGAGCTTCGGGAACTTCCGCCGCACTGCGGCGATCTCGTCCACCGATTGCCGGACGCGCGCCTCGTCGAACCCGCCGCCGCCCGCCGCGCGCGAGTGGTCGGTGATCGCGCAGTACGCGTAGCCGCGCTCGGCGACCGCGCGCACCATGGTCTCGATCGACTCGTGGCCGTCGGTGCGGTCGGTGTGCATGTGGAGGTCGGCGACGAGATCGCCCGGCTCGATCAGCCGCGGCAGCATGCCGTCCCGCGCCTGCTCGATCTCGCCCACCATCTCGCGCAGCTCGGGCGGGACCCAGGCGAGGCCGAGCGCGGCGTAGATGTCGGCCTCGGTGCGCGCCGCGACGACGGTGTCGCCCTTCGTCAGCGCGTACTCGTTCAGGCTCATGCCCTGCTCGAGCGCGATCTTCCGCAGCTCGATGTTGTGCTCCTTGCTGCCGGTGAAGTAGAGGAGCGCCGCGCCGAACGCGCCGGCCGGCACGTGGCGCACATCCACCTGCAGCCCGTTGCCGAGCCGGACCGACGACTTGGTCTCGCCGCGGCCGAGCACGTCGGCGACGTAGGCGTGCGTGACGAACGCCTCCATCACCGCCTCGCTCGACCCGCCGGTGACGACGATGTCGAGGTCGCCGACCGATTCCTTCCGCCGCCGCAGCGATCCCGCCGCCTCGACCTGCTTCACGCCGTGCACGGCCTTCAGGTGCGCGACCAGCGTCTCGGCCACCGGCCACGCGGCCGCGAGCAGCATGCGCCCCGATCCGCGGCTCGCCACGGCGAGCGCCTTGAGGACGTTCTGCTCGACCTTCTCGCCGAACCCGGGCAGCTCGCGCAGACGCCCGGCCTTCGCCGCCGCTTCGAGGTCGTCGCGGTTGCGGATGCCGAGCGTGTCGAGCAGCGTCTTCACGCGCTTGGGGCCTAAGCCCTGGAGCTCGGTGAGCGCGACCACCTCGGCCGGGATGGTCTTCTGCAGCTCGTCGTAGAGTTCGGTCGTCCCGGTCGTGACGATGTCGCGGATCTTGGCCGCGAGGTCCTTGCCGATCCCGCGCAACGCCTCGATCCGGCCCTCCTCGGCCGCCATCGCGGCGACCGGCTCGGCGAGCGATTCGATCACCCGCGCGCCCTCGCGGTAGGCGCGGACGCGGAACGGATTCTGGCCCTGCATCTCGAGCATCACGGCGATGCGGGTGAAGACGCGGGCGACCTCGGCGTTGGTCACGTCGTCTCGCCGATCCGCGCGAGGAACGCGGACTCGTCGATCACCGCCAGGCCGAGCTTCTTCGCCTCGTCGAGCTTGGAGCCCGCTCCCGGGCCGGCGACGACCAGCGTCACCTTGCGGCTCATGCCGGTCGCGATCCGGCCGCCCGCGTTCTCGGCCTTGCGCTGCGCCTCGGGCCGGCTCATGCGCTCGAGCGTGCCGGTGAACACGACGGTCTCGCCGGCGAGCGGCTGGGCACCCTTCGGCCGCTTCTCGACCACGGGCCTGACGCCGGCCGCGCGCAGGCGCTCGAGCACGCGGCGGTTGCGCGCGCTCGAGAAGAAGCGACGCACGGACTCGGCGACCTCGGGACCGATGCCGTGGATCGCCTGCAGATCCTCCTCGCTCGCATCCAGCAGCGGCGCGACGCCGCCGAAGTGGTCGCCGAGCAGCCGCGCCACGGTCGCGCCGACGTGTTCGACGCCGAGCGCGTAGAGGAACCGGTCGAGCCGCGGCCGCTTGCTGGCATCGATCGCCGCCATCAGGTTCTCGATCGACTTCTCGGCAAAGCCTTCGAGGCCGGCGAGGTCGATGGGCGTGATCCTGTAGACATCGGCGAGATCCTTGAGCAGGCCGGCGTCCATCAGCTGGCGCACGGTCTTGTCGCCGAGCCCGACGATGTCCATCGCACCGCGCGAGACGAAGTGGCCGATGTGCGCCTGGAGCTGCGCCGGGCACGCGAGCCCGTTCGTGCACAGGTGGTAGGCGCCGACGCGGTCCACGCGCGCGCCGCACACGGGACAGCGCCGCGGCATCTGGAACGGATGCGTGTCGCGCGGGCGGCGGTCGCGGATCACCTCGACCACCTCGGGGATCACGTCGCCGGCGCGGCGGATGCGCACCGTGTCGCCGGCGCGCACGTCCTTGCGGTCCACCTCGTCCTGGTTGTGGAGCGTGGCGCGGCTCACCGTGACGCCCGAGACCTCGACCGGCTGCAGCAGCGCCACCGGCGTGAGCTTGCCGGTGCGCCCGACCTGCACGGCGATGTCCATCACCTGCGTGACTTCGATCCGCGGCGGGAACTTGTACGCGACCGCCCAGCGCGGCGAGCGGGAGCGGACGCCGAGCAGATCCTGCCAGTCGCGGCGGTCCACCTTCACGACGACGCCGTCGATCTCGTAGTCGAGCCGGTCGCGGCGCTCGAGCAGCGTGGTGTGGAACGCGAACACCGGGTCGAGGCCCGTGCCGTGGCGCACGTTCTTCTCGACGTGGAAGCCCGAGGCGCGCAGCGCGTCGAGCATCTCGCGCTGGGTCGCGAACGGCAGCGGCGGCTCCGCGCCGGCGGCGTCGTAGGCGAAGAAGTCGAGCCTGCGCGCGGCGGTAATCGCGGGATCGAGCTGGCGCACCGAGCCGGCCGCGGCGTTGCGCGCGTTGGGCGTCGGCTCCTCGTTCTGCTCGACGAGACGCTTGTTGAGCGCCTCGAACTCGGCGATCGGCATCAGCGCCTCGCCGCGCACCGCGACCGTGCCGCGGCGCATCGCCTTGGGCGCGTCGTCGTCGAGACGCAGCGGGATCGCGCGGATCGTGCGCAGGTTCTCGGTGATGTCCTCGCCGACTTCGCCGTCGCCGCGCGTCGAGCCGCGGACGAGCACGCCGTCCTCGTACACCAGCTCGACCGAGAGGCCGTCGAACTTCGGCTCGACGACGTAGTCCACGCGCTCGATCTCGAGCGTGCGGCGCAAGCGCTCGTCGAACTTGCGCACCTCGTCGGCCTCCATGAGCGAATCGAGCGAGAGCATCGCCGCGACGTGAGGCACGCGCTTGAACGCGGTGCGCAGCGCGCTGCCGACCCGCTGCGTCGGGGAGTCCGGGGCGCGGAGGTCGGGATACTCCTCTTCGAGCGCCTTGAGCTCGCGGAACAGCCGGTCGTACTGCGCGTCCGAGATCGTCGGCTGGTCGAGCACGTGATAGCGGTGGTCGTGCTCGCGCAGCTCGGCGCCGAGCGCTTCGATGCGCTTGCGCGCCTGGGCGCGCGTCACGTGGGTGTCCCCGGGGACACTTGAGAAAGCACTTGAAGTGGCGCGACGGCCGCGTTCGAACTCATGGGCGGCAGGTTAGTGCGGGGTTGACGGGCATGCAACGCGAACGCCGGGGGCCGCGGACGCGCGGATCGAGCACTTCAAGTGCTACGTGAAGGCCCGGCCGACGGAGAAGCGCCCGCCCGCGATGCGCTATCCTGCCCGCGTGACGCATTCCACGGATCGCACGGTCGCGGGCGTCGCGTTCGCGCTCCACGCGCGCGCCGCGCTCGAGAAGCATCTGCCCGAAGCGCGCACCGCCGGCGCGCGCTGGGGATCGGGCGCGAACCTCGCGTGGGTGCGCTACCGGCGCGACGACGGGCTGTACGCCTACACCGCGCTGCGCCGCCATCTCGACTGGGTGACGGGCGAGGCCGGCCTCTCGCGCGCGGCGCGCGAGTTCCACGAGCTGCCCGCGCACGCGACGCTGCCGGGTCCGGACGTCGAAGCGTTCCGCCTGCGCCTCGGTGAGATCCTCCACGAGGAGGATCGCTGGTGGCCCGCGGGCGCGACCGACGCCGACCTGATCGCGCGGCTCGAGTGGCTCGCGCTCCAGCTGGCGGTGAAGGGCGGCGCGCTGCTGCGGCGCTGGCCCGAGGGCGCGCGATGAGCGGCGAGGCGACGCCGCGCACGGTCGCGACCCGGGAGCCGCTCGAGCGCGTGTTCGGCGCGAGCGCGCGGTGCAACGACTGCGGCGCGGCGGTCGCCGAGTATCGCGTCGTCGCGCTGTTCTTCCACGCGACCGCCGCCGTGCGCGCCTACTGCGCCGCGTGCTATCCGGCGGCGGTCGAGGGCGACTACCACGCGCGCGGCGACGGCATGATCGTGGACTACGCCACGTTCGCGGCGCGCTTCGGACCGCCCGGCCCGGCGCCGCCGCCGGTGACGCCGGCGGATCGCGCGCTGCTCGCGCTGGTGCGCGACGCATCGCTCGTCTCGCTCGCGCCCGCGAACGAGGCGTTCGCGCGCAAGCGCGGCCCCGCGCCTTACGCGGTGCGGGCGGGGTTCGTGCTCGGCGGTGCGCCGCGCGAGGCGACGTTTGCGCTCGCGGCCGACGGCGGCGTCACGCGGCTCGCCGGCGACGCCGAGGTCTGCGCCCGCATCCGCGCCCTGGCGGACGCGCGCGCCTAGCGGCGGGCGACGCCGCGACTCACGGCCAGACGAGCGCCGCGACGCTGACCATCGAGCCGTTCGGCTCCTTCGACTGTTCGTAGCGGAGCAGCCGGCCGTCGCCCGGTGCCGCGGCGCGCAGCATCGCCCACGTCGCGCCCCAGCCGCACACGCGCGTGGCGTCGCCGTCCGCGGCGATCGCCGCGTTCCAGCCGTCGGCGTCGCCGCGCCGCGCCGCCTCGAGTGCCGCGCGGTCGCGCGTCTCCGTCTCGTGCAGCGTGCGCTCGTCCACCGGCGGATCGCCGAAACGCGGGCCGACGTGCGAGAGATCCACGGCCGCGACGTGCACGGTCGCGCCGCCCAGGGTCCGTTCGGCGTCGCGCGCGGTGGCGATCAGCGTCTCCATGGCGGCTTCGTCGCGCGGGCCCTTGCCCTGATCGAGCAGCGCGTGGAAGCCGCCGCACAGGATCGGCACGATCGTCACCGGCCGGTCGCCGAAGCGGTACTGGAGGTAGAGCGCTGCGAACTCGATCGAGTGCTCGTCCCGGTGCGCCAACTCGCCGTGCCACGCCATGTCGCCGAGCCGCGCGGCGAGCGCGTCCACGAACGCGGTGTCGCAGCGCATCGGCCCGAACGGCGTCTCGAAGTGCTTGCGCGTGAGCGCGAGCGGATCGCCGAACAGCGTGTGCCCGGTGCCCCACACGACGACGCGCAGCGGCGCCGGCTGCTCGACTCCGAGCTCGAGGAACGCGCGGGCGATGACGGCGCCGGCGCGGCGCGGATCGAGGTGCGGCGCGAGCAGCGCGCGGGGCCGTGCGTCGGCGGCCGCGACCGGCTCGCCCGCCTCGGCGCGCATTCGCTCGGCTTCGGCGAAGTGGCCGTCGAGCACGCGGCGCAGCGCGTCGCGATCCTCGGGATACGAGTGCCCGGCGAGCACCGTCTGCCGGATCTCGAGCGCGTGGTAGCGCTCCCGCACGTCGCGGTACGCCGCTTCGAAGCGCGGCGAGTCGAGCATCAGCAGCCGGTCGAGCTGGGCGACGAACTCCTTCACCGTCGCGCCGGCGCGCAGGTCCTTGCTCGCGCGCACCACCTCGGCGGCGATGTCCCGGAGCGAGAGCGTGCCGTCGAGCACGCGCATCAACTCGAGCGCCTCGGGGCGGAGCGCGATCGGCGCCGGCATGATGCCGAGTGGGTCGTGGACCAGCAGGAGATCGCGGTCGCCCTCGCGCGCCACCATGATCTCGAGCGGCCGGAGCCGCGGGTACTCGGGGAGATCGTCGTAGCTCTCGGCGGCGACGCCGGGCGGGAGGACGATACGCGACGCGGGGGAGGGCCCGCTCTCGGGTCCGTCGCCGGCGCCGGCATTCGCGGGCTCGGGCGGAGGCGGCGCGGCGCGTTCCTCGCCGGGCAGGATGATGCGGCGCGGCGTGTCCGAGGATGACGACATGGCGACTCCGGGAGGGTGTCGAGGAACTGCGCCGCGCGTACCAATTCAGGCGCGGCACCGAGCGCGCGAGTCTACCGCGCGGCGATCACGCCCCTCAAGACGCGGCGACCACTCCCAAAGGAGAGTGGTCGCCGGGCACTGCGATCGTGTGGGGATCAGCGATAGAGCGACTTGATCCGACCCCAGGTGCTCTGCCGCGTCGGGCTCGGGCAATCGTTGTCGATCTTCCCGGTGTGGCGGAAGACGTAGCCCGGAATCAGGAGGCTCGGATACCACGTGAGCCCACCCGTGAAGAGCGCGGGGCACGGGCCCTGCGTGCTGCTCAAGTACGAGATCAGCGTGCCGCCCGTCCACGTGATGTTGCCCTCGGCATTGCCGGTCATGAACGTGGTGAAGTCGTTCGTCTGCGTATAGAAGCCGCTAACGTTGCCCGAGAGCAGCACGGTGCCGTCGGTGAACGTGGACGGCACGTTCGCGTTCGGCGGGTTGGGATCGAACACGGCGTTCCGCGGAGTCCCCTCGTAGACCTGGATCGTGCCGCCGGTGTAGGTCGTCACGTAGAACTGACTCCCGGCGGAGCCGATCACGGTCGTCCCGTTCGAGATCATTCCCGAGAGATAGAACGTGTAGTCCTTGCTCGGATCGTTCGCGTTCAGGAACTGGAGCGGCGGCCCGAACGCGCTGATGATGCCGACGATCTTCATCTCGTTCCCGGGGATCGAATTGCTGAACGTCACGCCGGGTTCGTAGAAGAACGCCGGATCCCAGTCGATCACGGGTCCGGCGTGCAGCGGGGCCGCGAGCGCGATCGCGAGGACCGCTGCGGTGATGGCCATGCGTGTCTTCATCGTATCCCCCACGGCGGCGTCGGCCGCCCAAGATGTCTAGCGGTAACGTCGCTTGAGACCGCCCCACGACGTGTTCTGCGTCGGCAGCGGCGGGTTGAGGAACGTCTGGCCCTTCACCTGATGCGCGTAGCCGGTCGGAATCGTGTTCGAGTTCTGCGTGACGCCTGCGAACGTCCAGCCGTCACGCTGATTGGTCGGCAGGTTCGAGAGCTGCGTCCCGCCGGTCGCCGAGAAGTCCGCGTCGAAACTGCCGCTCCCGGTCGAGGTGTTGAAGACGTAGCGGAAGTTGGTGAGCGATCCGACGAGGATCGCGGTGCCGTCGATGAACGACGGCGGCGCCACCGCGTTCGGCGGATTGGTGCCGTAGTCGAACGCCGTTCCGGTCGAGCGCGAATCCTCGTAGACCGTGAGCGTCCCCGGCCCGCTGTACGTGATGATGACGAACGATCCCGACGTCTGCACGTTCGACGCGGTCAGGCCGTCGAAGAAGTAGGTGTACTGGTAGTTGGTCTGATCCGACACGAGCGGCGCGGCGACCACCTGCACTTCGCCGACACCCTGATACCCGTTACCGATCGAACCGAACGTCGGCCCGAACTTCGGGTATTCGTAGTCGAATCCCACGTAGTCGAAGAGAAGGCTCTGCGCTCGCGCGGCCGCGGGGACCGTCACCGCGAGCGCCAACGCAAGTCCCACACACGCCCAGGTAGCCGATCGATTCATGGATCACCCCCGGTCGTCCAGCACGCCGCAGGCGTGCCGTGATCGAACCGTCGGACAAATCGTGTGAATCGGCGTCGCTGGTGGCTCGAGAGGCAGCCCTCGATCGAGGGTCGTTCGCCGATCCGGATCCGGAGACGGCCACGGGGGGGCGTGGATCGCCGTGTTCCGTGGAAGATGTTACCGCGGCGGGTCGTCGCGGTTCAAGCGTTCTCGCGACGTTTTCCGCTGTTGAAACCGATCTCCGGGCCGCCCGGAGTGCGGCCGGCGTCACCCTCGAGCCAGCCCAGCGCGCGCGTCACAACGGCTTCGAACGGTTTCCTTCGGCCGGCCATCATCCATTGGGAGACGGCCTCCGCGCCCGCCGCCCGCGTGAGCTGGTCCATCAGGACCGCCCGCTCGGCCCGCTCCGGGGCGAGGAGCGGCGACCCGATCGCCGATCGCAGCGCCTCCGCCGCGCCCAGCATTCCCGCGGCGATCTCCGGAACGCGCTGCGCGCCCGCGAGCGCCGCCACGCCTTCGATCGCGTACGCCGCCTCACGCCGGGCGTCGAGCTTCTGCGCGAGATGGAGCGCCGAGGCGAGGCGCGCGCGCGCCGCGTCGTGCTCCCCGAGTCGGATCGCCACCGTCGCGAGATCCGCGAGCGTCAGCGCCATCAGGCGTTCGTTTCCGATCTCGCCCGCCATCGCGAGCGCCTCTTCGAGGCGCGTCCGCGCACCCGCGAGTTCGCCCAGGCGCAGGTCCGCATAGCCGAGATTGTGGAGGACCTCGGCCATGCCCTGCCGCTGTCCGGCCTCGCGATAGGCGTCGAGCGCTTCGAGGCTTCGCTCCCGGCCTTCGCGAAGGTCGCTGCGGAAGAACGCGATCGTCGCGAGTCCGCTCAACGTCCGCGCGATGCCGCGGCGATCGCCGAGCGAGCGGTAGATGTCGAGACTCTCCGCGATGCGCGGCTTGGCCGCGTCGTGATCGCCCTCGAGCAGCGCGAATCCGCCGGCGCGCACCAGCGCCGTCGCGCGAGCGCCGGTGGCCGCCTCCGCTCCCGGGCGCGCGAGCGCCTCGTTCAGCATGCGCCGGGCCAGTCCATAGTGCAGGCGCGCCGACCAGAATCGCCACAGGGCTCCGGTCAGTCGCAGGTCGAGCTGCGCGCGCTCGGGTCCGCCGCCCGTGCCGCACCAGTCGTGTGCCGCGAGCAGATCGTCGTGCTCCTGATCGAGCCGCTCGAACCAGCGTTGATGCTCGGCGCTCGAGGACGCGGCGTGCGACACCTCGGCATCCGCGAGGAAGTGATGCAGGTGCCGATCGCGCACCGGCGCGGGATCGCCCGCCGCGACCAGCATCTCGAGCGCGAACACGCGGACCGTTTCGAGGTAGCGATAGCGCGTGTCGCCATGCGCCGCGGGCTGGACGACGACCAGCGAGCGGTCCACGAGCCGCGTGAGCGCGTCGAGCACCTCGAACTCGTCACGCCCCGGGCCCGCGACCTGGACGGCCGACGTCAGCGTCCACGGCGCGACGAACACGCCGAGCGTCATGAACAGCGCGCGCTCGTCGTCGCCGAGCTGGTCCACGCTCCACTGCACCGTCGCGCGCAGCGTCTGATGCCGCGCGGCGGCGCCGGTGCCGGCCGTGAGGAGCCGGAACCGGTCGCCGAGGCGGTCGCGGATCTGCGCCGGCGAGAGGAGTCGCACGCGCGCTGCCGCGAGCTCGATCGCGAGCGGGATGCCGTCGAGCCGGCGGCAGATCTCGGCCACCGCCGCCGCGACGTCCATCGTGAGCGCGAAGTCGGGTCGCGCGACGGTCGCGCGCTGGACGAAGAGCCGCACCGCGTCGCTGGCCGCGAGCTGCGCGAGGTCGGTCGCGGCGGCCGCGTCGGGGACGCCCAGCGGCGGCACGGCCGTCACCGCCTCGCCGGCGATCGCGAGCGGCTCGCGGCTGGTCGCGATCAACCGGAGTCCCGGGCATGACGTGAGCAGCGCGGTCGCGAGGCCCGCCACCGCCGCGAGCAGATCCTCGCAGTTGTCGAGCACGACCAGCGCACGCCGCTCGCGGAAGTGCGCGAGCATGGTGCGCTCGAGCGGCACGCCCGGCTCCTCGGCGATCCCGGCCGCGTGCGCGAGCGCCTCGGGCACGCGCTCGGCGTGCTGCTGCGCGCTCAAGTCCACGAACCACACCCCGTCGGGATACGCCTCGCTCACCGCGCGCGCGACCTCGATCGCGAGCCGCGTCTTGCCGGTACCGCCGATCCCGGCGAGCGTGAGCAGCCGCGTGCCCTCGAGCCGCTCGAGCGCGTCGGCGCGCTCGCGCTCGCGCCCGACGAAGGTGGTCGCCGGCGCCGGCAGGTTGGTCGGGATCGCCGCCGCCTCGCCGGCACGGAGGGCGGCCGCGCGGCGGATGCCGAGCGCCTCTTCGAGCCCGTGGCGCGCGACACGGATCTCGGCGAGTCGGCGACCGGGATCCTTCTCGAGGCAGCGCTCGACCAGATCCCGCACCGCAGCCGGAGTCGCCGCCGGCAACGCCGCGAGATCCACGGCCTGATCGATGGCGTTCGCCATCAGCTCCATCGGCGTGCGCCCGGTGAACGCGCGGCGCCCGGACAGGCATTCGTAGAGCACGCAGCCGAACGCGAAGATGTCGGTGCGATGGTCCTGCCGCCGGCCGCGCACCTGCTCGGGGCTCATGTAGCCCGGCGTGCCCGAGGCGATCCCCTCGAGCGTGAGCGGCGTCGGCGTTCCCGCCATCGTCGGCGCAAACTCGTCACCTTCGACCGGCAGCGGGCGGGGGAGGATCTCGAACGTTCCGGGGAGCGGCGTCACCGCGACGGTCGGATCGAGCACCTCGACGCCATCGCGCGCGGGCGGCGCGGCGGGCGCGGGCGGCCCGGCCGACTCCCCCGGCCGCGTCGCGCTCGCCAAGCCTCCCGGCTCGATGCCGGCATCGGACGCATCGGGCGTCTCGCCCGCCTCGATCTGGCGCGCGAGACCGAAGTCGAGCACCTTCACGACCCCGCGCGCCGCGAGCATCACGTTCCCGGGCTTGAGGTCGCGATGGATGATCGCGCGCTCGTGCGCCGCTTCGAGCGCCTCGGCGATCTGCGCGCACACCCGCATCGCCTCGGTCACCGGCAGCGCGCCCGCGCGCAGGCGCTCGGCGAGCGACATGCCTTCGATCCGCTCGAGCGCGAGCGCGACCGTGCCCTCGGCGTCCTCCTCGAAGCCGTAGATGATCGCGATGTTGGGATGGTTGAGCGAGGCGAGCGTCAGCGCCTCGCGGCGGAAGCGCTGCATCTGCTCGCCGTCGCGCGCGAGCGCCTCGGGCAGCATCTTGAGCGCGACGTCGCGGCCAAGGCGCTCGTCGCGGGCGAGGTACACGTCGCCCATGCCGCCGGCGCCGAGCCGGCCGTAGCGCGTGTAGTGCCCGAATGGGGTCCCTGCTTCCGCCATCGCTCGCGGGCCTCCGAACGCCGCGCCACCATGACCGTGGCAGCGGTGGCGCCGCCGGCGCCAGTCTAGGGGATCGGCGCCCGCGCGTTGAGTCGCGGCGCCGGGCCCGACGACGAATTACCGTGCACGCGCGCGCCGCGTCGGCCAGAATCGCGCCCCGAACCATGACCAGCGCCGCGATCGGCAAGCTGCTCGATTCGTATCTGACCGGACTCGAAGGCGAGGACGGCTTCTGGCGCGGCATGCGCGAAGACGTGCAGATCTTCGTGATGAGCGACGACGCGCACGACCGCATGCGCATCATGGCGCCGATCGGCGAGCTCAAGGATCTCGAGCCGCGCGTGCTCCAGGTGCTGCTCGAGGCCAACTACGACCGCGCGCTCGACGCCAAGTACGCGATGCGCGGCCGCGAGGTGTGGTCGGTCTCGGTGCACCCGCTTGCGACGCTCGCGCCCGACGACTTCGCCGGCTTCATCGAGCAGGTCGTCCGCCTGGTCAAGAACACGGGCTCTACGTATGCTTCGAGCGACCTGGTCTTCGGCGGCGGGCAGAACGCCGCCGACGGGGACGAGGAAGGCGAAGACGACGCGGACGCCGGCCGCACCGGTGACGACGAGTCCCAGTCCTCGTGAACCCATCGGAAGCGAGAGTTCCGGGCATCCAGATCGAAGTGCACGTCGACCGCGACACGGTGCTGCCCGGGCGGGTCTGGTGCGCGGATCGGCCACGGGCGCTGGTCGCGATCGTGCACGGGCTCGGCGAGCACTCGGGTCGGTACGCGGCGCTCGCGCAGGCGCTCGTGGATCGTCACTTTACGGTCGCGGCGCTCGACCTGCCCGGCCATGGTGAAGCCAGGGGCGCGCGCGGCGACGCGAAGAGCTGGGCGTTCCTGCGCGACCAGTGCGTGCCCGCCACGTTCACCGCATCGCGCGGCATGCCCGGCCAGCCGCCCGACCTGCGCGCGGTGCTGGTCGGTCACAGCTTCGGCGGACTGCTCGCGCTCGACTACGCGCTCGCGCATCCGCGCCAGCTCCTCGCGCTGGCGGTCTCAGCGCCGAGTCTGCGCAGCGCGCCGCCGCCGGTGTGGAAGCTCGGCCTCGCGCAGGCCGCGCGCGTGGTGGCGCCCGGGAGCGGGTTCCCGCACGGCCTGCCCGAGGACGGCATGTCGCGCGACGCCGAGGTGCTCGAGCTGCGCCGCGACGATCCGCTCATGCACGACCGCATCACGCCGCGCGTCTACTTCGGGATGGTCGAGGCGCGCGCCCGCGTGATGGCCGAGGCGCGGCGGCTCGCGGTGCCGACGCTGGTGATGCAGGGCATGGCCGACCGCGTCATCGATCCCAAAGGCGCGCTCGAGTTCAACGTCGCCGCCCCGCACGGCATGGTGCGGCTCATCACGTATGAAGGCGCGTACCACGAGATCTTCAACGACCTCGATCGCGACAGGGTGGTCAAGGACCTCGTCGCCTGGCTCGATCTGGCGGTCGTGGTGTGACACGCGGCGCCCGGCCGCCGCGGGCCGCCGACGCGAGCGCGCCCCGCGCGCCGCGCCCCTCCGGGCTCGATCGCTTCTGCGAGCGCCATGCGCCGTGGCTGCTCGCCGGCGCGATCGCGGTGTTCGTGGCGCTCCACGCCGCGCACGTCTGGCTGAAGTACCGCTACTACCTCTACTCCGACATCGACTGCGCGATGTTCGCGCAGGCGGTGGACGGCATCCTGCGCGGCTCGACGTTCAGCTCGATCCGCGGCATGCACTGGCTCGGCGACCATTCGTCGCTCGTCCTCTACCTCGTCGCGCCGGTCGCGGCGTTCGTCCGTCATCCGGCGCTGCTGCCGATGCTCCAGACCGTGGCGCTCGGCCTCGGCGCGTGGCCGGTGTGGGCGCTGGCGCGCCGCGAGCTCGGCGGCGGTGCGGCGCCGGTCGCCTTCGCGCTCGCGTGGCTGCTCTATCCCGCGATCGGCTACCTCGACCTCTACGAGTTCCATCCCGAGACGCTGGCGACGCCGCTCCTGGTCGCGGCGTTCTTGGGCGTGCGCGCCGGCCGCCTGCGCGGCGCGGCGATCGCGGCGGCGATCGCGCTCGCGACCAAGGAGGACGTGGCGCTGCCGGTCGCGGCACTCGCCCTGTACGCGGCGCTCGATCGCGCGCAGCCGCGACGGTTCGCGTTCGCAGCGTGGCTCGCCGGGCCCGCGCTCGTCTCGATCGCGGTCTCGTTCCTGATCCTCAAGCCCGTGCTCGGCGCCGGCGAGGTGGACTACGGCCGCATGTATTCGCAGTGGGGGAGCTCGCCCGGCGGCGTGCTGGTCGGGCTCGTCACGCATCCGCTCGACGCGCTGACGGCGATGGTCGCAACACCCGCCTATCCGTTCGACACGACGCTCAAGCTCCAGTTCTACGCGCACCTGCTGCTGCCGCTCGCGTTCCTGCCGCTGCTCGCGCCGGCGACGCTCGCGATCGCGCTGCCGACGCTCGCGACGCACATGCTGTCGTGGCGCTCGCCGCAGCACACCATCTACTACCAGTACACGGCGCTGATCGCGCCGTTCACCGTCGCCGCGGCCGTGCTCGGGCTGGCGCGCCTGCGGCGCTGGACCGCGGGGCGTGGCGCCCGGCTCGCCGCTGCGGCGCTGCTCGCGGCGAGCCTCGCGAGCCAGTGGATGTTCGGCGCCCTCGGGGGTCACGGCGTGCTGCAGCTGGTCGGCGCCGAGGAGGCGATCGCGCCGGGAGGATTCGATCGCGCGACGACGCGGTACCGGGACGCGATGCTCGCGACGCTGGGCCGGCGCGATCAAGTGGTCGCCGGCTTCGAGTTCCTGCTGCGCCTCGCCGATCGCGACGTGCGCTCGTTCCACAACGTCGTGGACGGGCTCAAGACTTTTTCGCAGGCGCCGTATGCGTCGCCGACCGGAATCACCGCGCTGATCGCCGACGTGAGCCACACGCGGCTGCGTCCCCACGCCGACCCGGGCACGGCCGCGCGCTGCGCGCGACTCCGCGCCGAGAACCGTCTCGGCCTCGTCGCCGCCGCGGGCGACCTGATGCTCTTCCTGCGCGACGCGCCCGACTCGGTCGCCCTGTGGCAGGACGGCGAGCAGCCGCTGCCGAATCCGCATCGCGTCGTCTTCGACCGGCAGCTCGCGTTTCTCGGCAACGCGCTGCTCGCGACCTCGGTCGCGCCGGGCGGTCTGCTGCCGATGGACACGTACTGGCGCCGCGTCGCGCCGACCGACTCGCTCTACGTGATCCGGCTCGCTGCGTACGACGCATCGGGGCATGCGGTGTTCGCGCACATGCGCGACTTGGGCTACATGCTCCATCCCGCGTCCACGTGGCGCGACACGACCATGATGCGCGAGCGCTACGCGCTGATCGTGCCGGACGACGCGCCGCCCGGCACCTACATGCTCGGCATGACGGTCGGCCGGCGGTCGGA
Organism: Candidatus Eiseniibacteriota bacterium; assembly: GCA_016178725.1. Taxonomy (GTDB): domain Bacteria; phylum Eisenbacteria; class RBG-16-71-46; order RBG-16-71-46; family RBG-16-71-46; genus WS-11. Next base: position 111,350 of record JACOSV010000083.1, read on the forward strand.
TCTCGATCAGGTGTTGAGCGAGACGGACGATCCGATCATCCGGGCGCAGAACGGCGTGGTCGAGCTCGGCCGGTTCACGGTGACGGCCGGCACCGGCGGCGCCGATCCGCGCTGAAAACGCCGACGACCGGCGCTCGTCCCGGAACGCCGGTCGCCGCGTGCAACGCGTGAATCGTCAGGGCTTGATGTGCACGCCGACGCCGACGCCGGCCCCCGCGCGCGCGCTGCCCGCCTGAAGACCGGTGCCCGCGCCGATGCCCAGTCCGGCGCGCGCGCCCTCGCCGTGGATGACCGCCATCCTGGCGTCCGCCGCCGCGTGGCCCGCCGCGACTTCGCTCTCGGCGTTCACCGCCTTGACCGATTCACCGACGTTGAGCCCGAGGCCGGCCGCGATCTGCCCCCAGCCCATCTCCTGATGGAGCGTGAGGAGCTGCGCCGCGGTGACCTGCGCCTTGGCGTTGGCCGCGAGGCACTGGGCGACCATCAGGTTGCCCCACGAGCTCGCGGTCTCGTTCTTCTCCGCCATGATCTGATCGGCGGTGGCGCCGAACGACGCGGCGAGCCGCGCCGCGACCTTGGCGTCACCTGTCGCCTTCGCTTCGTCGTCGCACCGCTTCATCGACGTGGCGAGCTTGGCCTCCGCCTTCGCCTGCGCCTTCGCCGAGAGCGTCGCGCCCTTCTTCCGGATCGCATCCAGCGTCGCGCTCGCGTCCGCGTTCATCGACGCCTTCGCGTTCGCATCCGCCGATCCGGCCGCGTTCGTCGTCTGCATCGCGGCGCCGGCCGAACCGCCGGCCGACACGTCGGACTGGGCCAGCGCCGCCGAGGCGAGCGCGAGCGACAGCACGACCGCGAGAGACCATCCGATTCTGTTCATGGTGCAGCTCCTTTCGTCAGTGCGCCCCGTGGCGGGACGCGGGGGGAACGCGGCCTGATGATCGGGAGCGTCGCGCGCGAGGCGCGCGCCCCGGTTACGGAACGAAGACCCGGACGCCGAGCAGCACGGTCGTCGCCACCTTGTTCTCGGTCGTGGTGCTCGAGCCGCCGCCGCCGCCGATCAGCGGGCCGAGGATGCCGCCGCCCGGGAACGGCTGCGTGACGCTGGCGCCGTTGCGCGAGAGGCCGACCTCGCCCGACAGCTCGGCGTGCGGGATCACGCGCCAGCCGAGTCCGACCGCGCCCTGAATCGCCGCCGGGCCCTGAGGCGCCGTCGCGTACGACGCGTTGGCCCGCCCGGTGAGGCCCGCGACGAGCGGCGTGGTCGCTTCGGCGCCGGCGCCGTTGGAATGGACGCTCGTGTTGTCCTGGTAGTGCACCCATGTGAGCCACAGGCTCTGGCCGGTCGGCAGCGAGAAGCGCGGGCCGACGCGCGTGCGCCAGCCGCGGAACGCATCGTCGCCGATGAACCGCGTCGCGGCGACGCGCAGCTGCGCGGTCGGCGCCACCGCGACTCCGGCGACGCCCGTGAGGCTCGTGCCGCGGCCGATCAGCGTGTCGTCGTAGCGCACGCCGGCGACCGCGACATCCGCCGCGGCGGCGGACAGCGACGCGCCGGCGATCCATCCGTCGGTGCGCTGGCCGAACGCGCCCGAGGAGTGGTCGAAGCCGCCGAACGCGCTGACCGGCGCGGCATGCACCGAAGCGGCGACGATCAGGGCGGCCGACGCGGCGACGAGGGCGTGCAACGATGAGAGGCGGACTCGCATGAGATTCCTCCCCGCAGGGGTTCACGGGCCGGCGAAAGGCCGGCCGAGCGGGAGACGTCTCAAGTCGTGTGCCGCACGAGGGCCGGGCCCGCAGCCGACCGCCGGCCGCGGAGTTACAAGCGTTTGCCGAAGCCGCGGCGCGCGACGCAACGTCCGAACCGGGACAGGGCTGCACGGTCGCGTGCAATCGCGCAGCGGTTCAGGACACGACGGGGACGCGGCTAACGCGTCGCGAGCAATGCTCCGACCGCCGCGCGCCAGCGGCGGTACTCGGCCTCGCGCCACGCGCGGCCGCGCCGCGGCGTGAACACGCGCTCGATCGCGCGCGCGCGATCGAGGTCGCGGTGCGACCGCCACAGGCCCACGCCGAGCCCGGCAAGCAGCCCCGCGCCGAGCGCCGTGGTCTCGATCACGCGCGGCCGCTCGACCGGGACGCCGAGCAAGTCGGCCTGATACTGCATCAGGAGGTCGTTGGCCGAGGCGCCGCCGTCCACCCGCAGCGCCGTGACGCGGCGGCCGGCGTCCGCCGCCATCGCCTCGACGAGATCGCGGGTCTGGAATGCGAGCGACTCGAGCGCCGCGCGCACCACGTGGTCGCGCGTCGTGCCGCGCGTCAGGCCGAACAGCGCGCCGCGCACGTCGGCGCGCCAGTAGGGGGCGCCGAGGCCGACGAACGCCGGCACCAGCACCACGCCGGCGCTGCCGCCGATCCGTCGCGCGATCGCCTCGCTGTCGGCCGCGCGCCGGATGAGCCCGAGCCCGTCGCGCAGCCATTGCAGGGCCGCGCCGGCGATGAACACGCTGCCCTCGAGCGCGTAGGCCGCCTCGCCGTTCGGTCCGCACGCGATCGTCGTGAGCAGTCCGGCGCGCGAGACGACCCGCCGTGCTCCGGTGTGGAGCAGCAGGAAGCATCCGGTGCCGTACGTGTTCTTGCTGCGGCCGGCGGTGACGCAGCCCTGGCCGAAGAGCGCCGCCTGCTGGTCGCCGGCGATGCCGGCGATCGGGATGCCGTCCGGGAGCCCGCGCACGCCGCGCGTCACGCCGAACGCGCCGCTCGAGGGCATCACGCGCGGCAGCACCGAGGCCGGCACGCCGAAGCGATCGAGCAGATCCGGGTCCCAGCGGCGCCGGCCGATGTGAAAGAGCATCGTGCGCGATGCGTTCGTCGGATCGGTCGCGTGCACGCGGCCGCCGGTCAGCTTCCACAGCAGCCACGTGTCCACTGTGCCGAACGCGAGCCGTCCGGCGCGCGCGCGGGTCCGCGCGCCCGTGACGTTCGCGAGCATCCATTCGAGCTTGGTCGCCGAGAAGTAGGGATCGAGCACGAGGCCCGTGCGCCGGCGGATGTCGGATCGAAGTCCGCGGCGCTCGAGCTCGGCGCAGCGCTCGGCGGTCCGCCGGTCCTGCCACACGATCGCGCGCGAGACCGGGCGTCCGGTCCTGCGATCCCAGAGCAGAACGGTCTCGCGCTGGTTCGTGATGCCGATGGTCGCGATCCGCCCGCGACGCACGCGCGCGGCGGCCGTCGCGCGTGCCACGGCGGCGAGGACCGAGGTCCAGATCTCGTTGCCATCGTGCTCGACCCAGCCGGGGCGCGGGAAATGCTGCGGCAGCTCGGCGTAGCCGCGCCCGCGCACGCGCCCGCCCGCGTCGATCAGGAGCGCGGTCGTCCCGGTCGTCCCCTGATCGATCGCCAGCACGAGGTCGTTCATCATCCGCGCGCGCGCGCCAGCAGGCGCTCCTCGTCGGCGAGCGATGCCTGATAGCGCTCGATCTCGAGGCGCCGCCGCGGATCGTCCCAGCCGAGCTTCCTCGCCATCACCTCGGCCACCGTCGACGCCGCGACGCGGCCGCGGTCGGGAGCCAACCACAGGCGCGTGCGCCGCCGCAGCACGTCCTCGATCCGCCGCGCGAACTCGGAGTCGACCGCGAACTCGGCGAGGCGCTCGACCGGATGGCCGTCTCCGAGCGGGCGCGGCAGCGGCGCGAGCCGATCGAGGATCGGGCGCACGCCGTGGCCCCGCCGTGCCAGCACGCGCGCCAGCGTGTCGCGCGCCATGACCCGGAACGTCGTGTACTTGCCGCCCGCGACCGTGAGGATCGGCCCGTCCTCGACGACGCGGTGCTCGCGCGACGCCTCGCCGACGCCGCCCGCGGCCGCGAGCAGCGGGCGGATGCCGCACGTCGCCGCGATCACCGGCGTGCCTGCGGGGCCGGGGAGCGCCGCCGCGAGCTCGGCGCGCAGGTAGCGCACCTCGTCGAGCGTGGGCGCGAGCTCGCCGGCGCCGGGCGGCGAGGCGACCTCGACCTCGGTCGTTCCGACGAGGCTCCACGCGGCGAACGGGATCACGAACCACACGCGACCGTCGGCGCGCGCGGTGAGCAGCAGCCCGTGGCCGCGCGTGAGCGACGGATAGACGAGGTGGATGCCGCGGCTCGGGCGCAGGATCGGCTCGGGGTCGGGCGCGCCGGGGTCGAGCGACGTGACGAGCCGGCGCCGCACGTCGTCGCCCCACGCGCCCGACGCGTTGACGATCGCGCGCGCGGCGAGCCGGCGCTCGCCGTCCGGCCCGTGCGCGGTCACCTCGATCGCTTCGTCGGGCAGCCGCCGCGCGGCGATCGCCTCCGTGTACGTGTGGATCGCGGCGCCGTGGTCCGCCGCGTCGCGCGCCACCGCCACGGCGAGGCGCACGTCGTCCATCACGATGTCCGAGTAGATCGCCGCCCCCTTCAGCCCCTCGGAGTCGAGCTCGGGCTCGAGCGCGCGCGCGGCGGCCGCGGGGACGCGCGAGTGCGGCGCCAGGCGGCGCCCGCCTGCCGTTGGATCGGCGGGCGACCGTCCCGCGAACGCGTCGTAGAGCGTGAGGCCGACGCCGATCTGCCACGGCGGCCGCCGGTCGCCGCGGCGGAACGGCAGCAGGAAGCGCGTCGGCCGCGCCAGCTCGGGCGCGAGCCGCGCCACCCGCGCGCGCTCGCGGAGCGCCTCGCGCACGAGGCCGAACTGGCCGTGCTCGAGGTAGCGCAGCCCGCCGTGCAGCATGTGGCTGGTCGCCGAGCTCGCGCCCGCGCCGAGATCGGCGCGCTCGAGCACGGCGACCGAGAGTCCGTTGTGCGCGGCGAGCCGCGCGACGCCGAGGCCGGTGATGCCGCCGCCGACCACCAGCAGGTCGAGGACGCTCACCGCGATGACCATTTGGAGCGCGGTGCCGTCGCGGCCACGCGCTCCACGCGCACCATCGCGTTGTAGTCGGGCTCGCCCGAGACCGGATCGAAGCGCCGCGAGATCAGCACGTTGGTCTCCGGCCAGTAGCTCTGGAGGTGCCGCAACTTCATCGGCGCGAGCCGCGCGACGCCGGTCCAGACGCCGGTCTCGGACGTGAGCCGGATCGCGTCGCCGTCGCGTACGCCGAGCGCCGTCGCGTCGTCGGGATGGATCAGCACGTCGCTCCGGCTCGCGCTCCCCATCAGAGCGTCGCGCTGTGACTGCGCCATGCTGTTGAACTGCTTCCCGCGGCGCGTCGTGAGGTGGAAGTGCCCGGGCGGGATCTCGATCGCCGGCACCGGCACGTTCGTGAACCGCGCCCGGCCGCCGGGCATGCGCGTGAATCCGTCCGCGTGGAGCCGCGGGCCGCCCCATTGCAGCGACTGGCCCTCGCGCTCGAGCGTCTCGATGCCCGCGTACGCCGGCATCGCCTCGGCCATCTCGCGGCGGATGTCGGGCGTGCCGCGCCACGCGAGCCGCGGCGCGAGCGCCGGGCGCGCGGAGTTCGCCACGCGGACCGGGATCTCCCGCTCGGGGCGCGCCTCGGCGATCCGCGGGCCGGGGATCTCGGGCGTGAAGCGGATGCGCCGCTCGGTACTGGTCGCGGTGCCGCCGCCCAGGGACTCGTAGCGCGTCTCGGC
>JACOSV010000018.1 GCA_016178725.1 Candidatus Eiseniibacteriota bacterium
GTGTGCAACGCCGCCGGCAACGCACTCGCGATCATGCCGCACCCGGAGCGGGCGCAGGACCTCGGCGCGCTGCCGCCGGCGATCGCCGGCGCGTGGGGCGAGGCGCGGCGCGAGGCGCTGGCGCGCGGCGAGCGCGACGCGCCCGGACCGGGGCTCACGCTCTTCACCGGCCTCAAGCGCCACCTCGAGGAGGCCTGATGGCGCGCAAGCGCGCGGCGGCGGCGCATCCGGGGACGGTGCAGGCGTGGATCGAGCGTGCGGCGGCGGACCCCGAGGCGGTCTCGGCGTTCGCCGTGATCCGCGCGCGGCTCGCGGCCGGCGCGCGGCTCGCGGCACTCCGCAGGCTGCGGATCATCGAGGTGCGCGGGGCGCTGCCCGCGGCGGACGAGGTGCGCGCGCTGTTGCACCGCTCGAGTCAGTTCTACAATCCGCACAGCGAACGCTGCCACGTGCGCGTGGCGGACGGCGACGCGGCGCCGATCGAGCCCGGCGAGCACGCGCTGCTCGTGACCGAGCGGGGCGACGAACGGCGGCCGGGCGCCGAGCGATGGTGGCGGCACGAGACCGGCGCGGCGGTCGAGGTGCGCGAAGGCGTGGCGTGGCTGATACGCTTCGATCTCGCGGGCGCGAAGGCGCGGGCGGCGGTGGAATCGCTGGCGGTGCTGCGCGACCGGAAGACCGGACTGCTGTGCAATCCGCACGCGCAGGACGTGGCGTTCGCGGAGGGAGCGATCCCGATGCCGTGGATCGGGGCCGCGAACGCGGGAGGAGCGGGATGAACGGCTGGAGCCCCGACAAGACCTGGCGCGAGGAATGCGGCGTCTTCGCCGCGGTCGGCATCCCGCGCGCCGCCGAGACCGTGGGCCTCGGGCTCCACGCGCTGCAGCATCGCGGCCAGGAGTCCACCGGCATCGTCTCGTGCGACGAGCGTGGCGATTTCCACACGCACAAGGGCATCGGCCTGGTCTCGGACGTCTACGACGACGCGCTGCTCGCCTCGCTCCCGGGCGCCCTCGCGATCGGGCACAACCGCTACTCGACGACCGGCAGCCTGACGCTCGAGAACACGCAACCGCTGCGCGTCGTCTACCGCGGCGGTCCGCTGGCGCTCGCCCACAACGGGAATCTCGTGAACGCGCGCGAGCTGCGCCGCGGGCTCGAGGGCTCGGGCTCGATCTTCCAGACCACGCTCGACACCGAGATCTTCCTGCACCTGATCGCGCTCTCCGGAGCCGAGGACGTCGAGGAGGCGTTGATCGAGGCGGCGAAGCAGGTGCGCGGCGCGTACTCGATGGTGGTGCTGACGCGCGAGGCGGTGCTGGCGCTCCGCGATCCGCACGGGTTCCGCCCGTTGTGCATCGGGCGGCTCGGCGACGGCTACGTCGTCGCGAGCGAGACGTGCGCGCTCGATCTGGTCGCCGCGGATTTCGTGCGCGACGTGGCCCCCGGCGAGCTCGTGCGGCTCGATCCGCAGGGGATGCGCGCGCGCCAGGCGCTGCCGGAGGCCGATCCGCCCCGCCACTGCGTGTTCGAGCACATCTACTTCTCGCGTCCCGACAGCCGGGTGTTCGGCGACACGGTGGACCGCGTGCGGCGCCGGATCGGCCACCGCCTCGCCGACGAACATCCGGTCGAGGCCGACGTGGTGATCGCCGTGCCCGACTCGAGCAACTCGATCGCGCTCGGCTACAGCGAGCGGTCCGGCATCCGCTTCGAGCTCGGGCTCATCCGCAACCACTACGTCGGGCGCACGTTCATCCAGCCCCACCAGGGCGAGCGCGATTCCACCGTGCGGGTCAAGTTCAACCCGGTGCGCGAGGTGCTCGCGGGCCAGCGCATCGTGCTCGTCGACGACTCGATCGTGCGCGGCACGACGTCGCGCAAGCTGGTGCGCATGTTGCGACGGAACGGCGCCAAGGAAGTGCACTTCCGAGTCGGCTCGCCGCCGGTGACGCATCCGTGCTTCTACGGGATCGACACGCCGAGCCGCCGCGAGCTGATCGGGGCGCTCAAGTCCACGGAGGAGATCCGCGACTTCCTCGGCGCGGATTCGCTCGGCTACCTCTCGCTCGAGGGGCTGCTCGCCTGCGAGCGCGAGCCGGCGCGCTTCTGCAGCGCATGCTTCACCGGACGCTATCCGGTGGCGGTGGACGCGGAGACCGACAAGCTCGCGCTGGAGCGGCTGCATCGCGAATCCGCCGCGGGCGCGGGCTGATCCGCGCCGTGCGGGTGTTCCGGCGCGCCGCGCCCGCCGCGGCCGCCGTCTCGATCCTCGTCGCGACGGCGGCGGCCGCCACACGGCCCGCGCCACGCGCATTCGCCGCATCATCGGCTGCGCCGCGGCTGCGCATGATCTCGATCGCCGCGTACGACACGCTCGGCCTCGCCGGGGCGGGGGCGTGGTCGCCGCGCGGGGCGCGGCTCGCGCTGATCGGACCGGAGGATCGCGTCTACGTCGTGGACGCCGAGCATGCGGAACGCGGACCGCGTCGCGTGTGCGCCCCGGCGGGGCCGGTGCGCTGGGTCTCGTGGTCGCCGGACGGGACGTGGCTCTCGCTCACCGCCGGACCGGATTCGGATCAGGTGGCGCTCGCGATGCCTGCCGAGGGCGGCGCCGCCGACACGCTGCTGCGTCACGCCGCGATCCGTGCGTCCGCGTGGGGACGGGACGGCCGGATCTATTGCTGGATCGGCGCCCATCGCCGCGCGCTCGATCCGCCCGCGCGATGGACCGGAGCCGGCGGCGCGTCCGCGCCGCCGGCGATCGAGGTCACCGATTCGCTCGAGGTCCGGCTGCGGAGCTGGAATCCCGGCCCGGGCGAAGAGCTGCTGCTCACCGGCGTGACCGTGACGATCCGGATCGATCGCGACCATCCCGTGACGGTGCGCCCGATGGACGTGCTGCCCGACGGATCGCGGGCGCTGATCGGGCTCGCGCGCGACAGCACGGCGCGCTGGCTGCTGGTGGACGGCGACGGCCGCACGCGGCTCGATCTGCGCCACGCCGGCCTCGCGTTCCAGCCGACCGGGATCGGCGGCGGCGGCGCGTGGGTCGCGGGGTTCACCGGGCGCTGGCTCGGCGGAGCGTGGCGGGACGCGCGCATCGTGATCGCGGACGGGGCGGGGCGCTGGACGGCGCCGATCGCGGGAGCCGCGTCGGGGCTCGGTCCCCAGTGCGCGCGTGCGGGCGGGTTTATCGCGTTCCTCGAGCCGATCTCGGGGGCGACACGCGTGGGCCGCATCGTCGCCGGCGCCGCGCCTTGAAATTGGTCGCGCCGGTGCCGCGCCTTGAAATTGGTCGCGCCGGCGCCACGCCTTGAAATTGGTCGCGCCGGCGCCGCGCCTTGAAATTGGTCGCGTCGGGGCCGCGCCTTGAAATTGGTCGCGCGGCGTGCCTAGATTCGCCGTCCCATCCGCCCGCATGGAGGCCGCATGTCGCTCGATGAGCTGATGCGCCAGCGTCGCGAGAAGCTCGCCCAGTGGCGGGCGCTCGGCATCGAGCCTTATGCCTACCGGTTCGAGCCGACGCACCATGCCGCGGATCTGCTCGCGCTCGGCGCGGCCGTAACCGAGGCGCCCGGCGAAACCGTGCGCGTCGCCGGGCGCCTCATGGCGATCCGCGGCCACGGCAAGGCGGGCTTCGCCCACCTCCTCGACGGCAGCGGCCGCATCCAGCTCTACTTCCGCGCCGACCACCTCGGCGAATCGTTCCGGCGCTACGAGCTGCTCGACGTCGGCGACTGGGTCGGGGTGGCGGGGTCGCTCTTCCGCACCCGCACCGGCGAGATCACGGTGCGCGTGGACGCGGTCGAGCTGCTGGCGAAGGCGCTGCGGCCGCTGCCCGAGAAGTGGCATGGCCTGAAGGATCCCGAGACGCGCTTCCGCCAGCGCTACGCCGATCTCTTCATGAACCTCGAGGTGCGCGAGACCTTCCGCCGCCGCGCCCGGCTCACGTCGGCGATGCGCGAGTTCCTTGACGCGCGCGGGTTCCTCGAGGTCGAGACACCGGTGCTGCAGCCGCTCTACGGCGGCGCGTTCGCGCGGCCGTTCGTGACGCGCCACCACGCGCTCGACATGGATCTTTATCTCCGCATCTCCAACGAGCTCTACCTCAAGCGGCTGATCGTCGGCGGGCTCGAGCGCGTCTACGAGTTCTCGCGCGACTTCCGCAACGAGGGCATGGACCGGTCGCACAATCCGGAGTTCACGATGCTCGAGTTCTATCAGGCCTTTGCCGACGTGCACGAGATGATGGACGTGACCGAGGCGCTGATCGCGGGCGCGGTCGAGCGCGCATGCGGCACGCGGCAGGCGACGTATCAGGGACAGATACTCGACTGGACACCGCCCTGGCCGCGGATCTCGATGCTCGACGCGGTGAGCGACGCGGTGGGCGAGAGCGTGCGCGACTTGGACCGTGCGCGGCTCGAGCGGGTCGCGGCGTCGCGCGGGATGGCCGCGCGTCCCGGGACCGGCGCGGGCGGACTGCTCGACGAGCTCTTCAGCGTGCTCGTCCAGCCCGGGCTCGTCCGGCCATGCTTCGTCGTGGACTACCCGGTCGAGCTCTCGCCGCTCGCGCGCGTGAAGCGCGGCCACCCGGCGGTGGTCGAGCGCTTCGAGGTGTTCGCCGCGGGCATGGAGCTCTCGAACGCGTTCTCCGAGCAGAACGATCCCGAGGCGCAGGCGCGCGCGTTCGAGGATCAGGGACGGCGGCGCGAGGCGGGCGACGAGGAGGCCCAGCAGATGGATCACGACTACGTGCGCGCGCTCGAGTACGGCATGCCGCCGACCGGCGGCGTCGGGATCGGAATCGACCGGCTCACGATGCTCGTGTGCGACGCGCGATCGATCCGCGACGTGATCCTGTTCCCGCAGCTCCGCCCCGAAGAGGGCCGCGCCGAGATCGATCACGAGGCGGACGAGGAGACGGCGGGCCGGGCGGGACGGGGCTCGGCGACTTGAGGCTCCCGTTGTGGATCGCCGCGCGCTACCTGCGCACGCGGCGGACGAGCGGCTTCATCACCCTGCTCACCGGCATCTCGATCGCCGGCGTCGCGCTCGGCGTCACCGCGCTCCTCACCGTGCTCGCGGTGATGAACGGTTTCGAGAGCGAGATCCAGACACGCATCGCCGGCACCGACGCGCACGTCGTGCTGCTCGGCGAGAACACCGCCGGGATCCGCGATCCCGACTCGCTCACCGCGCGCGCCGCGCGCCAGCCGGGCGTCATCGGCGCCGCGCCGTTCGTCTACGCGAAGGCGATGGTGCTGCGCCACGGCTACGCCGAGGGGCTGGTGGTGAAGGGCGTGGACCTCGCCGCCGAGCGCGGCGTCACCACCATCGGGCGCAACATGGCGCCGCCGCTCACGGCGATTCCGACCGGCGCGCCCGGCCGGCTGCCTGGGATCGTGCTCGGCTCCGAGCTCGCGGCACGGATCGGCGCCGCGCTCGGCGACACGGTGTGGCTCGCCTCGCTCGCGGGCGCGGAACGCTCGGCGCTCGGTTTCGCGCCGAGGCTGCGTCCGTTCGCGATGGCCGGGATCTTCACGTCGGGGCTCTACACCTACGACTCGAGCTTCGGCTTCACCGCACTCCCGAGCGCGCAGGAGTTCTTCGATCTCGGCGGCGCCGTGACCGGGATCGAGATCAAGCTCGCCGACATGTTCGACGCGCCGCGCATGTCGGACCGAATTCTGAAGTCGCTCGACGCGCGCGGCGTGCGCGCCAACAACTGGATCGAGCTCAACCGCAACCTCTTCACGTGGATGAAGCTCGAGAAGACCGTGATGTTCGTGATCCTCGCGCTCATCGTGCTCGTGGCGGCGTTCAACATCGTGAGTACGCTGTTCATGGTGGTGATCGAGAAGCGCCGCGACATCGGCGTGCTCAAGTCGCTCGGCGCCTCGCGCGGCCTGGTGCTGCGCGTGTTTCTGGTCGAGGGCCTGCTGATCGGCGGGCTCGGCACGGGACTCGGCGCGGCGCTCGGCGGAACGCTGATCGCCGTGTTGCGGCGCTACCCCTTCGTGCGGCTTCCGGGCGACGTCTACTTCATCGAGCGCCTGCCGGTGCGGCCCGAAGCGGGCGACTTCGCCGCCGTGATTCTGGCCGCCTTCGTGTTGTGCCTGGCCGCGGCGTTGTATCCGGCATGGCGGGCCTCGCGGCTCGATCCGGTCGACGCGATCCGCAGGCAGGCTTGACACTTCGCATGAACGACGGGAGCCAAGTGACGCGGAACGAGACGGTTCAGGGGGAAGCGCCCGCCCTGGCGGCGTCCGGAATCGTGAAGGCGTACGACGCCCCGGGGGGCCGGCTCGAAGTGCTGAAGGGGCTGGACCTCGAGGTCGCGCGTGGCACGGTCCTGGCAATCCTCGGCATTTCCGGAGCCGGGAAGAGCACGCTCCTCAACGTTCTCGGCACCCTCGACCGTCCCGACGCGGGATCGGTCGCGGTCGCCGGAACGCGCGTGGACGCGCTCGACGATTCGGCGCTGGCGCGCTTTCGCGCGCGACGGATCGGATTCGTCTTCCAGTTCCATCACCTGCTGCCCGAGTTCACGGCGGAGGAGAACGTGATGATGCCGCTGCTCATCGCCGGCGCGATGCCCGTCGACGCGCGAGCGCGGGCGCGTCGCACGCTCGCCGACGTCGGCCTCGAGGCGCGCTGGGAGCACATGCCGGCCGAGCTCTCGGGGGGCGAGGCGCAGCGCGTGGCGGTCGCGCGCGCGCTCGCGCCCGAACCCGAGCTGGTGCTCGCCGACGAGCCGTCGGGCAACCTCGATCCTGCTGCGGCGCGACAACTTCAGGACCTGATCGCGACGCTCGCGCGCGAGCGGCATCAAACGTTTGTCATCGTCACCCACAATGATAGGCTCGCCTCGCTGGCGGACCGTGTCCTGACGCTCGAGTCCGGGCGTCTCGTCGCCGCCGGCTGAAAGGCATATCGCGCATGCTGTGTCAGATCTGCGGAAAGAATCAGGCCACGGTCCACTTCACGGAGATCCACGACAACAAGATGTCGGAGATCCACGTGTGCGAGCGCTGCGCCGAGGAGAAAGGGCTGCAGCAGGCATCGCAGGCCAAGCAGAAGTTCGATCTCGCCGACAAGATCGCCGAGATGGTGGACAGCGTGACCACGACCGAGGAGGAGCGCGTCGGGCACGTCCAGTGCCCGCGCTGCGGCCTGCTCTACTCGGCGTTCAAGGGGACCGGGCGGCTCGGTTGCGCGGAGTGCTATCAGGCGTTTCAGTTCCAGCTGCGGCCGCTGCTGCGGCGCATCCACGGCGACACGCGCCACCGCGGCAAGGCGCCGGCGCGCGACGGCGAGGGCGTGTCGCGTTCGCGTCAGATGCAGCGGCTCCACGACGAGCTGCAGCGCGCGGTCGAGCGCGAGGAGTTCGAGCGCGCCGCCGAGCTGCGCGACGAGATCCAGACGCTCGAGCGCGAGGACCGCGCCCAGGCGCGCGTGGAGAAGCCGTGAGCGACGAACGCTCCGCGCCGCTCGACGATCTGATCGCCCGGCCGAGCCCGTGGCTCGACGGCACCGGGCCGAAGGCCGATCTCGTCGTCTCGACGCGCGTCCGCCTCGCACGCAACCTGCGCCACGTGCCGTTCACCCATCGCGCCCGCGACGAACAGCTGCAGGGCGTGATCGCGAGCGTCACGAACGCGCTGCACCGCGCGCCGTCGTTCGCGTCCGGGTTGATGCTGCGCATGAACGAGATGTCGACGGTGGACCGTCAGGTGCTGGTCGAGCGCCACCTCGTCAGCCACGAGCTCGGCGACGGGGCGCGGCCGCGCGGCATCTTCATCGCACCGGGCGAGCGGCTGTCGCTGATGATCAACGAAGAGGATCACCTGCGCCTGCAGGCGATGGCGTCCGGCTTCCAGCCCGCCGAGGCCTGGGCGGCGGCCGACCGCGGCGACGACGAGCTCGGCCAGTCGCTCGACTTCGCGTTCTCGGACGAGATCGGCTACCTGACCTCGTGCCCGACCAACACCGGGACCGGGCTGCGCGCGTCCGTGCTGATCCATCTCCCGGCGCTCGTGCTGCTGCAGGAGATCCAGAAGGTGCTCAAGAGCATTATGCAGGTCGGCCTCAACGTGCGCGGGCTCTACGGCGAGCACAGCGACGTGATGGGCAACCTGTTCCAGGTTTCGAACCAGACGACGCTGGGCCAGAGCGAACGCGAGTCGATCGAGAGCCTCGAGCGCGTCGCGCGCCAGGTGATCGACACCGAGGAGCGCGCCCGCGAGCGGCTGATCCGCGACGCGCGCGTCCAGACGGAAGACAAGGTATGGCGCGCGTACGGGATGCTGCGCTACTGCCGCCAGATCTCGGCGCAGGAGGTCATCAACCTGTGCTCGGCGGTGCGCCTCGGCGTCTCGCTCGGCATCCCGGGGCTCTGCCCGCTCGAGATCGTCAACGAGCTGCTGGTGCTGACCCAGCCCGCGCACCTGCAGCGCGCGAACGGCGGCGAGCTCTCGCTGCCGGAGCGCAACGTCTACCGCGCGCGGCTGGTGCGCGAGCGCCTCGCCGCCGCCGAGGGCGCCCCGCCGGCGCCGGGGACCGCATCCACCTCCTGACGCCGCGGCCGCGCCGGGTGCCCCCGCACGCCGCCTTGCGCGATCGGGTAGGATGGGATCCAACCATGAAGCCGCACTACGAGTCCGAAGGAACGGGCGGGCGATGCGTCGCGCGGAAGCGTATGAGCGCGGCGCCGATCGCCGACTGACGGAGCCATCGCCATGCATGACAAGTTCACGGAACGCGTTCGCAAGGTCATCTACCTCGCCCGCGAGGAGGCCGCGCGCCTCCAGCACGACTACATCGGCACCGAGCACCTGCTGCTCGGTGTGATCCGCGAAGGCGAGGGGATCGCGGCCACCGTCCTCAACAACCTGGGTCTCGACCTCGACCGTATCCGGCAGGAGGTCGAGAACATGGTGAGCGCCTCGGGCGGCACCATGACGATCGGCGAGATCCCGTTCACGCCGCGCGCCAAGCGCGTGCTCGAGCTGGCGGTCGAAGAGGCGCGCTCGCTCGGCCACAACTACGTCGGCACCGAGCACCTGCTGCTCGGACTGATCCGCGAGGGCGAGGGCGTCGCCGCCAAGGTCCTGCTCGAGCTGGGCGTCGACCGCAAGCGCGTCCGCGAAGAGACGCTCAAGCTGCTGGGCGGAGCGCCCTCGGCGGGGGGCGGCACCGAGCGCGAGGAGCGCCCCGAGACGCCGGCCTTGAACCAATTCGGTCGCGACCTCACGCAGCTCGCCCGCGAAGGCAAGCTCGACCCGGTGATCGGGCGCGAGAAGGAGATCGAGCGCGTCATCCAGGTGCTGTCGCGGCGCAAGAAGAACAACCCGGTGCTGATCGGTGAGCCGGGCGTCGGCAAGACCGCGATCGCGGAGGGGCTCGCGCAGCGCATCGTCTCGGCGCAGGTGCCGGAGAGCCTCAAGAACAAGCGCATCGTGACGCTCGACCTCGCCGCCGTCGTCGCCGGCACCAAGTACCGCGGCCAGTTCGAGGAGCGGCTCAAGACGGTGATGAACGAGATCCGCGAATCCAAGGACACCGTGATCTTCATCGACGAGCTGCACACCATCGTCGGCGCGGGCGGGGCCGAGGGCGCGATCGACGCGTCGAACATGCTGAAGCCCGCGCTGGCGCGCGGCGAGCTGCAATGCATCGGCGCGACGACGCTCGACGAGTACCGCAAGTACATCGAGAAGGACGGCGCGCTCGAGCGCCGGTTCCAGCCGATCATGGTGGACCAGCCGAGCGTCCCGGACACGATTGCGATCCTGATGGGTCTGCGCGACAAGTACGAGGCGCACCACGGCGTCAAGATCACCGACGAGGCGGTGGTGCAGGCGGTGAAGCTCGCCGACCGCTACATGAACGACCGCTTCTTCCCGGACAAGGCGATCGACGTGATCGACGAGGCGTGCGCGCGCGCGCGGCTCTCCGTCAGCACGGTCCCGGCCGAGATCCACGAGCTCGAGAAGAAGCTCGAGGAGGTCATCAAAGAGAAGGAGGCGGCGATCCGCGGCCAGGAGTACGAGAAGGCCGCGCGTCTGCGCGACCGCGAGAAGGAGTTCCGCGCGCGCAAGAACGATCTCAAGAAGTCGTGGGCCGAATCCAAGCGCGAGAAGGAAGTGCAGGTCGACGAGGACCTGATCGCCTCCGTGCTCTCGGTGATGACCGGCATCCCGGTCGTCAAGCTGGCCGAGGAGGAGACCAAGAAGCTCCTGCGCATGGAAGAGGAGCTCTCGAAGCGCGTCGTCGGCCAGGCCGAGCCGGTGGGCGCGGTGTCGCGCGCGGTGCGCCGCAACCGCGTCGGCCTGCGCGACCCCAAGCGGCCGATCGGGTCGTTCATCTTCCTCGGGCCGACGGGCGTCGGGAAGACCGAGCTGGCGCGCGCGCTCGCGGCGTTCCTGTTCGACGACGACGACGCGCTGATCCGCATCGACATGTCGGAGTACATGGAGAAATTCTCGGTGTCGCGACTGGTGGGAGCGCCGCCCGGGTACGTGGGGTATGAAGAAGGCGGTCAGCTCACCGAGAAGGTGCGGCGCAAGCCGTATTCGGTGGTGCTGCTCGACGAGATTGAAAAAGCCCACCCGGACGTGTTCAATGTCCTGCTTCAGGTCCTCGACGACGGGGTGCTCACCGACAGTTCACGCCGGCGCGTGGACTTCAAGAACACGGTCATCATCATGACCTCGAACCTGGGCGGGCGTCAGATCCTCTCCGGCGGCAAGCACCTCGGCTTCAAGCACGCCGAGCCGGGCAAGGCCCAGTACCAGGAGATCAAGAGCACCGTTCAGGATGAGCTCAAGCGGACGTTCAACCCGGAGTTCCTCAACCGGATCGATGACGTCATCGTCTTCCACGCGCTGTCCATGGACGACATGCGCGCGATCGTCGGAATCCTTCTCGGCCAGGTCAAGGAGCGGCTAAGTGCCCAGGACATCCACCTCGAACTCACTCCGGAGGCGGTCGAGTTCCTCATCGAGCGCGGATTCGATCCCGCGCTCGGTGCCCGGCCGCTCAAGCGGGCGATCCAGCGGCTGCTGGAAGACCCGCTTTCGGAGTTCATCCTGCGCGGCGAGCTCCCCGCCGGCGCCGCCATTCGAGTGGATCGCAAGGAGGAGCAGCTCGATTTCGCCCCCGCAGTCCCGAGTGAGCCGGCGGGCGCGCCCGTCGCGCCTCGCAGCTAGCGCCTCGCTTCTCGTCGCAGCGCTGATCCTCGCCGGGGCGGCAGCAGCCCAGCCGCCGCCCTTGGGCAGCGATCGCGTGCCTTCGCACGCCAAAGGCGTGGCCGCGCAGGACACCACGATCGCCGATCCGGCGAAGCCGGTGGACGCCGCGATCCAACCGTTCCACGCCTCGCCCGCCGGCACGCCCGTGCCGCTTCCCGCCGCCGCCGCCGACAGCGACACCGTCGCAGCGGAAGACCTCGTGCGGATCGTCGGGCGGGTCTCGGTCCAGGGCAATGTGTCGACCGACAGCCTGCGCATCCTGCGCTCGTTCGAGGTGCCGAGCGGCATGCGCTACTCGCCCGAGGCGGTACGGCGCGGCATCCGCAAGCTCTACGCCCTCGGGATCTTCGACGACATGTCGGTGGATCAGGTGCCGCGCGACACGGTGATGGACATCGTCATCCACGTGGTCGAGCGCCCGCGGGTGACCCGGATCGAGTTCACCGGGAACAAGAAGAAGGACAAGGACGAGCTCGAGAAGAAGCTCTCCATGCACGTCGGCGAGCCGCACTCGGCCGTCGTGGTGCAGGCGCAGATCGATTCGCTGCTCAAGTTCTACCGTGACGACGGGTACTCGCAGGCGAAGATCGAGGCGGTGAGCGACACGGCGGCCGGCGGCCGCCTCGTGCGGTTCGTGATCTCGGAAGGCGAGAAGGTGAAGATCACGCGCATCCGCTTCGAGGGCGCGACGGCGTTCCCCGAGAAGAAGCTGCGCAAGGCGCTCAAGACCAAGCAGAAGGGATTCTTCGGCGGCGGCGACGTCAATGACGAGCACTTCGCCGAGGACCAGACCAAGCTCGAGGCCTGGTACCGCGACCACGGCTACCGCGATGCGCGCGTCACCGGGCACCGGCTCGAGCCGGGGAACACGCCCAGGCACCTGACGATGATCTGGACGGTGGAGGAGGGGCCGCGGTATGTCGTCGGCAAGGTGACGTGGTCCGGGAACAGCGTGCTGCCGGCGGCGGCGGTGCAGCGGTACTGGCAGCCGAAGCCGGGCGAGGTCTACAGCCACGCGCGGATCGAGAAGGCGCAGGGCGACGCCTACGCCGACTACGCGGAGCAGGGTCATCTCTACGTCGCGGTCGACCCGCGCGAGACGGTGCGCGACTCGGCGGTCGACATCGCGTTCAACGTGACGGAGGGGCCGCCGTCGAACGTGCGCATGGTGCTGATCTCGGGCAACAAGGCGACGCGCGAGAAGGTGATCCGCCGCGAGCTCAAGGTGCGCGAAGGCGACCGTTTCCGGCGCTCGGCGCTGGTGCGCAGCCAGGGCGACCTCATGCGCCTCGGCTTCTTCGAGGAGGTGCTGCCCGACTTCACGCCCGCGGACAGCAACGACGTCGACATCACGTTCAAGGTCAAGGAGAAGACGGTCGGCACCGCCTCGGCCGGGGCGGGCTACACCGCCACCGACGGCATCACGGGGTTCATCGAGCTCGGCCACAACAACGTGCTCGGCAACGGCCAGAGCGTGCAGCTCCATCTCGAGCGCGGCTCGCGGCGCAGCGACTACTCCTTGAGCTTCACGGAGCCGTGGTTCCACGACACGCCGACGCTGCTCGGCTTTTCGGTCTTCAGCTACCGGCACGAGGTCGCGACCAGCACCACCGACATCACCGGCAACTACCGCGAGAAGCGCGTCGGCGGATCGGTGCAGATCGGTCGTCCGCTGCCGTTGCCCGACTACTCGCGCGGCTCGCTCTCGTACAGCCTCGAGGACGTCGAGATCGATTCGCTCACCACGCTCGATCTCGCCACGCGCGTCGCGCTCGGCGGCATCCAGTTCGGCAAGGAGCAGCTCACGAGCAGTCTGACCGGCACGTTCCTGCGTAACACCGCCGATCATCCGCTCTATCCGACGCACGGCAGCAAGCTGTCGCTGACGTCGGACTTCGCGGGCGGCCCGTTCGGCGGCTCGGTGAACTTCCACAAGCACCGGTTCGAGGAACGCGTCTACGTGCCCTCGCTGCTCAAGGGCGTCACGACCATGTTCCGGGCGCGCATCGGCCTGCTCGGCACCTACACGGGACAGTTCTCGGCGGTGCCGGCGTACGAACGGTTCCGCCTCGGCGGCGGCACCACGCCGGATCCGCTGCGCGGCTACGACGACTACATGGTCGTGCCGTCGAAGTTCATCCAGGACGTGATCACCGGGAAGCGGTTCGACCACATCGTCGTGGTCGCGCCCGGGGACACCGACACCGTCTACGTCAACACCACGCAGCGCGTGCGCTATCCCGGCGGGCGGTTCATGATCCTCACGACGTTCGAGCAGCAGTTTCCGATTGTCAATCCGCTCCACGCTGTGCTGTTCTTCGATGCGGGAAACACGTGGGACCAGTGGAGGGAGATCCACCCCCTCGACCTCAAGATGGGCGCCGGCATTGGCTTCCGCATGGAGATCCCGTTGCTCGGCATCGTCGGCTTCGATTACGGCTACGGGTTCAATCGCGACGACCGACCACGGGCCGTCGGCCACTTCCTGATCGGCCAGACGTCCTTCTAGCGCATGGGCCGCCAGCGTCGCAGACCGGGATCGGGCCCGCGGGTGGGCTGGGCCGCGCTCGCGCTGCTGCTCGCCGCGGCGCCGGCTCGCGCCGCCGATCTGCGCATCGGCTTCATCGACTCGGGCCGCATCTTCCAGGAGTACGCGGACGCCAAGGAGGCGCAGGGCCGCTTCGACCGTCAGGTGCAGGGCTGGCGCGACGAGGCGGGCGAGAAGGAGAAGGCGGTCAGGCAGCTGCGCACCGACGTGCGCGACATGTCGCCGATCCTGTCGTCGCTCAAGCGGCAGGAGAAGGAGGTCGCGCTGCAGAAGGGGATCGAGGACTACGAGCGGTTCGTGCAGAGCATCTGGGGCCCGCAGGGCCGCGCCGCGCTGGAGAACACGCGCGCGACCCAGGACGTCGTCAACCAGATCCGCGCCGTGGTCGAGAAGCTCGCCGGAGAGCGCGGGCTCGATCTGGTGTTCGATGCCGCGGGCGGGTACATCATCTATGCCGACAAATCCCTGGATCTCACCGCGGAGGTCATCCGCCGGCTGAACGAGCGGAGCACCTCCGGCGCCGCGCACTAGGAGGCCGGGCATGGTCACGCGTTCGCTGTCGGAGCTGGCCGCCGAGCTCAACGGCGAGGTGGTCGGCGATCCCACCGTGGTGATCGGCGGCGTCGCGGGAATCCGCGAAGCGATGCCGGGCGACATCACGTTCCTCGCCAACAGCCGCTACGACGCCCACCTGCGCGAGACCGCGGCCTCGGCGGTGATCTGCTCGCGCGAGGCGCGCGACACGGCGATCCCGCTGATCATCGTGGACAACCCGTATCTCGCGTTCCAGCGCGCGGTGCGCATCTTCCGCCCCGACCGCCACCGGCCGGCGCCGGGGGTCCACGCGACCGCGGTGGTCTCGCCCGAGGCGTCGCTCGGCGACCAGGTCTCGATCGGGCCCTACTGCGTGATCGAAGCCGGGGCGCGGATCGGCGACCGCACGGTGCTGATGACGGGCTGCGTGATCGGGCACGGCAGCGTGATCGGCGACGACACGTTCCTCTACCCGCAGGTGATCGTGCGCGAGGACTGTGTGCTCGGGTCGCGCTGCATCCTGCATCCCGGCATCATCGTCGGCAGCGACGGATTCGGCTTCGCGTTCGACGCGGGCCGGTTCCACAAGGTGCCTCAGGTGGGGAACGTCGTGGTGGGCGACGACGTCGAGATCGGCGCCAACACCACGATCGACCGCGCCACCACGCACAGCACGCGCATCGGTGACGGCACGAAGATCGACAACCTGGTTCAGATCGGACACAACGTCGTGATCGGCCGGCACTGCATCATCGTCGCCCAGGTCGGGATCTCCGGCAGCACCGAGCTCGAAGACCACGTGACGCTCGGCGGTCAGGCGGGGCTCGTCGGCCACATCCGGATCGGCAAGGGCGCGATGGTCGGCGCGCAGAGCGGCGTTACCAAGTCGGTGCCGGCCGAGACCGTGGTCACGGGGTACCCGGCGACGCAGCACATCCTGTGGCGGAAGCTGCAGGCGCTGTTCCACCGGCTCCCCGATCTCTCGCAGCGCACGCGCGACCTGGAGGAGCGGGTCGCCGGGCTCGAGCGCGAGCGCGAGCGGGCGCGCGAGGGGGTGCGATGACGTCGCGGATGCAGCAAACGATCGCGCAGCCGGTGAGCTTCGAGGGGATCGGCCTGCACACCGGCCAGCGCGGCGGCGTGACGTTCCGGCCGGCGCCGCCCGATTCGGGCGTGCGCTTCGTGCGCACCGACTTGAACGGGCGTCCCGAGGTCGCGGTGCGGCCGGCGAACGCGCACTTCGATCCCAACGCCGGCCGTCGCACGATCCTGCGCCAGGGCTCCGTGCAGGTGCACAGCATGGAGCACATCCTCGCCGCCATCGCCGGGCTCGGGATCGACAACCTCGCGATCGAGCTCTCCTCGATGGAAGCGCCGGAGCCGGCCGACGGCAGCGCGGCGCCGATCGCGACGCTGCTGCGCGAGGCGGGCATCGTCGATCAGGATCGCCCCAAGCGGCACATCAAGGTGACCAAGCCGGTGACGTGGTCCGAGAACGGCATCCTGGTCTCGGCCGAGCCCTACAACGGTCTCAAGCTGAGCTTCACGATCGACTACGACCATCCGGTGATCGGCCACCAGAGCATCTCGATCGACATGAACGACGGCGCGTTCATGGAGGAGATCGCGCCCGCGCGCACGTTCGTCCTCGAGCGCGACATCGAGGCGCTGCGCCGCGCCGGATGGATCAAGGGCGGGCGCATGGAGAGCGCGGTCGTGGTCGGCGCCGACAAGGTGCTGAATCCCGAGCCGCTGCGCTTCCCGGACGAGTTCGTGCGCCACAAGGTGCTGGATCTGCTCGGCGACCTGTTCCTGCTCGGCCGCCCGCTGCTCGGGCACGTGCGCGCGGTGCGCTCCGGGCACCAGAGCCACGTTGCGTTCGTGAAGCACCTGGAGGAATCCCTGCCGCTGCCGGGCCGGCGTCCCGGCGCGTCGCCGGACGAGTGGGACACGGCGGCGGTGATGGACATCCTGCCGCACCGCTATCCGTTCCTGCTCGTCGACCGCATCCTGAAGATCGACGAGGGACGCTCGATCGAGGGCATCAAGAACGTGACGATCAACGAGCCGTTCTTCCAGGGACACTTCCCGGGCCACCCGATCATGCCCGCGGTGCTGATCATCGAGGCGATGGCGCAGATCGGCGGGCTCCTGCTGCTCCATTCGATCGACGATCCGCACGACAAGCTCATGTACTTCATGGGCATCGATGCCGCGCGCTTCCGCCGTCCGGTGACACCCGGCGACCAGCTGCGCTTCCATCTCACGCTGCTCAAGCTCAAGAGCGGGACGGCGAAGATGAAGGGCGAGGCGTACGTCGAGGACCAGCTGGTCGCCGAGGCCGAGCTGCTCGCGACGGTCGTGGACCGGCGGCACGCATGACGACGACCATCCATCCCGCGGCGTTCGTCGAGGACGGCGCCGAGCTCGGGACCGGCGTCGAGATCGGCCCCGGCGCGGTCATCGGCCCGCGGGTCCGGATCGGCGACGGCACGCGCGTCGGCAGCCACGCGCTGGTGACGGGATGGACCACGATCGGCCGCGGTTGTCGTCTGCACCACGGCGCGGTCGCGGGCAGCCCGCCGCAGGATCTCAAGTACGCGGGCGAGCCCTCGTACCTCGAAATCGGGGACCACACCGAGCTGCGCGAGTACGTCACGGCCAACCTCGCGACCGAGCCGGGCGCGACGACGCGGATCGGCAGCCACTGCCTGCTGATGGCCTACGCGCACGTCGCGCACAACTGCCAGATCGGCGACCACGCGATCATCGCCAACGCCGTGCAGTTCGCGGGCTACGTGACCGTCGAGGACTGGGCGATCGTCGGCGGCGGCACGGTCGTGCACCAGTTCGTGCGCATCGGCCGGCACAGCATCGTCGGCGGCGGATCGCGCATCGCGCAGGACGTGGCGCCGTTCATGATGGCCGCGGGAGCGCCGCCGCGCTGCACCGGCGTCAACAAGGTCGGGCTCGAGCGCCGCGGCTTCTCACGCGCGACTCGCGACGCGCTCGATCGCAGCTACCGCCTGCTGTTCCGCGACGGCCTCACGGTGGCCGAGGCCGCCGCGCGGATGCGCGAGCGCCATCCGGCGATCCACGAGGTCGAGGCGCTGGCGCGCTTCGCCGAGACGTCGGCGCGCGGGCTCACGCGCTGACCGTCGCGATGGATCGCGTGCGCGTCGGCGTCTGGGGGGCGGGCGTCTGGGGCGAGAAGCACGCCCGCGTCTACGCCGGGCTGCCGCAGGCGGATCTGGCCGGCGTCTTCGATCGCCATCCCGGACGCGGCGCGGAGATCGCGGCGCGCCACGGCGGCACGGCGTTCGCGAGCGCCGCGGCGCTGCTCGACGTGTGCGAGGCCGTTTCGATCGCCGTGCCCACGGTGGACCACCGCGCCGCGACCGAGCAGGCGCTGGCCGCCGGATGCCACGTGCTGGTCGAGAAGCCGATGGCGACGGACGTGGCCGAGGCCGACGCGATGATCGTCGCGGCGCAGCGCGCCGGCCGCACGCTCCAGGTCGGCCAGGTCGAGCGCTTCAATCCCGCGCTGATCGCCGCGCGTCCGCTGGTGCGCGCGCCCAAGTTCATCGAGGCGCACCGGCTCGCCGCGTTCCAGCCGCGCTCGCTCGACATCGACGTGGTGCTCGACCTGATGATCCACGATCTCGACGCCGTGCTCCATCTCACCGGACAGCTGCCGAGCGCCGTGTCGGCGGTCGGCGTTGCGGTGCTCTCGCACACGGTGGACATCGCCAACGCGCGGCTCGAGTTCGACGACGGCTGCGTCGCGAACCTGACCGCGAGCCGCGTTTCACAGGAGCGCCTGCGGCGCATCCGGTTCTTCCAGGGCGACGCGTATCTCTCGATCGATCTGTTCGCGAAGAGCGGCGAGATGCTGCGCGTGGACCGCGCCGCGCGCCCGCCGATCCAACGCGCCGCGCTCGACGTGCAGGACGGCGAGCCGCTGGCGCTCGAGCTTGGCGCGTTCCTCGACGCGGTCCGCGGGCGCGGCGAGGGCGCCGCCTCCGCGAAGGCCGGGCGCGAGGCGCTGCGCGTCGCCGCGGAGGTGCGCGCGGCCATGGAGCGGCGGGCGCTGCAGTGGGCGGCGGGCTAGACCCCCGGCGGCGCGCGGCGGGGGCGGAGGCGCGCGCGCCGCTCGCGTCCGGCGCGGGCGAGCGCCGTTTTCTGATCGTCGCGGGCGAGCCGTCGGGCGATCAGCACGCGGCGCGGCTCGTCGCCGCGCTCCGGCGCCTCGGTCCGTGCCGCATCGCCGGTGTCGCCGGACCGGATCTGCGCGCCGCGGGCGTCGAGCCGCTGGCGCGCATGGAGGATCTCGCGCTGCTGGGCTTCACCGGGATCGTCGCGCGCCTGCCGGAGCTCCTGCGCGTGCGCGCGCGGCTGATCGCGGCGCTGCGCGAGTTCCAGCCCCACGCGGTCGTGCTGGTCGACTATCCCGGCTTCAATCTGCGGCTCGGCCCGCGGCTGCGCCGCGCCGGCGCGCGGCTCTTCTATTACATCGCGCCGCAGGTGTGGGCCTGGCATCCCAAGCGCGCGCGCGCGATGGCGGGCTGGGTCGACCGGCTCGCGGTCGTGTTCCCGTTCGAGGAGCCGATCTTCCGCGCGGCGGGCGTGACGGTGCGCTTCGTCGGCCACCCGATGATCGACGGGCTCGCGCCCGAGGTGGACGAGGCACGCTTCCGCGCCGAGATCGCCGCGGGGGCGAACCACCGTATCCTCGGCCTCCTGCCCGGCAGCCGCGCGCAGGAGCTCGAGCGCCATCTCGCGCCGATGGTCGAGGCCGCGCGGCAGCTGATGCGCGAACGCCGCGATCTGGTCGGCGTGCTGCCGCTCGCGGGCGCGCTGGCCGAGGAGCGGCTCGGCGAGTTCGATCTCGAGGGCATCCGCGTCGTGCGCGGACGCGTGCACGCCGTCCAGGCCTACGCCACCGCGTGCGCGGTCGCGTCGGGGACGGCGACGCTCGAGACCGCGATCTTCGGCACGCCGCTCGCGATCGTCTACCGCACGGGCCGGCTCAACTACGCGATCGCGCGGCGCGTCGTGCGCCTGCCGCGGATCGGGCTGCCCAACATCGTCGCGGGCGAGGAGGTTGCGCCGGAGCTGATCCAGGACGCCCTGACGCCGGAGCGCCTCGCGGCGACGCTCGCCCCGTGGCTCGACGATCCGGGCGTGCGCGCCGCGCAGGCGCGGCGGCTCGCGGTGGTGCGCGAACGTCTCGGCGGGCCGGGGGCCTCGGCGCGCGCCGCCGAGTGGCTGTGGTCGCTCGCGGCATGAGCGGTCGCTATCCGTGGTGGGTCAGGCTGGCGGCGGTGGTGGCCTGGGCGGCGGTGATGACGCTCGGGGCAACGTGGCGCGTGCGCCGGATCGGCCCCGACCCGCGCCGCACGGGACGCCCCGGATCGGGGGGCTGCATCTTCGCGGTCTGGCATGCGCAACAGCTCTCGCTCGCATACACCCATCGCCACGGCGCGATCGCGGTGTTGTCGAGCCATCATCGCGATGGCGAGCTCATGTCCCGGGTGCTGGTCCGGCTCGGCTTCATCAGCGCACGGGGATCGAGCACGCGCGGCGCCGAGGGCGGGCTGCGTGAGATGCTGCGCTACGCGAGGCGTGGACACTCCCTGGCCATGACCCCCGATGGTCCGCGCGGCCCGGCCGAGCGCGTGAAGCCCGGCACGGTCTACCTCGCCAGCCGGACCGGGCTACCGGTGGTTCCGGTGGGCGGCGCCGCCACGCGGGCATGGCGTCTCCGTTCGTGGGACCGATTCACCGTTCCGCGACCGTTCTCTCGAGTGGTGGTGGCGTACGGGGATCCGATTCTCGTCCCGGCGGCGATCGAGGATTCCGAAATGGAAATCTGGCGCGACAGGATCGAGGCGTCGATTCGCGAGGCCAACCTGCGGGCCGATGCCGGCGCAGAGGCCCGGGGATGAGCCTCGCGTGGGCGGCCTATCGCACGGTAGCGCCGCTGCTCGGCGCGGCCGCGCCCGCGGCGCGCATCTTCGCCTCGCCGGCCGAGCGCCCGCTGTGGGGCGAACGGCTCGGACAGGTCACGGCGCCGGACGTGACCGACGCGTGGATCCACGCCGCCTCGCTCGGCGAGGCGCTCGCGGTCGGCCCGCTCGTGCGCGAGCTCGAGGAACTGGCGCCGCGCGCGCGCTTCCAGCTCACCGCGACGACGCGCGGCGGCCGCGCGCGGCTCGCGGGACTCGGCCCCCCGTACGCCCTCGCGCCGCTCGACGCGCCGCAGCCGGTCGGACGGTTCCTCGCGGGCGTGCGGCCGCGCCGGCTCGTGCTGATCGAGACCGAGCTCTGGCCGCACTGGCTGCTCGCGGCGCGCGAACAGGGACTGCCGGTCGCGGTCGTGAGCGCGCGGCTCTCGCGCCGCTCGGTCCATCGTTACGCTCGTCTCGGGTCCTCGTTCCGCGAGCTGGTGGCGGGTCTCGCCGCGGTGCTGTGTCAGACCGGCGAGGACCGCGAGCGCTGGATTGCGGCCGGCGCACCCGCCGGCCGGAGCGCCGTGGTCGGCAACCTCAAGACCGACGCGCTGCCCGGGCCGGCGCCGCATCGCGACCGCGGGCGCATCGATCTCGGACTCGATCCCGATCGGCCCCTGATGGTGTTCGGCAACGTGCGCCCCGGTGAGCTGCGCGCGATCGCGCCGGCGTGGCGTGCGCTGCCCGAGGCGGTGCGCGCGCGCTGGCAGGTGGTGGCGGTGCCGCGGCATCCGCGCGCCGCGAGCGAGCTGCGCAGCGAGGCAAAGGCGGCCGGCCTCGCGGCGGGCGAGCCGAACCGTGCGTCCGGCGCCGACGGCGCGTGGCGCTGGGATCATCATCTCGGCGTGCTGCAGCGCTACTACGCGGTCGCGGATCTCGCGATCGTGGGCGGAACGTTCGCCCCCTACGGCGGGCACAATCCCATCGAACCGGCCGCGTGCGGCGCGGCGGTGGTGATCGGACCGCATCACGCCGCTCAGAGCGAAGGGGTGCGCGCGCTCCTCGCCGCGGGCGGCGCGCGCGTCGCCACCGACGAAGCGGCGCTCGCGAGGACCCTGCGTGAGCTGCTCGGCGACGACGCCGCGCGCGCGGCGTGCGCGGCCGCAGCCTTCAGTTCGGTCGCGGCGCAGCGGGGCGCGACGCGGCGGGCGGTGGCGATGCTCGCGACGTGGGGATTCTGGCCCGCATCATGAGCACGACGTCGCCAGCGGCGCGGGCGGGCGCCTCTCTGTTCGCCGCGGCGTGGGAGGCGCGGCGTCGCGGCTACGCGCGCGGCTGGCTCCGGCCGCGCCGCGTGCCGGCGCGCGTCGTGAGCATCGGCAACCTCACGGTCGGGGGGACCGGAAAGACGACGCTCGCGCTCCACCTCGTCCGGCTCGCCCGCGCCCGCGGTCTGCGCGCGACGGTGGTGGCGCGCGACTACCGTCCGGGGCCGGCGGGGCGCGCGGACGAGAGCCTGCTCTACGCCCGCGCGTTCGGCGCGGAGACCATCTTCACCGGGCGCCGCAAGACGGAGCTCGCGGCGCGCGCGGCCGCGGCGGGATGGTCGCCGATCGTGATCGACGACGGGTTCTCGACCTGGTCGCTCGAGCGCGATCTGGACATCGTGCTGCTCGACGCGCGCGACCTCTGGGGCGGCGGCGCGCTGCTCCCCGCCGGTCGGCTGCGCGAGCCGCGGCGGGCGCTGCAGCGCGCGGAGGTCGTCGTGATCTCGCGCCTCGCCGCCGGCGAGGATCCGGCGCCGTGGATGGACGAGGCGCGGCGTTACGCGCCCGCGGCGCTGATCGCGGCGGGCCGTCATCGCGTCGCCGGCGTCCGGCGTCTCGACGGCTCGGCGGCCGCGGGCGGTGGGCGCGTGCGCGTGGTAACGGCGACCGGCAATCCCGACGCGGTGGCGGCGAGCGCGAAGGAGGCCGGCCTGGACGTCGCGGCCCTCGCGCGATATCGCGATCATCACTGGTTCACCGCCGCCGAGGCGGAGCGCGAGCGGCGTCTCGCGCGCGACGCGGGCGCCACGTTGCTGATGACGGCGAAGGACGGGGTGCGCTGGCCCGCGCCGGCCGATCCCGACGTGCGCGTGCTCGAGGTCGAGTGGGCGTGGGTCGCGAACGGCGAGGCGGTCGAGCGGCTCGCATTCGAGGAGGATGCGCGATGAGCGAGCGCTGCGACGTGCTGATCCTCGGCAGCGGACTCGCCGGGCTCTCGCTCGCGCTCTCGGCGGCGCGGTTCGCCGACGTCCTCGTCCTGACCAAGAAGGGCGACAGCGACTCGAACACCAACTACGCGCAGGGCGGGATCGCAGCGGTGATGGGCCGCGGCGACTCGTTCGCCGCTCACGAGCGCGACACGCTGCGCTGCGGCGCCGGGCTGTGTGACCGCGACGTCGTGCGCCGCGTCGTGCGCGAGGGGCCGGAGCGCATCCGCGATCTCGAGCGCCTCGGCGTGCCCTTCAGCCGCGGCGCCCGCGGCCTCGCGCTCGGTCGCGAGGGGGGGCATTCGCGCCGCCGCATCGTGCACGCCGCGGATGCCACCGGGCGCGCGGTCGAGGCGACGCTGCTCAAGCGCGTGCGGCGCCACCCGCGCGTGCGCGTGCTTGAGGACCAGCTGGCGGTCGATCTCATCCTCGACTCGCGGATGCGCCGCCGCCGCGGCGGCGGCCGCGACGCCTGCTGGGGCGCGTACGCGCTCGACCGTTCGACCGGACGCATCCGGCCCGTCGGCGCGCGCTGCACCGTGCTCGCCACCGGCGGCTCGGGCAAGGTCTACCTCTACACGACCAACCCCGACGTCGCGACCGGCGACGGGCTGGCGATGGCGTACCGCGCCGGCGCGCCGGTCGAGAACCTCGAGTTCGTCCAGTTCCACCCCACGTGCCTCTACCATCCGCTCGCCAAGTCGTTCCTGTTGAGCGAGGCGCTGCGCGGCGAAGGCGCCGTGCTGCGCGCGCTCGACGGCACGCGCTTCATGCCGCGCTACCATCCCGACGCGGAGCTCGCGCCGCGCGACGTGGTGGCGCGCGCGATCGACCGCGAAATGAAGCGCCGCGGCGATCCCTACGTGACGCTCGACATCAGCCACCGTCCGTCGCGCGACGTGCGGGCCCGCTTCCCGCATATCGCCGCCCAGCTGGCGCGCTTCGGCTTCGATCTCACGCGCGAGCCGGTGCCGGTCGTGCCGGCGGCGCACTACATGTGCGGCGGCGTCGCGGCGACCCTCGCCGGGCGCACGCCGATCCGCGGCCTGCTCGCGATCGGCGAGGTGGCGTGCACGGGGCTCCACGGCGCCAACCGGCTGGCGAGCAACTCGCTGCTCGAGGCGCTGGTGATGGCGCACGAGGCGGCCGCCGAGGTCGCGCGGCGACTGCGCGAGGCGCCGCGCGCGCCGCGCCCCGAGCCGTGGCGCACGCGCGGGACGCGACCGGCGCTGGAGAGCGTCCTGTCCGACCACACGTGGGACGCGGTGCGGCGCACGATGTGGGACCTGGTCGGCATCGTGCGCACCGACCAGCGCCTGCGGGTCGCCGCGGCTCGGTTCGCGCTCATGGCCGAGGAGATCGAAGACGACTACCGCCGCCTGCGGCTCACGCCGGATCTCATCGAGCTGCGCAACATCGCGCTCGTCGCGCGTCTGATCGTGCGGTCCGCACAGGGACGACGCGAGAGCCGCGGACTCCATTTCAACCTCGACCATCCGCGCCCGCTCGCGCGCTACGCCGGCCGTCCGACGCGCCTCGTGCGCGCGAAGCCCGAGGTGCGCGCGCGGCCGGGCGCCGGCGCTTGAGTCCGCGCCCCGCGCCGGGCTATCGTCGCGGCCGGTCCCTGGGAGGGACCTCACCATGAGCCCGACCGACCTGCCCTTCTGGGACGCGGTGGACCGCATCCGCGAGAAGGATCCCCGCTACCGGCGCGAAGCCTACGGCTTCGTCATGGCGGCGCTCGGCACGACCGTCCAATCGCTGCCGCCCGAGCGTCTCGCCGATCCCGAGCGCCGGCACTTGAGCGGCGCGGAGCTGCTGGCCGGCGTGATCGCGCTCGCGCGCCGCGAATTCGGCCTCATGGCGACGACGGTGTTCCGCGAGTGGGGCGTCACGGCGTCGGCCGACGTCGGCGCGATCGTCTTCCGCCTGGTCGAGGTCGGACAATTGAGCGCGCGGCCCGAGGACCGGCCCGAGGACTTCGCCGGCGGCCCGGACCTCGTGCACGCGTTGAGCGACGGCGTCGATCTCGACGTGCCGTCGCCGCGGTCGCGTGAGGGCGGTCCGGCGCCCGGAACGATCGTGTGAAACGCCCATCGGGCACGGACGCCCGCTCGCACGCCGCTGCTGGACGGGCCTGAACGTGGGCACGTACCTCCGGCTGCTCACCTACCTGCGGCCGTACCGCGCACGCTTCACGGCCGCGCTCGCGTGCATGGTGCTGTACGCGGTGATGTCGGCGGTCTCGCTCGGCACCATTTCGCCGTTCATGCAGGTGCTGTTCGAGCGCGTGGGCCGCGCCCGGGTGGAATCCATCGCGCTGCCGGGCGCGACCGCGCCCGCGGAACGCGAGGCGCTGGCGCGCGAGCCGTTCCGGGCCGCCGACATCGCGCGCTGGCCGGCGCTGCTGCGCGCGCGCGTCGAGCACGCGCTGGTGATGGCGCGGCCGCTGGTCGCGCTCGAGCGCATCTGCCTGTTCCTCGTCATCGCGCTCTTCCTCAAGAACCTCGCCGACTTCCTGCAGGCGTTCCTCATGATCTCGGTCGAGCAGGCGGCGATCCGCGATTTGCGCGCGGCGCTGCTCGCGCATCTTCAGCGCATGTCGCTCGGCTATTTCCACGCGCGGCGCACCGGGAATCTCATGGCGCGGGTGACGAACGACGTCGAGTACCTGCGCGAGGCGCTGGCGACCGGCATCAGCCGCCTGGTGAAGGGCTCGCTCACGCTGATCGGCTGTCTCGCGTGGGCGTTCTACGCGTCGTGGCGGCTGGCGCTGCTCTCGATGCTCGTGCTGCCGCCGGTGCTGCTGGCGCTCGCGCTGCTCGGACGCAAGCTGCGCAAGCGCTCCGACGCGGCGCAGCAGCGGATGGGCGACCTCAACGCGATCCTGCAGGAGAACATCGCCGGCGTGCGCATCGTCAAGGCGTTCGGCATGGAGCGCTTCGAGCAGACCAAGTTCGAGCGCGCGAACGAGGCGTTCTACCGGGCGTTCGTGCACATGCGGCGGCTCGCGACCGCCGCGGGGCCGGTGGGCGAGTTCGGAATGGTGCTCGCCGCGGTGGCGATGCTGTGGCTCGGCGGGGTCGAGATCTTCAGCCGCCACTCGCTCGCGCCCGCCCAGTTCGTGCTGTTCGTCACCGCGCTGGTGACGACGACGTCGCCGATCCGCAGCCTGTCCGAGGTCAACGCGAACATCCAGCAGGGGCTCGCCGCGGCGCGGCGGCTCTTCGAGCTGCTCGACACGCCGGCGGACGTGACCGACCGCCCGGGCGCCCGCGCGCTCGCGCCGTTCCGCGACCGGATCCGCTACGAGAACGTCACCTTCGCCTACGACGGCGACCGGCCGGTGCTCGAGAACGTGTCGCTCGAGGTGCGGCGCGGCGAGGTCGTGGCGCTGGTCGGGTCGAGTGGCGCGGGGAAGAGCACGACGATGGACCTGCTGCCGCGCTTCTACGACCCGGGCGCCGGACGGATCACGATCGACGGCGTCGACGTCCGCGACGCGACGCTCGCCTCGCTCCGCGCTCAGCTGGGGATCGTCACGCAGGAGACGATCGTCTTCCACGACACGGTGCGCAACAACATCGCCTACGGCTCGAGCGTCGCCGGTGCCGAGCGCGAGGGCGCCGTCGAGGCGGCGGCGGCGGCGGCGAACGCCGACGCGTTCATCCGTGGGCTTCCGCACGGCTACGACACCGTGATCGGCGACCGCGGCGTGCGGCTCTCGGGCGGTGAGCGCCAGCGCATCGCCATCGCGCGCGCCCTGCTCAAGAACTCGCCGGTCCTGCTGCTGGACGAGGCGACCTCGGCGCTCGACACCGAGAGCGAACGGCTGGTCCAGCAGGCACTCGAGCGGCTGATGCGCGACCGCACCGTGCTGGTGATCGCGCACCGGCTCTCGACCGTGCAGCACGCCGACCGCATCGTCGTGCTCGAGAAGGGGCGCGTGGCCGCGAGCGGGACGCACGCCGAGCTGCTCGACCAGGACGGCCTCTACCGGCGCCTCTACGACCTCCAGTTCGTCGCCTGACCATGGCGCGGCGCGTGCGGCGGATCGCCCCACCCGTCGCGGGATTCCGCGACATCGCGATCCTGCGGCTCTCTTCGCTCGGCGACATCGTCCTCACGCTGCCCGCCGTCCACGCCCTCCACCGCGCCTTCCCCGAGGCGCGCATCCACTACTGGGTGAAGGAGGAGTTCTTCGACCTGCTGCGGTTCGATCCCGCGATCGCGCACGTGCGCGTGCTCGAGCGCGACGCGCGCCGCGCCGAGGACCTCGTCTCGATGAGCGCCGAGCTCGAGGACATGGACCTGATCGTGGACCTGCACGACAGCCTGCGCACCCGCGTACTCACGTTCCGGCAACGGACACCGGTGCTGCGCACGCCGTCCTACCGTCTGCGGCGCTGGGCGCAGGTGCGCGCGCGGGCGCTGCGCCCGCCGCCGCCGCCGGCCGTGCTCGAGCGGCACGCGGTCGCGCTGGCGCCGCTCGGCATCGCGCCGCTGGGGGCGCCGCACGTCGTCGCGGGAGAGGCGGCTGAGACCTGGGCGGCCGAATGGCTCGCCCTCTGGACACCGGACGCGGCGCCGATCGCGATGATCCCGGGCGCGGCGCACCCTACCAAGCGCTGGCCCGAGGCGCATTGGATCGCGCTTCACGAGCGGCTGCGCGCGGCCGGCCGGCGGCTGCTCTACCTCGGCCTCGAGAGCGACCGCGCGCGCGTGCCCGCGCTCGCGGCGCGCGTCGCGCTCGATCCCGGGTGCCGCTGGGCGATCGAGCGGCTGCCGCGCGTCGCCGCGCTGCTCTCGCGCTGCGCGACGGCGATCGCGGGGGACACGGGGCTCATGCACGTGGCGGCCGCGCGCGGGCTCGGGGTCGTGGCGATGTTCGGCAGCACCGCGCCCGAGCTCGGGTTCGCGCCGGCCGGCGAGGGCCACGCGGTGCTGTGCCGGCACGAGCGCTGCCAGCCCTGCACGGTCCACGGCCGGGCGTCGTGCCCGCGCGGACACTTCCGCTGCATGATCGGCATCGAGCCGGGCGAGGTCGCGGACCACGCGCTGCGTCTCGCCGCCGGCGCCTGATCGTCCCCGCGTCGCGGAACGGGCGCGGCTTGGCCGCGCCGGCGCGCGCCGCCTATACTGGCGGCTTCCTTCGACCCGGCGCGGCGTCCCGCGCCCATCCCGCGGAGAGCGAGTGAGCGACGTCCAGGACAGGAAGCGGTTCGTCGAGGACCTGACCGACCAGGGCGACGACTTCTCGCGCTGGTACACCGAGGTCGTGCGCAAGGCGCAGCTCGCCGACTACGCTCCGGTGCGCGGCTGCATGGTGATCCGCCCCTATGGATTCGGGATCTGGGAGAACATGCAGCGCCTGCTCGACGCGCGCATCAAGGCGACCGGCGCGCAGAACGCCTACTTCCCGATCCTGATCCCGGAGTCGCTGCTCCAGCTCGAGGCCGACCACGTCGAGGGCTTTGCGCCCGAGGTGGCGTGGGTCACGCAGGGTGGGAGCGAGCCGCTCGAGGAGCGGCTCGCGATCCGGCCGACGAGCGAGGCGATCATCTGCCGCATGTACTCGCGCTGGATCGAGTCGTACCGCGACCTGCCGGTGATGATGAACCAGTGGTGCAACGCGATGCGCTGGGAGAAGGTGACGCGGCTCTTCCTGCGCACGACCGAGTTCCTGTGGCAGGAGGGTCACACCGCGCACGCGAACCACGCCGAGGCGACCGATGAAGTGCTGCGCATGCTCGAGGTGTACCGGTCGTTCGCCGAGGAGGATCTCGCGATCCCGGTGCACGCGGGGCGCAAGAGCCTGGCCGAGAAGTTCGCCGGCGCCGAGATGACGTACTCGATCGAGGCGCTGATGCGCGACGGCAAGGCGCTCCAGACCGCGACGTCACACGATCTCGGCCAGCACTTCGCGAAGGTCTTCGACATCACCTACCAGGACGAAACCGGCGCTCGGCAGCACGTCTGGCAGACGTCGTGGGGCGCCTCGACGCGGATGATCGGCGCGGTGATCATGAGCCACGGCGACGACCAGGGCCTGAAGCTGCCGCCGCGGATCGCGCCGATCCAGGCGGTGGTGGTGCCGATCTGGCGCAAGGACGAGGAGCGCGCGCAGGTGCGCCCGTTCGTGGAGCGCGTGCGCGAAGCGCTCGGCGATCGCGTCCGGCTCCACGTGGACGATCGCGACCAGTACACGCCCGGGTGGAAGTACAACGAGCACGAGCTGCGCGGCGTGCCGATCCGGCTCGAGGTCGGGCCGAAGGACGTGACGAAGGGGGCGGTGATGAGCGTGCGCCGCGACGGACGGCAGAAGGAGTCCATCCCGCTCGAGGCGCTCGCGGAACGCCTGCCTGCGCTGCTCGACGAGGTGCAGCGCGCGATGTTCGACGCCGCGCGCGCCTTCCGCGACGAGAACACCGCGACGTGCCGCACCGTCGCCGAGATGGAAGCGCACTTCGTCGCGCGGCGCGGCTTCGTCGCCGTGCCGTGGGACGGGAGCGCGGCGTTCGAGGCCGAGGTCAAGGAGAAGACCGGCGCGACGCTGCGCTGCGTGCCGCTCGACCCCTCGCCGTGGAAGGGCCTCGCCGGCCCCGGGCAGGACGTGGGGCTGTTCGCCCGCGCCTACTGACGTCGCGCGCGGTCCTCGCGTGAGCGCCGAGCACGCCGCCCTTCGCATCCTGATCCGCCTGCCGAACTGGCTCGGCGACGCGCTCATGGCGCGGCCGCTGCTCCACGCCCTGCGCGCCGCGCATCCGGACGCCGAGGTCCGCGCGCTGGGACCGGCGCCCCTGCTCGAGCTGCTCGCCGCCGAGCGCACCTTCGATCGCGGCGAGCCGTGGCCCGGCGACGGGCGCGAACGCGGCGCGCTGGCGCGGGCGCTGCGCGCGTGGCGGCCGGACGCCGCCCTCATCCTCCCGTTCTCGTTCTCGAGCGCGCGGTTCGCGCTCGCCGCCGGAGCATCGCGCCGAATCGGCTACGCGCACGAGGCGAGGAGCTTCATGCTCACGGAGGCCCTGCGCCGCCCGCCGCGCGGCGAGCTCCACTTGAGCCGCGAGTACCTCGCGCTCGGCGCGCGGCTGGGCGCGCGCGAGGTCGCGCTTCCGAAGCTCGCGGTCCGCGCGGAGGCCCACGACGCGGCGCGGGCGCTGGTCGGCGAGGCGGCGGCGGGGCGCGGCGTCGCCGTGATCGCGCCGCGGTCCGCATACGGTCCCGCGCGCCAGTGGCCGGCCGAGCGGTTCGCGGCGCTGGCGCGCGCGCTGATCGCGGGCGGCCGCACCGTGCTCGTCGCCGGAACCGGGGCGGAGGCCGACACCTGTGCCGCGGTCGCGGATGCCGCGGGCGAGGGGGCGCGCTCGATCGCCGGGCGCACCACGCTGCCGGTGCTCGCGGCGCTCGTGGCGGCGGCGGACGTCGCCGTGTGCAACGACTCCGGTCTCGCCCACCTTGCGGGCGCGGTGGGGACGCCGACCGTCACGCTCTACGGCTCGACGTCGAGCGCGTGGACAACCGCTCTCGGCCCGCGCGTGCGCATCATCCAGCATCCGCCGGTCTGCTCGCCGTGCTTCCGCCGCACGTGCGCGATCGGTTATCGGTGCCTCACGGCGATCGACGTCGCCGAGGTCGCCGGCGCCTGCCGGGCGATGACGAGATGAGGATCGTCGTGGTGGGAGGGACCGTCTCCGCCGACGACCGCATCGCGATCGCCGCGGCCGGGCTCGCGCTGCGCGGCCACGACGTGCGCTGGCTCGGCGCCGTGCCGGCGGCGTTCCTCACCTCGGGCGTCGAGCCGGTCGGACTGCGCGCGCTGCCGGCCCTGCGGGCCGAGGTCGTGATCGGCGCGGACGCGCCGCGGCGGCTCGCGATCGCCGCATGGCTCTCCGGCGCCGAGGCGATGGTGTTGACGACGACGAGCGAGCGCGCGGGGCGCTGGGGGTTCCTCGATCGGTTCGCGTGGTCCGCAACCGCGTCTCTGGCGCTCGCGACCGACCATGACGCGCACGCGCTGGTGGACGGCCCGCGCGGCCTCGCGCGCGAGCGTGTCGGCCTCTGGCCCGACGGGACGCCCGGAACGACACCCGACGCGGCGCATCCCGACACGGAAGTCCTGGAGCGCGCCGGCGAGCGCACCCTCGCCGGCCACCGCGCGAAGCGCCCGCGCCCGGCGGTGTTCGTGGACCGCGACGGCACGCTGATCCGCGAAGAGGGTTACCTCTCCGATCCGCGAAAGGTCGAGGTGCTGCCCGGCGTCGCGCGCGGCCTGCGCGCGCTGCTCGACGCGGGGATCCCCGTGGTGGTGGCGACCAACCAGTCGGGCATCGGCCGCGGCTACTACACCGCCGAGTCCGTCTACGAGGTGATGGCCGTGATGCGCCGCATGCTGCGCGCAGAGGGCGTCGAGCTCACGGCCATCTATCTCTGCCCGCACGCGCCCGGGGCCGGCTGCCCCTGCCGCAAGCCCCGTCCCGGACTGCTCGAGCGCGCGGCCGAGGATCTCGTGCTCGATCTCCCCGGCTCGGTGATGATCGGCGACAAGCTGAGCGACGTCGCGACCGGGCATCACGCCGGGTCGCGCGGCGTGCTCGTGCGCACCGGCTACGGCGCCGCCGAGGAATCCGCGGCGCACGGTGCTGCGCGGGCGCCGGACGCCGTGGTCGACGACGTCGGGGTCGCGGCGGAGTGGGTGCTCGAGCGATCGTGAACGGAGTGTTGCGCGCGCGTAGCGCGCGGGACCGGCGTCAATGCGTGCGGTCGAGGTCGATCCGGTAGTCGCCGCCCGAGGAGTCCCGTGTGTAGCGCAGCCGGTAGTCGGTGATGCGCAGCCGGTCCGGCGTGATCCAGTCGTCCTCGACCAGCTGGTCGAGCCGTTCGGGATACGCGCCGTGCTCGTGCCGGTAGAGCTCGAGCACCTGCCGCAGGTCGCGGATCTGGGCGGCGGCGAACACGTCGGGACCCGACGCCGCCGCCGAGGGCCGCGCCAGCCACCGGCCTCCGGCCAGCGCGCCGGCGACGATCGCCAGCCCCACGATGACCGCGACCGCCTCGCGGGCGAAGCGCAGACCTTGCGCCACCGGCGTGCGGGCGGCCTCGGGCTCGGGCGCGCCGGGATCGCGGCGCCCGACGAACTCGACCCACTCCGCCTCCATCAGCCGGTGGATGG
This sequence comes from Candidatus Eiseniibacteriota bacterium, assembly GCA_016178725.1. Classification (GTDB taxonomy): domain Bacteria; phylum Eisenbacteria; class RBG-16-71-46; order RBG-16-71-46; family RBG-16-71-46; genus WS-11. The sequence continues at coordinate 31,715 of JACOSV010000018.1, forward strand.
CCTCATGCGCCTCGTATTCGGTGAGCGCGGCGGCGGCCACGACCTCGGCGACCGTGTGCTGGCCGTCGATGATGCCGAACAACTCGCGCTCCTCCTCGGAGAGCGAGGCGTCGGGATCCGGCAGGTCGCGCACGCCGAGGAGCTGATGCGGATCGGTGAACCGCGTACGGAAGCGCTTCTCCTCGTCCACGCGGCGCGCCGACTCGATCAGGGCGCCCTCGGCGCTCAAGCGCACGAGTCGCGCGCCGGTCCAGGTGACGGCCGGGTCGAAGCGATACGTGCCGGCCTCCCAGTGGGCGAGGGTGAGCAGCGTGTCGAGGATCTGACGCTCGACGTAGCCGGCGAGCTCCTCCTGATCCATGTAGCGGCCGTTGAGGATCAGGTCCTCGAGGTCGCGCCCGGTCTCCTTGTGGATGGCGATCAGGCCGCGATACTGCTCGTCCGAGAAGCGCTGGATCGTGCGCAGGAATTCCACGAGCGGATCGTCGCGCTTCATGCCCGGCTCGCGCGCCGAGACCACGCGGCCGTCGTGAACGTAGACGACGCAGCGTTCGGCGTCCTTCTCGAGCAGCAGGCATCCGGTTTTCTTCTGGGTCCCGAGGAGCTGCAGGATTTCGGACACCGAGAAGTCGCGGAGATTGCCCTGGAGCGCCATGCGTTCGCCTACGCGGCCCTGGCCGTGGTGGTGGTGGCCTGCGTCGGCCGGCTGCGCACCGGCGAGACGAGTGCCGCGGCGCGGCGGGCTTCGCCCGCGGCCACCCCGAAGTAGCTCAGGATCGAGAAGGCGTAGAGCGCCGCCCAGGAGGCGAGGATCAGGATCGGCGAGAGGACGCTGCCGGAGCCGGTCGGCGACTGGAACGTGAACGGCGCGTGGACGCCGAGCCACGGCGCCGAGAGCAGCACCATGCCGCTCGTGATGGCGAGCGCGCGGAAGCCGCGGTGGAACGCGAGCAGCCCGAATCCCGGGATCAGCGCCGCGAGCGTCGTGCGCGTCAGGCGCTGCGAGCGCTCGACCGCGAGCCGGCGGCGGCCGAGCAGCACGCGGCTGAACTCCGCACTCTCGGCCCGTCCGGCCTCGCCGCCGCATGCCGGGCACAGCGCGAGCTCACGGCGGCGCTGGGCGCAGCGGCGGCAGATGATCCGGCCGCAGTTGTGGCAGGGGCGGAGCGGCGCGACCTTCTGCCAGCGCAGGCCCATGGTGACGCTCGCGAGCGCGACGATGGCGACGAGGAGCGAGAAGCGCCAGCCCGCCGACTCGACGTGGCCGCGCCACGCCGCCGGCGTCGCGGCGACGCCCGCGCCGCGGCCGTCGAGCACGATCGTCCACAGCGTGCGCGGTGCGAGCCACTCGTCCGCGAGCGGCATCGTGCCGTCGTCGGTGCCGAGCGCCTGCTGGCCCTTCACCAGATCGAAGTCGATCGCCGACGCCTTCGCCGCCGCCTCGGTCGCGTCGTGATACTCGAACTGGCGCGTGTAGACCTGCGAGAGGTTGAACCACGCGGAGGCGTTCTCGGGCTGGATCGCGACGGCGCGGCGGTAGAGCCCGATCGCCTCGTCGAGCCGGCCCTCGGCGACGAGCACGTTGGCGAGGTTGTTCAGCACGCGGTCGTTCTTCGGCCACAGCGACGACGCGCGCCGGTACGCGGTCTCGGCGGTCGCGAGGTCGCCGCCCTGCCGCGCCGTCCAACCGAGACCGAACTGGACCGCGGGGTTGTCGGGCGCCGTCGTCGCGAGGTTCGCGAGCTCCGCGCCGCGCTCCGGCGTCCACGCCTCATCCTGCAGCTCGGCCACGCCGTAGAGCGGCGCCTGATCCACGCGCAGCGGCGCCGCGAGACGGCCGAGCACGCCGCTCGCGAGGGGGATCGCGATGAGCGTCATGACGAGCAGCGCGTAGAGCGTGCGCTCGCGCGAGCGCAGTACGGGCCACACGAGCCCGAGCAGCAGCACCGCGGGCAGCGCAAGGCCGACGCCGCACGCGAACGGCAGCGCGAGCAGCACCCACGCCCAGAGGCGGGCGGAGCCCGGCGACAGCAGACGCGCGACACGCTCCTGCCAGAGGTGGCGCAGCTCGGCCTGGCGCAGCACGACGAGCGCGAGCCCCGTCGCCACGAGCCCGACGAACAGCGCATGCATCGCGAAGAACGCCAGGTTCGCGACCAGCTCGATCTGGAGCAGGAAGCTGCGGCGGACGATGTCGAGGGCGACGCCGTAGTGCATGAGCGTCTGACCCGGATCGCGGAGAACGCTCCACGAGGCGAGCGTCAGGTGCGGCGTCACGAAGCCCGGATCGAGATCGGCCGCGCCGCGGATCAGGCGCACCGCTTCCTGATACTGGCCCGCGCGCTCGGCGATCAGTCCGCGGCGAAAGAAGAGACGCGCCTCGTCGGGCATCGCGGGGCGATGCTGCGCGCGCTTGTACGCGAGCCACGCGTCGAGGTCATGAAGGTCGGAGGGAGGCGCCGCGGATTCCGAGGTGGTGGACGCCGCGGCCGAGGCCGGCGTCGCGGCATCTGCGGAAGGCGTCGCCGCAGCCCCATCGCCGGGATTCGCCGCCGGCGTCGTGACGGCCGCCTCGGCGACCGTCGTCGACGGCGCCATCGCGTCCACGGTGGGATCGCTGGTCGAATCGGCGCGGACGATGGACGCCGTGCACAAGGCTGCGGCCATGCCGAGGGATGCGGTCCACGCGAGCGTCGCGGCCCATGCGCCCGCGTGCGTTCGCCGCGCGCGCCTGATCCGAAGCGCGCCCGTGGAGTCGATCGAGGCCATGGTTCGCAGTCCCTTGACAGTGGCGGAAGGCGTCCTTACGTTGCCGCGAGTTCGCTAGCCGTTATCGGCCCCGCGCGCCGGGCGCTTAACCGCTTTGTGCGCCGGCGCGGGCGGGCAACTCGCGCGCCGCCTTTCGGTTCCCGGCATCCCGGAGTCCGGCTCGCGCGCCTTCGGACCCGGAGTCTTCGCGTGACGTCTTCACCCGGCGCAACCGTTCCCTGGATCCGGATCCGCGAGGCGTCGGCGCACCTCGGCGCCGACGTCGAGGTGCGCGGCTGGCTCGCGCACCGCCGCTCGAGCGGCAAGGTCCAGTTCCTCGTCGTCCGCGACGGCAGCGGGACGATGCAGTGTGTCGCGGGCCGCAACGACGTGAGCCCCGAGGCCTGGCAGGCACTCGAGACGCTGACACAGGAATCGTCGCTCATCGTCCGCGGCCGCCTGCGCGCCGACGCGCGCTCGCCGGGCGGCGTCGAGATGGGGCTCCAATCGGTCGAGATCGTCGCGATCGCCGAGGGCTACCCGATCACGCCCAAGGAGCACGGCACCGACTTCCTGATGGATCACCGGCACCTGTGGCTGCGCTCGCCGCGCCAGCAGGCGATCCTCACGATCCGCGCCGAGATCGTTCAGGCGTTCCGCGACTTCATGCACGGCGAGGGATTCCTGCTCGTCGATGCGCCGATCTTCACACCCAACGCATGCGAGGGGACGACGACGCTGTTCGAGACGCAGTACTTCGATGAGCGCGCGTACCTGACGCAGAGCGGGCAGCTCTACGCCGAGGCCGCGGCGATGGCGTTCGGTCGCGTCTACTGCTTCGGGCCGGCGTTCCGCGCCGAGAAGAGCAAGACGCGCCGCCACCTGATCGAGTTCTGGATGATGGAGCCCGAGTGGGCGTTCGCGACGCTCGAGGACGTGATCGGACTCGAGGAGCGGCTGCTGGTGTATGTCGTGGGCCGCGTGCTCGAGCGGAACGCCGAGGCGCTGAAGACGGTCGAGCGCGACGTGACGAAGCTCGCGCGCGTTCGCGCGCCGTTCGCGCGCATCCACTACAACGACGCCGTGGCGCGGCTCCACGCCGCCGGGCAGGCGTTCGAGTGGGGCGGCGATTTCGGCGGGACGGACGAGACGATCCTCGCCGAGCAGTTCGAGACGCCGGTGTTCGTCACGCACTATCCGGCGGCGGTGAAGGCGTTCTACATGGAGCCGGATCCCGCCGATCCCAGGCTCAGTCTCTCGTGCGACTGCCTCGCGCCCGAGGGCTACGGCGAGATCATCGGCGGCGGGCAGCGCATGGCCTCGCTCGATCTGCTGACGCGGCGCATCGACGAGCACGGCCTGCCGCAGGAGGCGTTCGAGTGGTACAAGGACCTGCGGCGTTACGGATCGGTTCCGCACGCGGGCTTCGGCATCGGTGTCGAGCGCACGCTGGCGTGGATCGCCGGGCTCGATCACGTGCGCGAGACGATTCCGTTCCCGCGCATGCTCTACCGGCTGCGGCCCTGAAACGGCCGGGCCGCCGCCCGAAGGCGGCGGCCGCGACCTACGATCGAGGAGTCCGGTCCGCCCCAGCGAGAGGTGGATGGAATGCGCGCCTCGCGGGATGCCGACATCGCAGGGATGCGTGCGCGCTTCCGGAGGACTCCCCGAAACCGTGGCGACCGCGAGGTACCGGTCGCCGGGACCGGGGATTCTAGGACGGCCGAGGTCGGTTCGCGAGGGGTTTCCGCGTCGCTCCGCCGCCTCACGGGGGGCGCCCGCGCCACGGTTCTTGACAGTCCCGGAAGCCGACTCTAGTGTGCCGCGCTGCCCGCGAGCGTAGAAGGCGGGGCGTGCGACGGACGCGACCACGGGAAAGCGGAGCAACCATTGATTGACAAGGGCCTCCGCGGCTTCCTAGACTTCTCGACCTTCGATGCTCCGGGTTTCGGCCGCCGGCTTCTCGGCTTCGCGGCTGGACCGCTGACGATCGCCGCCCTGCTTTGCGGCTGCTCCCCGCAGCGCCCCGGCCGGGCAGTGGAAGACTCGATCACCAGCGGGCGTATCTCCATCGTCTGTGCTCCGGATCTCGAGCCGTTGATCCGGCGTGAGCGCGGGGCGTTCGTCGCGCTCTACCCGGACGCCGCGGTCGAGATCCGGGCCGGCGCGTCGCGCGAGGCGATCCGCGCGCTGTTCGCGGCCGAGTGCGACGTGGCGGCGATCGCGCGCGAGCTCGAAAGCGAGGAACGCGGCGCGGCGCTTCGCGGAGGGCTGGAGCTGGAGGGCTATCGGTTCGGGCGGGACGGGGTCGCGGTGGTGGTGCATCCGGGGAATCCGGTGCAGAACATCGCGCTGGACGACCTGCGCGGCATCTACGCCGGCCGGGTGAAGGCGTGGAGCGAGGTCGGCGGCGCGAACCTTGCGGTGCGTCCGGTGTTCCAGGCGCCGGGAGCGGACATCACGACGTTCTTCGCGCAGCGGGTGATGCAGGGGGAACAGGTGCAGGTGCCGGTGGTGTATGAAGACTCGGATTCCGACGTGGTCGCCTACGTCGCGGCCCATCCCGAGGCGATCGGCTTCGTGTCGCTCGCCTGGGCCGACCGCGGCGTACGCGCGTTGCGCGTTGCCTCGCTCAAGGGCCTGCCGTTCTGGAAGCCGGATCCAGAGACGGTGTACGGCGGCGATTATCCGCTCACCCGCTTCATGAACCTCTACGCCCGCCCCGGCGGACGGGCGCTCGCCAACGGATTCATCACGTACGTGACGAGCCGCGACGGCCAGCAGCTGGTGCACGAGCAGGGGCTCGTCCCAACCGCGGTGCCGGTGCGCTTCGTGCGGCGTTCGTCGATGCTGGGGAGTCACCATTGAACATACAGAGGAGGGGATCGCTCCTGAAGAGACGAGAGCTGAATCGCGCGCCGCACGCGGCATGGATGACGATCGCGTGCATGGTCGTCGCGCTGGGCGCCGCGGGCGCGGCCCGCGCCGACGACCTCAAGGACGCCCAGACGGCGCTCAAGGCGGGCCGCTACGACGACGCCGCTGCCCTGTTCGAGAAGGCGGCGGGCCAGGGCTATGCCGCCGGTCGCGCGGGCGTCGGTCAAGTGTGGCTGCGCCGCCGGCAGCTCGACAAGGCGATGGATCAGTTCCAGCTCGCCCAGAAGATGGATGCCGGATTCGCGCTCTCGTACTGGGGGCAGGGCGAGGTGCTGCGCCTCGAGGACAAGTGCGGCGACGCGATCCCGCTCTACCAGAAGGCGACCGAGCTCGACCGCAAGTTCCCCGAGGCCGAGCTCGCGCTCGGCGACTGCTACGTGCAGACCCGGCAGTTCGACAAGGGGGTCGCGGCGCTCACGGTCGGTCTCGGCTGGGGCACGAAGTGGCGGCCGCGCTTCCTCACGGCGCTCGGACGCGCCGAGGAGTCGCGCGATTCGCTGCGCGCCGCCGGCATCTACTTCACCACCGCGCGGCAGGAGGCGCCCGACGACGCGACCGTGCTCAAGGAGCTCGGTGAGTTCTACTTCCGGCGCGGCACGTGGGCGCTCGCCATCCAGGAGTGCCAGGCGGCGGTCGATCTCGACTCGACCGACATCGACATCCGCTTCGCGCTCGGTCAGGCGCTCTTCTACGACCAGCGGTACAACGACGCGCTCGACCAGTACCTGTGGGTGACCCGGCGCGACGCCGATTACGCGCCGGCGCAGCTCGCGCTCGGCAACCTGCTCTTCCTCTCGGGCGCCGCCGACGTCAAGCGCTACGCCGAGGCGCGCGGCCCGCTCGAGGTCTACACGCGGCTCAAGCCCAACGACCCGAAGGGTTGGAGCCTCCTCGGACGCAGCGATTACTACACGCACCGACCCGAAGCGCTGGCCGAGCTGCAGAAGGCCGAGCAGCTCGGCGACAAGAGCAAGGAGATGTACACGGTGCTCGGCCGCTACTACGCCGACCAGAAGGACTGGGCCAAGGCGCTCGATTTCTTCGGCCGCGGCGATCCCACTCCGCGCGACCTGCTGCTCATCGGGCAGATGTTCGTGTTTCAGAACAATCAGTCGGGCGCCGACTCGATCTACAAGGCGATCATCGCGCGCGACTCGACCACGAGCGACGCCAAGTTCGCGATGACCGAGCTCGGCAAGGGACGCTTCCGCGCGAAGGACTATCCGGGGGCGATCGCGACGCTCAACCGGCGAATCGCGCTTGACCCGAACAGCGGCGAGGCTTACTACTACATCGGTTTGTCGTATAAGGAGATGAAGCAGTACCCGGAAGCCTTGGACGCGCTGCGCAGGTCGGCGGCGGTCGACTCCGCCAAGGGCGAGCGCCACTTCTGGCTGGGCATTCTCTACGCGCAGCAGAAGGACGACGAGAACGCGCGGGCGTCGCTCGAGCGTTCGGTCGCGCTCGACTCCACCAGCAAGACGGCGGGCGTCGCCTACCGGCAACTGGGCTACTATCGTCTCCTGCAGAAGGATTGGACCGGCGCGATCACGCTGCTCGAGCGCGCCGTCTCGCTCAACGATCAGGACGTTCAGGCGATGGTCTGGCTCGGACAGGCCTGGCAGAACAGGGGCGATCGGGCGAAGGCCGCCGAGTGGTACAACAAGGCGCTCAAGGTCGATCCGAATCAGCCGGACGCGAAGAAGGGTCTGCAGATTCTCCAGGCCCCGCCCAAGGGAGGAACGAAATGAAGCAGCGGCAGGTGGAGAGCATCGCCATCCTCACCCCCAAGGGCTACTTGAGCGGCGGGGACGAAACCGACGAGCTCGAGCGCGTCATCAAGACGCTGGGCGAGGGCGGAAACAAGAGCCTGATCATCAACCTGAGCGAGACCCAGCACCTCAACTCGACCGCGCTCGGCGTCCTCATCTCGGCCCACTCCAGCTACGTCCGCCGCGGCGGGCAGATGAAGCTCTGTGCCGTGGACAAGCGGATCGAAAACATCTTCGTCATCACCAAGCTGTCGCTCGTCTTCGACGTGTTCCCGAGCGAAGAGCAGGCGATCGCGAGCTTCGCGGAATCGAAGCCCGTCTAGTCGCGGCCTCGGGGAGGGCATGATCGCGTGGCGATCCGGCGCAGACAGATCGACAGCATCGTCATCCTGTATCCGAAGGGCAGCTTCTTCGGCGACCAGGAGACGGACGATCTGCAGAAGGCGATCATGGACGAGGCGGCCGGCAGCAACACCCGGCTGGTCCTCAACATGACCGAGTGCCAGACGCTCAACTCGATCGCGATCGGCGCGCTGATGCGCGGCTACTCGAACTACAAGGGGCGCGGCGGCGAGATCAAGCTGTGCGGTCTCGGCAAGCGCCTCCTGGATCTGTTCACGATGACCAAGCTGATCCGTGTTTTCGACCACCACGCCACGGAGGAGCAGGCGCTCGCGGCGTTCGCCGCGGGGGCTGCGCCGCCGGTCTAGGAGGACACTCGCGCAATGAGCCGTTTCATCGTTCCGCTCGGATTCAGCCTCGCCGCGATCGTCTCGATCGCGATCTGGTTCTTCCTCCCGCAGCTCGGCCCGCTCGGTGAGCAGATGAACAAGGGCGGACCCCTGGTCGCCGGGCTCATCCTGCTCGCGATCCTCCAGACGTCCTTCATCATCGAGCGCGTGTGGAGTCTGCGGAAGGCGGCCGGACGCGGCTCGCTGCCCGACTTCCTCAACAACGTGCGCAAGGCGCTCCACCGCAACGACGTGCCGGCGGCGATCCAGCTGTGCGGCCAGCAGCGCGGCTCGGCGGCGAACGTGATCCGCGCCGGCCTCGAGCGCTACCAGCAGGTGCAGGCCGAGGGTGCGCCGAAGGAGAAGGTGGTCGCGGAAACGCAGGCGGCGATCCAGGAGGCGAACGGCCTCGAGGTGCCGCTGCTCGAGCGCAACCTGATCGCGCTCTCGACCATCGCCTCGATCGCGACCATGGTGGGACTGCTCGGAACGGTGATCGGCATGATCCGCTCGTTCTCGGCCCTGGGCCACACGGGCGCCGTGGACGCCTCGAAGCTCGCGGTCGGCATCTCCGAGGCGCTCATCAACACGGCGGGCGGCCTGTTCGTCGCCATCGGGGGCATCGTCTCGTACAACGTGTTCGTGACCCGCGTCGATAACTTCAACTACATGATGGACGAGGCCTCGTACGAGGCCGTCCAGCTGCTCACCGCGTCGGTGGGCGACCGCCGCTAGGGGAACGGAACGATGCTCAAGAAGAAGCGCCGCATCGGCATCAGCATCGACATGACGCCGATGGTCGACGTCGCGTTCCTGCTCCTGATCTTCTTCATGTGCACGACGCAGTTCAAGCCGCCGGAAAAGGACAAGATCGTGCTGCCCGAGTCGAACTCCGAGGCGAAGTCGCCGGAGTCGGACATCATCACGATCGCGGTGACCGGTCCCAAGCCGGAGTACGCGAACCAGTCGCGCGTGCGCGTCGTGTACCGTCAGGGCGGCCAGGAAGTGACGCGCGAGCTGATGCCCGAGATGGTTCCGACCGATCTCGCCACCGTGCTCGCGAACGCCCGCGCGGCCAATCCCATGGCGCGCATGATCGTCAAGATGGACAAGGATGCGACGTACGGGATCATGGCCGACATGATGAAGGCGCTGCAGGACGCCAAGGCGCCGCGCTTCAACGTCCAGACCGAGCTGGCCGGCAAGAAGGGCCTGTTCTCGGCCGCCGGAAAGTAGAGGAGGTGAGCGACCATGGGTGCTGTTGACGCCCCACAACCACGATCCAGCGGTAAGAAGAAGGGCAAGGGCATCCATCGGCCCAAGCGCCGTGTCGGTGTGCGCATCGACATGACGCCGATGGTCGACGTCGCGTTCCTCCTGCTCATCTTCTTCATGGTGACCACGGTGTTCCGCACGCCGCAGGCGCTCGAGATCAACCTTCCGCCCGACAAGGACGTGAAGATCGAGGTCGCGCAGTCCAAGGTGCTCACGGTGCGGGTGCTCCCGGACAACCGTGCCTACTGGCGGCGCGGCGAGGATCCCTGGGCCCGCGTCGACGTCGGCAGCTTGAGCGCGGTGTTCAAGGTCTTCCACGGCAACAAGGACATCGTCGTCCTGATCAAGATCGACCGCGACGCGAAGTTCAACAACATGGTGAGCATCATCGACGAGCTGGATCTCGCGGGTCTGACGCGGTTCTCGCTCGCGACGCTCGATCCCAACGAGAAGAAGGAGGTCGAGGCGCTGTGAGGTCGACGGCCGTGATGGACGAGCAGGAGAGTCTATTCAGCTTCATGCCCTACGGGGCGCCCGAGCTGAAGGAGGTGGCGCGGAAGTACATGTTCCGCGGCGTCCTCGTCGGCTGCGGAGCGTTCCTGGTCGTGTTCATTCTGTCGTTCGGGACCAACGTCTTCCTGAGCCACCGGCCGCACGAGACGAGCGTCATCGTCGTGCCGTATCGCGAGCTCGCCGCGCCGCCGCCGCTCACGCAGGACGCGCCGCCGCCGCAGGTGCAGGTCGCGGGGCCGGTGACGCCGCCTACGGTCGGCGTCGCGGTGCCGGTGCCGGACGCCGAGGCGCCGCCGGAGCAGACGATCGCCTCGCAGGAGGAGATCGCGCAGGTGACGCCGGGCGTTTCGTCGGGACAGGGCGAGCTGGTCGTCGCGCCGCCGACGGACGAGGAGCTGCCCAAGTTCGGCGAGTACGTCTACGTCGAGGAGCTTCCCGAGGCGATCACCAAGGTGCAACCCGAGTACCCCGAGATCGCGCGGTCGGCCAACGTCGACGGCACGGTGATGATCCAGGCGCTGGTCGGCAAGGACGGCAGGGTCAAGGACACGAAGGTGGTCAACTCCATCGCGATGCTCGACGCGTCCGCGGTGGCGGCGGTCAAGCAGTGGGTGTTCAAGCCGGCGCTATCGAACAACAAGCCCGTCGCGGTGTGGGTGGCCGTCCCGGTGCGCTTCTCGCTGCACTGATATCGCGCGTTTCGTAACGCCCCGCCCGGCGATCCGCGGCGGGGCGTTGCTTTTGCCGCGCCGGTCCCGGTGGCGTTGACCCCTTGCGGCGCGCCTCCGTATCTTGTCTCGTTCCCGACCGTGGTCTCCCGGGGTCCGGGCCGCCATCCCCATCAGGAGGACTTCCATGGAGTCGCCCCCCAACACGCCCCTGACCGCGCCGGCGCCCGATGCCGGCGCCGCAGCGCCGAACCTCTCGCCGTTCCAGCGCGCGATCGCGATCTTCGCCCGTCCGACGGCCGCCTGGAGCGGCCTCGACACGCACGCGCAGTGGTGGTTCCCGCTGATCATCATGATCGTCTTTGCCGCGTGCTTCTCGACCGTGCTCCACGACCGCGCGCTCATGCCGATGTTGAGCGAGCAGTGGGAGCAGTCGGTGGCGGACGGCAAGATGACCGCGCAGCAGGTGGATAAGATGGAGCAGATGATGGGCGGTCCGACGGGCAAGGCCATCGCCGTCGTCCAGCAGGCCGTGGCGTGGCCGATCATCATGCTCATATCGGCGCTGCTGATCTGGTTCGGCGCGGGATTCGTGCTCGGGACCAAGTTCCGCTACCGACTCGCGCTCGAGACCGTCGCATGGTCGTCACTCATCACGATTCCGGGGCAGGTGCTCGCCGGGGCGCTCATGTGGAGCCGCGAAACGATGAAGGGCATCCACACCGGCTTCGGCATCCTGCTGCCCGACGATCCGTCGAACAAGCTGCTGGTCGGCCTCGGCATCTTTCTCGACGCGATCGGCCCGCTCTCGCTCTGGTATCTGGCGGTGGTGATCATCGGCGCGGCGGCGCTGTCGGGGGCGAAGCGCTCGTCGGTCGCCTGGGTGATCGGCGGGATCTACATCGTGCTCATGCTCTTCTTCAGCGTGCTCGGCGGCATGTTCAGCCGGGGCGCAGGCAGTTGAACGCTTGCAACTTTCACGGATCGGTCGCGTAAGCAGGGCACGCCCCCGGGGATCCGCCCCGCGAGTGGCCAATCAACGTCTCGGAGATCGCGCATGAGCACGAAGGCATTGTGGCGGGTCGGGGCCGTCCTGGCGCTGGCCGTGACGCTCGGGGCCCGCACCGCGGCGGCCGCACCGCTGACCGCGGACGGCGCGGTGAAGGTGGCGCTCCAGAAGAGCACCGAGATGCTCAACGCCGAGGCGGGCGTCATACAGGCGAAGGCGAGCCTGACCGGCGCGTACGGCGGTCTGCTTCCGACATTCTCGGTCGGCGCCGGTCGCAGTGACGGCCGCACCAACGGCTCGTTCGGCCAGTCCGCGGTGAGCTTCCTTCCCAACGGCGATCCTTTCCTCGCGACCGGTTCGCGCTTCAACAGCAGCGCCACGACGCTCTCCGGCAGCTGGAGCATCCTGAGCCTCGGCTCCTGGGCGCAGCGCTCGGCCGCGTCGCACGGCATGCGCTCGGCGCAGTTCACCCGCCAGGCCACGCGGAACGACGTGGCGCTCGCCACGCGCCGCCAGTTCTACGGCGTGGTGCAGGCGATCAAGCTGGCCGAGGTGGCGACCGGAGCGCTCAAGCGTTCCCGTGACGACGAGCGGCGCGTGAACGCGATGTTCCAGGTGGGATCGGTGTCCAAGAGCGATCTCCTCAAGGCCCAGGTCGCCACGGCGCAGGCGGAGCTCGACTCGATCACCGCCGACCACGCGATCATCGACCAGCGCATCGCGCTCGCGGAGCAGATGGGCGTGATCGAGCCGGAGCTCGGCGCGGTCGACACGGTGCTGGTCGCGACGCCGGCGAGCTACGACGAGGCGGCGATCCTCTCCGAGGCCTCGCGCGGCCGGCCCGATCTCGTTGCGGCCGAGGGCTCGCTGCGCTCGGCTCGGGCGAGCGTGGCGGCGGCGCGGCTGGCGCGCCTGCCGTTCGTGAGCGCCACGGGCAGCGCCAGCTTCAACTCGCGCCAGTTCTCGACCGTGAGCGGCACCGATCTCAAGCTCGGTCAGGCGCTGGCGCTCCAGCTGCCCGCGAGCGGCTCCAATAGCTCGTGGCGCACGACCGTCTCGGTGAGCTGGGACCTGTTCGACCTCGCCGGCATCGACGCGCGCATCGGCTCGAGCCGCGCCGGAGAGATCCGCGCGCAGGCGGCGTACGACGCGCTCAAGCGCAACCTCGCGAGCGAGGTGCATCAGTCGCTGCTCGCGTACAACGAGGCGCTGGCGCAGAACAACGTGGCGCAGCGCGGACTCGAATCCGCGACCGAGAACCTCAAGCTGACGCAGGAGAAATACAACGTCGGATCCGCCACGATCCTCGAGTTGATCGACGCGCAGGTGCAGCTGCAGACCGCGCAGAGCAACGTCGTCAAGGCACTGGCCGCCATCCGCGTCGCCGAGGCGCAGGTCAATCGCGTCCGCGGCCACGGTGAGTAGGCGGATGGAAGGAGCGCGTATCCGATGAAGAAGAAATGGCTGTGGATCGCCCTTGCGGGCGTGCTGGTGATCGTGCTCGTGGTCGCGAACATCGCCCGGACCTCGGGCGGCAAGGTGGAAGGCGTCCAGCTCGCCCGGCTGCGCGTCGAGGACGTGACGTCGCGGGTCAAGGCGCCGGGCAAGATCGAGCCGAAGACGCAGGTCAAGATCAGCGCCGACGTGCCGGGCAAGATCATCCGGCTCGCCGTGGCCGAGGGCGACCGCGTGCGCACCGGGCAGCTGCTGCTGCAGCTCGACGACACGCAGTACCGTGCGATCTTCAATCAGTCGAAGGCGAACCTGGCCGCGGCGCAGGCCCGGCTCAAGGATGCGCGCGCGACCCTCAAGGTGGACGAGGACAACTACGTCCGCCAGCGGTCGCTGTTCGAGCAGAAGCTGCTCTCGCAGGCGGAGTGGGACCGCGCCGCGGCGACCATCGAAACCGCGCGATCCGCGGCGGCCTCGGCCCAGGAAGACGTCACACGCAGCGAGGCGATGCTGGCCGCATCCAACGACAACCTCAACAAGACGCACTTCGTCGCCCCGTTCGACGGCGTAGTCAGCGCGCTCGACGTCGAGCAGGGTGAGATCGTGATGACCGGCACCATGAACAATCCGGGCACGCAGATCATGGTGGTCTCCGACCTCTCGCGCATGCAGGTCCGCGCCGACGTCGACGAGGCGGACGTGGTGGACATCCGTATCGGCCAGAAGGCCAGGATCAAGGTGGATGCGCTGCCCGACACTCTGTTCGACGGCACGGTGACCGAGATCGGCAACACGGCGAAGCGGACGATCACCGCCGGCAGCGAAGGGCAGACGAATTTCGAGGTCCACGTCGTGTTCGACCACACGGTGCCGGCGGTGCGGCCGGGGATGACCGCCGACGTGGAGGTGCAGACGGGCACGCACGCCAAGGCCAAGGCCGTGCCGATCCAGGCGGTCGTCGTGCGCACCGAGCGCGAGCTGCAGAAGGCGATGCGCAAGACCGCGGGGCGCAGCAAGCCCAGGCCCGGCGATGCCGCCGCGGACGAGGACACGGTGGGCAAGAAGGACAAGGAGGTCACCGGCGTCTTCGTCGAGAAGAACGGCGTCGTGACGTTCGTGCCGGTCAAGGCCGGGATCGCCAGCGAATCGATGATCGAGGTGACCGGCGACGTGAAGGAAGGCGACATGGTGGTGTCCGGGCCGTACAAGGCGCTGCGCGAGCTCAAGCCCGGCGCCAAGGTCAAGCGCGAGGAAGCGGCCGGCGTTCGGAAGAAGGGCTGATCGATGCTCATCAGCATCCGCGACCTGCACCGCGTCTACGAGGTCGGCACCGAGAAGGTCCACGCACTGAACGGCGTCTCGCTCGACATCGCGCAGAACGAATACGTCGCGATCATGGGCCCGTCGGGCTCGGGCAAGTCGACGCTCATGAACATCATCGGCTGCCTCGATACGCCCTCGAGCGGCTCGTACCGGCTCAAGGACCACGAGATCGGCTCGATGTCCGACGACGAGCTGGCGCGCATCCGGAACATGGAGATCGGCTTCGTGTTCCAGACCTTCAACCTCCTCGCGCGCGCCGACGCCCTGCACAACGTCGAGCTGCCGCTGGTCTACGCCGGCGTCAAGCACGAGGAGCGGCGCAAGCGGGCGCGTGAAGCGATCGATCTCGTGGGCCTCTCCGACCGCATGAAGCACAAGCCGAACGAGCTCTCCGGCGGGCAGCGGCAGCGCGTCGCGATCGCGCGCGCGCTGGTGAACAAGCCGAGCATCATCCTCGCCGACGAACCGACCGGAAACCTCGACACCGCGACCGGCGAGGAGATCATGGCGGCGTTCAAGAACATCTGGCAGCAGGGCAACACCGTGATCCTGGTCACGCACGAGCCCGACATCGCCGGGCATGCCAACCGCGTCGTCCGCATGCGCGACGGCAAGATCGAGAGCGACGTGCAGCAGACGGCCTCCGTGATGGGAGCGAGGCGATGAACCTGCGCGAGAGCTCGGGCATCGCGCTCGCCGCGCTGCGCGCGAACAAGATGCGCTCGTTCCTGACGTTGCTCGGCACCATCATCGGCGTGATGTCGGTGATCGCGGTGCTCTCGTTCGTCGAGGGACTCAACCGCTTCGTCTCGGAGAAGCTGCTCAACGCCGGCGCCAACGTCTTCTACGTCGACCCGTACGGCCTCGTCACCAGCCAGGAGGCGTGGGAGAAGGTCAAGGACAACCCGGTCATCACGCTCGACGACGCCGACGCGCTGCACGGCTCGGTGCCCCATGCCTCGATCATCATCGCCCAGTCGGGAACGAACGGCTCGGCGCACTACCGGGGCAAGGAGGTCAAGAACGTCTCGATCAAGGGCAGCGGCCCGGGCTACGAGATCATCGACGACCTGACCATCGCCGAGGGGCGGCAGCTCACCGAGCTCGACGACCAGCGACGTCGCATGGTGTGCGTGATCGGCTCCGATGTCGTGGACGAGCTGTTCCCCAACGCGGACCCGGTCGGCAAGGAGATCCGCCTCGGCTCCGAGAGCTACGAAGTCGTGGGCGTCATCGCGTCGAAGGGCAAGCTGTTCGGCCAGAGCCAGGACCGCTTCGCGACGATTCCGATCCGCACGTTCCAGAAGTTCAAGCAAAAGCGCGGCAACTTCGGCATCGCGGTCAAGACCATCGACCAGGCATCGATGCCGGTGGCCGAGCAGGAGGTGCGCAACCGCCTGCGCGGGCTGCGCCATCTGCGCCCCGGTCAACCGGACAACTTCGGCATCACCACCTCCGAGAACGTGATGGAGCTCTACCAGAACCTGACCGGGGGGATCTTCGTGGTCACGGTCGGCGTCGCCGCGATCTCGCTCCTGGTCGGCGGCATCGTGATCATGAACATCATGCTGGTTTCGGTGACCGAGCGGACGCGCGAGATCGGCATCCGCAAGGCCATGGGGGCGAAGCGCCGCGACATCCTGACGCAGTTCCTGGTCGAGGCGACGACGCTCTCGATGACCGGCGGACTCATCGGCGTCCTGAGCGGGATCGGCATCGCCATGCTCGTCGGTGCGGTATCGCCGCTCCCGGCCGCGGTGAGTTGGCCGGCGGTCGCGATGGGGATCACCATGTCCGGGTTGATCGGCATCTTCTTCGGTTCATTCCCGGCGTGGCGGGCTTCGCGCCTCGATCCGATCGACGCGCTCCGCTACGAATAGCCGATGAACCTCTTCCTGCTGCGCGAGACGCTCGACATGGCCGGACGCGCGCTGGTCGCCAACCGGCTGCGCTCGATCCTCGCGCTGCTCGGCATCGTCATCGGCGTCGGCACGGTCATCGGCATGGTCTCGCTGATCAACGGCTTCCAGCGCTCGTTCCAGAAGAGCATCCAGTCGTTCGGCAACAACACCATCTACATCCGCCGCATCCGCCCCGGCTTCCAGTTCGGCCAGATCCCGGACAGCCTGAAGCAGCGGAAGGCATTCACGATGGGTGATGCCGAGGCGATCCTCTCGCATGCGACGGCGGTGCGGGCGATCGCTCCCTTCAAGTTTCCGTTCGGCGAGATGCAGGTGACCCGCCAGAGCAAGAAAGCGCGCGGCGTGTTCTGTTACGGCACCAACGAGGACTACCTCACCACGCACGGCTACGATCTCGCGCGCGGCCGTTTCTTCACCCAGCAGGAGGTGGAGCGGAACGCGCACGTCGTCGTGCTGGGGAAGGACACGCGTGAGGCGCTGTTCGGCGACAAGAGCGGCCTCGGGGAGGAGGTCCACGTCAACGGCATCCCGTTCACGCTGATCGGTGAGTTCGAGCCCAAGGGCCGAATGCTCGGCAACAACTTCGATCAGGTCGCGGCGATCCCCTACACCGCCATGGACAAGTACTTCGCCGCGCCACAGGACGCGCCGCCATGGTTCCCGAAGCGCGGCGAGCTGTTCCTCGACGCCATCGCCACCTCGCCCGAGGCGAGCGATCTCGCGCAGCAGCAGATCATGGAGATCCTGCGCGTCCGCCGGCATCTTCCCAGCAACAAGACCAATGATTTCGTGGTCTTCACCGACGACCAGTTCCTGTCGCTCTACAACAGCATCACGGGCGGGATCTTTGCCCTCATGGGCCTGATCTCGGGGATCTCGTTGCTGGTCGGCGGCATCGGCGTGATGAACATCATGCTGGTCGCGGTCACCGAACGGACGCGCGAGATCGGCGTGCGCAAGGCGCTCGGCGCGCCGCGCAGCGCGATCCTGTCGCAGTTCCTGATCGAGAGCGTGCTGCTGACGGCGGCGGGCGGCGTGCTCGGCATCCTGCTCGGCGCGACGATCTCGTGGGGCATCCACGCCGCGAGCCAGATGCCGACGTACGTCTCGCTGTGGTCGGTGATCACGGGGATCGTCTTTTCGGCGATCGTCGGCGTGTTCTTCGGGCTCTATCCCGCGATGCGCGCCTCGCGCCTCGATCCGGTGGACTCCCTGCGCTACGAGTAGCGGCGCGAACGGCACATCCGGTTTTCTACGGAAGATTCGGCTCGTTCGGGAACGCCTCGCGTGCGAGGCGAATGAACGGTCCCGCTCTTGGGCCGATCCACCCGGCCTGATGGACCCCTCCCGAGATCCCAATGTTGAACTCACCGCAGCCAAAGCAAAGGAACATATCCATCGAGTGGCCTTCTCGCTCGAAGCGGACCATCACCCCGGGCTCGTACTCGCACATGTGCCGGTCACCCTGCAGCACGGGAATGTAGAGCGAGGAGTCCTCGAGGGCTTCGAATAGTTCGCGCAAGGAGGAGTCGGACGGAGTTGGGCCTTCTGCGATCACCGGCACGGGTCCCGAGAATGAGCGCGTCGACCAATCGCGCCAATTGATCCGTAGCACTCGGATCCGCTCGGCCTGATGCATGCATACGGCCAACGTCGAATCGATCGTCGGGTGCCAGCGCCCTTGAGCGACCAAGCTATCTCGCAGGTACAGGAAGCGTGGGTAGGGACCCCCCGTGAAGCAGTAATGCTTTGTGACCGTTCCCTTTTCCGGGAAAACCATGGTGTCGAGGATCACCTCGCGCCCCACGCACTGGACGCGAACAACCCAGCGACCGGCCGGAACCGACGCGATTCGAAATCGACCTGAAGCGTCGGTCATACCCCCGTAACGCCCCACCATGACGTTTGCGAAGCTCACGGGCACGGAGCGGCCAGCGACGCAGTCCGAAACTTCTCCTTCGAACCATGCGACGGGACCGCTGGGGGCGAACATGAGCGGGACGAAGAGCAGACTTGATAAGCCCCATTTGACGGACATGTCGCCCATGCTAGCAGCGCTTTCGGTCTTGCCGCCCCTGCTATGATCCGGCGCTCATGACCCCCCGCACCGCATCCGCGCGTCCGCGACGCCCGGCGAGCCCGGGCGCCTCGAACGGCACGCCGGCGCCCGCCGCGCCGCGTCGCGAGACCGGGCTCCGCGACATCGTCATCCGCGGCGCTCGCGAGCACAATCTCCAGAACCTGTCGCTGCGCCTGCCGCGCCAGCGTCTGATCGTGATCACCGGCGTCTCGGGCTCGGGCAAGTCGTCGCTCGCCTTCGACACGCTCTACGCCGAGGGACAGCGGCGCTACGTCGAGTCGCTCTCGGCCTACGCTCGCCAGTTCCTCGGCCAGATGGAGAAGCCCGAGGTCGACGCGATCGAAGGCCTCTCGCCGGCGATCGCGATCGAGCAGCGCAGCGCGGGATCGAATCCGCGCTCGACGGTCGGGACGATCACCGAGATCTACGACTACCTGCGGCTCCTGTTCGCGCGGCTCGGCACGCAGTTCTGCCCCAACTGCGGCACGCGCATGAACCGTCAGAGCGTGCAGGAGATGGTGGATACGATCCTGCGCACGTTCGACGGCGAGCGCGTGCACCTGCTCGCGCCGCTCGTGCGCGGGCGAAAGGGCGAGTACCGCAAGGAGCTCGAGGACGTGCGCCGACAGGGTTACCTGCGCGCCCGGATCGACGGCGAGTGGGTGGAGCTCGACCTGCCGCCCAGGCTCGCGCGCCACAAGCGCCACGACATCGCGATCGGCATCGACCGGCTCAAGGTCGAGGCCGCGGCGGCGAGCCGGATCGCCGATTCGCTCGAGACCGCGCTGAAGCTCGGCAACGGGCTCGTGGGCGTGGCGCGGGCGCCCGCCACCAAAGTGGCGCCGGCCGGCGCCGCGCCGGGCGCCGACCAGGATCTCCTGCTGTCGCAGGGCGCCGCGTGCCCGACGTGCGGGACCAGCGTCGAGGAACCGCAGCCACGCAGCTTCTCGTTCAACTCGCCGTACGGCGCGTGTCCGACCTGTCATGGCCTCGGCACCCGGCTCGAAGTGGACGCCGGCCAGCTCGTGCCCGATCCCGCGAAGTCGATCGAAGACGGCGCGGTCGTGGCGTGGGGCGACCCCAAGGGCACGTGGACCGGCGGCACGCTCAAGGCGCTGGCGAAGCACTTCGACTTCTCGCTCAAGACGCCGTGGAAGAAGCTGCCCGCGCGCGTCCAGCGCCTGATCCTCCACGGCAGCGGCGACGAGGAAGTGCGCTTCGAGTTCCGCACGAGGAAGGGCTCGGCGTTCATCCATCGCAGCACGTACGAGGGCGTGATCCCGAATCTTTCGCGTCGCTATCGCGACAGCGCGAGCGAGGGCGTGCGGCGCTGGATCGGAAGCCTCATGCACCCGACGCCGTGCGCGGCCTGCGGCGGCGCGCGGCTCAAGCCCGAGAGCCTCGCGGTGCGAATCGCCGACCGCCACATCGGCGAGTGGTCGGCGCTCTCGGTCGCGGCGGCGGGGGAGCAGCTGGGGTCGCTCGCGTTCGACGGCGTCCACAAGACCATCGCCGGGCCGATCATGAAGGAGCTGCTCGGCCGCCTCGGCTTCCTGCGCGACGTGGGCCTCGGCTACCTCGCGCTCGACCGCTCGGCCGCGACCCTGGCCGGGGGCGAGGCGCAGCGCATCCGGCTCGCGACGCAGATCGGCTCGCAGCTTACCGGCGTGCTCTACATCCTCGACGAGCCGTCGATCGGCCTCCACCACCGCGACAATCGCCGGCTGCTCGACACGCTCGCGCGGCTGCGCGACCTCGGGAACACGGTGGTCGTGGTCGAGCACGATCACGACACGATGCTCGCGGCCGACTATCTCGTCGATCTCGGCCCCGGCGCGGGCCGCCACGGCGGCCGCCTCGTCGCGGCCGGGACGCCGGCCGAGGTCATGGCGCATCCGGCGTCGGTCACGGGCGGATACCTCAACGGCACGCGTTCGATCGCGACGCCGGCGTCGCGCCGACCGGGCAGCGGGCAGTGGCTCGAGGTGCAGGGCGCCCGCGCGCACAACCTGCGCGACGTCGATGCGCGCTTCCCGCTCGGCTGCCTCGTCTGCGTCACCGGCGTCTCCGGCTCGGGGAAGAGCACGCTCGTCAACGACATCCTGATGGCGGCGCTCGCGCGGCAGTTCGGCGGCTCCGGCGCGCTCCCGGGCGCGCACCGCGCGATCCGCGGCGCCGAGCACCTCGACAAGATGGTGGACATCGACCAGAGCCCGATCGGCCGCACGCCGCGCTCGAACCCGGCGACCTACACCGGCACGTTCGGCTTCATCCGCGACCTGTTCGCGCAACTCCCCGAGGCCAAGGTGCGCGGCTACGGCCCGGGCCGGTTCTCGTTCAACGTCAAGGGCGGGCGCTGCGAGCACTGCGAAGGCGACGGGTTGATGAAGATCGAGATGCACTTCCTACCCGACGTCTTCGTCAAGTGCGACGTGTGCCACGGTCGCCGCTACAACCGCGAGACCCTTGAGGTCATGATCCGCGGCCGCTCGATCGCCGACGTGCTCGAGATGACGGTCGAGGAGGGGCGCGAGTTCCTGGCCGCGATCCCGCCGATCAAGCGCAAGCTCGACACGCTCTACGACGTGGGCCTCGGCTACATCCATCTCGGCCAGTCGGCGACCACGCTCTCGGGCGGCGAGGCGCAGCGGGTGAAGCTGGCGACCGAACTCTCGCGTGTCGCGACCGGCCGGACCCTGTACATTCTCGACGAGCCGACCACGGGGCTGCACTTCGAGGACGTGCGCGTGCTGCTCGAAGTTCTCAAGGCGCTGGTCGGGCGGGGGAATACGGTGATCGTGATCGAGCACCAGCTGGACGTCATCAAGAGCGCCGACTGGATCGTGGACCTCGGGCCCGAGGGCGGCGACCGCGGCGGCACGATCGTCGCGGCCGGCACGCCCGAGACCGTCGCGCGCGTCCGCGGCTCGTACACCGGCGAGGCGCTGCGCGAGGTGCTCGGCGCATGAACCCCCCGACCCCCGCCACCGCCGAGAAGCCCGCGGCGCCCGCGGTGAAGCGCGCGGCCACGATGAAGGCGATCGTCAAGACCCGGCCCGGTCCGGGCGCCGAGGTGCGCGAGGTGCCGGTGCCGACGTGCGGCCCGCGCGAGCTGCTGCTGCGCGTGCGCCGCGCCGGCGTGTGCGGCACCGATCTTCATATCGTCGAATGGGACCGCTGGTCACAGGGACGTCTCAAGCCCCCCGTGACGCTCGGGCACGAGTTCGTCGGCGATGTGATCGAGCGCGGTGGCCAGGTCACGGAGTTCGACGTCGGCGACCGCGTGTCGTGCGAGAGCCACATCGTCTGCCAGCACTGTATCGCCTGCCGCACGGGCAACGCCCACGTCTGCGAGAACACGCGCATCCTCGGCGTGGACGTGAACGGCGGCTTCGCCGAGTTCGTCGCGGTGCCGGCGGTCAACGCGTGGCGCGCGCCGGCGAACATTCCGATCGAGGTCGCGGCGGTGATGGAACCGCTCGGGAACGCCGTGCACACCGCGTTCGCCGGGCCGCTCTCGGGCTGCAACGTGGCCGTCACCGGCTGCGGACCGATCGGCCTCTTCGCGATCGGCGTCGCACGCGCCGCCGGCGCCGCGCGCGTGTTCGCCAGCGACGTTTCGCCCTACCGCCTGGAGCTGGCGCGGACGATGAACGCCGACACGGTGATCGACGTGAGCCGCGAGAACTTCGTCGAGCGCGTGAAACAGCTCACCAACGGCCTCGGCCTCGACGGCGTGCTCGAGATGTCGGGGAACCCGCAAGCGGTGCGGGACGGGCTGGCCGCGCTGCGCAACGGCGGCCGGCTCTCGCTGCTCGGCCTGCCCAAGGAGTCGTTCGAGCTCGACTGGAACCGGCTCGTCATCTTCAAGGGCGTCACGATCCACGGCATCATCGGCCGGCGCATGTACGAGACCTGGTACCAGATGGACAACCTTCTCGGCTCGGGCCGGCTCGACATCCGCCCGGCGATCACGCACGTCATGCCGATGGAGGCGTTCGACGATGCGATCGACCTGCTGCGCTCCGGCAAGGCCGGGAAGGTCGTGCTCGTGCCCTGGGGCGAGAGCGCGTGAGGGGAGACGGGCCATGTTCGACACGCTGAAGCCGCAGCTCGAGGCCGAGCTCAAGAAGATCCGCGACGCCGGGCTCTACAAGGACGAGCGCGTGCTCGCCTCGGCGCAGGGACCCGAGGTCACGCTCGCCGACGGCCGCACGGTGCTCGTCTTCTGCGCCAACAACTACCTCGGCCTCTCGAGCCATCCCGACGTGATCGCGGCGGCTCACCGCGCGCTCGACAGCCGAGGCTACGGCCTCTCGTCGGTCCGGTTCATCTGCGGCACGCAGGACATCCACAAGACGCTCGAGCGGAAGATCGCCGAGTTCCTGCGCACCGACGATACGATCCTCTACGCGGCATGCTTCGACGCCAACGGCGGCGTCTTCGAGCCGCTGCTCGGCGAAGAGGACGCGATCATCTCGGACGCCCTGAACCACGCCTCGATCATCGACGGCGTCCGGCTGTGCAAGGCGCAGCGCTGGCGCTACGAGAACAACGACATGGCCGACCTCGAGCGTTGCCTGAAGGAGGCCGTCGCCAAAGGCACGCGCCACCGCCTGATCGCGACCGACGGCGCCTTCAGCATGGACGGGGGCATCGCTGATCTGAAGTCCGTCTGCGACCTCGCGGAGCGCTACCGGGCCCTGGTGATGGTGGACGACTGCCACGGCATCGGGTTCCTCGGCGCCAGCGGCCGGGGCAGCACCGAGCTCGCCGGCGTCATGGGCCGCGTCGACATCATCACCGGGACGCTCGGCAAGGCGCTGGGCGGAGCGCTCGGCGGCTTCACCACCGGCCGGCGCGAGATCATCGAGTTCCTGCGCCAGCGTTCGCGACCCTATCTCTTCTCGAACACGCTTCCGCCCGCGGTCGTCGGCGCGAGCATCGCGGTGTTCGACCTGCTTTCGCGCACGACCGAGCTGCGCGACCGGCTCGAGACCAACACGAAGCGCTTCCGCGCCGCGATGACCGCGGCCGGGTTCGACATCAAGCCCGGCACGCACCCGATCGTGCCGATCATGCTCCACGACGAGCGCCTCGCCCACGACATGGCGCGGCGGCTGCTCGATCGCGGCCTCTACGTCATCGGCTTCTCGTTCCCGGTGGTGCCCAGGGGACAGGCGCGGATCCGCGTCCAGCTCTCCGCGGCGCACGAGACCCGGCACATCGATCGCGCGGTCGCCGCCTTCACCGAGGTCGGGCAGGAGCTGGGCGTCCTTCATATCTCCGCGCGCTAGGAACGATCGTGTCCGATTCCGCCGCTCACGAGTATCCCTACGTCACGCTTCTCAACGTCCTCTATCCCCAGCTCGAGGTCGTCAACGTCCGCGGGCTGATCGACGGCTGCACGCATCGCTGGTGGAACCAGACGCTGTGCAAGGTGAACGACTCGGTCGTGCGACTCGGCGTCGTCCGCGGCGAGTATCACTGGCATCAGCACGACGACGAGGACGAGTTCTTCTTCGTCGTCGAGGGGCGGCTGCTCATCGATCTCGAGGACCGCACGGTCGAGCTCCCGGCGGGGAAGGGCTTCGTCGTGCCGAAGGGCGTGCGCCACCGCCCGCGGGCGCCGGAGCGCACCGCGATTCTGATGGTCGAGGGCGCAGGGATCGTTCCGACCGGGGACTAGGGGGCCCGCTTCCTTGACCGCTCCGGTCGCGTTCGCTAACGTGCGTCCGCCTCTCACCCGGAGCCTTTCGTGGAGCCCACGGCCACCCTCAAGCGCACGCCGTTCCATCGCTTTCACAAGGATGCGGGCGCCAAACTCGTCGATTTCGCTGGCTTCGAGATGCCGCTCCGCTACGCCGGCGACGTGCGCGAGCATCAGGCCGTCCGAACGTGCGCCGGCCTCTTCGACATCTCGCACATGGGCGAGTTCATCGTGCGGGGCGTGGGCGCCGCGGAGTTCCTCGACCGGGCGCTGACCAACGACATCGCCTCGACCACGCCCGGGCAGGCCATGTACACGGTCATGTGCCGGCCGGACGGCGGGATCGTGGATGACCTGTACGTCTACCGTTCGGGCGATCACTTCATGCTGGTTGTGAACGCCTCGAACATCGCCAAGGACTTCGCCTGGCTGCGGGACCAGTGCCCGACGGGCGTGTCGCTCACCGACCGCTCGGACGACACGGCGCTGCTCGCGGTGCAGGGTCCGAAGGCGTCGGACGTCCTGCGCGGCCATGTCCCCGAGCCGGCGCTCGCGATGCCCGCGAACCGGTTCGTCGAGGGCCCGCTGTTCGGCGTCCCCGCGACGATCGCCCGCACCGGCTACACGGGCGAGGACGGCTTCGAGCTCTACTTCAAGTCCGGCGACGCGTTGGCCGTGTGGAACGGCCTGATCGAGGCGGGGCGGCCGCACGGGCTCGAGCCCGTCGGACTCGGCGCGCGTGATACGTTGCGGCTCGAGATGGCGTACATGCTCTACGGCAACGACATCGATGACACGACCTCGCCGCTCGAAGCCGGCCTCGGCTGGACCGTGAAGCTCGCCAAGCCCGCGTTCACCGGGCGCGACGCGTTGGCCCGACAGAAGGAGCAGGGCCTCACACGCCGGCTGGTCGGCCTCGAGGCCGAGGGGCGGCGCGTGCCGCGCCACGACATGGCGGTCGAATCCGGAGGCCGCGCGGTCGGCCGCGTCACGAGCGGCGCATACGGCCCGAGCGTCGGGAAGGCGGTGGCGATGGCGTACGTCGACGCGACCTCGGCGGCGCTCGGCGCCGCGCTCGAGGTGGCGGCCGGCGCGAGCCGGATCCCGGTGCGCGTGGTCAAGCGTCCCTTCTACACCCACGGCTCCCGCCGCGCGGCGGGCTAGGAGGATCGGTGAGCTACCCCGAGGATCTGCGGTACACGGCGGAGCACGAGTGGGCGCGGCTCGAGAGCGGCCTCGTCACCGTCGGCATCACCAGCTACGCGACCGAGCAGCTCGGCGACATCGTGTTCGTCGAGCTCCCCGAGCTGGGGAGGCGGCTCGAGGCGATGAAGGCGTTCGGCACGATCGAGGCGGTCAAGACCGCGAGCGACCTGTTCGCGCCCGTCGCCGGCGAGGTCGTCGCGATCAACGAGGCGCTCGCCGACAATCCCGCGCTCGTCAACCAGTCCCCGTTCGGCGAGGGCTGGATGATCCGCGTGAAGCCGGCCGACGCCGGCGATCTCAAGCGCCTCATGAACCACGAGGCGTACGCGCAGCTCATCGAGGAGCAGCACGCGTGAGCTTCATCGGCCTCTCGCGGGACGAAGAGCAGCGAATGCTGGCCGCGATCGGCGTGACGCGATTCGACGATCTGATCGCGACGGTGCCCGAGGCGGTGCGGCTGCGCGAGCCGTTGGCGGTGCCCGGACCGCTCTCGGAGATCGAATCGCGGGCGCGTTTCGGCGAGTGGGCGCGGATGAACGACGCCGACCGCATGGCCTCGTTCCTGGGCGGCGGGCTCTACGACCACTACATCCCGGCGGCGCTGCAGGCGATCGCGATGCGCTCGGAGTTCGCGACCGCCTACACGCCGTACCAGCCCGAGGTGGCCCAGGGCTCGCTCACGGCGATCTTCGAGTTCCAGAGCATGATCGTCGAGCTGACGGGCACCGAGGTCGCCAACGCCTCGCTCTACGACGGCGCCACCGCGGCCGTCGAGGCGGCACTGCTCGCGCGGCACCAGACCGGCCGCGCGCGCGTCGTCGTGGCGGGTGCGGTGCATCCGCACATCGTCGACGTCCTGCGCACGTATCTGGGCGCGGACAACGTCACGGTCGTCGCCGACCGTGGCGGCGCGTGCGCGGAGGACGACCTCCAGGCGGCGCTCGGGGCCAACGTCGCGGCGGTCCTCTACCAGCACCCGAACTTCTTTGGCGTCCTCGAGCAGCCGGCCGCGCTGCACGCGCTCGCCCACGGCGCCGGCGCGCTGGCGGTCGCGGTGTGCGACCCGATCGCGCTGGCGCTGCTCGAGCCGCCGGGGGCGGCGGGCGCCGACATCGTCGTCGGCGAGGGCCAGTCGCTCGGCAATCCGCCGTCCTTCGGCGGGCCGCTGCTCGGGTTCTTCGCCTGCACGAAGGCGCTGGTGCGGCGGATGCCGGGGCGCATCGCCGGCGAGACCGTGGATCGGCTCGGCCGGCGCGGGTTCGTGCTCACGCTCCAGACCCGCGAGCAGCACATCCGGCGCGAGAAGGCGACCTCGAACATCTGCACGAATCAGGGTCTGCTCGCGCTGCGCGCGACGATCTATCTCGGCCTGCTCGGCAAACTCGGGCTCACCGAGGTCGCCGAGCTGTGCGTGCAGAAGTCGCATCATGCAGCGGAACGCGCCGCGGCGATCGCGGGCTATCGGCTCGCCTTCGACGCGCCGTTCTTCCGCGAGTTCGTGCTCGAGTGCCCGGTGGACGCGGCCACCGTGATCCGCGCCGGCCGCGCCGCGGGCGTGCTCGCGGGCATCGACCTCGGCCGATTCCAGCCCGAGTGGCGCCGGCGGCTGCTGGTCGCGGTCACGGAACAGCGGAGCGCCGCCGACATCGAGCGCTGGCTCGGCGCGCTGCGTGCCGCGGCCGGAACGTCGCGCGACACGGTCGCGGCGGCGGGGGACGGCGGCGCCCGGCGAGGCGCGCGATGACGACGATGCCGCGGCGGCTCCTGATCGAGCAGGGCGGGCCGGGCCATCGCGGGCCGGCACTGCCGCGTTGCGACGTGCCGACCCGGCCCGTCACCGAGCACCTGCGCGGCGCGCGCCTGCGTGCGGAGCTGCGTCTGCCCGAGGTGAGCGAGCCCGAGGTCGTGCGGCACTTCGTCGAGCTCTCGACGCTCAACCACCACATCGACCGCGGGCTCTATCCGCTCGGCTCGTGCACGATGAAGCACAACCCCAAGATCAACGACGAGATCGCCGGGCTGGCCGGGTTCGCGCTCGCGCACCCGCTCGGCGACGACGCCGCGAACCAGGGCGCGCTGCGCGTGATCCGCGAGCTCGAGAAGGCACTCGCCGCGATCAGCGGCTTCGCCGCGGTGAGCACGCAGCCGGCGGCGGGCGCTCAGGGCGAGATGACCGGCCTGCTCATGATCCGCGCCCACCATCGGGCGCGCGGCGAGGGCGAGACGCGCCGGCGCGTCATCGTGCCCGACTCGGCGCACGGCACGAACCCGGCGAGCGTCCACCTCGTCGGCTACGAGACGGTGGTGATCCCGTCCGAGGCGCACGCGACCGTGGATCTCGACGCGCTGCGCGGCGCGCTCGACGAGCGCGCCGCGGCGGTCATGCTCACCGTGCCCAACACGCTCGGCCTGTTCGAGCCGCGCATCCGCGAGATCACCGCGCTCGCGCACGCCGCCGGAGCGCAGGTCTACATGGACGGCGCCAACATGAACGCGCTGGTCGGGCTCGTGCGCCCGGGCGACCTCGGCTTCGACGTCATGCACATCAACCTGCACAAGACGTTCTCGACGCCGCACGGCGGCGGCGGGCCGGGCGCCGGGCCGGTCGCGGTCGCGGCGCACCTCGAGCCCTACCTGCCGGCTCCCCGCGTGGTGGAGCGCGACGGTCGCTACGCGCTCGACGAGGACCGGCCGCGCTCGATCGGACGCGTGCACTCGTTCCACGGCAACTTCGGCATCCTGCTGCGTGCGCTGGTCTATGTCTCGACGCTCGGTCCCGAGGGGCTGCGCGCCGTGAGCCGCACCGCGATCCTCAACGCCAACTACCTCATGCGCCGGCTCGCCGGGCGCTACGACCTGCCGCACCCGGAGCACTGCATGCACGAATTCGTGCTCTCGGGGCGCGGACTCAAGCGCCACGGCGTCAAGACGCTCGACGTCGCGAAG
The DNA here is from genome assembly GCA_016178725.1 of Candidatus Eiseniibacteriota bacterium. Classification (GTDB taxonomy): domain Bacteria; phylum Eisenbacteria; class RBG-16-71-46; order RBG-16-71-46; family RBG-16-71-46; genus WS-11. Next base: position 60,007 of record JACOSV010000018.1, read on the forward strand.
CGTCTGCTCGATTTCGGCGTCCACGCGCCGACGGTCTACTTTCCCCTGATCGTCGACGAGGCGCTGATGATCGAGCCCACCGAGACCGAGACGCTCGACCGGCTCGATCACTTCGCCGCCGCGATGGAACGCATCGCGGACGAGGCGGCCGCGAATCCGCAGACGCTGCTCGACGCGCCGCACACGACGCCGGTCGGCCGGCTCGACGAGGCGCGCGCCGCGCGCGAGCTCAAGCTCCACTGGGCGTCTTCCGGCGCCGCGCGTCCCGCCGCCGCGCCCGCATCCGCGCGTGGCTGACCGTCCGCCCGCGCCGCCGCCCGTGGATCCGTCCGCGCCGCTCGAGTGGTCGTTCAACCCGTGGCATGAACGACCGGCGCAGGCGTGGGGCGCGGCGGCCGTGGTGATCGTCACCGTGGCGCTGGTCGCGGGCGCGGGGCTCCCGGCACTGGTCACGGCGGCGCTCGCGGCAGGGCTCGGCGCGGCACTCGGCCGGGCGCTGCTGCCGGCGCGCTGCGCGCTCGACGACGCCGGCGTCCGCTGGGGCGTCGGACCGCTCGTCCAGCGCCGGCCGTGGTCGGCGTTCCGGCGCGCGGTACGCGCCGGCGACGGCGTGCTGCTCTCGCCCTTCTCGCGGCGCAGCCGCCTCGACGCGTACCGCGCCGTGTTCCTTCCGTTCCCGTCGCGCCTCGCCGCGCGGCTCGTCCCGGACATCGACGCGCGACTCGCCCGCCATGGCCTCTGATCCCGCCGCGCCGACGCCCGACGCCGAGGACCTCGCCCTCCTCGACCGCGCCGCCGCACGCATCGTCGAGCTCCACATGGAGGTGCCGGCGATCCTCACGCTCGAGAGCGTGCGGCCGCTCACACTGGTCGCGGGCCAGGCGATGATCTTCTTCGAACCGATGGTGCAGGCGCTGTTCCGACTCGGCGACTACCGACGGTTCACCGCGCTGATCGAGCGGCGCGGGACGCCCCCGCTCCTGATCGAACGCATCGAGCGCGCGGCCGAAGCGGCGCGCTCCAGGCGCGCCGCGAACGGCCCGCCGGCCTGAGCGCGAGGCGCATGGACCCCCGACCCTTCGACACCGCCCACATCCGCTCCATCCTCGCCACCGACTGCGGCTCGACCACCACCAAGGCGATCCTGATCGAGCGCCGTGGCGACGCGTTCCGCCTCATCGTGCGCGGCGAGGCGCCCACCACGGTCGAGGCGCCGTTCGAGGACGTGACGCGCGGCGTGCTGAACGCGGTGCGCGAGGTCGAAGAGCTCGCCGGCCGCCGCATCCTCGACGGCGACCGCATCGTCTCGCCGCAGACCGCCGACGTCGGCGTGGACCTCTACGTCTCGACCTCGAGCGCGGGCGGCGGACTGCAGATGACCGTCTCGGGGCTGGTGCTGCAGATGACGGGGGAGAGCGCGCAGCGCGCCGCGCTGGGCGCCGGCGCGATCGTGATGGACGTGATCGCGCTCAACGACGGACGGCGGCCGCACGAGAAGATCCGCCGGCTGCGCCAGCTGCGCCCCGACATGATCCTGCTCTCGGGCGGCACCGACGGCGGCGACGTGCGCCGCGTCGCCGAGATGGCCGAGATCCTCCTCGCCGCCGATCCGCGCGCGCGCCTCGGCGCCGGCTACCAGCTGCCGGTGATCTACGCCGGCAACAAGGACGCGGCCGGCGTGGTGCGCGAGACGCTCGCCGAGAAGACGGCGCTCTCCGTGGTGCCCAACCTGCGGCCGGCGATGGAGCGCGAGAACCTCGGACCCGCGCGCGACGCGATCCACGAGCTGTTCATGGAGCACGTGATGGCGCACGCGCCCGGCTACAAGAAGCTCATGACCTGGTCGCCGGTGCCGATCATGCCGACGCCCGGCGCGGTCGGGATCATCATCGAGGCCATCGCGCGGCGGGACGGACGGTCGGTCGTGGGCGTGGACATCGGCGGCGCGACCACCGACGTCTTCTCGGTGTTCGGCGGCGTGTTCAACCGCACCGTGTCGGCGAACCTGGGCATGAGCTACTCGGTGTCGAACGTCATGGCCGAGGCCGGGCTCGCGAACATCCTGCGCTGGGTGCCGTTCGCCGTCGACGAAGAGGACCTGCGCAACCGGGTCAAGAACAAGATGATCCGCCCGACGACGATCCCGCAGACGCTCGAGGACCTGGTGATCGAGCAGGCGATCGCGCGAGAGGCGCTGCGGCTCGCGTTCGAGCAGCACAAGGCGCTCGCGGTCGGGCTCAAGGGCGTGCAGACCGAGCGCACGATCTCGGACATCATGAGCCAGAGCGCCAGCGGCGCGACGCTCGTGGACCTGCTCGACCTCGGGCTGCTGGTCGGTTCGGGCGGCGTGCTCTCGCACGCGCCGCGCCGCGCGCAGGCGGCGCTGATGATGATCGACGCGTTCCTGCCCGAAGGCCTCACGCACCTCGCCGTCGACAGCATCTTCATGGCCCCGCAGCTCGGCGTGCTCTCGACGGTGCACGAGGCGGCGGCGACGCAGGTGTTCGAGCACGACTGCCTGGTGCGGCTGGGCGCGGTGCTCGCGCCGATCGGCGCCGGGCGGGCGGGACAGTCGTGCGTCACGGTCGAGGTGCGCGGCCCGGGGGGATCGGGCGCGCCGGTGCGCATCGCCTACGGCGAGCTCGTGCTGCTGCCGCTGCCGGAGGAGGGGGTCGTGCGCGTGGTCGCCACACCCGAGCGCGGCTTCGACCTCGGCGCGGGCAAGGGCAAGCCGCTCGAGGCCGAGGTGACCGGCGGTGTCGTCGGCCTGATCGTGGACGCGCGCGGCCGGCGCCCGTTCGCGCTGCCCGACGCTCCCGCGGCACGCATCGCGAAGCTCAAGCAGTGGCACGCGGCGCTCGGCCTCTACGCGAGGGACATCTAGATGGCGCACGCCTACACGCCCGGGCTCCGCGTCACCGGGCACGCGGTGATCCGCCGCGAGCGCAGGCTCCCGCTCAAGGGCGAAGTGCTGGCGCGGATCGGCGACGCAGTGGACGCCGACACGGTCGTCGCGCGCACCGAGCTTCCGGGCAACGTGCAGACGATCAACGTCGCCTCGCGGCTCGCGCTCGACCCCGCGCGCGTGCCCGACTCGCTCGTCGCACCGGTCGGGAGCGCCGTGGCGAAGGGCGACGCGATCGCCGAAGGCAAGAGCCTCTTCGGCCTGATGAAGCAGCGCGTCGAAGCGCCGGTCGCCGGCACGATCGAGAGCGTCTCGCCGGTCACCGGACAGGTGATCCTGCGCGAGGCGCCGATCCCGGTCGAGGTCCACGCCTACGTGCGCGGCACGGTGGCCGAGGTGATCGAGGGCGAGGGCGTGGTGGTCGAAGCGGTGGGAGCCCTCATCCAGGGGATCTTCGGCGTCGGCGGCGAGACGTTCGGTCCGTTGCGCATCGCCGCCGCCGCGCCCGACGAGGAGCTCGCCGCGGCGCGGCTCTCGGCCGAGCACCGCGGCGCGGTGGTGGTCGGCGGCTCGTACGTGTCGTACGCGACGCTCATGCGCGCGCGCGAGCTCGGCGTCGCGGCGGTGGTGGTGGGCGGGTTCGACGACGGCGGGCTCAAGCGCCTGCTCGGCCGCGACCTCGGCGTCGCGATCACAGGCGCGGAGGACCTCGGCCTGACGTTGGTGCTGACCGAGGGCTTCGGCCGGATCCGCATGGCCGACCGCACGTGGCGGCTGCTCGCCGCGCACGAGGGACGGCAGGCGTCGGTGAGCGGGGCGACGCAGATCCGCGCCGGCGTCCTGCGCCCGGAGATCGTGATCCCGGGCGTGGGCGAGCGCTCGGGCGACGCGACGTCGGTCGGCCGCCGCGAGACAGCATCGGATGGCGGCGCCGGCATCGAGATCGGCTCGCTGCTGCGCGTGATCCGCGAGCCGTTCTTCGGCCGGATCGGGCGCGTCACGGCGCTCCCCGCCGAGCTCCAGCCGCTCGAGACCGAAGCGCGGGTCCGCGTCATGGAGGTCGAGTTCGCGGACGACGGCGCGCGGGCGATCGTGCCGCGCGCGAACGTCGAGCGGATCGAAGACTGACGGCCGACGCATGCGGCGTTGACATGCTTCGCGGCGCGTTGTTACGGTCGCGGGGCATCAGGGAAGAGACGAGTGGCCGGAAGCCTCCCGCCGATGCCGCCCGTCGCCGGTCACGACCCAGGAGGTTCCGCGTGCCACGAGGGCCGCGCCGCGAACGGTCGCGCTTCCGTGTATTCGCCCTGATCGCGCTCACCAGCCTCACCCCGGCCGCCGCGATGGCCGCAGGATCGGCCGCGGCGGCGCGCACCGCCGCCCCGGCCGACAGCCTTTCCGCCCATGTGGCCCTGCCGGCCGAGAGCCTCGTCGCGCGGCCGCCCGCGCCCCGCCCGCCGTCCGGCCTCGTCGCGAACGACGTCCCGAACGACGCCGGCCAGGCGATCCAGCTCGAATGGAAGCTCTCGCCCGACGACGCGACGACCAGCGCGATCGTCACGCAGTACTTCCTCGCCCGCTCCGAGACTCCGGGCGGGCCGTGGGCCGTCGTGGATTCGGTCGCGCGGGGCACGACGTCGAAGGTGGATCAGACCGTCGATCGCAACGTGGACTACTTCTACCGCGTCGACGCGGTCGGTCCCGGCGGTCGCACCGAGGCGGGCAGCGTCACCGGGCCGGTGCGCGGCGTGTCGCAGTGGATCAACTCGACGCGCTGGAGCGTGCTCACCGGCTGCATCGTGTTCTTCGCGTTCGTCCTCTACTACATCGCGAGCGCCCAGTCCGGGAAGAAGCCGTTCGTGCGCCGCATCCCCGGCATCGACGCAATCGAAGAGGCGATCGGGCGCGCGACTGAGATGGGGCGTCCGGTCCTCTACGTGCCGGGCATCCAGGACATCAGCGACATCCAGACCGTCGCCGGCCTCGTGATCCTCGAAAGCGTCGCCAAGCTCACGGCGCGGTACGAGACGCCGATCATCGTGCCGGTCACGTACCCGATCCCGTTCACGATTGCCGAGGAGATGGTGAAGGGCGGCTACCTGCACGCCGGACGGCCCGAGAGCTACGACCCGAACAGCGTGCGCTTCGTCTCGCCGGAGCAGTTCGCGTACGTCGCCTCGGTGACCGGCGTCATGCTTCGCGATCGGCCCGCCGCGCACATCTTCATGGGCTCGTTCTTCGCCGAGTCGCTCCTGCTCGCCGAGACCGGGTTCGCGACCGGCGCGATCCAGGTCGCCGGCACGGCCAACGTGCACCAGCTGCCGTTCTTCGTCGTCGCCTGCGACTACACCCTGATCGGCGAGGAGCTCTATGCCGCCAGCGCCTATCTCTCCGGCGAGCCCAAGCTCGTCGGCAGCCTCAAGGGCGCGGACCTCATGAAGCTCCTGATCCTCGGCACCGTGCTGATCGGCTGCCTGCTCGAAACCCTCAACGTCCACGGGCTGACGACGTGGATGGTCACGCAATAGGGGGCCGCCCGGTGAAGCGCGAGGTCCCGCTCCTCATCACCGCCGTGATCGGCCTGTTCATGATCCTGTCGTTCTTCGTGCCGCACCAGGCCTTGAGCGTGCCCGCCGACTTCCTGCAGGCGAGCGCCGTGATCCTGGTCGGGTTCGGCTACGTGCTCGGCGGCGCCAACGCGCTGCGCGTCAACTTCGACGCGATCTACCGCCGCCAGCCCGGCTGGGGGTACAAGGTCGTACTGGTCGTCTCGCTGATCCTGACCGTCGCGATCGGCGCGATCGAGGGCCCGGGATTCCTCAACGAGGGCCGGCGTTCCAAGTGGATCTACGACTGGATCTACTCGCCGATGTCCTCGACGATGTTCGCGCTGCTCGCGTTCTTCATCGCATCGGCCGCGTTCCGCGCCTTCCGCATCCGCACGGTCGAGGCCGGGCTGCTCGCCGCCGCGGCGCTGATCGTCATGCTCGGCCGCGTCCCGATCGGCGACGTGATGACCGACGGGCTCTTCCGCTGGCTGCCCGGGGGCCTCCACCTGAGCACGATCCAGCAGTGGATCATGGACGTGCCGCAGAACACCGCGAAGCGCGCGATCCTGATCGGCGCCGCTCTCGGCGTGATGTCCACCGGCCTGCGCGTGATCCTCGGGATCGAACGCTCGTACTTGAGCGGGGAGGACTAGCCCATGGCCTGGACCACCATGCTCGAGAAGCTCGACCGGCGCTGGATCTTCGCCGTCATGGGGCTGCTGGTCGCGGTGCCGCTCGTGTTCCCAGCCGGCCTGCCGCTCACCGTGTCCGCGCCCGCGCGCGGGTTCAGCGACGCGATCGACGCCGTGCCCGACGGCTCGACCATCCTCATGTCCTGCGACTACGACCCGAGCGCGCGCCCCGAGATGGTGCCGATGACGCGCACGGCATTCCGCCAGCTCATGCGCAAGAACTGCCGCGTAGTGGTGACGGTGCTGTGGAACGCCGGGCCGGCGCTGGTGGACGCGACGCTCAACGACATCGCCAGGGAGTTCCCGCAGAAGAAATACGGCGTCGACTGGGTGAACCTCGGCTACAAGGCCGGCGACGACGCGGTGATGGTGCTCATGGGCAAGGGGATCGCCAACGCGTTCCCGCGCGACTACCACGGCAACGAAACGAAGAGCCTGCCGATCATGCACAACGTCCGCGACTACTCGAGCTTCCCGCTGCTGGTCAACATCTCGGCGGGATTCCCGGGCACGAAGGAGTGGGTGCAGCAGGTGCAGTCGCGCTTCCACCTGCCGATGGTCTCCGGGTGCACGGCGGTGAGCGCGCCCGAGTACTACCCGTATCTCCAGTCCGGGCAGCTCAAGGGCCTGCTCGGCGGCATGGCGGGCGCCGCCGAGTACGAGAAGATCCGCGGCGAGAACGGCACCGCCACGCGCGGCATGGACGCGCAGTCGCTGGCCCACGTCTTCGTCGCGTTCTGCATCGTGCTCGGCAACGTCGTGCAGTGGGCGAAGCGGCGGGAGGGGACGTCGTGAGCCTCCACATCGCATCGTTCCCGGCCCACTTCGAGATCTGGCTCGGCGCGTTCCTGACGCTGTGCATCTTCAGCTTCCTCTACAAGGACAATCCCTTCTACCGCTTCGCCGAGCATCTCTTCGTCGGCGTCTCGGCCGGCTACTACATCATCCTCAACTTCTGGACCGTGATCGTCCCGAACCTCTGGGAGCCGCTGGTCAAGGCCTGGGGCAACGCCCAGGGCCACACCGGCATGATGTCGCTGTTCCTGCCGCGGCTCGGCGACTACCGCATCTTCCTCGTGTTGCCCGGCGTCCTCGGCCTGATGCTGTTCTCGCGCTTCTTCGGCCGCATCGGCTGGCTGTCGCGCTGGTCGCTCGCGGTGATCCTCGGCGTCTACGCCGGCATCCGCACCACCGGCGCCGCGCAGGCGGATTTCGTGGCGCAGGTGCAGGGGAGCCTCCAGCCCCTCTGGGTGGCAGGACATCTCGGCACGAGCCTCAACGCGATCATCTTCACCGTCGGGCTCGTCACCTCGCTGCTCTTCTTCTTCTACAGTCGCGAGCACAAGGGCAGCCTCGGCGTCGCGTCCAAGCTGGGCATCTACTTTCTCATGGTGTCGTTCGGCGCCGGCTACGGCTACACGGTGATGTCGCGCATCTCGCTCCTCATCGGACGCTTCCAGTTCCTGCTCGAGGACTGGCTCGGATTGAAATAGCTCACGGTCCGCCATGATCCTCTGGTGTGACGGCGCGCACGACCCCGCGGAGAACATGCGCCGCGATGCGGCCCTGCTCGCGGCGGCCGAATGCGGCGCGGCGCCGGTGCTGCGGCTCTTCCGCTTCGCCCCGCACGGGATCACGCTCGGGATCCACCAGCGCGCCGGGCGCACGCTCGATCTCGCGCGCTGCCGCAGGGACGGCGTGCCGTGGGCGATCCGTCCGACCGGGGGCCGCGCCATCTTCCACGCCGAGGAATGGACGTACGCGTTCGCGGCGCCGATCGACGATCCGGAGTGGGGCGGATCGCTGCGCGAGGCGTACGCGCGGGTCAGCACGCTCGTCCTCGCCTCACTCCTGCGCCTCGGCGTTCCCGCCGCATTCGCGCCCTCCGGCGCCGGCGCCACCGCCGGCGCGGCGGATGCGGCGTGCTTCGCCTCGGCCGCCGCGCACGAGCTGACGCTCGCGGGCGCGAAGCTGGCGGGCAGCGCACAGCGTCGCGGCGCACGCGCCTTCCTCCAGCAGGGGAGCGTGCTGCTCGGCGACGGGCATCTGCGGCTCGCGGACTACCTCGCGCTGCCGGAAACCGGGCGCGCGCGGGCGCACGAGGCGCTGCGGCGCGCCACCGCCGGCGCCGGGAAGCATCTCGGCACGGAACCGCCGCTCGAGCGCTGGGCGGATGCGCTCGCCGCCGAGCTCGGCGCCGCAGTGAGGCGCTGCGGCGGCGCGGCGGGAGCGTTTCTGTTGATTCCCGCGACGTCGCGTTCCTATACTCCGGCGGCGTTCTAATTCAAACGGTCGCAACGCTTCGGGGGGAGGCGGTCATGTCGTCACGCGTACGGTGGACGGTGCTCACGGCGCTCGCAGGCGCGCTGCTGGCGGGGACGTGGGGTTGCGGGGCGGGCACCGGCGCGTCCGGCTCGGCGTATCAGGACCCGCATGCGCTGCCGGCCGATACGCTGACGATGCCGATGGACGAGGTCGGCACGTACGGCGGCCGGTTCGTGATGGCGGAGACCGCCCCGCCGCGCACGTTCAACTCGGCGATGGCGAACGAGAGCTCGTCGTACGACGTCACCGACGGGCGCCTGTACACGACGCTCGTGGACTACGACAACGCCTCGCAGCGCAGCGTCCCCGGTCTCGCCAGGGCGTGGGAGATCAGCCCCGACGGCCTGACGTCCACCTGGCACCTGCGTCGCGGCGCCGCGTTCACGGACGGCCACCCGATCACATCGGCCGACGTGCTGTTCTCGTTCGAGATCTACATGGACGACACGCTGCACGTCGCGCTCTACGACTTCCTCAAGGTGAAGGGCCGGAAGCTCGAGGTCAGCGCGCCGGATTCGTACACGGTGGTGATCAAGGTCTCGGCGCCCTACGCGATGCTCGAAGACGTCGTGAGCTCGGTCTACATCCACCCGAAGCACGTCCTCGAACCCTACTACCGCAGCGGCCGCCTGGCGTCCGCCTACAGCGTCAGCACCCCGCCCGAGAGCCTCGTCACCAGCGGACCCTGGAAGCTCAAGCAGTACGTGCCGAATGAGAAGACCGTCCTCACGCGCAACCCGTACTGGTACGGCGTGGACGCTCACGGCCACCGGCTGCCGTACCTCGACGAGCTGGTCTTCCTGATCGTGCCCGACCAGAACACGGCGGCGCTCAAGTTCGACGCCGGCGAGGTGGACGCGCTCGACGACGTGAAGCCCGAGAATTATGCCCGCTACGAGAAGGGGCAGAAGGCGGGCAACTTCACCTTCTACGACCTCGGACCGGCGCTCAACACGAACTTCTTCTGGTTCAACCTCAACCGCGTGCGCGAGGCCAAGCCGGGGAAGAAGATCGGCCAGCCCTACGTCGACGCCACGCACTACGCCTGGTTCAGCAATCGCGACTTCCGCCGCGCGGTCTCGAAGGCGATCGATCGCGACGCCATGATCAAGAGCGTCTTCTACGGCTTCGCCGTCAAGAACTGGTCCACGCTCACCGCCGGGAACAAGGTCTGGTACACGCCCGACGTGCACCACGACGACTACGATCTCGAGGGCGCGAAGAAGCTGATCGCCGGGCTCGGGTGGAAGGACACCAACGGGGACGGCTACGTCGAGGACGCCCAGGGCCACACCGTCGCCTTCACCATCAAGACCAACAGCAGCAACCTCATGCGCGTCGGCATGTGCAACTTCATCAAGGACGATCTCAAGAAGATCGGCATCCGCGTCGATTCCACGCCACTCGACTTCAACTCGCTGATCACCAATCTGCGCTCCGACTTCCAGTACGAAGCGCTGCTGCTCGGCCTGCAGAGCGCGGTGCCGCCCGATCCCGGCATGGGCCAGAACGTCTGGAGGTCGACCGGCCTCACGCACTACTGGAACGTGAAGCAGCCGAAGCCCGAGACGCCGGCCGAGGCGCGCGTGGATTCGCTGGTCGCCGCGAACGTCGGGACGCTCGATATGTCCGAGCGCCATCGCACGTGGACCGCGATGCAGAACACGATCAACGACGAATGCTTCGTGATGTGGCTTCCGACGCTGGTCTACAAGACCCCGATCCGGAACCGATTCGGCAACGTCCACCCCACCGTGATCCCGCATCGGATCATCTGGAACATCGACCGGGTGTTCGTGAAGTCCAAGGCGCGCGCCTGATCGGCGCCTGATGCGCACCTACATCCTTCGCCGTCTGCTGCAGGCCATCCCGCTGCTGCTCGGAATCTCGGCGCTCACGTTCCTGCTGATCAAGCTGACGCCGGGCGACTTCCTCAACACGATTGCCGAGAATCCGATGGTCTCGGCCGATCAGATCGACGCCATGCGGCACCGCTTCGGCCTCGATCGACCCTGGCCGGTCCAGTACGCGATCTATCTCCGGAACATCTTCCTGCGCGGCGATTTCGGCGATTCCTTCTCCTTCCACCAGAAGGTCGCGGTCGTCATCCGCGCGGGATTGCTGAACACACTGGTCCTCGCCTCCGCGGCCGCGCTGGTGACCTGGCTGCTGGCGATCCCGCTCGGCGTGGCGGCGGCGGTGCGCCAGTACTCGTGGCTCGACAAGGCGCTCGGCGTCTTCGGCGTGATCGGGCTCTCGGTCCCGGAGGTGCTCTCGGGCCTGCTCCTGCTGATGCTCGCGGTGCGGATCGGATGGCCGGTCGGAGGGATGCACTCGCTCGACTACGACGCGATGGACCCGATCGGCAAGGCCATCGACGCGCTCAAGCATCTGGCCATGCCCGCGATCGTCGTGGGCCTCACGCCGCTGGCCGGGCGCATGCGGCAGATGCGCGGCAACCTGCTCGACGTCCTGCGCCTCGACTACGTCACGACCGCCCGTGCCAAGGGGCTCGACGAGCGCGCCGTCGTCTACAAGCACGCGGTCCGAAACGCGATCAACCCGCTGATCACCCTCTTCGGGTTCACGCTCGGCGCCCTGGTCTCGGGGTCGCTGGTCGCCGAGATCATCTTCGCCTGGCCGGGGCTCGGACGCATCACGTTCGAGGCGATCAGTACCAAGGACCAGTATCTGGTGATGGGCGCCGTCAACATGGCCGCCCTCGTCCTCATCCTCGGCAACCTCGTCGCCGACCTCCTGCTCGCCGTGGCCGATCCGCGCATCGCGTATGACTGACGGCGATCTCGATCCGACCGGCGTGGCGGACGCCGCCGACGCCGACCGGCTCGGCCACCTTCCGGGGCTGTCCCCGTGGGGGATCTTCTGGCGTCAATTCCGCCGCAGCCCGCTCGCCGTCGCCGGGGCGGCGCTGCTCGGCTTCTTCTACACGGTCGCGCTTTTCGCTCCCTTCATCGCGCCCTACGGCGAGGCCGACATGGACCGCGAGCGCTTCTTCCATCCGCCGCACGCGCTCCACTGGATCGATCCCCACGGCCGCTGGCATCTCGTCCCGTTCGTCCACCCCACGCGCGACGCCGGCGGGCAGGCGTTCGTCGAGGACCGCACCCGTGTCGTGCCGATCCGCTGGTTCACGCACGGCGCGAAGTACCGGCTCTTCGGCCTGATCCCCACCGACCGGCACCTGTTCGGCGTGGACCCTCCGGACCGCATCTTCCTGTGGGGCGCCGACACGTCCGGCCGCGACGTCTTCTCGCGCGTCCTGTACGGCGCCCAGATCTCGCTCACGGTCGGGCTCGTCGGGCTCGTCATCTCGTTCACGATCGGGATGATGCTCGGCGGCATCGCCGGCTACCTCGGCGGGTGGGCCGACGCGACCATCATGCGCGCGACGGAGCTGCTGCTCTCGATCCCCGCGCTGTACCTGATCATCGCGCTGCGCGGCATCTTCCCGCCCACGCTCTCGAGCCAGCAGATCTACCTCGGCATCGTCGCGATCCTGGCGTTCATCGGCTGGGCCGGGCTCGCGCGCGTCATCCGCGGCATGGTGCTGTCGATCCGCCGCCAGGAATACGTCGCCGCCGCCGAGGCGCTCGGCATGAGCCGGCTGCGCGTCGTCGCCCGGCACATCCTTCCGAACACGTTGTCGTTCGTGATCGTCGCCGCGACCATCACCATCCCGGGGTACATCCTCGGCGAGATCTTCCTCTCGTTCCTCGCCGTCGGCGTGCAGGAGCCCGCGGCCTCGTGGGGCAACATGCTCAACGCGGCGCGCAGCCAGTCGGTGATGATCAGCTTCCCCTGGATGCTGATCGCGCCGGCCGCGGCCATCTTCGTGACGGTGATGGCGTTCAATCTGCTCGGCGACGGGCTGCGCGACGCGCTCGACCCGCGCAGGGTGATGGGAGGGAAGTCCGGGTGAGCGCGCCGATCCTCGAGATCGAGAATCTCCAGACCTACTTCTTCACCGACGACGGCGAGGTGCGCGCCGTGGACGGCGTCAGCTACGCGATCGGCGAGCGCGAGACGCTGGCGGTGGTGGGCGAGTCGGGGAGCGGCAAGAGCGTTACGGCGCTCTCGGTCCTGCGCCTGATCGCCGAGCCGCCCGGGAAGATCGTCGGGGGGAAGATCCTGTTCCGCGGCTGCGATCTGACCGCCGCGACGCCGGCCGAGATGCGCGCCATCCGCGGCAAGGCGATCTCGATGATCTTCCAGGAGCCGATGACGTCGCTCAACCCCGTCTACACCTGCGGCGAGCAGATCATCGAGACGCTGATCCTCCACGAGAAGATCGACCGCCGCGCCGCGCGCGAGCGGGCGATCGCGATGCTCAAGCTGGTCGGCATCCCGGTCCCCGAACAGCGCGTGGACGAATACCCGCACCAGATGTCCGGCGGCATGCGCCAGCGCGTCATGATCGCGATGGCGCTCGCCTGCCGGCCCGCGATCCTGATCGCCGACGAGCCGACGACGGCGCTCGACGTCACGATCCAGGCGCAGATCCTCGAGCTGCTCAAGCGGCTCCAGGCCGAGCTCGGCATGGCGGTGCTGCTCATCACGCACGACCTCGGCGTGGTCGCCGAGACCGCCGACCGCGTCGCGGTGATGTACGCGGGCCAGGTGGTGGAGTACTGCGACGTCGACGAGGCCTTCCGGCGGCCGCTCCATCCCTACACCGCCGGGCTGCTGGCCTCGTTGCCGCGGCTCGGCGACCACCGCGCGACGCTGCGCGTGATCCCCGGCAACGTGCCGAACCCGGCGCGCTTCCCGCAGGGCTGCCGCTTCCATCCGCGCTGCCCGGTCGCCGAGGAGCGCTGCCGCACCGAGCCGCCGCTGCTCACGTTCGACGGCACCCATCGCTCGCGCTGCTGGCGCGCCGACGAGATCGCCACGGGGCGTCTCGACCCGACCGGCGCCGGCGGTGACGCCGCGGGAGGCGGTCGTGGCTGAACCGTTGCTCCGCGTCGAGAACCTGGTCAAGCACTTCCCGATCCGCCGCGGCCTGATGTCGCGCGTGGTCGGCCACGTGCGTGCGGTGGACGGCGTCACGTTCGACGTCGCGCCGGGCGAAGTGCTCGGACTCGTCGGCGAGAGCGGCTGCGGCAAGACCACGACCGGGCGCTGCATCCTGCGGCTCATCGAGTCGACCTCGGGCTCGGTGCGCTTCGACGGCCGCGAGGTCACGACGATGGGCAAGCGCGAGCTGCGCGCGCTGCGCCGCGAGATGCAGATCGTCTTCCAGGATCCGTACTCCAGCCTCAATCCGCGGCTCACCGTCGGCAGCATGCTCACCGAGGCGCTCACGATCCACAGGTTGGCGCGCGGCGCGGCGGCGCGCGAGCGCGTTGCCGAGCTGCTGCGCCTCGTCGGCCTGCACCCGGATCACGCGCGCCGCTATCCGCACGAGTTCTCGGGCGGCCAGCGCCAGCGCATCGGTGTCGCGCGGGCGCTCGCCGTGAACCCGCGGCTCATCGTCGCGGACGAGCCGGTCTCGGCGCTCGACGTCTCGATCCAGGCGCAGATCATCAACCTGTTGCGCGATCTCCAGCGCCGGATGGGGCTGACGTATCTGTTCGTCGCGCACGATCTGTCGGTGGTGGAGCACATCAGCGATCGCGTCGCGGTCATGTACCTCGGGCGCATCGCGGAGCTCGCGTCGAGCGAGGCGCTCTATCGCGAGCCGGCGCATCCCTACACCGTGTCGCTGCTCTCGGCGATCCCGGTGCCCGATCCGGCGCGGCGCCGCAAGCGGATCGTGCTCAAGGGCGACGTGCCGAGTCCGGCGCGTCCGCCGAGCGGCTGCCGCTTCCATCCGCGCTGCTTCATGGCGCGCCCGCTGTGCTCGGAGCAGGAGCCGCTGCTGCGCGAGGTGCGACCCGGACACTGGTCGGCCTGCCACTTCGCCGAGGACGTCGCGAGCAACCCGGTCACGCAGGCGCAGAGTTCCTGATCGCGTCGGTTTCCCCATCGGCCCGGCGATCGCGGGCCGAAACCCCCACGCCCTGACGCGCGCGCCGTGGGCCGCCCGACCCATCCACGGAGCACCCGGCCTCGTAATCCCATGCGGCGCGGGCTCCAGCGCGCACGCGGTCGGCGGCCGCGGCACGTGCCGACGCTCCGGCACCGCGGTTGCGTTGCTCATGGGACAGCGCCCAGCGGTTGCGTCCCGCGCGAGCGGGCGGCGCCGACGGGACGAAAAACCAAATACACGCTGTTCCCTGTACGGCTCGTGATTGGCCGGCTGTGGGCTGATCCCCCTATCGCGAGCGAAGGAGTCTTACGGACCGGTACACGGCCGAAACGGGGAACTTCTTCATGGGCCCCTCCGCGGCGCACCTCCTCAGCGCCCCACACCCCACGGCCGCGGTAGGGGCCCAAGACTTTTCCACTCCCCGCGTGTGAGCGAAACGGGCGCGCGAGCCCGCCACGCGCCCGCCCGCGATCGTCCGACCGGGCGCGCCACGCGCTCGGTCGTTGACCCCTCGCGCCAACCCTGCTAGCGTCCGCCCGCGGCGTCACGGCAAGTGTCGTGGCCGCAAGGACCTTCGCGAAACAGGAGAGCCGGCCGCCGGGTGGTCAGAGAAGCGCTGGGGCTCGTCGAGACACGCGGATTCACGGGCGCCGTAGAAGCCGCGGACGCCATGTGCAAGACCGCCCGCGTCCGGTTGGTGCGCTACGAGACGATTCAGGGAGCGCGGGTGACGGTTGCGATCCGCGGCGCGGTGGCCGACGTCGAGGCCGCGGTCGCCTCGGGTGTCGCGGCCGCCGCCCGCGTCGGCGAGGTGCTCGCCTCGCACGTCATTCCCGCGCCCGACGTGCAGATCGAAGAACCGCTGGCGGGGCCGTCCGGACGGCGGCCGCGATCCGCCGGGGCCTGACCCTTACCAAGAGGTGGATCCATGCAGGAAGAAGCCCTGGGGTTGATCGAAACGCGCGGCTTCGTGGCGATGGTCGAGGCGTCGGACGCGATGGTGAAGGCGGCGCGCGTCGAGCTCGTGCACTACGAGAAGATCGGCGGCGGCTACGTCACGACGCTCGTGCGCGGCGATGTCGCGGCGGTGCGCGCGGCGACCGAGGCCGGCGCGGCCGCGGCCGCGAAGGTCGGCGAGGTGGTGTCGGTCCACGTCATCCCGCGCCCGCACGCGATGCTCGAGGACGTGCTGCCGATCACGCGACCGGAACACGCGGCCAAGAAGTAGGTCGCCCGTGATCCTGGCGCAGGTGCTGGGCACGGTCGTCTCGACGCGGAAGGATCGCGGGCTCACCGGCCTCAAGCTGCTGCTCACCCGCGAGGTGGACGGCGCGTTCGAGCCGACCGGCAACTACGTCGTGGCGGCGGACGCGGTCGGCGCCGGCAGTGACGAGCTGGTGCTGCTCGCCCAGGGATCCTCGGCGCGCATGACCGAGGTCTCGCGCGAGAAGCCCGTGGACGCGGTGATCGTCGGCATCGTCGACGTCGTCGAGATCGCCGGCGCGGACGCCTACCTCAAGCGCGCGGCGAAGGCGCGCTAGGCCCGCCATGACGATCTACGCGGGGCGCATCGGCAGCATCGTCGCCGAGGTGCTCGAGCGACTCGCGGCCGACGAGCCCGCGCGCGGGGGCCGCACCGAGCCGGTCGGCGTCCACCGCGATCTCGACACGGCGGTGTCCGCCGCGCGGGCCGCATTCGCGGCGTACGAGGCCGTGCCGCTCGAGACGCGCAACGCCATCGTCACCTCGATCCGCGAGACGCTCGCCGGCCAGTACCGGACCCTCGCCGAGGTCGCGGTCGAGGAGACCGGGCTCGGCCGCGTCGAGGACAAGATCCTCAAGAACCGGATCGTCACCGAGCGCACCCCCGGGACCGAGGACCTGACGCCGGTCGCGTGGACCGGCGACCACGGCATCACGCTCGCCGAGCGCGCGCCGTACGGCGTGATCGCCACCATCACGCCGGTCACGAATCCGACCGAGACGATCATCAATAACGGCATCTCGATGATCGCCGGCGGCAACACCGTGGTGTTCTGCCCGCATCCCAACGCGCGCCGCGTGTCGAACCTGACGATCGACCTCATGAACCGCGCCGCCCGCCGCGCCGGCGCGCCGCACCCGCTCTTCCATTCGGTCGAGCAGCCGACGATCGAGGTCGCGCAGAAGCTGCTCCAGTACAAAGGCATCCGCCTCAACGTGGTCACGGGCGGCCCGGGCGTCGTGAAGGAGGCGCTGGCGGCGGGGAAGAAGGCGATCACCGCCGGCCCCGGCAACCCGCCGAGCGTCGTCGACGAGACCGCCGACCTCGAGCGCGCCGCGCGCGACATCCTTGCCGGCGCGTCGCTCGACAACAACATCGTCTGCACGGACGAAAAGGAAGTGATCGCGGTCGCGATGATCGCCGATCGCCTCAAAGAGGCATTCGCGCGCGCCGGCGCCATCGTCCTGCCGCCGCACCAGGTCGAGGCGCTGCGCAAGGTCGTGCTCGAATCCGAGCGCGGCCCGCGCCATCACGCCGTGATTCAGCGCCGCTTCGTCGGCAAGTGCGCCGACGTGATCCTGCGCGAGGCCGGGATCCCGTGCGATCCGTCGAAACGGCTGGCGCTGTGCGAGGTGGACAACGACCATCCATTCGTCTGGACCGAGCTCATGATGCCGATCCTGCCGCTGACGCGCGTCCGCACCGTGGATCAGGCGATCGACTACGCCATCGAGGTCGAGCACGGCTTCCGCCACACCGCCTCGATGCACTCGCGCAACATCGAGAAGCTCTCGGCGATGGCGCGACGCTGCGACTGCTCGATCTTCGTCAAGAACGGACCGAATTTCGCCGGCCTCGGCTACGGCGGCGAGGGCCCGACCAGCTTCACCATCGCCAGCCCCTCGGGCGAGGGCATGACCACGGCGCGGAGCTTCACGCGGCTCCGCCGCTGCACGCTGGTCGACGCGTTCCGGATCGTGTGATGCACGTCGCCATCGCCGCGATCGAGACCAGCAGCATCGCCCAGGGCACCGTGGCCGGCGACGCCATGGTGAAGCAGGCCGAGGTGACGCTGATCGAAGCCTGCCCGCTCTCGCCCGGCAAGTACTGGGTCCTGATCGGCGGCGAGGTCGGCCCGGTGCGCGCCGCATTCGCGCGCGGCGTCGAGGTCGCAGCCGAGACGCTGCTCGACTCGCTCTTCATCCCGCAGCTCCACGCGATGGTGGTGCCGGCGCTTCGCGGCACGCCGGGCGCGCGCGACGACGACGCCCTGGGCGTGATCGAAACGCTCACGGCCGCGGCCGCGATCATCGCCGCCGACCGCGCCGCGAAGACGGCCGACGTCCTGCTGCGCGACATCCGGCTCGCGAACGGGCTCGGCGGCAAGGCGTTCGTCTTCCTGTCGGGCGAGGTGGGGGACGTGCAGGCCGCCGTGGACGCGGGCCGCGACGAGGCGGTGCGGAAGGGGCTGCTCGTGCGCTCGGTCGTGGTGCCGCGACTCCACCCGCAGATGAAGGAGCGCGTGTACTGATGCACTTCGCGCGCGTGGTCGGCACGGTCGTGTGCACGGTCAAGGTGCCGTCGTGGCGCGGCCACCGGCTGCTGGTCATGCAGCCCACCGACCCGCAGGGCGCGGACCACGGACGCACGCTGGTCGCGGTGGATCTCGTCTCGGCTGCTCCCGGGCAGCGCGTGTTCTACGTGCGCGGCCGCGAAGCGGCCAACGCGCTGCCCGACGCCGACAATCCCGCCGACGCGGCGATCGTCGGCATCGTGGACGACGTGCGCATCCTCCCGCCCGAAGGCGGCGGACGATGATGCTCGGGCGCGTCGTGGGCGACGTCGTCGCCACGATCAAGCATCGCGAGCTCGAGCGGCGCAAGCTCCTGCTCGTCCAGCCGCTCGGCGGCGACGGCGCGCCCGTCGGGCGGCCGGTGATCGCGGTGGACAGCGTGGACGCGGGCGTCGGCGATCACGTGCTGGTGGTGGACGAAGGCAACGGCGCGGCGCAGGTGCTGGAACGTCCGCGCGGGCCGGTGCGGACGGTGGTGGTCGGCGTGGTCGATGCGGTCACGCGCGGTTGACTCGGTGCGCGCGAAAAACGCCGTGAAGAAAGGGACGCTCGTGCTAGATTGGCGACGTTCCATGGTGAGGACAAACGACACAGCGATTTCTCGAACGAGCGTCTGATCTCGGGATTCTCCGTGGGGCGTTCCCCCGCGAAGGCCGCCGGCGCCGGTCCGCGCGGCCCGCAACGCGCCTGCCACGGGCACTGATCATCCGGCTCCTACCGGGAGGCCATCGATGACCAAGGCGGATCTGGTGGAGGAGATCTCGGCGCAGACCGGGGTCTCGAAGAATCACACGGCGTTGATCGTCGACGGGATGCTCGATGCGCTGTGCCGCGCCCTGAGCGACGGCAAGCACCTCGAGATCCGCGGATTCGGCACGTTCAAGGTGCGCGAGCGCCGGGCGCGCCGCGCGCGCAACCCGCGCAGCGGCTCCGAGGTGATGGTTCCGGCCAAGCTGGTCCCGGTCTTCAAGCCGAGCAAGGAGCTGCGGGCGCAGGTGATGGGTGAGGCCGGCGCGGAGTTGACGCCCGAGCCGGTCGCGTCGTAGGCCGCACGACCCTCAAGGAGAACCGATGGGATCCGGAAAGAAGCGCAAGCGGAAGAAGATCGCCACGCACAAGCGCAAGAAACGTCTGCGGAAGAACCGCCATAAGAAGAGACTCCGCTAGCCCCGCGGTCCCGATCGAAGAACCTCCGGCCCGCCGTCTCCTCGGCCGCGCGCACTTCGCGCGCGGCCGCTGGACATTCGACCCCGCGCGGCGTTGGCGAGGCGGCGTCCGTGCCCTCGTGTGGCACGGGCGCCACGTCCCCGAGGACGGCGACTACTGCATCGCCGAGGTGCCGGATGACGGGCCGGCGCTGCTCGTCGAGGTTCTCGGCGCCGAGGATCGTCCCGAGTGGGATGACCATGCCGTCGCCTCGCAGTTTCGCCTGCGCACGCGCTTCCCGCACGCCGCCGACGAGGAGGCCGCCGCATGCCACGCGCCCGGCGCGCACGAACGGCGCGGTCGGCTCGACCTGCGCGAGACGCTGACGTTCACGATCGACCCCGAGGACGCGCGCGACCACGACGACGCGCTCTCGGTCGTCCCCGCCGGCCGCGGGCGGTGGGAGGTCGGCGTCCACATCGCCGACGTCTCCCACTATGTGCGGCCCGGCTCGGCCCTCGACCGCGAGGCCGAGCGCCGCGGCACCAGCGTCTACCTTCCGGGCGGGGTGATCCCGATGCTTCCGGAGCGCCTCTCGGGCGATCTCTGCTCGCTGCGACCCGGCGAGGACCGCCTCGCCCTCTCGGTGATCGTGCGCCTCGATGCCGCGGGCGACGTCGAGGACGCGCGTTTCGCCGAGACGGTGATCCGCAGCGCCCATCGCTTCCACTACGGCGAGGTGCAGGTCGCGCTCGACGGCGTGCGACGGCTCCCCGGCGCCGCGCAGCACGCGGTCGAAACGCTGATGACCCTCGCGCGCGGCCTGCGCGGCCGCCGGCGCGCGGCCGGGGCCCTCGACCTCGACGTGCCGGAGGTCAAGGCCTGGGTGGACGAGCGCGGCCGAACGGTGCGCTTCGAGCGCCGCGCCCACCTCGAGAGCCACGAGCTGATCGAGGAGTTCATGCTGCTCGCCAATCGGTGCGTCGGCGCCGCCGCGGCGCGCGGCGGCGCGGCGGCCGGACCGGGCGGCGGCCTGCTCTACCGCGTGCACGATCCGCCGGGCGAGCGGAAGCTCGAGGACCTCGACCGCATGCTCAAAGCCCTCGCGCTGCCGCGGCCGGGCGATCTCCGCGACCCGGCGCGCGCGCTGCAGACGATCCTCGCCGTGCGCCTCGATCCGCCGCGGCGCCGTCTCGTCCATCGCCTGGTGCTGCGCTCGCTCGCCCGCGCGCGCTATTTCGAGCGCGACACCGGGCACTTCGGGCTCGCCGCCCGCGAGTACTGCCACTTCACGTCGCCGATCCGGCGCTATCCCGATCTCCACAACCATCGCCGCGTGCGCGAGTGGATCCGCGGCCGGCCGAGCGGCGCGTGGGATCCCGCGGCGCTCGAGGCGCTGGCGACGCGCACGAGCGCGACCGAGCAGAACGCCGCCGAGGCCGAGCGCGAGGCGACGAAGGTGAAGGGCCTGCGCGTGCTCGAAGGGCGACTCGGAGAGCGGGCTTCGGGTATCATCACCGGGTTCATCCCCCTGGGGTTCTTCGTCGAGCTCGACGACGAGCCGCTCGAGGGTTTCGTGAGGGTCGGGCACGATCTGGACGACCACTTCGTGCTCGATCCGTCCGGCGTGCGGATGATGGGACGCCGCAGCCGGCGTCGTTTCAGCCTCGGAGATCCGGTTCGTGTGATCGTCGCGCGCGTCGACGTGCCGGCCCGCGAGTGCGACTTCGCGCTCGAGCTGCCGCAGCGCCGCCGCCATCCCCATTCGAGGAGAGCCTGATGCCGCAGAAGAAGGCCGTGCGCAGGAGGGAACGGCGCCGCATGTCGCGCGCCGACGCGCAGCTCAGCATGCGCGTCGAGGGAGCCGGCGCCGACAGCGCACTCGCGTCGATCGTCACCGAGAGCCGCAACATCTCGGGCAGCGGTATCTACTGTCTCTCGCCGCACTACGTCGCGCCGCTCTCCAAGATCGCGGTCACGATCGTTCTTCCGGGGCTTCCGGGCCGGATGCCGCGCCAGCGCCTGCTCAAGTGTGAGGGCCTCGTGGTCCGCTGCCAGAACCAGTCGGCGGGCGCGGGGCGCGCGTTCGAACTCGCGTGCAGTTTCCTCGGACTCGAAGAGTCGTCGCGCCAGCTGCTCGATGAATACGTGATGTGGCGGAACATCGAAGCCATGCGCCATCCCGCGGCCGGCGCGCGGCGCGTGCGAAACGGCGCCGCCCGCACCAACCGCACGGGCAGTGGCGGACGCGCCCCGGCCGCGCGTGCGACCAGCGGCACGGCCGCCACGCGCGCGACGACGCGGCGGCGCGCCGCGGCGGCCGGCGCGGGCAGCGCCGCATCGCGCAGGCGCCGCACGCTCCACTAGGCATGGCAACGGCCGACCCGGTCACCCTCGTCGTGCGGCCGGGCCGCCCGCTTGGCGGCGCCTTCACGCCGCCCGGCGACAAATCGATCACGCACCGTGCGTTCCTGCTCGGTCTCCTCGCCGAGGGCGAGACGAGCGTCGAGGCGGCGAATCCCGGCGCGGA
Source organism: Candidatus Eiseniibacteriota bacterium (assembly GCA_016178725.1). Taxonomy (GTDB): domain Bacteria; phylum Eisenbacteria; class RBG-16-71-46; order RBG-16-71-46; family RBG-16-71-46; genus WS-11. The sequence continues at coordinate 81,700 of JACOSV010000018.1, forward strand.
CGGGGCGGCGACCCTGTCGTGCGCCGCGGCGCTCGGCGCGCGCGTTCAGTCGCGCGACGGCGTGATCCGCATCGCCGGCCGGGGCGGGGCGCTGGTCGAGCCCGACCGCGTGCTCGACTGCGGGAACTCGGGCACGACGCTGCGGCTCCTCGCCGGCGTCCTCGCTTCGCAGCCGTTCCTCGCGGTCTTGAGCGGCGACGCCTCGCTCAACGCCCGTCCGGTCGCACGGGTGATCGAGCCGCTGCGCCGGATGGGCGCGTCGCTGCACGCGCGGGACGGCGACCGGCTGCCGCCGCTGGTCGTCCGCGGCGCCGCGCTCACGGGCGTGGAATTCGACGCCCCGACCGCAAGCGCCCAGGTCGCGTCGTCGATCCTACTCGCCGGCCTCGGCGCGCGCGGCGTGACGTCGGTCGGCACCACGGCCGGCGTGCGCGACCACACGCCCCGGATGCTCGAGCGTTTCGGCCTTCCGATCCGCGCGCAGGGCGGCGACGGCGGGGTGACGCGGTGGACGGTCGAGGGCCCGGTCGTGCCGCGCGCGGCGCGCGTGCGCATCCCCGGCGACTTCTCCGCGGCCGCGTTCTTTCTCGCCGCCGCGGCGGCGACGCCGGGGGCGCGCGTCACCGCCCGCGGCGTGAGCCTCAATCCCACACGCACCGGCCTGCTCGCGACGCTCGAGGCGATGGGAGCGATGGTCGAGACGCGCGCGATCGCGGCGTCGCCGGCGGACGGCACGGGCGGCGAGCCGGTGGGCGAGATCACGGTCACCGGGCCCGACCGCCTCGAGGCGACGACGATCGCGCCCGATCGCGTCGCCGCGATGATCGACGAGATCCCGGCGTGGGCGATCGCCGCGAGCGCGGCGCGCGGCGTGTCGCGGCTCACCGGCGCCGGCGAGCTGCGCATCAAGGAGAGCGACCGCATCGCGGCGCTGGCCGTAAACCTCGAGCGCCTCGGCATCGCGGTCGAGGAGCTGCCCGACGGCCTCGCGATCACCGGCGGACGTGTCGCGGGCGGGACGGTGGACGCGGCGCTGGACCATCGCATCGCGATGGCGTTCGCGGTGCTCGCGACGCGGGCATCCGGCCCGGTCGTCATCCACGGCGCGGGCGGGATCGCCACGTCGTATCCCGGTTTCGCCGACGCGCTCGCGGCACTCGGCGGCGACGTCACGTCGGGCGATGCGGCCGTCGCGGCGCGCGGGTGAGGCGATGAGTTTCGCGGTCACGATCGACGGCCCGGCGGCGGCGGGGAAGAGCACCACCGCACGCGGCGTCGCCTCGCGCCTCGGCTTCCTCTACGTCGACACCGGCGCGCTCTACCGCGCGATCGCGCTCAAGGTGCAGCAGGGCGGGATCCCGCCCGACGATCGCGACGCGGTCGAGCGGCTGGCGCGCGAGACGCAGGTCGCGCTGTCGGGCGCCCCCGACCATCCGCGCGTGTGGCTCGACGGCGCCGAGGTGAGCGACGAGATCCGCACGCCGGCGGTGAGCGAGCTCTCGTCGCGGCTCGCGGCGCAGCCGGCGGTGCGACGCCGGCTGATCGAGATCCAGCGCGCACTGCGCGACCGCGGGCCGCTGGTCGCCGAGGGCCGCGACCTCGGCACGGTCGTGTTCCCGGATGCCGAGATCAAGGTGTACCTGGATGCCGACCTCGACACACGCGCGCGCCGCCGGTTCCGTGAGCGCGAGCGCCTCGGCCTGCCGATGACGCTCGACGAGGTGCGCGACGAGCTCGAGCGACGCGACGCCCGCGACCGCGGCCGTTCCGAGAGCCCGCTCGCCGTCCCCGAGGGGGCCCGGGTCCTCGACACCAGCGGCATGACGGTCGCGGACCAGATCGAGGCGGTGCTCGCGGTCGTGGCGTCCCATCCGGCGTTCCCGGCCGGGCCGGGGTGTCCGGGCGGCCGTGCCGACGACCCGGTCCGCGAGCGCTCCGAGGGGGGCGCCGGCGATTAGGAGATTCGTTGCGCGGGTACTATAGTGCCGTGCTGCTGTTGGCTGGCGGATGTCTGCGGGTCCTCACGCGATACTCGGTGCGCGGGCGTAAGCACGTCCCCCTGCACGGGGGCGTCATCGTCGCCTCGAACCACGCATCGTATTTCGACCCGCCGTTGCTCGCCTGCGCGGCGCCGCGGGAGGTGCACTTCCTGGCCAAGGAAGAGCTCTTCCGCATCCCCGCGTTCGGCGCGCTCATCCGTTCGGTCAACGCGATCCCCATCCGCAGGGGCGTGGCCGATCTTTCGGGATTGAGCCGCGCTACCGAGCGTCTCCGCGCGGGCGCGGCGCTGCTCATGTTCCCCGAGGGGAGCCGGATGCGGGACGGTGAGCTGCATTCGGCGCGTCCGGGCGTCGGGATGATGGCGGTGCAGGCCGACGTCCCGATCGTGCCCGCGTACGTTTCGGGCAGCCATCGCGAGAAGGACTGGTTCACGCGCGGCGTGCGCGTCCGGGTGACGTTCGGCCCGGCCCGCCCGTGGCGCGAGCTGGCGGGAGCGGATTCCGATCTCACGCCGGGTCGTGCGCTGTACCAGCGCATCGGCGCGGCGGTCATGCGCGAGATCGCGCTCCTCAAGGCGGAGCAGGAACGATCGGCTTCACGCGGAGCGGCCTGACGGTACGGCCGGCAGGACGCTCCCTATCCGATACACGTCTGAAGGAGGCACACAGGTTCATGCTCGACACGTCTGAACAGACCCTCAACCCCGCGCCGTCCGCACCCGCGCGGGCCCCGGTGTTCCCGAAGGTCCCCCTCAACTACGAGGACGAGGAAGAGCTCACACCCGAGCAGCGGGCCGAGATGTTCGGCCACTACGAGGAATCGCTGCGTTCGCTCGGCGAAGGGGAGATCGTCCGAGGCACCGTGCTCGCCGTCGACGACAAGGAAGTGCTCGTCGACGTCGGCTTCAAGAGCGAAGGCGTCATCGCGCTCTCGGAGTTCCCCGATCCCAGCAGCATCCAGGTCGGCCAGACCATCGACGTCTTCCTCGAGAAGATGGAGAACCAGGACGGCCTCGTGGTGCTGTCCAAGCAGCGCGCGGACTTCGTGCGCGTCTGGGACAAGGTGAAGGAAGCGCACGACGCCGGACAGGTGGTCGAGGGCAAGCTGGTGCGCAAGATCAAGGGCGGCGTGGTCGTCGACCTCTACGGGGTCGAGGCGTTCCTGCCCGGATCGCAGATCGCGCTGCGCCAGGTTCAGAACGTGGACGCCCTGCTCGGCCAGGCCGTGCAGGTCAAGATCATCAAGCTCAACAAGCGCCGCCGGAACATCGTGGTGTCGCGCCGCGCCGTGCTCGAGCAGGAGCGCGACCGGATGAAGGCGAACATCCTCAAAGACCTCGCCAAGGACCAGATCCGCGAAGGCCAGGTCAAGAACATCACCGACTTCGGTGCGTTCGTGGATCTCGGCGGCATCGACGGCCTGCTCCACATCACCGACATGTCGTGGGGCCGCGTCGGCCATCCCTCGGAGCTGGTCAAGATCGGCGACCGGGTGCGGGTCAAGGTGCTCAACTTCGATCCCGAGAAGGAGCGCATCTCGCTCGGCCTGAAGCAGCTCGAGTCCTATCCGTGGGAAGGCGTCGACACCAAGTACAAGGTCGGCGACCGCATCAAGGGCCGCGTCGTGTCGATCACCGACTACGGCGCATTCGTCGAGCTCGAGAAGGGCGTCGAGGGGCTGGTCCACGTTTCCGAGATGTCGTGGACGCGGCACGTGCGCCATCCGTCGAAGGTGGTCAACATCGGCGACATCATCGACGCGGTGGTGCTCAAGGTGGACAAGGCGAACGAGAAGATTTCGCTCGGCCTGAAGCAGACCGAGCCCGATCCGTGGCTCACGCTCGACGAGAAGTACCCGCCGGGTATGAAGGTCAAGGGCAAGGTCCGCAACCTGACGAACTTCGGCGCCTTCGTCGAGCTCGAAGAGGGCATCGACGGTCTGGTGCACGTGTCGGACATGTCGTGGACCAAGCGCGTCGCGCACCCGAGCGAGGTGCTGAAGAAGGGCGAGTCGGTGGAGGTCGTGATCCTGTCGATCGACAAGGAGCACCGCCGCATCAGCCTCGGCCTGAAGCAAGTGAGCGAGGATCCGTGGCCGCAGCTCGCCGAGCGCTTCCTGCCCGGGATGGAGCTCGCGGGCACGATCAACCGCCTCTTCGATCGCGGAGCGATCGTCGACCTCGGGAACGGCATCGAAGGCTTCGTGCCGCTCTCGCAGCTCGGCATCGACGATCTCAAGCGGCCGAACGACGCGTTCGAGAGCGGCGAGTCGCTCACGATGAAGGTGACCCGGGTCGACGTGCCGAACCACCGGCTGATCCTGAGCGTCAAGGCCTGGCTCGCGGAGCAGGACGACATCGCGCTCGCGGAGTGGACGTCGCGCCGCAATCAGGTGCGCGCACGGATCGCCGCGAATCCGCCGGCCGAGGAGCCGGAGGAGTCGAAGGGGCGCGAGAAGGAGAAGGCCGAAGCGGTTCCCGAGGAGTAATCGTTCCGATGAAGTATGGCGCGGCGGCGTGGCGACACGTCGCCGCGTTCTGCTTCCTGCTCCTGGCGGTCGGAAGCGGGACCGCCGCTCCGGCCGGAACGGCTCGGACACCCTCCGTCGCGACGGCCCCGCCTCCGACCGCGAAGCCCCGGACGCCTTCCGCGATGGCCGCTGCGCCGATGTCGCTGGGGGCATTGCTCGCGACGACGCCGGCGGACAGCCTGATCGGGCCGCTGCGGCGGTACGAGACGGATCGGTCGATGGCCGCAGCGGCGGGCGAGGCGGCACTCACGCTGGGCCGGCTGCACGCCGCGCGCGGCGAGTACCGTCCCGCCGCCGAGGCGTTCGCGCGCGCCGCCGCGCGGCTCGATCCGGCGCGCAAGCCCGAGGCGCGCCTCTGGCTCGGTTTCGCATGGCTCGCGCTCGGCGCGACCGACCAGGCACGCGCGGCGCTCGACGAGGTCGCGAGCGTTCCGGGCCCGCATCGCGCCGCGGCCCGGCTCGCCCTCGCGCAAGCGTGGGACGCCGCCCGGCGGCCCGACCGCGCCGCCGCGGTGCTCGAAGGCCTGCTCGCGGACGATCCCGGTGAAGCCGCGCCGGCGGCGCTCGATCGCCTCGCCACGCTCGACGACGACGCCGGACACGCGGACCGGGCTCGCAGGCTGCGCGAGCGGCTGCTCCGCGACTTCCCGCGCAGCATCGAGGCCGCCGCCGCTCGCCGCGCCGTGTTCTCGGCCGCCGCGGCCCGTCCGGACGAGCGCCGCGTCGGCGGCATCGCGGTGGTGATCGGATCGTTCCTCGACGAGGCGCGTGCGCGTTCGCTCGCGTCCGCCGCCCGCTCCGCGGGATTCTCCGGCGCGACGGTGGTGAGCCAGGGGCAGGGGCTCGCCGCCGTGCACTCGGTGCGCATCGGCGTCTTCGCCACCGCCGCCGAGGCGCACCGCGCCGCCGATCAGGCCGAGAAGGCGCTCGGCGTCTCCGCGGAGCTGACGCGCCCCTGACGCTGGCCGCGCGCCGTGTCAGCCCGTATTCTGCGCGCATGAGGCCGCCTCCGCCGATGCCCGCCGATCCCGCTGCGTCACCCGCCCGCGGGCGCCCGCGCGCCCCGGACCGTTCGCCGCTCATGGAGCAGTACCGCGGCGTCAAGCGCGCGCATCCCGACGCGTTCCTGTTCTTCCGCCTCGGCGACTTCTACGAGATGTTCTTCGACGACGCGGTGCGCGGCGCCGCGCTGCTCGGGCTCACGCTCACGTCGCGCAACAAACAGGATCCCGCGCCCATCCCGATGTGCGGCATCCCATGGCACCAGCGCGACGCGTACGTCGCACGGCTGCTGCGGCTCGGGCACAAGGTCGCGATCTGCGATCAGCTCGAGGACGCCGCCACGGCGAAGGGCATCGTCCAGCGCGGCGTGACCGAGGTGCTCACGCCCGGCTCGGTGATGGCCGAGGGCTTCGTCGAGCCCGCCGCGAACAACTTTCTCGCCGCGCTCTGGCCGGCGGGCGATTCGCTCGGCGTCTGCCTGATCGACACCTCGACGGGCGAGGTCAAGCTCGCCGAGCCGCCGTGGGACGAAGCCTCCGCGTTCCTCGCGCGGCTCGGCGTTTCGGAGTGGGTCGTACCCGAGGCCGACGCGCTCGTCGAACCCGCGCGCGGGCGGCTCGACGCCGCGCGCCGCGGCCTCGCCGGCGCCGTGAGCCCGATGCCGATCGCGGCGTTTCTCGCGGGCGATCCGCTCGCCGACCGCTGGGGCGCCGAGGGCGCGCGCGAAGCCGCCGCGGCGCCCGAGGCCGCTCGGGCGGCGGCCGCCGCGATCGCCTACCTCGAGCGCGTGCAGGGCGGTCCGGCGCGCCAGCTCGTCCGGATCGAGCGCTGGAGCGCCGCGGGGACGATGACGGTCGATGCGACGACGGCGCGTCACCTCGAGCTCTTTCAGCATGCCCCCGGCGGTGAGGCGCGTCACACGCTCTGGCACCACGTGAACCTGTGCGTCACGGCGCTCGGCGCGCGCCGCCTGCGCGCGTGGCTCGAGCGCCCGCTCGCGACCCTCGCGCCGCTCGTCGCCCGCCAGGACGCGGTCGAGCGCTGGATCGCAGCCGGGGCCGCGCGCGGCGAGGTCCGCGAAGCGCTGCGCGGCATGCCCGATCTCGAGCGTCTCGCGGCACGCATCGTCTGCGAGCGCGCCACGCCGCGCGACCTGGGCGCGCTGCGCGACGCGCTCGCGCGCCTGCCGCATCTCGCGGCGCGGATCGACGCGAGCGGCGTTCCGATGTCCTCGCCGGCGCGCGCGGCGCTCGCCGGAATCCCCGCGCTCGAGTCGCGGCTCGCTGCCGCGCTGGTGGACGAGCCGCCGGCGATCGCGCGCGAGGGCGGCATCGTGCGGAGCGGATTCGACGAGCTGCGCGACCGCCTCGATCAAGTCGCGCACTCCGGCAAGCGCTGGATCATGGACCTCGAGGCCGCGGAGCGCGCGCGCACCGGCATCCCGAGCCTCAAGGTCGGCTTCAACCGTGTGTTCGGCTACTACCTCGAAGTGACGCGGCCGCATCTCGCGCGCGTGCCCGCCGACTACGAGCGGCGCCAGACGCTCACCACCGCCGAGCGCTTCGTCACGCCGGAGCTCAAGACCAAGGAAGGCGAGGTGCTGGGCGCCGAGGAACGTCTCGTGGCGCGCGAGATCGAGCTGTTCACCGCGCTGCGCGCCGAGGCGGCGACGCACCGCGCGGCGATCGAGCGAGCCGCCGACGCGCTGGCGGCGCTGGACGCCGAGTCCACGCTCGCCGAGGCCGCCGCGCGCTACGGCTGGACGCGTCCGAGGCTCGAAGACTCCGACCGGCTGACCCTCGATGGCGCGCGTCACCCGGTGGTCGAGCGCCTGCTGCCGGGCGGCGAGTTCGTGCCCAACGACTGCGCGCTCGACGGCGCGCGGCGCCAGATCCTGCTCCTCACCGGGCCCAACATGGGCGGCAAGAGCACCTACCTGCGTCAGATCGCGCTCGCGGTGCTGCTCGCGCAGGCGGGATCGTTCGTGCCCGCGACGCGCGCCGAGATCGGGCTCGTCGACCGGCTGTTCACGCGCGTCGGCGCGAGCGACCGGCTCGGCGCGGGCGAGAGCACGTTCATGGTCGAGATGCGCGAGACGGCCGCGATCCTCGCCGCCGCGACGCCGCGGTCATTGGTGCTCCTCGACGAGCTGGGCCGCGGCACCGCGACCTACGACGGCCTCGCGCTCGCGTGGGCGGTGACGGAGTTCCTGCACGCGGGCGGGGGCCCCAGGCCGCGCACCCTGTTCGCGACGCACTACCACGAGCTGACGCAGCTCGCCGGCACGCTGCCCCGGCTCGCCAACGTGCACGCGACCGTGAAGGAGTGGGGCGACGAGGTGGTGTTCCTGCACCGCATCGCCGAAGGCGCCGCCGATCGCTCCTACGGGATCCAGGTGGCGCAGCGGGCGGGGCTGCCGGCGCCGGTCGTGGCGCGGGCGCGCGAGGTGCTGCGCGAGCTCGAGCGCGAGCGCACCGTCGAACACCTCGAGGCCGCGGAAGCCGGGGGATCGTTGCCGCTGTTCGCGGCCGCGCCGGCGCCGGCGCATCCGGTGATCGCCGAACTCGAGAGGCTCGACCCGGAACGCCTCACGCCGCTCGAAGCCCTCGAGCGGCTCGCGCGCTGGAAGCGCGAGGTCGGCGGGGGCGGGGGCGGCGGGCGGCCGAACGCCTAGGCGTCGGCCGGGCTCATCGCGAACGCAGCGAGCGCTTCGACCTGCGTCGGATAGTGGCCGAAGATGTTGATCAGCTTCGCCACCACCAGCGCGCTGGTCATCCGGCGCTGCAGGCCGCACAGCTTGATGCTCGCGTTGCGACCCGCGTAGTTGCGATACGCCTCGACCAGGACACCGATCGCGGTCGAGTTCATCATGCTGCACTCGGAGAGATCGAGCAGCAATCGCGTGTTGCCGCCCACCGCTTCGTCGAGGATCGCCTTGCGGAGCTGATCGGTCTCGTCCCCGCCCCAGAACTCGCCGCCCGCCTGAATCACGGTCACGCCCGCTTCGACCCTGCGTCGCACGCTCATCACGTTCTCCCCGCGCGCCGACCCCGCCCTCCCGGCGCGGACGCGCCGGAGCGGCAAGGATCGAGATACGGGACGCCGTCGGCGACCGCGACTCGACGGGGCAGGGAATGGGCGGGGGGCCGGGTGCGATGTCGCGTCGGCTTCACGACGTCCACATCAATTGCTACCGCTCGGACGAGGCCGGCGCCACACCTTTCACGGCCCGGCGGGCGGCCCGCGCCAGCTCGGTGTCGGGGCAGGCGGCGGCGAACTGCGCCGCCGCGGCCTCGAGCCGCGCGTCGGGCGCTCCGGCGGCGGCGTCCAGGGCGAGCCACGTGAGGCGCTCGACCGCGCCCGGCCGCAGCGCCCGGTCGAGCACCGCGGCCAGCGTCTCGGCCGCGGCGGGCTCGCGGCCGAACGTGCGCGGCGCCTTCCACAGGGCGCGCGCCGCCTCGGCCCGCACGTCTTCGACGGAATCGTGGAGCGCCGCCTCGAGCCGCGTCCGCAGGCTATCGCAAAGCGGCAACCCGACGAACGGCGACGGATGATCGGCGGTCGCGCCCTCGATCCCCGCCACGATCACGTTGACGCCGCACGCGAGCACGGCCTGCTGGCGGACGATCGGATCGGGATCGCGCGTGTAGGGCAGGATGCGCGCGACGTCGGCGGGCGAGTGAAACGTCGAGCGCCGGATCACGTCCATGCGCGCGCGCGATCCGCGCGGCGGCGCGTTGCGCGCTTCCGGGAAGTAGGGCGTGCGCACGACCAGCGCCGCCCCGGCGACCATCAGCGCGATCGCGAGCGCGAGGCGCCGCAGCGTCGCCCCGGCCGATCCGCTCCAGGCCAGCGTCGTCAGCGCGCCGAGCCCGGCGCCGAGCAGCGGCAACCCGATCCATCCGCTCGGGGCGAGCGCGCGCGTGAACAGCAGCGCGAGGAATCGCGGCAGGCGCCCGAACACCGGCAGCGCGAGCAGCGCGGCGACCGCGAGCGTCAGGAGCGGCACGAGCAGCGCCCCGGCGAGCATCGCGCCCGGCAGACGGCCGCGCGGATCGGCGTCCGGCGGGCGCGGCGCCGGTGCGGGAGAGACGGTCATCGAGGGCGCGGCGCGGCGGCGATCAGGGCGCGCCCTCGAGCACCTCGAGACAGTTCTCGAAGCGCCCGAAGCTCGGCATCAGGTATACGCCGTTCGCCTTCGACCGGCAGGCCGCGAGCAGCTCGCGCGCCAGCTCGATCCCCACCTTCTGGCCCTCGTTCCCGGCTTCGTGCATGCGCGCGCGGATCCAGTCGGGAACGTGGATCCCCGGCACCTCGTTGTGCAGGAACTCGGCGTGGCGGAACGATTGCAGCGGGAGGATGCCGATCAGGATCGGGATCTTCGTCAGCCCGCTCAAGCGCTCGATGAACCGCTCCCAGCAGCCGAGCTCGTAGACCGGCTGCGTCATCACGAACTGCGGCCCGGCGTCGAGCTTGCGCCGGACGTACTCGAATTCCTTGTCGAGGTCCTCCGCGGTCGGATTGACGCCGCAGCCGATCGCGAACTTCGTCGCCGCGCCGATCGAGGAGCCGGCGAGATCCGTGCCCTGGTTCATGCGATGACAGATGCGCATCAGGCCCGGCGCGTCGGTGTCGAACACCGCCGTCGCGTTGGGATAGTCGCCGAGACTCGGCGGATCGCCGGTGAGGCACAGGATGTTGCGGATGCCGAGCGCGTGCGCGCCGAGCAGGTCGCTCTGCAGCCCCATCAGATTCCGGTCGCGGGTCGTGTGATGGAGGATGACCTCGACCCGCGGGAAGTGCTGATGGATCTGATAGGCGAGGGCGAGCGCGCTCATGCGGATGCGCGCGAGCGGCGAATCGGCGATGTTGATCGCGTCCACGCCCCGCTGCGCCATCATACGGGCGGCCTCCATCACCTTGGTCGTGTTGACGCCGCGCGGCGGGTCGATCTCGACGCTCACCACGAATCGCTCGCGCAGCTTGCGCAGCAGCGTCGGCTCCTCGGTCTCGCGCACCGGCCGCACCGGCGCCGGCGCCTCTTCGAGCACGCGCACGTCGGCGCCCGGCGCGAGCTTCTCGACGCCGCGATTCGAGCCGAGCCGCTCGCGCATCGCGCGCGTGTGCGCCGGCGTCGTGCCGCAGCAGCCGCCGACGATGCGTACGCCCAGCTCGACCGCGCGGGCGGCGAACTCGGCGAAGTACTCGGGGCTCGAAAGGTAGACGTAGCGTCCATCCACCATCTGGGGCAGGCCGGCGTTGGGCATCGCCGACACCGGCGTCCCGCCGGCGGCGCGCACCACCTCCTCGAGCATCTCGAGCGTCGGCTGCGGGCCGACGCCGCAGTTGATGCCGACGACGCTGGCGCCCGCCTCGGTCAGACGCCGCACCGCCTCGGTCGGGGCGTGGCCGTAGAGCGTCTTGCCGTCGGTGCCGTAGGTCATCTGCGCGATCACCGGCACGTCGAGGCTCACGCGCCGCACCGCGCGCAGCGCCGCCAGGATCTCGTTCAGGTCCTGGAACGTCTCGAGGATGAAGCAGTCGCATCCGCCCTCGAGCAGCCCCTCCGCGCTCGCCCGGTAGTGCCCCTCCGCCTCGGCGACGGTCAGCTGGCCGAAGGGATCGAGCAGCTGGCCGAGCGGCCCGACCGAGCCCGCGACCAGTGCGTCCACACCCACGATCTCGCGCGCGGCGCGCGCCACCTTGACACCCTGGCGGGCGATGAGGCGCACCTTGTCGGCGAGCCCGTGCGCGCCGAGGCGCAGCGCGTTCGCGCCGAACGTGTTGGTCTCGATGATCTGCGCACCGGCCGCGAGGTAGTCACGGTGGATGGACTCGATCAGCGTCGGGCGCGAGAGGTTGAGCTCGTCGAAACACTCCTCGAACCGCACGCCGCGCTGGTAGAGCAGCGTCCCCATGGCGCCGTCGGCGACCAGCGGTCCGGCGGCGAGACGGTCCAGCAATGGTGAAGACATGGCGAGCGACTCTAGGTCGTCGAGGGCGAGCGCTGCAAGCGAACCGCCGCCGCTGCTATAGTGCGCGATCGTGATTCCACGATCCGCGCGCGCGCTGGCAATCGCGATGTCGCTCGTTCCCCTCACGGCGCTCGCCGCGCCGGTCGCGACCCTCGCCCCCGATCAGCTCCGCCCCGGCCAGAAGGCGGTCGTCAAGACCGTGTTCGAGGGCACGAAGGTCGAAGACTTCGAGGCCGAGATCGTCGGTGTCGTCAAGGGCGGCCGCACCGAGGGCGACATGATCATCGCCCGCGCCACCAGCCCGCGCGTGA
>JACOSV010000079.1 GCA_016178725.1 Candidatus Eiseniibacteriota bacterium
CGTCCGTTCTTCTCCGTTGCCTCGTCTCGATCATCAGTGGTGAACAGAAAGACTGCGGCCACCCCGAAGGGTGGCCGCAGGAGACAACAAGTGCCTTGACCTAGGGTCGTTCCATATCAGTGCGTCAGCGTCACCTTGCGCGAGCGCGTGCCGGCCGCCGTCTCGAGCCGGATGAGGTAGACGCCGGAGGCGAGATGCCCCGCCGACCACAGCACCGTGTGCGGCCCGGCCCCGGCCTCGAGCGAGGCGATGTCGGCCGCGCGGCGGCCCTGCGCATCGAGCAGCGTCAGGCGCACATGCCCGGGCTTCGCCAGGGTGAAGTTGAGCGTCAGCGGTCCGCCGGCGCGCCACGGATCGGGCGTCGGCGCATCGAGGCGCGGCAGCCCCGTGTTCGCGCGATCGAGTCCGACGGCGGTCGGCGCGGTCGGCGAAACCGTGACCACGGTCGTGCCGCCCGCGGGCAGGATGCAGTCCACGTAGACGTTGGCGCGGCCGCCCTCGACGATCACCTGCCCCACGGTCCCGCCGGTCGCGGCGTACGCGGAGTCGTGGTTCACCATCACGAAGCGGAGCCGCGCGTGCTCCCACGTCTCGCCATAGTGGTTGATCACGGTCGCGGTCTGCAGCAGCCGCGTGCCGTCGTTCACGTCGTTCCACGCGATCGTCAGCGAGTCGATGCTCGTCGGCGGGCTGTTGCCGCCGCTATGGTGCATGATGCCGGGCACGACGGTCGCGCCGTTGCTGCTCACGCGGAACATGCGGAACGTGCGGCCGCCCGCGGTCGAGCTGTAGATCACCGACTGGGCGCCGATGTTGAACGGGTGCGCGGCCAGCTGGGCGGGCGACGATTCGGCGACGACGTGATTGTGCCCCCAGAACACGCCGTCGAGGCCGAGCGCCGCGGGATTGTTGAACTGGGTGAAGTTGGCGGCCGGCGAGCCGTTCGAGAGCGTGCCGCCGAAGTCGTAGTGGAAGAACGCGAGCTTGACGTGTCCGGACGGCACCGCCGCGACGTCCTGGGCGAGCCAGTTCATCTGCTCGGCCGTCATGCTCTGCGCGCCCCAGATGTTGGTCATGTACGAATCGTACGAGCCGTTGTTGATGTAACTCTCCATGCCGATCATGTGCAGCAGCCCGTAGTCGAAGCTGTAGTCCTGCGAGTGCCACGGGTCGCCGGCGGGCGGCGAGAGCAGGTACTTCCAGCCGAAGTAGCGCCACCAGTTCTTGCGCGACGTGCCGTCGGGCGGCGGCGTCGCCTCCCAGCCGCCGATGTCGTGGTTGCCGGTGATGACGAACGTCGGCGAGAACAGCCGTGAGAGCATCGCGCCGCCGCGCCCCATCTCGTACATCCCGAGGTACTCCTCGAGCTCGCCCTCGTTGACGAGATCGCCGGTGTGGATGATGAACTCGGGATGGATGACGTTGAGATCGCCGATGACCGCGTCGAAATCCCCCATGCCGGTCGTGTCGGCGGTGTTGATGCTGCCGTTGCTCGAGAACGTATGCTCGGGGAGATGCGTGTCGCTGATCTGCGCGAAGTAGTAGTCGGTGCGGATCTGCGGGATCACCTTGACGCACGTGCGCGCAATGTCGGGCAGCGTGTTGTTGGAGGTGAGGCTCAAGTCGTAGAGCTCTTCGGGCGTTCCGAGCGGCACGGTGAACTGGAGCTCCCAGCGGCTCTTGGTCGCCTGGTAGCCGCCGCCGCTCGGCGAGAGCGGCACCGTCAGCGCCGCGAACTGGAGCGCCGCGTTCCATCCGGTCACCGTGGACGGCGCGTCGGCCCACACGGTGATCACGTCGCCCGGCCGCGCGATCGTGGGCAGGTTCGGCAACGGGCGCCAGATGGTGGTCAGCGTGTCGCCGTAGGTGTAGGCGTGGGCGGCGGCGGGGACGAGCAGGAGGGCGAACGTCGCGAGCGCGATCGAACGGGGGAGTCGCACGGGAGCCTCGTCGGGGTAGCGAGCGGGATGCGCGAATCGATGTTCGCTCGCGGCGTGCTGGTCCGTCAAGCGATCGGCCGCTATCGTGTGCGCTTCGCGCGCGCGGCGAATGCTCCGCGCGGCGCACGAACCCGGAGCGAACGCACGTGAGTCGAGAGGCCGCCCGGAGCGCCAGACGGGCGAAAACGGGGACGGCGGCGGGCGCGTCGCGACCCGGCAGGACACCTGACGCCGCGCCCGTCGCGCGGGCACATGCCGTCGCCGCCAGCGCGCCGCCCGTCTTCGCCGACGCGTGGGCGCTTGCGCCGATCGCGGCCGCGATCGCGCTCGCCGCGCGCGCGTGGTTCGCGTGGATCGGCGAGCCGTTTGCCGACGACTTCGACTTCCTGACCCACGCCGGCGCCGGCGGCGGGTGGCTCGACGGCGGCGGCTCGCGCTTCTACTGGCGGCCGGTGGCGCGCCAGCTCTACTACCGGACGCTGGGCGGCACGATGCTCGCGCATCCCGCGTGGATCGCGGCGTTCCAGGCTGCGTGTCTCGCGCTCGCGGCGTGGCTCCTCTATCGCACGCTGCGGCATCGCGGGATCGGCGGCGCCGCCGCCGCGTTCGCCGCGTGCTTCCCCCTCCTGCTCGAGCCGGCGCGCGCGCTGGTCGCGTGGCCGACGATGTTTCAGGACCTCGGCGTGCTGCTGTTCTCGGCGCTCGCGCTGCACGAGACCGCGCGCTCGCGCGTCGTGACGGCGATGGCGGCGCTGCTCGCGGCGCTGCTCTGCAAGGAGGTCGCGGTCGTGACCGCCGTGTTGATGCCGCTGCTGCCGGGCGGAGCGCGGCCGGGCGGGGCGCGGCCGCGCGCGATCCGTGATCTGGCGCAACGCATGGCGGCCCCGGCGGTCGTGGTGATCGCGTGGGCCGCCGTCTATCTCTGGGTGGCGAAACACGCCGATCTGCAGTTCGCGCGCGATGCGGTGCGCGATCCCGCGGTGCTCGCCGTGTCGCGGGCCGCGCGCTTCGCCTGGGCGGCGCGCGAGAGCTGGACGGACGCGTTCGACCTCGCGGTGCTCAAGGGAGGCGTGGCCATCGCGATGGCGTGGGCGCCGGCGGCGATCGCAATCGCGACGCTGGTCGTGCTCGCCATGAACCGTGTCGCGCGCTCGCGCCTCGTGGGCTCACGGGGATGGATCGTGTGGGGCGTCGCGTGGTTCGCGCTCACCACCGCGACACTCGCCGACGTCTACCCGGACTGGCGGCCCTACCGGACGCCGTTCGGCGCCGTCGGCCTCGGGATCGCGCTCGCGGCGCTGCTCGATGCTGTCCAGCCGCGACTGCTCGCGGCGCTCGTCGCACTGCGCCTCGCCGCGTTCGCGCTCGCGCCCGCGCCGCCCGCTGCGGTGCCCGAGTTCGCTGGCGCGCGCTATTCGCTCGACTACACGCAGATCGTCCGGCTGCAGCGCCTCGTCGGCGAGACGCGCGCCGTGCTCCTCGCGCGCCGGTCGCCGCCCGCGCCCGGACTGCGCGCGGCGCGGCACTTCTTTCCGCCGACGGCGCTATACGCGTTCGACGGCGACAAATCGATCCGCGCCTGGTACGGCGACTCGAGTGCCCACTGGCTCACGGTGGATCGCGCGACCGACCCGGGCGCCCAACCTCCCCCGCTCATCTTCGAGTTCCAGCCGCCCGGCCGGCGGCAGGTGACGATGATCGTTCCCGCCGCGCTGTGGCATCTCGAGCGGAACTCGACGCTCGTCACGCGACAGGCGTGGGACTCGGCTCTGGTGGAGGCGCGAATCGCCGAATCGTTGCAGACCGAGTCAGGGTCGTTCGTGTTCGCGAGCCTCTCCGCCGGCAAGCGCGCGCTCGCCCTCGGCGGGCTCGAGCGCAACGACGAGGCACTCGCGACCGCGCGCGAGGCGCTGACGCTGTGGCCGCACAACGACGACGCGCGCTATGTGATCGTGCTCGATCATCTGCGGAAGGCGCAGTACGCCGAAGCCGAGGCGTCGCTCGACTCGATGCTGCGCATCAATCCGCGCGACCCGATGTTGCGCAAGCTCATGGCCGACGCGCGGCGTCGGCGGTCGCCGTGGTCGCCGCCGGGGCGGTGATGTGGCGGGCCGCAATCGATGATTGACGCTACCGGACCCGGCGCGTAGCCTTTTTCGTGCCGCTCCGCGGGCCGCGCCCGCATCCCCCATGCGGGCAGGACGGAGGTCGTTTCCGTGACGCGCCGGACGTGCAGCCTCCTCGTCGCCATCGCCGCTCTCTCGATCCTGCCCGCGAGAGTCCGCGCCCAGATGGACGGCCTCGTACAGGAGATCGTGCCGGAGCGATCAACACGCGCCGCGCGGCTGCGAACCTCCAACCTCCCGCATCCCGCGAATGATCCGGACACGGTGTGGATCGGCCACATCGACGATCCGAACTTCACCGCCGGCGGGAGGATGCCGGCGGGCGGCTACGGCCCGTATCACGTCGGCCGCGGTCCGAATCGCCCGATCCGGGGCGGCTCGCCGGTGACGATCGGCAGCGACGGCACGTGGAGCTTCGATCGCTTCCAGCCGGGGGAGACGGATTCGTTGTTCGGCTGGTGGCCGGTGGCGCGTCCGTTTCAGTCCATCGCGGGCGACAACATTACTGACTACCAGCGCCCGTTCTCGGGCCTCGACTACGGCAACCAGGTGAACTACGTCATCAACCTGGGTTCGCCCAAGCGGACCTTCGGCGTCACGGGCGTGTGGCACCGCGATCCGGGCAGCCTCGCGCTGACCGACTCGATCGGGCCGACGACCAGCGCCGGCGTCACCGCCGTGCTCAACCCGCCGCCGGTGACCTATGGCCGGAACGTTCAGCCGGTGCTGTGGTCGCCGGCCGAGTTCGGCGGTACGGGCTCGACAGCGTCCGCATGGATGGGCGTGCGTTCGGGCGGTGACCTGACCGTGAAGGACGACGTGTCCCGCGGTGGCACCGGAAACGCGTTCAACGGCGACCTGTTCCAGTACCAGGGGAACAACGGCTTCAACCAGGTCGGCTCGACGACCGCGAACGGCACCGACCACCTCTTCCCCGGCTACGGCTCGCAGATGGACCAGATGCTCTATCGCGACGTGCAGCTGGCGTCGGGCGATGGACTGTCCATCTCGTTCAACTACGCGACCAACATGTCGCTCAGCAAGATCACGGCGACGGACGCGCAGATCGGTTGGTTCAACTTCGACCCGATCAGCCCGGCCGAAACCGGCTTCCTCGGCACGCCGAACAGCGACGGCAACTTCATCAGCGCGAACCTCGCCGGTTTCAGCGCACCGTGCGATTCGTTCATGGTCTACATCGGCGCTCCGGTGAACGACGCGAACGTGACGTTCTCGGCGCCGCTGATCGTGAACGGCGGTCCGGTGACGACGGTCTACGACCCGAAGCGTCGCTGGTTCTCTGAAGTCATTCAGATCGATCCCGCGACGACGGGCGGCGTGCGCCGTATCATCGGCAAGGAGATCTTGAGCGCGGCCGGACAGTCGGGCGTGACCAGCTTCTCGGTCTCGATCCCGAGCACCGACCCGGATCTCATCGCGGCGAAGGCGGCCCTGGGTAACAAGGTCCGCATCGCCTTCCGCGTCAAGACCAACCGCGGCTTCGACGACGAGAACGGTCGGAGCACCACGACCGGCCCATTCAGCTCGGGCACGCGTGGCGCCGCGATCATCGACAACGTCGTCGTGAACGGCTGGGCGGCCGCGAACGGCGACTTCGAAAACGCGGGCTCGATCAACAACGACACGTCGATCGATCCGCTCAACGCCTGGAAGTCGACCGGCAAGCCGCCGGCCGTCTACTGGCACGTGCGTCCGCTCTCGCAGC
>JACOSV010000080.1 GCA_016178725.1 Candidatus Eiseniibacteriota bacterium
AACATCCAGCGCGGCCCGGTGTAGAGCGCCGGATCGATCTCGGCGTAGAGGATGTCCTGGCGCTCGTGGAGCGGCCCGGCGACGAACGCGCCGTCGGGATTGATGACCGCGCTGTCGCCGGCGTTGATCCAGTCGCGCCCCGGCGGATACAGGCGCCGGAAATCGTAGCGCGACGGAATGTCGTCGTGGCGGAGCGCCATGCACGAGCCGATCACGAACACGCGCCCCTCGCGCGCGATGTGGCGCAGCGTCGAGAGCCACGGCTCGCCGCGGTCCCACGTCGCCGCGATGTAGAGCTGCGCGCCCCACGCGTACATCGCGTAGCGCGTGAGCGGCATGTAGTTCTCCCAGCAGATCACGCCGCACATGCGCCCGAGCGGCGTCGCGTGGACCGCGAGCGTGCTGCCGTCGCCCTGCGCCCATACCAGACGCTCGCCGCCGGTCGGGATCAGCTTGCGATGCCGCGCGTAGAGCTTGCCGTCGGCATCGAAGAAGAGCAGCGAATTGTAGAGGCTCGCGCCGCTCGCCTCGGCGTTGCGCTCGTTGACGCCGATCACCACCTGCGCGCCGGCCTGCCGCGCCGCCTGACCGAGCCGCTCGGTCGCCACACTCGGCACGGTGACCGCGTTGCGCACCAGCTCGCCGTAGAGCGCACTCAACGCCGCGCGCTCGCGCGCCGGCAGCACCCAGACCCAGTCGGGATACGCCGGCACGAACGCCTCGGGGAACACGATGAGCTTGGCGCCCATGCGCCCGGCCTCGCCGATCAGCGCGCAGGCCTTGTCGATCGTCGCGTCGCGATCGAGGAACACCGGCGCGTGCTGCACCGCCGCGACCTTGAAGGGGATCGGCTTCATTCGGAACGCCGCGGGCATGCGTGGTGGATCGGGGAGTCGCCGGGCATGATGCGGTGAGGATGCATCCCGCCCGCCCCGCGGGGCAAGCCACGACCCGCTACGAGCGCACCATGTAGTACATCGCCGCCGGGTGGTGGACGATGATCGCCGAGGTCGAGGCCTCGGGCACGAGCTGATACGCGCTCGTCAGCGTGACGCCGATCGCCTGCTCGGGCCCGAGCAGGCGGAAGAGCTTCGCCTGATCGGCGAGGTCCGGGCACGCGCTGTAGCCGAACGAGTAGCGCTTGCCGCGCTCGGCGTCGAGGCCGAGCTCCGCGCGGACCCGCCGGTGCTGCCACTCGGCGAGCCCCTCGGCCGCCGAGACGCCGAGGCCGTGCGCGTAGAGCGCCTTCGCGTACTCGCCGCGCGCGTTGAGCGCTTCGCCCAGCTCGTCCACCTTGCCGCCGACGGTGACGATCTGGAACGCGACCACGTCGAACCGGCTCGTCGCCGCGGGCAGGAAGTAATCCGAGAGGCAGAGCCCCTCGCGCTCGGTCTGGCGCGGGAACGTGAAGCGCACGATCTCCTCGAGCTTGCCGCGCGGCGTGAGCGAGCCGGCCGCGAACGCCGCCGGGTCGTAGACGATCAGATCCTGACCCTCGCTCTGGCACGGGAAGAATCCGTAGCAGGCGCGCGGCTCGATCCAGCCCTGCTCCTTCGCCTCGCGCTGGAGCGCGAGCCGCGTCGGCTCGAACGTCTCGCGGATCAGCCGCTCGACCTCGGGCCCGCTGCCGCGCGCGCCCCAGTGCAGGCGATAGAGCGTCTTCAAGTCCATCGCGGCGAACATCGCCTCCCAGTCGATCGCGGCGGGATCGGTGACGCGCGCGCCCCAGAACGGCGGCGCCGGAATCGAGACGCTGCGGTCGACCTCGACCTTGAAGTCGCGCTGCTGCGCCGCCGACTGCTCGGCGCGCGCGTCGAGCACGGCGGTCTTGGTCTTGAACTCGAACGCCTCGTGCTGGATGCGCTCGACCAGCGCGCCGCGGCGCTTCGGGTCCACGAGCTGATCCACCGTGTCGAGGCCCTCGAACGCGTCCTTGCAGTAGAAGACGCCGGGTCCGTAGAACGTCTCGCCGTCCACGAGCGCGGCGCGCCGGCCGAAGTTGCGATTGATCGCCGCGCCGCCGATCAGCACCGGCAGCTCGAGCCCGGCGCGATGCAGCTCGGCGACGCACACCGGCATCTGGCGGCTGGTGGAAACGAGGAGTGCCGAGAGGCCGATCGCATCCGCGCCGACCTCGCGCGCCTTGTCGAGAATGGTCGTGACCGGTACCTGCTTGCCGAGATCGAACACGGTGTAGCCGTTGTTGGTGAGGATCGTCTTGACCAGGTTCTTGCCGATGTCGTGCACGTCGCCGTAGACGGTCGCGAGCACGACCTTGCCCTTGCTCACGTCGGCGTTCTTCTCGAGGTAGGTCTCGAGCCGCGCCACCGCCTTCTTCATCACCTCGGCGCTCTGCAGCACGAACGGCAGGATCAGCTCGCCGGCGCCGAACTTGTCGCCGACCTCCTTCATCGCCGGCAGCAGGACGGTGTTGAGCACGGTGACCGGGTCCTGGCGCTTCACCGCGTCGTCCACCAGCGCCTCGATGCCCGCGGGCTTCCGATGCAGGATCTGATAATGGATCTTGGCCTCGGTCGAGAGCTTCGACTCCTCGGCCTCTTCCTCGCGCGCCCGCGTCCCCGGCGTCCGACCCTCGAAGTGCGCGATGTAATTCGCGAGCGCCTCGGGCGAACGGTCGAAGACCAGATCGTCCGCGAGCCGCCGGTCGTCGGCGCCGATCTCGGGATACGGCGTGATGTCGTTGGGATTGACGATCGCCATGTCGAGGCCGGCCTGCACGCAGTGATAGAGGAACACCGAGTTGAGCACGGCGCGTGCCTCGCGCCCGAGCCCGAACGAGACGTTCGAGACGCCGAGGCTCGTGAGTACGCCCGGCAGCTCGGCCTTGATGCGGCGGATGCCCTCGATCGTCTCGATCCCCGAGCGCCGGAACTCCTCCTCGCCGGTCGCGAGCGTGAACGTGAGCGCGTCGAAGATCAGCATCTCGGCCGGCAGCTCGAACTCCCCGGTGACGATGCCGTGGATGCGGCGCGCGACGTCGAGCTTGCGCTCGGCGCTCTTCGCCATGCCCTGCTCGTCGATCGTGAGGGCGATCACCGCGGCGCCGAACTTCGTGACCAGCGGCATCACCGCGTCGATCCGCTCGCGGCCGTTCTCGAGGTTGATCGAGTTGACGATCGCCGCGCCCGGGTACGCTTCCAGCGCCGCCTCGATCACCGGCGCCTCGGTCGAATCGATGCACAGCGGGGCCTCGACCGTGAGCGCCAGCTTCTTCACCAGACGCCGCATCTGCTCGCGCTCGTCCGTGCGCTCGGTGAGCGCGAGGCACACGTCGAGCGTGTGCGCGCCGCCCTCCACCTGGCCGCGCGCGATCGGCACCAGGTCCTCGAGCCGGTCGTCGAGCACCAGCTGCTTGACCTTGCGCGAGCCCTGCGTGTTGAGCCGCTCGCCGATCACCATCGGCGACGGCTCCTGGCGGAGCGGCGTCGCGGTCATGCCGCTCGACACCATCCACAGCCGGCGCGAGGCATCGCGCGGCGCGCGGGAAGACGGACGGCCCCCGATCGCCGCGACCATCGCCCGGATGTGATCGGGCGTCGTGCCGCAGCAGCCCCCGACGATGTTGACGCCGTTCTCGGCGACGAACTCCTTCAGCGTCTCGGCCATCGGCTCGGGGCGCATCGGATAGAACGCGCGGCCGCCGTCGTTGATCGGCAGGCCGGCGTTCGGGATGCAGTGGATCGGCACGCTCGCGTGCTGGCCGAGATAGCGGATGCTGTCGCGCATCAGGTCCGGACCGGTCGAACAGTTGAGGCCGATGATGTCGGCGCGCATGGCCTCGAGCGTCGCGAGTGCGCCGCGGATGTCAGTGCCGAGCAGCATGCGGCCGCTCGGATCGAGCGTCACCGAGCACTGGATCGGCACGACGCGGCCGGTGATCGCGATCGCCTCGCGGCTGCCGAGGATCTGCGCCTTGACCTCGAGGATGTCCTGCGCCGTCTCGAGGATCAGCGCGTCGGCGCCGCCTTCGAGCAGCCCCTGCGCCTGCTCGCGGAAGATCGGGACGAGATCGGCGAGGCTCTTCCGGCCGAGATCGGGATCTTCGGAGGACGGCAGCAGTCCGGATGGTCCGATCGAGCCGATCACGAACCGCGGACGGCCGTCGGCCGACTCGAACCGGTCCGCCGCCCGGCGCGCGATCGCGGCCGCGGCGCGGTTCATCTCGAGGGTCTTCTCGGCGAGACCCCACTCCTCGAGCCGGATGCGCGAGGCCTGGAACGAGTTGGTCTCGACCGCGTCGGCGCCGGCGTCGAAGTAGGCGGCGTGCACCGATTCGACCACGTCGGGCCGGGTCAGCGAGAGCACGTCGTTGCAGCCCTCGAAGCGCTTGCCGCCGAAATCGTCGGGGGTGAGCTGGCGCGCCTGGAGCTGGGTGCCCATGCCGCCGTCGTAGAACAGGACACGCTCGCGGAGGGTGTCCAGCAGACGGCTGTTCATCAATTGGCGCTGGGCGAAGGCGAAGCCTCGTGTGGGGGCCGGGAGTGAAGCCGGACGAGGACATTATCGGACGGGGGCCCGCGCCGCAACAGGGGTCTTGCCAACCGCCGCGAAGCCGCTAGGATTCCGCCATCTGCAGCCCCCCCACTCCCACCAGGAGGTCCAGATGAAAGCCGTTTTCGCAGCCTGTCTGCTCGTCGCCATCGCCGTGCCCGCGATGGCCGCCACCATGCCGGCCGGCGCCGCGCCCGAGTGGAGCATGAACGCCACCGCGATCGAGGCGTGCTCGTGCCCGATGTTCTGCCAGTGCTACTTCGCCACCGAGCCGGCCGGGCACTCGATGGCGGGCATGGCGGGCATGGAAGGCCACGGTGAAGAGCACTTCTGCAAGTTCAACAACGCGTACAAGGTCAACAAGGGCAGCTACGGAGCGACCAAGCTCGACGGCGCCAAGTTCTGGATCTACGGCGACCTCGGCGGCGACTTCACCAAGGGCCAGATGAACTGGTGCGTGGTGACGTTCGACAAGGCGACGACCAAGGAGCAGCGCGAGGGAATCGGCGCTATCTGCGGCAAGCTCTTCCCGGTGACGTGGAAGTCCATGTCCACCGCCGAGGGCGACATCGAGTGGATGGCGGGCAACGGCGAGGCGCACGCGACGCTCGACGGCGGCAAGACGGCCGAGGTCAAGCTCTCGTCGGCGTCGCTCAATACCAACGCCAAGGGCAAGCCGATGGTGATCCAGAACCTCAAGTACTGGGGCGCGCCGCGGAACGACGGCTTCGTCCTGATGCCCAACACGGTCGAGGCGCTGCGCACCGGCGACAAGGCCTACGAGTTCAAGGGCACGAACGGGTTCATGATCACCGTGGATCTCAACTCGAAGGACTTCGCCGCGGCGGCGCCGGCCAAGTCGGGCATGTAACGAACGCGAGCGCGCGGATCGCGGCACGCCACGAATTCACTTTGGATCGTGGCGCCGCTTGACACGCGGCGGCACGGGCGCACACTGCGCTCGTGCCGCTCGTGCTCGATCTCATCCGCCACGGTGACGCGCTCCCCTCCGAACGCGGAGACGACGCGTCCCGCCGACTCTCGCCGCGCGGCATCGCCCTGCTCGAGCGTCTCGCGCGCCATTTCGCCCCGCTCGGCTTCCGCCCGACGCGCGTGTTCTCGAGCCCGCTGCTGCGCGCGATCGAATCGGCGCGCATCGTCCTGCCGCCGTCGTCGGGGATCGCGGTCGAGGAGCTGGACGCGCTGCTCCCGGACGCCGAGCCCGAAGAGGTCGCGGACGCGCTGGCCGCGGCGGATGCCACGCGCGGGCACGTGCTGATCGTCGGGCACCAGCCGCTGCTCGGCGACTTCGCCGGCTGGCTCGCGGGCGGGCCGGCGCATCCGTTCGCCCCCGGCGCATGGGTGCGGCTCGAGTTCGAGGACGCCCTCGAGCCGGGCGGGGCGACGATCGGCATGCGGCTGCGGCCGGACGAGATCGCGTAGCGGCCGAGGCACCCGATCCGGGGGTTCCCGCCCTCCCCGGCCGGTGCTAGGCTTCGAGGAAGTCGCGCCCATCCCGGACGCTCCTTTTCACAGGAGGCCTCATGACCGTGGACCGCGCCGCCAGCCCGCCCGTCACCCGTGCCCGCACGGGCGACATCCTGCTCGATGGACTCTTCACCGGCGCGATCGGCGCCCTCGCCGTCGCGATCTGGTTCCTGATCGTGGACAGCCTTGCCGGGCGCCCGCTCTTCACGCCCGCGCTGCTCGGCAGCGTGCTGCTCCACGGCGGCGCAAGCGCCGCGCAGGGCGTGGTCGTCGCGCCGCTCGAGGTGGCCGCGTACACGGCGTTCCACTTCGCCGCGTTCCTCGTGGCGGGCATCGCGTTCTCGTGGCTCATGACGCTGTTCGAGCGGTTCCCGATCGTCGGCTTCGTGTTGCTCGTGCTGTTCGCGTGCCTCCAGATATGCTTCTTCGCGATGAACGTCGTGCTCGGCGCGCAGCTCATGGGACAGCTCCGGCCGTGGGCGGTGATCGCGGCGAACTTCATCGCCGCGACGTGCATGGCCCTCTATCAATGGAAGCGCCATCCGCAGATCCGCCAGTCGCTCGAGCACGCCTGGGACGCCGAGGACTAGCGCAGCGTCCTTGCCCGACTCCACGCTCCGTGCTACACGCACGGCATGAGCCCGACGCCGGACCGCGCGCGCGATCCCTGGGCGTGGATCCCGTCGCTCTACCTCGCCGAGGGGCTCCCCTACGTCGTCGTGATGACCGTGTCGGTCATCATGTACAAGAGCTTCGGCCTCTCGAACACCGACATCGCGCTCTACACGAGCTGGCTCTACCTGCCGTGGGTGATCAAGCCGCTGTGGTCGCCGGTCGTGGACATCCTCGCGACGCGCCGGCGCTGGATCTGGGTCATGCAGGTCGTGATCGGCGGCGGGCTCGCGGGCGTGGCGTTCGGCGCGCCGCTCCCCGACTTCCTGCGCTGGACGATGGCCTTCTTCTGGCTGCTCGCGTTCGCGTCCGCGACCCACGACATCGCCGCCGACGGCTTCTACATGCTCGCGACCACCGAGCGGCAGCAGGCGACGTTCGTCGGCGTGCGCACAATGTTCTACCGCATCGCCACGATCGCCGGGCAAGGGCTGATGGTGATGCTCGCCGGCACGCTGCAGAAGCGGAGCGGCGACGCGCACGCCGCGTGGTCGCTGGTGATGGGCGTCCTCGCGGCCCTGTTCCTCGGCTTCGGCCTGTGGCACCGGTTCGTCCTGCCGCGCACGCCCGCCGACCGCCCGGGCGAGGCGCGGCGGATCCCCGAGGTCACGCGCGAGTTCCTCGGCACGTTCGGCTCGTTCTTCGCCAAGCCGCGGATCGCCGTGCTGATCCTGTTCCTGCTGCTCTACCGCTTCGGCGAGGCGCAGCTGGTCAAGATGACGTCGCCGTTCCTGCTCGACGCGCGCGCGAAGGGCGGGCTCGCGCTCACGACGACCGAGGTCGGATTCATCTATGGCACGATCGGCGTGATCGCGCTGACATTGGGCGGCATCCTGGGCGGCTGGGTCGTGGCGCGGCAGGGGCTCGGGCGTTGGCTCTGGATCATGCTGCTCGCGATCCATCTACCGGACGCGGCGTTCATCTATCTCGCCTACGCGCAGCCCACGAACCTGCCGCTGGTCCAGCTCGCGATCGCAGTCGAGCAGTTCGGCTACGGCTTTGGCTTCACGGCGTATCTCATGTACATGATCCACATCGCGCGCGGGCGCTACCCGACCGCGCACTACGCGATCTGCACCGGGTTCATGGCGCTCGGCATGATGATCCCGGGCATGTGGAGCGGATGGCTCGCCGACCACATCGGCTATCGCCACTTCTTCCTCTGGGTCGTGCTCGCCACGATCCCGAGCTTCGTCGTGGCGATGTGGATTCCGCTCGAGCCGGAGTTCGGACGGAAGGCGGACGCATGACACGGAGGCGATGATGGGATTCCTCGACGGCAAGGTCGCGCTCGTCACCGGCGGCAATCGCGGCATCGGCCGCGGCATCGTGGAGGCGCTCGCCGCGGAGGGCGCGCGCGTGGCGCTCACGGCCCGGGCCGCCGACGCGGCCGAGGGCGCCGCGCGCGAAGTGGGCCGTGGCGCGATCGGCCTCGCCTGCGACGTGCGTGACTTCGCGTCGGTGCAGAAGACGTTCGCCGAGGTGAAGCAGAAGCTCGGCGGGCTCGACGTTCTGGTCAGCAACGCCGGCGTCGGCGTCTTCGCGCCGATCGCCGATCTCACGCCCGAGCAGTGGCGCACGGTGATCGAGACCAACCTGAACGGCGTGTTCTACTGCGCGCACGAGGCGATCCCGATGATGCGCGCGCGCGGCGGCGGCTACATCTTCAACGTCTCGTCGCTCGCCGGCATCAACCCGTTCCCGAACGGCGGCGCGTACAACGCGAGCAAGTTCGGCCTGAACGGATTCAGCGAGGTCCTGATGCAGGAGGTGCGCCACGACGGGATCCGCGTCTCGTACCTGATGCCGGGGAGTGTCGCGACCGAGTTCGGCGGCCGTCAGGACGGCGCCCGTGCCGCGGCGAAGCAGGGCTGGGCGCTCCAGCCCGCCGACGTCGCGGCGATCGTGATCGACCTCCTGCGCTCGCCGAAGCATGCGCTCTACAGCCGCGTCGAGATGCGGCCCTCGCAGCCGCCGAAAAAGGGCTAGCCCCGCATCCGGGGGCGCGGGCCACCGCGCTCGTCCCCCGCGTGTTGAGGCGCCCGGCCCGCTGGGCTAGGGTGCCGGGCTGCGGCGGGCCAACCCCGGGCGCCTCCGCTTGGCATCGCCTGTGATCGAGCGCGCGCCGCCAACCGAATTGGATTGGCGGCACCGGCCAACCGAATTGGACTGGCGGCACCGGCCAACCGAATTGGACTGGCGGCACCGGCGCGCCGGCCGACCCATCGAGGAGGATCCGTGAACCGTCGCACCGCCGTCTGGATGCCTGCGCTGATCGCCGCCGCCATCGCGCTCGCCGCATTCCATGTCGAGGCCGCTCCCGCGACCGCCGTGAAGCCGGCGGTGACGAAGGCGGCCGCCGGGAAGTCCGCGACCGCGGCGAAGTCCACGACCGCCGCGAAGTCCACGACCGCCGGCGCCGCGAACCACGACGACGCGCCGTTCTGGTCCGGCCATCCCGACGCCGCCGCGTTCGCGAAGATCCAGGACGTGCGCCTCGCGAAGGCCAAGTCCGCGATCGAGGAGCTGGTCGCGGTCAAGGGCCCGCGCACGATCGAGAACACGCTCGTCCGCTACGACGAGGCGACGATCCAGCTCGACGCCGCGGGCTCGCAGGCCGGCCTGATGGAGAACGTGCACCCCGACTCGGCGCTGCGCGCCGCGTCCGAGGAGGCGTCGCAGAAGGTCTCGGCGCTCGCGACCGAGATCTCGCTCGACCGCCGCGTCTACGACGCGCTCACGGCGCTCGACGTGAGCAAGGCCGACGTCGAGACGCGCTACTACGTCGAGCACGAGCTGCGCGACTTCAAGCTCTCGGGCGTGGACAAGGATCCCGCGGCCCGCGCGAAGATCAAGGTGCTGCGCGACTCGCTGGTCAAGATCGGCCAGGAGTTCGACCGCAACATCCGCAGCGACGTGCGCACGATCCAGGTGGCGGGTGCCGCCGATCTCGACGGGCTTCCCGCCGACTACATCGCCCACCACAAGCCGGGCGCCGACGGCAAGATCACGATCGACATCAACTATCCGGACTACGTGCCGTTGATGACGTACGCCAAGAACGACGACGTGCGGAAGCGTCTGTACATGGAGTTCCAGAACCGCGCGTACCCGAAGAACGTGGACGTGCTGACGCGCATGATCACCGTGCGCAACGAGCTCGCGAACCTCATCGGCTACCCGACGTGGGCCGACTACATCACCGCCAACAAGATGGTCGAGAGCGCGCAGAACGCGCGCTCGTTCATCGACAAGATCGTCACCGTCTCGGGGGCGAGCGCGGACCACGACTATCAGGTGCTGCTGCGCCGCAAGCAGAAGGACGTCCCGGGCGCCACGGTCGTCAACTTCTGGGAGGCCGGCTACTGGTCCGAGATGGTGCGCAAGTCGGACTACGATTTCGACTCGCAGTCGGTGCGCCCCTACTTCCCGTACGACCGCGTGAAGCAGGGCGTGCTCGACGTGTCGAGCAGGATGTTCGGCGTCAGCTACAAGCAGGTGAAGGACGCGCCGGTGTGGAGTCCCGAAGTCGAGTGCTGGGAGATGTTCGAGAACGGCAAGCTCGTCGGCCGTTTCTACCTCGACATGCACCCGCGCCACGACAAGTACAACCACGCCGCCCAGTTCGACGTGCGCACCGGCGTCGCGGGACGCCAGATCCCCGAGGCGGCGCTGATCTGCAACCTGCCGGGCGGCGATCCCAATGATCCCGGCCTGTGCGAGTACAACGACGTGAACACGTTCTTCCACGAGTTCGGCCATCTGCTGCACACGCTTTTCGCCGGGCACCACCGCTGGTGCGGCGTCGGCGGCATCCGCACCGAGCACGACTTCGTCGAGGCGCCGTCGCAGATGCTCGAGGAGTGGATGCGCGATTCGACGACGCTCGCGACGTTCGCGAAGCACTACCAGACCGGCGCGCCGATCCCGGCGGCGACCGTGAAGCAGATGAACCGCGCCAACGACTTCGGCAAGGGGCTCCAGGTGCGGCGCCAGATGGTGTACGCCGACCTCTCGCTCTCGATCTACGACCGGCCGCCGGCGCAGGTGAACATGGACGCGATGATCGCCGGACTCGTGAAGAAGTATCAGCCGTATCCGTTCGTGGACGGCACGCACTTCCAGTGCTCGTTCGGCCACCTCGACGGCTACTCGGCCGTGTACTACACGTACATGTGGTCGCTGGTGATCGCGAAGGACATGTTCAGCAAGTTCGACAAGAGCGACCTGCTCTCGCCGACGATCGCGAAGCGCTACCGCGAGGCGGTGCTCGCGCCGGGCGGATCGGCGCCGGCGGCGACGCTGGTGGCGAATTTCCTCGGCCGGCCGTTCAACTTCGAGGCGTACCGGGCCTGGCTGAACGAGGTGAACTGACCGGCGGGCCGATCTCGAAACGGAATCGGGCGGCGGGCCGCGAGGCTCGCCGCCCGAGCCTTTGCTGCGATCCTATCGCGGCACGCCGACGCTGAACCCCAGCCAGAGCGCGATGAGGACGAGGGACGCCACCGCGGCCCAGCGGTGCGGTCTCCACCAGGCCCGGATCGCCATCGCGATGAGCAGGTACGCCAGACCATTGAGCATCACGCCGACCACCATGGCCGCGGCGACGAACAGACCTCGGCCCGCGCTCGCGGCGCCCCACCAGGACGCGAGGAACGCGGAGAGGTAGGCGATCGGCCCGAGCGCCCCAATCGCGTGCCCGATCTTCCACGGAAGGTCGAGCTTGACCATGGTCGATGCCACGGCGCACGCGCCCGTCACGACACCGGCGAAGAAGTAGAACCGACCGCTCCCGAGCAGCTTCTTGAACGATTCCTGCATGACGAAACCCTCCCGGCGACTTCGCCGAAGGTTATCGGCAGGTACGCGGGGCCGCGTGAGGCGTGCGTGGAAGCCGCGGCGCGGCTAGACCGCCTTGCTCGATTCCCCGCGGCGGACCGTGCCCGCGATAGGCGTCGCACTGCAATCGTCACCGATAGAGCTTCTTGATCGCGCCCCAGGTGGTCGGACGCGCCGCGGTCGCGCCCGGGACGCTCGAGACGCGTTGCGCTTCGACGTAGGTCAGATGGTGCGGGCCGAGATGCATGTCGGCATGGATCGTGAAGAATGCGACGCGCCCGCCCATCTGCATGATGACGTCGAAGACCGCAGGCCCTTCGTAGCTTCCCGCGTCGCGATTGATGCCGAGACCGATGAACTGGATCGGATACGTGTTCCGGAACGTCTCGGAAGGCGCGACGGAGTCGAGGAAGATGTCGTTCGGGGTGAACACGCCATCGTCGAGAAAGGTCACCACGCCGACCGCTTCACCGGGAGCGATGGGTGCGACGATGTGCGGGTTGTTGAGGAAGAAGCCCAGGTAGATGTCGGGACGTGAGGAGAGCACGCTGAAGGTCGCGGTCGAGAGGTCGGCTTCCGTGAGTGCGGCGGGTCCGGTATTGACCAGCAACGCCCCGCCGCCCACCGTGATGCCGCATCCGGTGCAGAGCGTCGCATTCACGAGGGATGGAACGATCACGTCCCAGGATCCCGCCGCGCGGACGGGTGCCGCCTGGATCGAGACGATGGCGGCGAGAAACGAGACGACGACGCGAGCGAGGCGCGAGCGGGGCATACGACCTCCAGGCAGGTCTGGCGCTCCCCGGTCTCGGATCGTGGCGGCGGGGGGCGACCGCTCTCGGGGGTGAGTCTACCCCGGGCGTCCGGCGCGCTCCACTCCCATGCGAGAAAGCGGCGTCCGGCCGCGGCGTTCCGGGTGTAGGCTTCCCCGCGTGAGGTTGTCATGAAGTCCCGATTCCTGCCCGCCGTGATCGCCACGCTCACGCTGATCGGCTGCCGCGAAACCGTGCTGGGACCGCCGTCCGGACTGCCGGAGAGCTCCGCCGGCGTCCCGCAGCAAGTCGTGGTCGGCGGCGTTCCGGTCGCGCTCGAGACCAGCCTGTGGCGCGACTTCATGCCCATCGCCCCGCCCGACGGTCAGGCGCTCACCGCCCTGCTCACCGTGCGCAGCCAGAACGGCACGCCGCTGCCGGACGGGCTCCAGGTGACCGCGGCCGGCGTGTACTACCTCGGGAAGCGATGGACGAGCGAGCCCGAGTCGGAGCGCGGGTACGATCCGACCGCGATCGTGTACCTCGCGCGCGGCGGGCCGAGGTGGGGCCCGGGCGGCACGGCGGACGTGATCGTGCTGCTCGACTTCAACGGAGCGAAGGCGCTGCTGCGCGCGGCGAATCAGCCGATCACGCGCACGGACTGATCGGCCGCTAGACCGCCTTGCTCGATTCCCCGCGGCGGACCGTGCCCGCGAGCTCGTCGGCGTGGAACGACGAGCGCACCAGCGGTCCCGAGGCGCAGTTCTCGAAGCCGAGCGCTTCGGCGCGACGGCCCCAATCGCGGAACCGGTCGGGGTGCACGTACTCGGCGACCGGCAGGTGGTGGGGCGTCGGCCGCAGGTACTGGCCGATCGTGAGCAGGTCGCAGCCATGCGCGACCAGATCGCGCAGCACCTGCTCGATCTCGTCGTCCTTCTCACCGAGGCCGAGCATGATCCCGGACTTGGCCTTGATCGGCGCGCCGGAATCCTTCACGCGCCGCAGGAGCTCGAGCGAGCGGTCGTAGCGGGCGCTCGGCCGCACGGTCGGGTGGAGACGCTCGACCGTCTCGATGTTGTGGTTGATCACCTCGGGCCCGGCATCGATCACGCGTTTGAGATCGTCGGCGTGGCCGCGGAAGTCGGGGACGAGCACCTCGATCACCGTGCTCGAGCGACGCCGGATCTCGCCGATCACCGCGGCGAAGATGCGGCTGCCTCCGTCGACGAGATCGTCGCGCGCGACCGAGGTGATCACGGTGTGGCGGAGCGCCATCGCCGCCACCGCCTCGCCGACGCGCCGCGGCTCGTCATGGTCCACGAAGCCGTTCGGCCGCCCGGGCGCCACCGCGCAGAATCCGCAGCGGCGCGTGCACAGCTCGCCGAGGATCATGATCGTCGCGGTGCCGCGCTCCCAGCAGTGGCCGAGGTTCGGGCAGCGCGCCTCTTCGCACACGGTGTGCAGCTTCAACCCGCGCAGCAGCGACCGGGTCTCGGCGTACTCGCCCGTGCCGGGAAGCTTGACCTTGAGCCACTCGGGGAGCCGCCGGTAGCCCGCGCCCTGCTCGGCGCCGAGGCCGACGCCCGCCCCGGACGCGCAGCCGCCGAAGCGCGGCGTGAGCGGCACGCGTTGCGGCACGGCGGGCCGCGGCGCGCCGTACACCCCTCCCGCGGGCTCCTCGGGCATCAACAGGGCGTCGTCCATCAATCCCTCGCGGCGCTGGTGCTGGCGAGCGCGAGCATGCGATCGAGCGCCGCGCGCGCGTCGCGCTTCACCGGCTCCGGCACGCGCACCGCGTTCACGACCTGCCCGTCGCGCAGGTTTTCGAGCGTCCACAGCAGGTGCGCGGGATCGATCCGGTTCATCGTCGCGCACGGGCAGACATTGCGCTGGAGCGAGCGGATGCGTTGCTCGGGATGCGCCGCGGCGAGCCGGTGGACGAGATGAATCTCGGTGCCGATCGCCCACGACGTGCCGGGCGACGCCGATTCGACCTGATCGATGATGAACTCGGTCGAGCCGACCCGGTCGGCGACATCGACCACGTCGAACGGGCACTCGGGATGGACGAGCACGCGCACGGACGGATCGGCGGCGCGCACCTCGCGCACCTGCTCGGGCGTGAACTTGGTGTGCACCGAGCAGAACCCGCGCCACAGCACGAGCCGCACGTCGTCGCGGGAGCACGCCGCGTTGACGCGGTCGAGATCGGCGGGGCGGTAGTCCCACACGGCCATCGCTTCGAGCGGCACGCCCATCGCGTGCGCGGTGTTGCGGCCAAGATGCTGGTCGGGAAAGAAGAATACACGGCGCTTGCGCGCCCACGCCCACTCGAGCACGGCGCGCGCGTTGGACGACGTGCACACGAGCCCGCCGCGCGCGCCGCAGAACGCCTTGAGCGCGGCGCTGGAGTTCATGTACGTCACAGGGACGAACGTGTCGCCGTGGTGCGCGGTGAGGCGATCCCAGGCCTCCTCGACGTCCTCTTCGCCCGCCATGTCGGCCATCGAGCAACCGGCCTTCATGTCGGGGAGCACCACGGTCTGGTGCGGCCGGCGCAGCACGTCGGCCGACTCGGCCATGAAGTGGACGCCGCAGAAGACGATCCAGCGCGCGTCGCCCTGCCGCGCCGCGAGCTGCGAGAGCTTGAGCGAATCGCCGCGCAGATCGGCGAACTCGATCACGCTCTCGCGCTGGTAATGATGGCCGAGGATCACCGCCTCGCGCCCTAGGGCGCGCTTCGCCGCCCACGTCCGTTCGCGGATCGTGCCGGCGGGGAGCTCCGCGTACACGGCGAACGGATGTCCGCCGGAGACGGGAAGGACGCTGACGCTCACGCGGAACTCGCCTCGCCCATCGGGCGGGCTACTCCAGCTCGCTGTGATCGATCGGCTGGCGGTCGGCGTATCCGGTGTCGAGCGAATGCCAGTGCGAGATGTCATTCTCGCCCAGCTTCCAGCACAGGAAGACCAGCCGGTCGCCGTGCAGCGCGTAGAAGTCGAGCAGGCCCTGGTCGAGGTCCTTGATCAGCACGCCGCGGCGATGGATCACGCTCACGCCGTTCGAGATCAGCTCCGCGAGCGCGTTGTAGCGCTCCTGCAGCTTGCGCAGATCCACGACGTCGGGATTGTCGGGCCCGGCGCCGCTGGTCGCGAGCCCGAGCACGCTCATGCGCGTGCGGATCCGGTCTAACTCGCGCTTGGCCTCGACCAGGCGCTCGAACCGCGGCCGGATTTCGGCGAGCAGGCGGTTGGCCTCTTCGACGGTGAACACGTTCAGCTTCACACCGACATCTCCCCCGGCAGACTCCCTTCCGCCGCCGTCCCCTCGGTCTCGAAGGAATTTCCGCAGCCGCACGACCGCACCGCGTTCGGGTTCTCGATCGCGAAGCCGCTGCCCTGGAGCGACTCGACGAAGTCGATCCGCACGCCCTGGAGCACCGGCGCGCTCTCCGGATCGACCAGCACCTTCACGCCGCCGAACTCACCCACCCAGTCGCCGCTCCCGATCTCGGGCGCGAGCGACATCCCGTACGAGTAGCCGGAGCATCCGCCCTTCTGGACGAACACGCGGAGCCCCGCCACGGGATCGGTCTGCTTGCTCATGATCTCGGCGACCTTCCGGCTCGCCGCTTCGGTCAACGTCAGCATTCGTTCCTCCGCCCGTATCGGGCGTTTCAGCGGGCCAGGCCCGCGATGGATTCGTATGGGGCGCGCCCGGCTCCGCCGGCCGCGCGCCGCGCCTCGTCGGCGGACGCCCACCGCCATCCGTCGTACCCGAGCTGTCGAGCGAGCTGGGAGGCCATCACCGTCCGGGCGTCGGAGAGCGCCGGGGCCTGGGGACCAAGACGATCGGCGAGGGACGTCATTTGGATGCCGCGCAGCCCGCAGGGATGGATGACATCGAAGGCCTTGAGGTCCGGGGCCACGTTGAGCGCGAATCCATGATAGCTCACCCAGCGCCGGACCGCGACGCCGAGCGAGGCGATCTTGTCGCCGCAAACCCA
The DNA here is from genome assembly GCA_016178725.1 of Candidatus Eiseniibacteriota bacterium. Classification (GTDB taxonomy): domain Bacteria; phylum Eisenbacteria; class RBG-16-71-46; order RBG-16-71-46; family RBG-16-71-46; genus WS-11. The sequence goes on from JACOSV010000080.1 coordinate 16,270, forward strand.
TACGCCGGTGCGGCCTGGAACCGTTGCGCCCGCAAGTCCCCAGCCCGCAAGGGCGGCGACGATCGCCGCCTCGAGGTCGCGCAGGAACCGATGCAGGTCGCGGTCGCGGGCGGTGAGGTCGCAGATCGCGTAGCCGACGAGCTGCCCCGGCCCGTGCCAGGTGAAGTCGCCGCCGCGCGCCACGTCGAACACCTCGATCCCCATGCGCTCGAGCGTCGCGCGGTCCACCTTGAGGCTCGCCTCGCTGCCGCTCCGGCCGACGGTGAGCACCGGCGGGTGGTCGGGATAGAGCAGCCAGTCGCCGGTCGCCCCCGACGCGCGCGCCTGGACCAGCGCTTCCTGCAGGAGGAGCCCGTCGCGATAGGTCGTGGCGCCGAGATGGCAGACGTTCAGGGTCATGCGTAGAACCACAGCATTTCGGGCCGCTCGAGCAGCTCGCACACGCGGCGCAGGAACTTGACCGCGAGCTCGCCGTCGATCACGCGGTGATCGAATCCGATCGAGGCGTTCATCATCGGCCGCGCGACGATCGCGCCGTCGCGGATCACCGGCCGCTCGACGATGCGATGCACGCCGAGGATCGCGACCTCGGGCACGTTGATCACCGGCGACGAGTTGATCGCGCCGTAGACGCCGGCGTTGGTGATGCTGAACGTGCCGCCCGCGATGTCGTCCGGCTTGAGGCGATCGTTGCGCGCGCGTGCCGCGATGTCGTTCACCTCGGACGCGATCTGGACCAGGCTCTTGCGGTCGCAGTCCTTGAGGTTCGGGACGATCAGCCCCTTCTCGTCGCGCCCGACGGCGATGCCGATGTTGTAGTAGCGCTTGACCACCATCGTCTCGCCGCGCACCTCGCCGTTCACCCACGGGTGCTCCTTGAGCGCGAGCACGCTGGCCTTGATGAAGAACGGCATGTACGTGAGCTTGACGCCCTGCGCCGCGAGCTTCGGCCCCCACTCCTTCTTGAGCGCGACGATCGCGCTCATGTCGCACTCGTCGAAGCAGTGCGTGTGCGCCGCGGTGTGCTTGGCCCGCACCATGTTCTCGGCGATCAGCTTCCGTACCTTGGTGAACGGGATCACCTCTTCGCGCGGTCCGGCCGGGGCGCCGGCCGAAGACCGGTCGGCGGCGGTGAAGACGCCGGGCAGCGGGGGCACCGGCCGAAGGCCGGTCGGCAGACCCGGGGGCGACGCCGCGGCGGCCGCGATCGTGGCCGCGGCCGTGCCCGCGACGGCGGGACGCGCGACGCGACGGCGCAGGTAGTCGAGCAGGTCGTCGCGCGTGACGCGGCCCGCGATTCCCGAGCCCTGAATCGCGCCCAGCTCATCGGCGGCGACGTTCTGGTCGCGCATGATCTTGCGCACCGCCGGCGAGAGCCGGCGCGCGTCGGCGGCGAGCGTGTCGCCGTTGCCGCCGTACGCGTACGCGGGCTCGGGCGCCGGCGTCGCGGTCGCGGCCGTTGCCGGCACGGCGGCCGGGGGCGCGGGCGCCGCGGCGGGCGCGGGCGTCGCGGCGCGCGAG
>JACOSV010000020.1 GCA_016178725.1 Candidatus Eiseniibacteriota bacterium
CGGGCGCCGGGCCGCCCGACGGTGTCGGCGCGTGGCCTCCGTTCGGCGACGCCGCGGCCGCCATCGCGCCCGCCCGCTTGCCGCCGCTTCCGCCCTTGCGCGCGGCGCGCGCGCGTTCGGCGACCCTGGCGCGCAGCCTCTGCTCGGCGCCGCGCGGGTCGCGGATGAACTCCTCGGTGACGGCGCGGCAGAAGTCGTCCGGGAACTGGTGCGGTGGCGACTTCTTGAAGTAGGACGACGGACCGATGAGCGCGCCCGAGAGGCCGTGATCGAGGCCGAGCTTCGCGCAGCGCACCGCGTCGATGACGATGCCCGCCGAGTTGGGCGAGTCCCACACCTCGAGCTTGAGCTCGAGGTTGAGCGGCACGTCGCCGAACGTCGTGCCCTCCATCCGGATGTGGCACCACTTGCGGTCCTTGAGCCACGGCACGTAGTCGCTCGGGCCGACGTGCACGTTGTCCTCGTCGATCGGATACGGGATCAGGCTCGTGACGGCGGAGGTCTTCGAGATCTTCTTCGACTCGAGGCGCTCGCGCTCGAGCATGTTGAGGAAATCGGTGTTGCCGCCGAAGTTCAGCTGGTAGGTCCGGTCGATGCGCACGCCGCGGTCGTTGAACAGGCTGGTGAGCACGCGGTGCGTGATCGTCGCGCCGACCTGCGACTTGATGTCGTCGCCGATCACCGGCACGCCCTTCTTCGCGAAGCGGTCCTGCCAGTACTTCTCGCGGGCGATGAAGACCGGGATGCAGTTGACCAGCGCGCAGCCGGCCTCGAGCACCTGCTCGACGTACCACTTGGTCGCCTCTTCCGAGCCGACCGGCAGGTAGTTGATGACCACGTCGGTCTTGGTCTCGCGCAGCAGGCGGACGATGTCCACCGTCGAGCCCGGCGCCTTCTGGATGATCTTCGACAGGTACTTGCCGAGGCCGTCGTGCGTCATGCCGCGCTGCACGGTGACGCCGGTGCGCGGCACCTTGGCGAACGCGAAGGTGTTGTTCGGCCACGCGGTGATCGCTTCGGAGACGTCCTTGCCGACCTTGTTCTTGTCGATGTCGATCGCCGCCACGATCTCGACGTCGCGGATGTGGTAGCCGCCCAGGTTGACGTGCATCAGGCCCGGGACGCGCTCGTGCTCCTTGGCGTTCCGGTAGTAGTGCAGTCCCTGAACGAACGACGAGGCGCAGTTGCCCACGCCGATGATCGCCACGCGCACCTTGCCCATACCGACCGCCTCCTTAGAGTCCGCGTCCCGCGGCGCGGGTGTTCCGCCACACGTGCACGACCCGCTGTGCCGCCGTCGCGAACGTGACGAGCACCAGGATCAGCAGGGCCGCCGGCATCACCGGTCCGACCCCGAACATTCCCGCCACGATGATCACGATCAATCGCTCGGGCCGCTCGAACCAGCCGACCCGGCACTCGATCCCCAGCGCGCCGGCGCGGGCGCGCGTGTAGGACACCATGAACGATCCCACCAGCGCCAGCACCGCGGTGAGCGCCACCACCGCCCACGTGCGCGGCTCGAGGCCGCGCGACACCTGCGCCGCCACCAGCGACGGATCGAGCGCGAGCTCGACCAGCGTGCTGACGTAGTAGCCGGCGATCCCGACCAGCACGATCGCCTCGCCGAGTCGGTCGAGCGTCGAGTCGAGGAACGCACCGAAGCGCGACACGCCGCCGGCGCGCCGCGCCACCTCGCCGTCGAGCAGATCGCACAGCCCGGCGGCGAGCGCGAACACCGCCCCTTGCCGGAACCAGCCCTCGAAGAACGCGAGCCCGGCGCCGAGCGACAGCACGAACCCGATCACGGTCAGGTGGTCGGCGCGCACGCCGATGCGCGCGCATCCCGCCGCCACCGGCGCGAGCACGACGTGCGCGGCACGCGCGATCCGCGGTTTGAATCCCGCAGGCGCGCCCTCGCCCACCGTCGTCGCGCCCCGCTCCGCGTCGGTCATGGTGCGCACCGTCACGCGCCGGTCCCGGTCGCGCCGGCGCCGCGCTCCGGGTTGGTCGCGGGGGCGCCGCGCTCCGGCTTGGTCACGCGGCCGCGCGTGCGCCCGCCGAGCACCAGCACGATCTCGCCGCGGCGCCGGTCGGCGGCGAGCGCCGCGCGCACCTCGGCCGCGGTGCCGCGCAGCACCTCTTCGTGCACTTTGGTCAGCTCGCGCGCGAGCGCGATCGGCCGGTCGCCCCACGCGTTCTCGAGATCGGCGAGGCACGCGTCGATGCGGTGCGGCGACTCGAAGGCGACGATCGTCTCGCGGCGCTCGGCGAGCTCGTTCAACCGGCGGAGCCGCGCCGCGCCCTTGGGCGGCAGGAAGCCCACGAACAGGAAGGCGTCGGTCGGCAGCCCGCTGATCTGAAGGGCGGCGATCACCGCACTCGGGCCGGGAATGCTCTCGACCGCGACACCCGCGGCGATGGCGGCGCGCACCAGCGGATAGCCGGGATCGCTGATCCCCGGCGATCCGGCGTCGGTCACGACCGCGACGCTCTCGCCGGCGTCGAGACGCCGGAGCAGCGCCGGAATGCGCGCGCGCTCGTTGTGCTCGAACAGGCTGACCACGGGAGTGGTGATGGCGAATCGCTCCAGCATCCGCCGCGTGTGGCGGGTGTCCTCGGCGGCCACGACGTGCGCTTCACGCAGCACGCGCAGCGCCCGCTGCGTGATGTCCTCGAGGTTTCCGATCGGCGTGGCGACCAGGTACAGGGTGCCGCTCACAGGCCGGCGGACGGTAGCAGACGGCCGGTCGTGGGTCCATGCTCAGGGTGGGGTGACGCGCCGCCGGCCAGCGCCTCGCCCAATGCCGCGCGGAACGCCGCGATCGCGCGCTCCGCGCCCGCGTCGTCGACGTCGAGGTGCGTGATCGCGCGGATGCGGCGCGGGCCCGACGGGCCCATGCGCACCCCGCGACGCTCGAGCGCCGCGAGCAGAACGCCGCGGTCGAGCGGCGCAGCGAGGAGCTCGATCATGACGATGTTGGTCTCCGGCTCCGCGACGCGCACGCCCTCGCCGCCGAGCCCGGCCGCGAGCCGCTTGGCGCGCGCGTGGTCCTCGGCAAGCCGCTCGACGTGGTGGTCGAGCGCATGCAGCGCCGCGGCCGCGAGCACGCCGACCTGGCGCATGCCTCCGCCCCACTGCTTGCGCACCCGCCGCGCGCGGCGGATGAAGTCGGCGCGACCGGCGAGGACGGAACCGATCGGCGCGCCGAGCCCCTTCGAGAAGCACATCATCACCGAGTCCACCGGCGCGGCCCACGTGCGGATCGCGACGCCGGTCGCGACACTCGCGTTCCAGAGCCGCGCGCCGTCGAGGTGCACCGCCAGCCCGCGCCCGCGCGCGGCCGCGGCGATCGTCGTCAGCGTCTCGAGCGGCAGGATCGAGCCGCCGTGGCGGTTGTGCGTGTTCTCGAGGCAGAGCAGCGAGACGCGCGCGACGTGGTCGTCGGACGGATCGCGCACCGCCGCTTCGATCGCCGCCGGCGCGATCGCTCCGCGCTCGCTCGCGATCGGATGCGCGAGGCAGCCGGCGAGCGCCCCGACCGCACCCTGCTCGTTGACATAGATGTGCGAGTCGGCGTCGAGCAGCACCTCGTCGCCGCGCCCGGTGTGGCAGCGCACTGCGAGCTGATTGCCCATCGTGCCGCTCGGCACGTAGACCGCGGCTTCGAACCCGGCGATCGCGGCGATGCGGCGCTCGAGCTCGAGCACGGTCGGATCGTCGCCGTAGACGTCGTCGCCGACCTCGGCGGCCGCCATGGCGCGGCGCATGGCCGCGGTCGGGCGGGTGACGGTGTCGCTGCGCAGGTCCACGGGCGCCGGGGCGGTCATCCGCGGCAGTCTAGCGCATGGCCGTCTTGAGGTTCCGGCGCCCATCTGCAATCTTCGCAACGCGATCGTCACCGGAGACGGTGCGGTCGTGGGCGCGGTCCGCGCCCCGAGACGGCGTTCCGCATCGAAAGGCCCGGTCCCGCGATCCGCGCGGGGCCGACTGTTCGTCCGGAGCGTCGACCCAGGAGCCTCTGCCGATGCCGTTTCTGTTCGGATTCGATCCCACGTTCATGCTGCTCATCCCGGCGCTGATCTTCGCCGTGTGGGCGCAGTTCAAGGTGAAGAACACGTACCAGCGGTACGCGCAGGTGCGCTCCGCCCACGGAAAGACCGGCGCCGAGATCGCGCAGGCGATCATGGCGCGCAACGGCGTCTCCGACGTGCAGGTCGAGGAGGTCGGCGGCACGTTGAGCGACCACTACGATCCGCGCACGAAGGTCGTGTCGCTCTCGTCGCCGATCTTCCGCGATGCCTCGATCGCCTCGACCGCGGTCGCCGCGCACGAGGTCGGTCACGTGCTGCAGCACCACGACGGCTACGCGCCGCTCGCGATCCGGTCGCTGGTCGCGCCGGTGGCGCAGATCGGCTCGTTCGCGGCGTTCCCCCTGTTCTTCATCGGCATCTTCTTCTTCAATGGCCACGGCATGGGCGCGTGGCTCGTGGAAATCGGCATCTGGTTCTTCACCGGCGCGGTGCTGTTCCAGCTCGTCACGCTGCCGGTCGAGTTCGACGCTTCGCGGCGCGCGCTCGCGCAGCTCACCGCCAGCGGCACGGTGATGCCCGAAGAGGTGGACGGCGCGCGCAAGGTGCTCAACGCGGCGGCGCTCACCTACGTCGCGGCCGCGGCGATGGCGGCACTCCAGCTGCTGCGCATGCTGCTGATTCGCGACAGCCGTCGGTAGGCCCGATCCCCGAAACGCCGCGGGGCGGCGCTCCTCTTGGGAGCGCCGCCCCGTTTCGCAGCATGATGCGGGCCGTCAGCCCTGCGCCACCATGTCCTTCAATTCCTTCGAGACCTTGAAGACCGGTACCTTGCGGGGCGGCACCGGCACGGCCTGACCGGTGCGCGGATTGCGGGCGATGCGCGACTTACGGTCCTTGACGCGGAACGTTCCGAAGCCGCGGATCTCGATGTGGTGGCCGCTGGCGAGCGCCCGCGCCACCGCGTCGAGGAACTTGTCCACGGTCTCGGCGACGTCCTTCTTGGTCAAGCCCGTCCGTTCGGCAATCTGATCGACGATGTCCGCCTTCGTCATCTCGCCCTCCAGGCGCCGCCTCGACCGGTGGCTCCCGGCTCGTCGAGGTCGGCAAGATTGGGGGGAACCTAACGCCGACCGCGAAAACCTGTCAATCAGTTTTTGGACAAGGCCTTGCGCGATTCGGCCGCGACTGCGTCGGCCTCCGGGTCACTCCCGGGCGCGCTACTTTTTCCCGCCCGAGGGGACCGACGTGTCCGCGGTGCTCCAGTCCGAGCGCGTCACGAGCGAGCCCGCCTTGAACGTGTAGGCGAGCCGTTTCGTCCAGTAGAACCAGGTCTCGTACTGGCCCTCCTGATCCGCCGACCAGTTGTTGACCTGGTCGGGCGTGCCGTCGGTCGCGAGCGCCTTGGCCGCAGCACTCCCCTCGCGCGCCACCTTGGCCGCCGCGCCGGCATTGGCCGCCGGCTGCCCCTTCTCGAGCGCCAGGTAGACCATCAGCTCCTCGGTCGCCTTCCCGTTGTTGCCGGCCTTCGTGTAAACGTTGCCGAACTGGCGGTGCAGGCTCTTGTTCTTCGGCGTGACCGTCACCGCGTGCTGCAGCGTGCGGATCGCGTCGTCGTACTTCTTCTCCTCGGCGAGCACCGAGCCGAGCGCGCCGAGCACCTCGGGATCGTCGGGGCGCGTCTTGGCCGCGACACGCCACTGCGCCTCGGCCTTGTCCCAGAGATCGGCGTTCTGATACGCGAGCGCCGCGTTGAACGCGAGGTCGGCATCGCCGGGCTTGAGCTCGGCGCCGCGCGCGTAGTTGTCGCCGGCGAGCTTGAAGTCCGCGGCGCGCGCGTCCTTCTCCTTGGTCTGTGCGCGGCGGAAGTACGCGTCGGCGAGCGAGACGAAGTGGTCGGAATTGCTGGGTTCCGCCTTGATGAGATCCGAGAAGAACGCGATCGCCTCGTCGTACTTCTTGTCGTCCACGAGCGAGCGCGCCAGATTGATCTGCACCGACGCGCGCGCGTGCATCAGCGTCGTGTCGCCCGGCACGGCCTTGAGCCCGTCGTCGAACACCGCCTCGGCGCGATGGAAGTCGCCCATGAACGCGTAGCACGATCCGAGATTGCGGATGGTCTGCGGATCGCTCGGCTTGAGCTGGGTCGCGGCGGTCAGGCTCGCGAGCGCCTGCTTGTAGTGCTTCTCGGCCTCGTTCTTGAGCGTGATCTCGGCCTCGTCCTCGGGCTTCTTCGTGAAGTCGGGATAGGCGTTCTGCGCGTCGCGGATCGCCTGGATACCGGCGTTGAACGCGCGCGCCCAGTAGGAATTCCGGTTGCCGCTCGCCCAGTCGACCTTCTTCTTGTCGCCCTTCTCGGTCAGGCCCTTGATCGCGGTGTCGAACGCCTTGCCGGCCTTGGCCGCGCTGTCCAGCTCCGCGTACGCCCAACCGAGGTACCCGAAGCTCTCGTACTCGGTCGGGTCCTCGGTGACGCACTGCTCGAGCTCGAGCACGGCCTTGTTCATCTGCCGCATGTAGCTCTCGGCGTCGCCCTTGTCCTTGTCGCGCATGCCCTGGGTGACGTACAGGATGCCGCCCGAACAATGCGGGTTGCGCGCCAGCGCCGTGCCCGAGACGGCGCAGACGATCGCCGCCGCGATGCCGGCTCCCCACGCCATGCGTTTCAGATTCAACGTGTCGCCTCCCTAGTGTGAGCGGCGCGCCCGCGCGGGCCGCTACGTCAGCCGATTGCCGTTGACCGACAGGCCGAACGACGTGCCCAGGAACTTGGCCGCCTTGCGGGAGGCGAGCATGCGCGTCATGAAGATCTCGAAGTACTCCATCACCTGGGAGATGGCGGTGTCGACGGTCAGCTCGAGCGTGATCTTCTTCGCCGCCTCGTCGACGTTGAGAAAGCTCTTCTCGACCGCGTAGTTCACGCGGTCATGGATGTCGAACTTGATCATGTCCGGATTGCGCACGCGCGTGCGGTGCACGTCGCTCTTGTCGCCGAGGATCACGGCGGCCGCCACCGGACTCACCGGGTCGCCGTCGTTCTCGTGGTGGTTGCCGATCGCGCCGATCACGCGGACGATCTCGACGTCCGACATGCCCATGTCGTGCAGCAGCTGCATGGCCATGGTCGCGCCGGTCTGCGCGTGATGGTCGCGATTGACGGCGTTGCCGATGTCGTGCAGGTAGCCGGCGATCGCGGCGAGCTCGGCGTCGCGCTCGGGATGGCCGAGACGCTTCAGGATGTTGTAGGCGATGTGGGCGACCAGCCCGACGTGGCGCTCGCCGTGCTCGGTGTAGCCGATCTCGGCCAGCGCCTCGTCGGCCTTGCGCACGTAGATCTTGACCCGGGGATGCTCCCGGACCGACTCGAAGGTGATGAGCCGCGGGGCGGAGGCGGGCTCGGCGACACTCGGGGTCGAGGTGCCGGGATTCGGGCTGAAACGGCGGGAGCCGGTCGGGAACGCGTCCATGTCAGGAACTTTCCTTTAGCGGGAAGGGTGCCATCGCCGATCCGTGGCGACGACGGCCGCAATGGGCGTAGGAGCGCGCCGAATCTTGTGCTCCAAACCCCGGTGCGTCAAGGCGAAAGCCCGGAACGCGACCGGCGCGCGCGGGGCGCCCGAGGGGGTGTCCCCCGCGTCGCTCCCGCCACGGTGTGGCGCGCCCACGGCACGCGTGGCGCGGGTGGAACGATCTCGGGCGGCGCGGCGAAACATCTTGGCCCGCGCCGCGGGACGGCGCATCGTTGACGCTGGCCGATGCGAGCAGAGCGCTTCCAGATCGGGGTCGTCGCCGCCCTGGCCGGGCTCGTGCTGTTGACCCACGTGCTCGGCGCCACCGCGCTCCAGAGCGCGTTGTGGGGCGCGCACCTCTATGCCTTCCTGCCCGCCCCGGCGCTGCCGATCGCACTGCTCGCGACGCTCGCCGGCATCGCCGTCGCGTGGCGCTTCGCGCAGCGCGTCCCGTGGCCCGTCGCTCCGTCCGCGCCCGCGCGGCGCATCGCGATCGCATGCGCGATCGGCGTCGCATCGCTCGCGATCTTCTGGTGGCTGCGCATCCACCACTCGCTGCTCGGCGATTCGGGGCCGTTGAGTCGCGATCTGCCGTTCGGCGAGCAGTCGCATCATCTGCAGCCGCTCTCGCTCGAACTCCATCACTACGCGTATTTCTGGACCCGCGCGTGGTTCGCCGGGCCGGGCCGGAGCCCCGAGCAACAGGCGTACGACGCCGTCGCGCTCGACAGCGTGATCGCGGGCGCGATCTTCGTCCCGGTCGCGATCGGCCTCGCGCGCGCGCTGGTGGCGCCCGCGGCCGCGAACGGCGCGGCGAAAGAGGCCATGCCGCGGCCCGCGGCGCTGGTTCCGCTCGCCGCGGCGCTGCTCCTTTCGCAGGGATTCATCCAGCTCTTCTTCGGTTACGTCGAGAACTACACGTGGTTCGCCCTGATGATGGCGCTCTTCCTCTGGGCGGGCCTCGGCTTCCTCACGCGCCGCACGCCGCTCATCCTCGCGGTGCTGCCGCTCGAGATCGCGATCGGCCTCAACCTCTCGGGCGTGGTGCTGCTGCCGTCGGTCGCGGTGCTCGGTGTGTGGGGATGGATGCAGCCCGACCTGCGCCGGGCGGTCGCGCGTGATCTCGCACTCACGGTCGCGAGCCTCGTCGGCCTCCATGTTCTGCTGCAGGCGCTCGGCCACTTCGACACGATGGTGGCGATCCGCTACATGTGGGACCTGGTCGCGCGCGGCCAGGCGATGCAGCATCCCTCGTTCCTGATGTTGTTCGGCGCCGCGCACATGCGCGACGTGCTCGCGATCCACACGCTGATCGGCCCGTGCGCGGGACTGCTGCTCGTGCCCGCGGCGCTGGTGCGGGTCGCGGACGGTGGGCGCCGCGGCCTCGCCGACGCGCGGCTGCTGTTCGTGCTCGCCGCCGCCGGTCCGCCGCTCGTCGCTTCGTTCACGTATGGCGATTCGATCCAGGGCCTGCCGCGCGACTGGGATCTGTTCGCGCCGTTCGCCCTCCTCTACGTCGCCGCCGCGATCTACTGCCTCGCCTCGCAGCCGATGCGCGGCGCGACGCTGGCGAAGCTGCTCGGCGTCGCGGCGGTGGTGTCGCTGTTCCACACCGGCGCATGGGTCGCGCTCAACCGCTCCGAGCCGCGCTCGCTCGAGCGCTACAAGACGCTGCCGACGACCCGCGGCCGCACGCCGATGGTCGTGGCGTACTGGTACATGAACCACGGCCACGCCAAGGAGGCGCGCGCATGGTTCATGCGCTCGGTCGACGCGTACCCGGCCAACAACGCGTCGCAGTATGAGCTCGGCCTGTTCGCGATGGACGACGGTCACTACGACGAGGCGGCCGAGCGCTTCTGGATCGCAACCGAGGCGCGCCCCGACAAGACGAACTACCGCATCGCGCTCGTGGACGCGTTGATGCTCGCCGGGCATCCCGATGCGGCGCTGCCGCAGATCGAGCGGCTGACGCGCGAGCATCCCGAACACGCGGAGTACTGGGCGTGCGCCGGGATCGTGCTCGCCGGGGTCGGACACCGCGACGAGGCGCAGGCGGCGGTGCGGCGCGCCGCGGCGCTCGCGCCGCGCGACACGACGTTCGCCGAGCTCACGCGCGACGTCGTGCTCGCGAACTTCTACACGCGCGAGATGGCGCGCGACTGGGACGCGCTGGTGCTGCGGTAGGACGTCGGGCGGTCAGCGGGTCGGCGGGCGGTGCACGCGCTCGAACTCGAGCATCAGCGAGTCGCCGCCATCGATGGCGCGCACCCGATAGTCGCCGAGCGGCGACGGGCGGCCCGCGTTGCTTCGCACTACAGCACCTCGACCGGATCGACGTCCGCCACGACCCGCACCGAGGCGGGCCGGGCCTTCGACTCCGCCCACGCGAGCCCCGTCGCCAGCACCGTGCGCAGCTTCGGCGCGCTCGCCGCCTTGAGCAGCAGGTGCCAGCGATGCCGCCCGCGGAGCCGCGCCAGCGCCTGCGGCGCGGGGCCGAGCACAGTGACGCCCTGCGCCTCGGCGTCGCCGCGGATCGCATCGGCGAGCGCGTTCGACGCGCGTTCGACGTCGCCCTCGTCGGCGCCGGTCAGGAGCAGCGTCGCGAGCCGGACGAACGGCGGATAACCGGCCTCGCGGCGCTCGGCCAGCTCGCGCGTCGCGAACGCGGCCTCGTCGTCGCGGCACGCGGCGAGGATCGCGGGATGCTCGGGCGAGCACGTCTGCACCAGCACCTCGCCCGGCATGCGCCCGCGGCCGGCGCGGCCCGCGACCTGGATCAGGAGCTGGAACGTCCGCTCGGCGGCGCGGAAGTCGGGCAGGTGGAGTGCCACGTCGGCGTCGAGCACGCCGACCAGCGTCACGCGCGGGAAGTCGAGGCCCTTGGCGATCATCTGCGTGCCGAGCAGCACGTCGGCCTCGCCGCGCGCGAAGCGCTGGAGCACGTCCTCGGACGTCCCCTGCTCGCGCGCGACGTCGGTGTCGAGCCGCAGCACGCGCGCCGAAGGCAGCGCGGCGGCGAGCTCGCGTTCGGCGCGCTGCGTGCCGGCGCCCGAGAGCCGCAGCAGCGCCGCGCCGCACTGCGGGCACGCGCCGCTCGCCGGCTCGCGGTGGTCGCAGTAGTGGCAGCGCCACTCGCGCGGCGAGAGATGCAGCGTGAGCGTGATGTCACAGTGCGGGCAGCCCGGCACGAACCCGCACGCGCGGCACTGCGTGTGGTGCGAGTGGCCGCGACGGTTGAGGAAGAGCAGCGCCTGTTCCTTGCGCGCGATCCGCTCGCCGAGTGCCGCGAGCAGCGGCCGCGAGAGCAGCGCGCCGCCCGAGCCGTCGCGGCGCAGGTCGACGACGCGCGTCACCGGCATCGGCCGGCGGTCGACGCGTTCGCGCAGCGAGAGGCGCGCGTACTTGCCGCGCGCCGCGTTGGCGAGCGACTCGAGGCTCGGCGTCGCCGAGCCCAGCACCACCGGGATGCCGAGCATCTGCGCGCGGCGCACCGCGACGTCGCGGCCGTGGTAGCGCAGCATCTCACTCTGCTTGTAGGCGGGCTCGTGCTCCTCGTCGACGGCTTTGGCCCCGACAGGTCGACGTCGATGATGGTCTCGATCGCCTGCCCGTTGACGTGGACGCTGCCTTTCCACGACGCCCGCTCGATCGCGCCGCCGGCTTTCGCCTCGGGCGCGGCCAGCACGCCATTGGCCAGCACGTGCCAGCCCATGGCGTCGAGGGCAAAATCCTTCACGGCAAG
>JACOSV010000003.1 GCA_016178725.1 Candidatus Eiseniibacteriota bacterium
GATCGTATAGAAGCGGCCATTGCTCGCGGCCACCAGGAGCTTGTCAGTGGTCTCCGCGTGCAAGAAGAACCGGCTCTCATCGCCTTCCTTGAACTTGATCTCGGAGTCGTCGGCGAGGTGGCCTCGGCGATCCGCGGGCCGGGGATCTCGGGCGTGAAGCGGATGCGCCGCTCGGTACTGGTCGCGGTGCCGCCGCCCAGGGACTCGTAGCGCGTCTCGGCGGGGAGCAGGATCACGGCCGGGCCCTCGAGCAGCGACGACGTGTTGAGGACGATGTCCTGGTGGACGCGGAGCCCCACGCGCGACAACGCGGCGAGCATGTAGCCGCGGTCGGGCATCGTCTCGAGCAGATTACCGCCGAGCGAGTACAGGAAGTCGATCTCGCCCGCGTGCGCCGCCTCCATCATCTGCAGCGTGCGGTGCCCCTTCCACGCCGGGAGCTGGGCGCCCCACAGGCGTTCGAACCGCGCGCGATCGTCGGCGTGCGCGACCTCGAACCCGCCCGGATACTTGTCGGGATCCACGCCGCACTCGCCGCCGCCCTGAACGCCCGAGTGCCCGCGGATCGCCATGATGCCGCACTTCTCGCGCCCGACCATGCCGCGCGCGAGCGCGAGGTTGACCAGTGCCTTCACGTTGTCTACGCCGAAACGGTGCTGCGTGAGCCCCATGCTGTAGACGAACACCGCGGTCTTCGCGCGCGCGTATTGATCGGCGAAGCGCTGCATGTCGGCGCGCGTGAGGCCGGACGCCGCTTCGAGCGATGCCCACGGCAGCGCCGCGATCGCCGCCGCGAGCTCGGCGAAGCCCGTCGTCTGCGCGTCGACGAACGCGCGATCCACGGCGTTCCGCTCGATCAGGTGCTTGAGCACGCCGTGCATGAATGCGATGTCGCCGCCGACCGCGACCGGGAAGAAGTCGTCCATGAGCTTCGTGCCGAAGAGCGCGCTGCGGATGTCGCTCGGCACCCAGTAGCGCTCGAGCCCCGGCTCGCGCATCGGATTCACGACGAGGATGCGCGTGCCCTGGCGCTTCGCGTACGCGAGGTACTTGGTCGAGACCGGCTGGTTGTTCGCGAGGTGCGAGCCCATGATGATGACGAGCTCCGCGCCGATCATGTCCTTGAGCGAGCACGTCGGCGCCGCGATCCCGAGCGTGTCCTTCAACCCCGAGACGCTCGCCGCGTGGCAGAGCCGCGCGCAGAGGTCCACGTGGTTCGAGCCCATGAGCCGCGCCGCCTTCTGGAACGCGTAGTAGGTCTCGTTGACGAGGCCGCGCGAGGTGGCGAAGAAGCCCATGCGCGCGCCGGGCACGTCGCGCAGCGCCTCGCCGATGATGCCGAGCGCCTCGTCCCACGAAAGCCGGTGGAGCCGATCGTCGCCGCGGCGATGGATCATCGGCCACGGCAGCCGGCCGAGCGGATGGAGCGCCGAGTTCGGCAGCGCGCGCAGCGCCGCGAGGTCGCCCAGGCGATGCTCGGGGATCTCCGGCATTGTGTTCAGGCGCAGGAGCCGCAGCCGCGTCATGCACAGGTGGATGCCGGCGATCGTGTCGTCGCGCAGCCCGCGCGGCCCGAGCGAGCAACCGTCGCAGACGCCGCGCGTCAGGATGCGCCACGCGTACGGGAGCTGGTCGCGGTTCTCCCACACGACCTGCGCCATCTCGACGAACGGCCGCGGGCGCGGATGGCGGCCCGGGCCGAAGGGGAGGAGATCGCGGAGGCGGAAGCGATCGGTCGCGGCGAGCGGCGATGCCATGTGCGCGCGAAGGTAGCACGCGCGCGGCGCCACGGCTCCGCCGCCTGCTAGACTGCGCCGCCCGCAGCGTCGTCGCCGCCCCCGGAGAACCTCATGAACCACCGTCGCCTCGGCAGCACCGGTCTCAAGATCTCGGAGTTCGCGCTCGGCTCGTGGACCACGCTCGGCGGCTCGGTGGACGTGACCGAGAGCTCGCGCATCGTCCACCGTGCGTTCGAGCTCGGCATCAATCTGTTCGACACCGCCGACGTCTACATCCGCGGCGCCGCGGAACGCGCGCTCGGCGCGTCCATCCGCGATCTGCCGCGCGAGCAGATCGTCATCGCGACCAAGGTCATGGGGCGCGTGTGGGACGGGCCGCTCGGGGCCGGGCTCTCGCGCAAGCACGTGTTCGACGCGATGGACCAGAGTCTGCGCCGGCTCGGCGTGGACTACGTGGACATCTATCAGGCGCACGCGCCCGACAAGGACACGCCGATCGAGGAGACGCTCGAGGCGTTCGAGGATCTGGTGCGCGCCGGCAAGGCGCGCTACGTCGGCTTCTCGAACTTCGACCGCGATCCCGCGCTCGCGCGCCGCGCCGTCGCGTATCAGAAGGAGCGCGGGTGGAGCCGGTTCGCGTCGAGCCAGCCCCGCTACAGCCTGCTCGACCGCAAGGTCGAGCCCGAGCACGTGAAGCTGTGCCTCGCGGACGGCATCGGCATGATCGTCTACTCGCCGCTCGCGCAGGGCGTGCTCACCAACAAGTACGCTGGCGGCGCGGTGCCGGCCGGGAGCCGCGCGGCGGGCACGTTCGCGCACTTCATGGCGTCGGAGAAGCAGCTGAC
>JACOSV010000004.1 GCA_016178725.1 Candidatus Eiseniibacteriota bacterium
ATCATCCCGAGCTTCGACAGCGGCGCGAACACCGCCGAGCGCGCGCCGACCACGACGTCGAGATCGCCGCGCCGCGCCAGCTCCCAGTTGCGCCGGCGCTCGCCGATCGCCAGGTACGAGTGCAGCACGCCGACGCGCGCGCCGAAGCGGGCGCGAAACGCGCGCACCAGCTGCGAGCCGAGCGCGACCTCGGGCACCATCACCAGCGTCTGCCCGCCCTTCTGCCGCACGCGCTCGGCGGCGCGCAGGTAGACCTCGGTCTTGCCACTGGCGGTGACGCCGTGGAGCAGCATCGGCGCGAAGCCCTTTCGCGCGAGCGCCGCCTCGACCGCCTTGAGCGCATCACGCTGGCCGGCCGTGAGCGTGATGCGCTCGGGGAGCGCGAGCCGCGCGGTCGCGTCGCCCTCGGCCGTGCGCCGCGCGCGGCTCGCCGCGAAGCCTTCGAGCCCGCCCGGGAGCGCCGCGGCCAGCACTTCGCCCCACGGCGCCAGGTAGTAGTCGGCGATCCAGCGCGTGAGCGCGATCAGGTGCGGCGTGAAGAGCGGCGCGGTGAGCGCCGCGCCGAGCGGATGGATCGGAGCGTCGGGAGCGAGCGCGTGCTCGCGCGCGACCTCGACGACGAACCCGCGCCGCGGGCGGCCGCGAAACGGCACCTCGACCTCGACGCCCGGACTGACGCGATCGGCGAGCGTGTCGGGGACGGCATAGGTGAACGTGCGGCGGAGCGGAATCGGGAGGGCGACCTGCGCGAACGGCATGCGCGGAGAGTACAGGACGCCGCGGATGCGGCATCGGGGCTCGCGGCGGAACGACACGCGCCGCGACCCGGGCGGCAGGCACACGCCGGCGGACGCCCCACGCCGGCCGGCCTCCGGATCCGATGTCGAACGGACCGGAGGCTAGGCCTGCATGCGGTTCGGGCTGGTCTGGCCGAGAATCGCGTTGATGCGCTCGACCAGCTTGCGCGGGCTGAACGGCTTGGTGATGTAGTCGTCCGCGCCGACTTCGAATCCGATCTTCTGATCGACGTTGCGGCCCTTCGCCGACAGCAGGATGACCGGGATGTCCTTGGTCCCCGCCTCGGCCTTGAGCATCTTGCACGTCTCGTAGCCGTCGAGCTTGGGCATCATGATGTCGAGCACGATGAGATCGGGCTTCTCGGCACGGGCCTTTTCGAGCGCCTGCTCGCCGTCGAGCGCGGTGATCACCTCATAGCCTTCCATGCCGAGGCTGAAGTCGAGGATGTGCACGATGTAGATCTCGTCGTCGACGACCAGGATCCTTCCTTTCGCCATTGCGACTCACCTCCCCCGTTCGGACGTAGCGGAGTCCGCGGCGTCGCGGGACTCCGTCTCGCGATCGGCGGCGTCGACGGCGGGCAGCGCCCGCTCGAACGCCTCGACCACATCCGGATCGAACTGCGTACCACCGCGCCGGCGGATCTCCTCCAGCGCTTCCTCGCGGGACTGGGCGCGACGGTGCGCCCGCCCCAACGTCATGCTCTCGAACGCGTCGACCACCCCGAGCACGCGGGCGCCGACCGGGATCTCGTCGCCCCGGAGCCGCCGCGGATAGCCGGTGCCGTCCCACCACTCGTGGTGCGACAGCACGATCTCGCGCACCGCGCCCACCGCCTCGAGCGGCTCGAGCAGCTCGGCGCCGAGTTCGACGTGGCGCTCCATCTCCTCGCGCTCCTCGGGCGAGAGCTTCTCGCCGCGCTCGATCGCGTCGCCCGTGACCATCGTCATCCCGACGTCGTGCACGGTGGCGGCGTATCCGACGACGCCGATCTCGGCCTCGGTGAGCCGCATCTCGCGCGCGGTCGCGCGCGCCATGCGCACGCGGTCGGGCGCCGTGCCGCGGCCGCGCGCGGCGTGCTGCAGCAGCTGGCGCAGCGTCGTCGTCGCGCCGTGGGCGCCTTCCCGATTCGACTCGAGCGAGCGCGCCTGCTGCCACGCGATCGCGACGCGCTCGGCCAGGTCGAGCAGCAGATGGCAGTCCTCGGCGCCGAAGGGCTTCTGCGACACGGGGTCGGTGACGTTGAGCACGCCGAGCAGCCCGTCGGCGCCTTCGATCGGCACCGCGATGAACGTGCCGGTGCGGTACTGCTGACGCCCCGACGGCGGCACGTCGTCGCGGCCTCCGGCCCGCGACATGCACACCGGCCGGCGCTGCTCGAGCACGCGGCCGGCGACGCCCTGGCCCGCCCGGATGCGCGCGTTCTGAACGATGCGCTCCTCGAGCCCGATCGCCGCCTGCACGATGAGTTCGCCTTCCGCCTGACATGCCATGAGCGAGACCACCCGCGCGTCCATCACCTCGGCCACCATCTCGACGGCCAGCTTCAACACGTCCTCGGTCGCCGGCGGCAGCGCCGGCGTCTCACGCACCACGACCCGCGGCGCCATGCGCCGCGGCAGCACCGCGGTGAAGCACGAACCCTGGCCCGGCTGGCTGGTCGCGAAGACGCGCCCGCCGTGCCACTCGACGATCGACTTGCAGATCGCCAGCCCGAGCCCGGTGCCGCCGTAGCGGCGCACGAGCGACGAGTCCACCTGATAGAAGCGCTCGAAGATCCGCTCGAGCGCCTGCTCGGGGATCCCGATCCCGGTGTCCTCGACCTGCAGCGTGACGAAACGCGCGTCCCCGCTGATCCGGAACGTCGTCGTGCCGCCCGGAGGCGTGAACTTGACCGCATTGCTGCCCAGATGGAGCACCAGTTGCCGCATCTGGTCGCGGTCCGCGTCGACAGCGGTATCGGCCGTTTCGGTGACGATCTTGAGAGAGACCTGCCCCGCCTGACCCACCGGGTCGAGCAGGCCCGCGGTTTCGCGCACGACTTCGACCATGTCCACCTGCTGGCGGCGCAGGTGCGGGTGGCCGGAATCGAAGCGGTTGAGGTCGAGCACCGACTCGATGAGCCGGGCGAGGCGCTGGCTCTCCTCGTTGATGATCGTGAGGAAGCGCGTGAGCTGGTCGTGCGCCAGGCCCTCGCCCGCGCCGAGCAGCGTGTCGACATAGGCGCGGATCGCGGTGAGCGGCGTGCGTAGCTCGTGCGACACGGTCGCGACGAAGTTGCTCTTGAGCGCGCTCATCTCCTTCATGCGCTGGCTCGCCGCCTCGAGCTCGCGGCTGTGATCCTCGAGCTGGCGGTAGAGCCGCGCGTTCTCGATCGCGACCAGCGCGTGGTTGCCGAAGATCTCGAGCAGCTCGACCGTCTCGCGCCCCGGCACCATGCGATCCACCGGATCGTCCACCGAGAAGTACGCGGTGAGCTCGCCCTGACGGTTGTAGAGCGGCACGAGCAGCACGTCGTCCTCGTGCCACTCCCATTCCTCGCGCTGGCCGAGGTCGGCCGTGTAGCCGCGCGGGAGGATGCGGCTGAACGACGCCTTGTGGCTGATGAAGAACGAGCGGCTGACCTTGAACTCGTCCTTGAGCCACGAGTGGAAGTCGTCGAGCTCCACGTCTTCCGCTTCGAGCGACGCGCGCGCCTCCTCGCTGAGGCCGGCGAACGCGCACGCCTTGAGGCGCTGCGTGCCGGACTCGCGCACGCGGATCAGGACGATGCGGAATCCGAGGTGCTCCCGGATCGTGAGCGCGATGCGCTGCAGCAGCGTGTCGGGATCGAGGTCGCGGCTGATGTCGCCGATCACGTGCAGGATGTGATGGAGCTTCTGCGCGCGCTTGCGATTCTCCTCGATCTGGCCGAAGTAGAGCTTGCTCAGGCGGTCGCGCGTCTGCTCGAGATCGGTGACCTGCTCGCGCAGGCCGGCGTCGCCGGGCGCGCCGGCACCCGCCTCGGACGGGATGCCCTTCTTGTGCTGCATGATCTCGCGGCGCGCGTGGTCGAGCTCGCGCTTGAGCTTGAGGAACTCGGCCGAGGGCGCATCGGGCTTCTTGCGGCTCATGCCTCGCTCCCTTCGCGCCCGAGCACGCGCACCAGCGCCGCGACCGCCTGCGGATCGAACTGGCGCCCGGACTCGCGTTCGAGCTCCTCGATCGCGTGCTGGCGCGAGCGCGGCGGCCGATACGGGCGGCCGGACGTCATGCTCTCGTAGGCGTCCACCACCGCGAGCACGCGGCCGCCGAGCGGGATGCTCTCGCCGGCGAGCCCGCGCGGATAGCCGGAGCCGTCCCAGTGCTCGTGATGTGTGAGGATCAGGTCGCGCACCGAGCCGAGGTACTCGAGCGGCCGGATGATCTCGACGCTCACCTCGGGGTGCTGGATCATCTGCTGGCGCTCGTCCTCGAGCAGCGGCCGCGCCTCGTGGAAGACGCGGTCCTGGATGCGCGTCATGCCGAGGTCGTGGATCGCGGCGACGTAGCCGAGCACGTCGACATCGGCGCTGCTCATGCCGAGCTCGCGCCCGGTCGCGCGCGCGAGGCGGACGACGTTGCGCGTGCCGAGCAGGTAGTCGCGGCGCAGCCGCGTGAGGCTGCGCACGGCTTCCAGCGCCTCCTCGACCGCGCGCCCGCTGTCCGGATACGCGTAGGTGCGCTCGACCGCGCTGCCGATGCGCTCGACCAGCGCCGTCATCAGCGACAGGTCGTGGTCGTCGAACGGCGTGCCCGACGCCTTGTTGTTGACGTTGAGCACGCCGAGCACCTCGCCCTCGACGCGCAGCGGCACGCTCAACAGCGACTTGGTGCTGTACTGCGGATGGTTGAGGCGCAGGAAGCGTCGGTCGGTCTCGATGTTGTTCACGAGCACCGGCCTGCCCCAGGCCGCAACCGACCCCGCGACGCCGGAGCGCACGGTGATGCGCCGGTCGGTGAGGTTCTGGCCCTCGAGCCCGCGCGAGGCGGTGATGAAGAGATCGCCGCGGTCGGGATCCACCATCATCAGCGAGACGATTCCGGCGTCCATCGCGACGCCGACCATCTCGACGGTGCGGTCGAACAGCTCGCGCAGGTCGGGGCGCAGCGTGATCTGGCGCGCGATGCGCCGCGCCGCGGCCGAGGCCATCTGGCGCATCGGCATGACGAAGCGGAAGCGGCTGCCGCCGCCGGGCAACGACTCGGCCCAGATGCGTCCGCCGTGGAGCTCGACGATGCCGCGCGCGATCGCGAGGCCGAGGCCGGTACCCTCGACCTGCTGCTCCCCCGGCTGGCGCGCGCGGAAGAAGCGCTCGAACACGCGTGGCAGGTCCTCGGGCGGGATGCCGGACCCCTGGTCCTCGACCGCGCCGCTCCACTCCTCGCCCTGCGTCTCGGCGGTGACGCGCACGCGGCCGCCGACGGGCGAGAACTTGATCGCGTTGCCGAGGAGGTTGTGGATCAGCCGGCGCAGGAGATCGGTGTCAGCCTCGACGACGAGTCCGGGATCGATCGCGATCTCGACCTCGATCTGCCGCGGCCGCGCGACCGCGCCCAGCGCGTCGGCCACCTCGCGCGACACGCGCGCGAGATCGAAGCGGCTCAAGCGCAGCGGGCGCTGGCCGGCCTCGAGTCGCGAGAGATCGAGGATGTCGGTGACGAGGCGCGTCAGGCGGTCGCACTCGTCGTTGATGATGCCGAGGAAGCGCTCGCGCGGCGTGTGCGGGTTGGCGAGCGAGTCGAGCAGCGTCTCGGTGTAGGCCTTGATCGCGGTGAGCGGCGTGCGGATCTCGTGCGCGACGACCGACATCAGGCTCGTCGAGGCTTCCTCGCCCGCGCTCAGGCGCCGCTCGAGCTCGGCGATCCGCTCGTGCTCCTCACTCAGCATGGCGCGCAGCTCGAAACGCTCGAGCGCCATCGCCAGCGCGTCGGCGAGCGTCTGGAGGAAGAGCCGCTCCGCGGCGCCGAAGCGGCGCACGTGGGGGAAGGCGACCAGCAGGAAGCCCTGCACGGTGCTGCCCGAGGCGAGCGGAAGCGTCGCGAGCGCCGCGGGCGCGGCGAGCCACAGCAGCGTCTCGCGCGGCGCCTGGGGGTCGAGGCCGTCGTCGAAGCGCGGCGTCTCGCTGCGCATCGCGCACTCGACCGGGCCGCCGTGCTCGGGGAGGTACGGCGTCTCGACGCCGGAGTCCTCGATCAGCCGCAGCGCCCCGCTCCGAGGATCGACGCGCAGCAGCCGCGAGTCGGCCGCCTCGAGCGCGTTGACCGCGCACGCGCAGGCGATGCCGCACGCGGTGCCGAGGTCGCCGGTGCTGCGCAGCGCGAGCACCGCCTGCGCGAGCATCGCGAGCCCCTCACCCGCCAGATCGTGGCGGTCGTCGGTCCGCGCGCCGTTCGTCACCGTCATGCCGTCCGCCTCGCGCCCCTCACGCCACCTTCGAATCCTTGGAATCGCCTTCGCCGCGTCCGCGCCGCTCGCCCACCAGCACGCTGCCCGGGATGCCCTTGCCGTGGCTCTTGAGCTCCTGCGCCACGTCGATCAGCTCGGCGAGGTGCGAGACCGGCATGCGGTCGGTGCTGACCAGCGCGATCGTCAGACTCATGAGCGGGAACCGCTCGTTGACGTGCAGCCGGTTCGGCACCTCGATCGAGCCGCGTTCGCGGTCCTCGGCGTCGTAGAGCTCGGTCACCGCCTCGTTGAATCGGGCGATGATCTCCTCGGCCAGGACTTCGGCGCGCTCCGGCGTGGTCAGCGCGACGAAGTCGTCGCCGCCGATGTGGCCGACGAACGCGTCGCCGCCGCCGTGCTTCTGCGCCGAGGTGAGAATGATCCGCGCCAGCGTCTGGATCGCGTGATCGCCGCGCGTGTAGCCGTAGTGGTCGTTGAACGACTTGAAGAAGTCGACGTCGATCTGGAGCATCGCGAACGGCGCGCCCGCCGCGAGCCGCCGCTTGAGCTCCTCGTTGATCGAGTGGTTGCCGGGCAGTCCGGTGAGCGGGCTCGCCGATCGCTGCTGCCGGCTCCACTCGAGCGCGTTCTTGATGCGCAGCTCGAGCTCGCGCTTGCCCCACGGCTTGATGATGTAATCGTTCGCGCCGCCCTCGAGGCCGGTGATGCGCGCCTCCTCTTCGCCGCGCGCGGTGAGCATGATGATCGGGATGTGGCGGGTCGTGAACGAGGCGCGGAGGCGCTTGCACACCTCGTAGCCGTCGAGGCGCGGCATCATCACGTCGAGCAGGATCAGGTCGGGCGTCGCGCTCTGCGCCAGCTCGAGGGCGGCCTGGCCGTCCACGGCTTCGACCACTTCGTAGCCGGCGTTCTGGAGCTGGAGGGCCAGCACCTGGCGCAGGTTGCGCTCGTCTTCGGCGACCAGGATCCGGGCTTTGGGCACGCAGTCGTCCTGAGTTGGGTCCGCGCAAGCGGCCTCGCCACATGACGAGGCTCCATGCCGGCGCCGCCGGGCGCGCCGAGGCGCGGCCCCCCGAGGCCGGTGTGGTCTTCGGCTGTCATCGGCAACGCGGGGGCGGGACTGAAGAGAAAGCGCTGCCGTCGGGAGCGGAGGCGCGGCGGCCGGCGGCGGGGGAAGCGCCGTCCGGCCCGAGGTTTACGGCGTCAGCGCGCCGAAATCGAAAGTCCCGAAGCCTCGAGCGAGGCGACCGCGTCGAGCTCGGCCTCTTCGGCCGCGCCGCGCGCGAGACGCCGCGCGCCGACCAGCGCGATCATCGCCGCGTTATCGGCGCAGAAGCGCGGCGCCGGGATGCGCAACGCGACGCCCTGTCGCGCGCAGTCGTCGGTGAGCCGCCGCCGCAGCTCGCCGTTGCACGCGACGCCGCCGCCGAGCAGCAGCGCGCGCGCGCCGGTCGCTTCGATCGCGCGCAGGCTCTTCGCCGCGAGCGTGTCCACCACCGCGCGCTGGAACGACGCCGCGACGTCGGCGGTGAACCGCTCCGCGAACGGCGGCCCGCCGCCCGCGCGCGCGAGCGTCATCGCGACCGCGGTCTTGAGCCCCGAGAACGAGAACTCGAAGCCGGGCTGATCGAGCATCGGCCGCGGGAAGTCGAACGCGGCGGGATCGCCGGTCGCGGCGAGGCGGTCGATCGGCGGGCCGCCCGGGAAACCGAGGCCGAGCAGCTTTGCCACCTTGTCGTACGCCTCGCCCGCCGCGTCGTCACGCGTGCTGCCGAGCCATCGGTACGCGCCGACGCCGCGGATCTCGACGAGCTCGGTGTGCCCGCCCGAGACGACGAGGCTCACCGCCGGCCACGGCGGCTCGCCGTGCTCGAGCAGCGTCGCGAGCAGATGGCCCTCGATGTGGTTGACGCCGACGACCGGGATCCCGAGGGCGAGGCCGAATGCGCGCGCGAACGCGACCCCGACGACCAGCGATCCGACCAGGCCGGGCGCGTGCGTCACGGCGATCGCGGTGAGCCGGTCCGCCGCGACGCCGGCCTCGTCGAGCGCCGCGGCGACCATGCGCGGCAGCAGCTCGAGGTGCGCGCGCGCCGCGAGTTCGGGCACGACGCCGCCGTAGAGCCGGTGCAGATCCTGCGCGGCGATGAGATGCGCGCGCAGCCGCGTGCCGTCCTCGAGCACCGCGACCGACGTGTCGTCGCACGACGTCTCGATCCAGAGGACGAGCCGCGCGCGCGCGGCCGCCGCGTGACCGCCTTGGATCGCGGCGCCGTCGTGCGAGGCCGCGGGCGCGGTCACGGCGTCTCGGGCGCGAGCGCGTCCTCGAGCCACGCCATGTAGGCCGGCGCACCCGAGGCGATGCGGACCGCGACGCACTCGGGCGTCGTGTAGGGATGGAGCTCGTGGAGGCGCGAGAGCAGCGCGGTCCAGTCCTGCTTGCGCGTCTTCATCGTCACCGTCACTTCGGGCTCGTCGGCGACCTTGCCCTCCCAGCGATAGAGGGAGCGGGCGCCGGGGACGATGTTCGCGCACGCGATCAGCCGCTCCTCGACCAGCGTGCGCGCGACGCGCGCCGCGTCCTCGACGTTGGCGAAGGTGGTGAAGACCATCAGCATCTCGGTCACGCGGGCTCCTCCTGTCGTCCGACGGGGGACGGAGTGTAGCATCGGCGCGTGCGTCTCCCTGATCGGCGGCATCCACGCGCCGTGCTCGCGCTCGTGGCCCTCGCGGCCGCCGGCCCGCACGCTCTGCCCCCGTCCGCGCCGCGGCTGCCCGCGATCGTGTTCGTCTCGCGGAATCCGATCGCCGGCGAGCGCGGCGCGATCCCCGGGTTCGGCCCGCATCACCGCGCCGCGATCACGGGCGGACGCCTGCTGGTGCGCGAGCCGGACGGCCGCGTGCGCGATCTGCTCCCGCCCGGCGCGCTCTTCGACGTGAGTCATCCGAGCGTCTCGCCCGACGCGCGCACGATCGCCTTCGCCGGCGTGCGCAGCGCCGACGACACATGGCGGATCTGGGCGGTGGACCTCGACGGCGGTCGTCTGCGACGGGTGACGGCCGAGGCCGCGGTCGGCGACGCTCGCGCCGACGATCTCGATCCGTGCTGGATCGACGCGACGACCGTCGTGTTCGCGAGCACGCGTTACCGCCAGCGCGCGCAGTACGCCGATGTGCCGGTCACCAACCTGTTCGAGGTCCGGATGCCGCACGAGGGCGGCGAATCGAGCCTCCCGGGCCGCATCACGTCGGAGCGGAACGGCGCCGAGAAGCCGGCGATGGACTGGAAGACCGGGAAGATCCTGTTCGCGCGCTGGTGGTTCAACCGCTGGCGGGCGGCGACCGCGGGCGGCGTCACCGATGATCCGGCCGCCGCCGTTCCGCGCGATACGGTGAACCTGTGGCAGGCGATGGAGCTCTCGCTCGACGACCGGCGTGCGCATGTCGCCGCCGCCGACTTCACGACGCGGCGCTCGGCGATGGGCTACCAGCCGGCGACGCTCGCCGACGGATCGATCGTCGCGGTGTTCGCCGCCAACCTCGGCCTCTCGCCGCGACCCGCCGGCACCGGGATCCATCGGCTCTCGCGATCGGGCGCGCCGGCGCGGCGTCTCGCCGGCGCGATCGTCCCGGGCGCCGCGGGCGATGCGTACGGCGGAACCGAAGGGCTCGCGCCGCCGTCGGCGTGCGCGCCCGCGGCATTGCCCGACGGCCGCATCGTGTTCTCGTACGCGCCGGGCGCGCGCGGCGACTTCGGGCTCTACGCGATGAACGCCGACGGCTCGCGCATCACGCGCGTCGTGGATCTGCCCGGAACGCTCGAGCTCGACGCGGCGCCGATCGTGACGCATCGGGCGCCGGCGCGACGCGCGACGACCGCCCAGCTGGCGATGGCGCCGGCCGCCGACACGAGCGACCTCGCCCGCCGCGCCGGGTTCCGCTTCGACGACCTCGACGTGTTCGCCGACGGCGCGATCGCGCGCGGCGCCGCGCCGCGCACGAACGGCGCGCGCCTGCGATTCTTCGCGCTGCTCTCGCGCCCGGAGCGCACGGGCGGCGACACCGCCGTGATGATTCGCGAGGCCCCGGTCGGCGCGCGGGGCGTCGTCGACGAGCGGGGACTCCCGGCCGACGTGCCGATGTTCGAGCAGCTGATCGGCGCCGACGGCCACGTGCTCATGACCGCGCACGGACCGGCCGAAGTCGCCGGCTCGAATGCCGGCGTCGCCGGCGCGACGACGCGCTGCGTCGGCTGCCATCTCGGCCATTCGACGCTGCCGGTGCCGGCGACCGCCGCGCGCCCGGCCGCGAGCCGCGACGGAGCGAGGCGATGACCGCGCCGCTCGCGATCCTGCACGTCTGCGGCGAAGGCCATCCCTCGGGCCAGTCGCGCGTGATCCTCGAGCTCGCGCGCGGCCAGGCCGCCGCGGGCCACCGCGTCGCGGTCGGCTGCCCGCCGGGCTCGGTGCTCGAAGCGAGCGTGCGCGACCTCGGCGTCACCGCCGCGCCGATCCCGTTCGACGCGACCGCGGCGACCGGCGCCGCGATCGCGGACCTGGCGCGGCTCGGCGGCTTCGACCTCGTCAACGCGCACTCGTCGCTCGATCGCAAGGCGACGCTGTTGGCGCGCGGCCGCGGGCGGCTCGCCGCGGCGCTGGTGTTCACGCGCCACGTGCGCACGCTCACGTTTCCGCCCAAGCTCTGGTGGCAGACGCGGCACGTGGATCGCGTCATCGCCGTGAGCCGGGACGTGGCGGGGCGGCTGGTCGCGCGCGGCGCGGCGCGGCGCAAGGTGGTGGTCGTCCCGAACGGCCTGCCGGCGGCGTTCCTCGACGCGCGCCCCGACGCCGCGGCGATCGCCGGGGCGCGCGCGCGGCTCGAGGGCGTCCCGGGGGCGCCGATCGTCGGCGTCGTGTCGCGGCGCAAGGCGCAGGAGGTGCTGCTGCGCGCGGCGCGGCACATCGCGCGGCCGCTCAACCTCGCCTTCATCGGCATCGCCGCCGAGCCCGAGCTCGAGCGTCTCGCCGCGCGGCTCCCGCGGCACGCCGTGCGCTTCGTGCCGTTCGTCGCCGATCCGCGCGCCTACTACGCGTGCCTCGCGGTCTCGGCGCTGCCGTCGCGTCAGGAGGGATTGTCGATCGCGCAGCTCGAATCCATGGCGCTCGGGATCCCGTTCGTCGGCAGCCGCTTCGCCGGCATCCCCGACCTCACCACCGACGGCGTGGACGGCCTGCTCGTCCGCCACGGCGACACGCGCGCGTGGGCGCGCGCGATCGAGCGGCTGCTCGACGATCCGTTCCTCGCGCGGCGGCTCGCGACGACGGCGAAGCAGAAGGTGCTCGAGTCGTTCACGTTCGACCGCACGCTCGCGAGCACCGAGGCGGTCTACCGCGACGCCATCGCTGCGCGCGGCCGCGCCTGATCGCGCGCGGCGCGACCCGTCCGCGTCACGGC
Organism: Candidatus Eiseniibacteriota bacterium; assembly: GCA_016178725.1. Classification (GTDB taxonomy): domain Bacteria; phylum Eisenbacteria; class RBG-16-71-46; order RBG-16-71-46; family RBG-16-71-46; genus WS-11. The sequence goes on from JACOSV010000004.1 coordinate 11,681, forward strand.
CGCGGCGCGACCGTGAACGTCCCCAGGTTCAGCGGCTGGCGGCCCGCGGCGAGCGCGGCGTCGTCCGGGATCGCCAGGTTCACGTCGAGCGGCTCGCGCCACCAGCCGATGCGCATCCCGAGCGCGTACGTGCCTGGCGGGAGATCGGCGGGGATCGGCAGCCGGTAGGTCTCGCGCACGATGCGGTCGCGCGGCCACTCGGACGCCGGATAGAACAGGTAGCCGAGGTGGCGGAAGAGTCCGAACACGATGTGGCCGGACGCGTCCATCACCACGAGCTGGATCATGAACTGGCGGTCCACCGTCTCGACGCGCCGCCAGCAGGTGCCGATCTCGAGCAGGCCGCCCGGCGCGGCCGGTGGAATCTGTAGGCTCCATCCCGCGAGCGCGATCTGCCCGTCGTAGGTGATGCTCGCCTGGTGGCGCGGCGGCGGCGGATCCACGGTGAACAGATCCACGGTGTCGCGCGCGTCGCGCTCGAAGAGCAGCAGATCGCCCGCGGCGTCCACCGGCCGCAGCCGGTTGATCTCCATCAGCCGGCGCATGCGCAGGGCCGTGCTCGCCCGGATGTAGGTGGTGAGCCGCGCGTCGCCCAGGTCGCCGATGAACGCGTCGATTCCCTCGGGCACCGGATACGGACGGTCCGAGAACGTGAAGTAGCCGGCGTAGACGTGATGGAGCGAGTGCACGACCGGCCGCCTCGCGAGCCGCGCGAGGAACTCGAACCCGGCCACCACGCCGCCCTCGCGCGGGATCGCGGCGATCATGCGGTCGCGGTGCGGGCGCAGCGTGCGGTCGTGGAGATCGGGCACGTTGCGCTCGGGTGGTCCCTGGACCGGCACCCAGCCTTGCGCGAGCAGCACGCCGTAGAGGAGATTCGCGGCGAGCGAAACGACCAGCGCCGCGGTGACGACGCCGAAGGCGAGGCGGCGCGCGCGGCCGCCCGGCCGCAGCGCCTCCTCGCTCGGCGGCTGCCCGGTGACGAGCCGGATCAGCGTCGCGAGCCCGCCGACCGCCGCGGCCGCGAACACCGGCGTCACCAGCGCCGTGTACTGGTAGATGAGCCCGTGCTGCTGGATGCGGAACGACAGGAAGTGTTCGGCGAGCACCGGCAGCGCCACCGCGAACGTCGCCGGCGCGAGAAGCGGCAGCAGGAGGAACGGCCCGAGCATCATCGGCCAGTAGAGTCGCTTGGTCAGCGTGTCGAGCGCGTCGCCCGGCGTCGAGACGAAGGAGGCGACCGCGCGCAGCGGATCGCGCAGGATGTGGAGCGCCACCTGCCCCGCCGAGCCGCCCCAGTCGTGGTACATCTTCGCGTAGTCCGCCGCCGAGCTCGCGAACCGCGGCTTGATCACGACAAACGAGACGAGCAGCGACGCGACCGCGACCGCCGCGAGCGCGGCCGCGTAGCGCCTGCGCCGGCCGGGCAGCAGCGCGGTGAGCCCGAGCATCAGCACCGGCAGCGCCACGTCCTCCTTGCACAGCACCGAGAGGGTCGCGAACGCGAGCGTCCAGCCGAAGCGCTCGGCGGCCATGCACGCCATGGTCGCGAGCAGCGTCGTCGTCGCCAGCACCTCGGGATGGAACTCGAACAGGTTCGTGTAGCCGAGCGCCGGGTGGAGCAGGTAGAGCGCCGCCAGCGCTGCGGCGATCCAGCCGTGGCCGAGCGTGCGCCGCGCCAGCGCCGCGACCGGCCACGCGCCGAGCGCGAGCACCGCAGTCTGGAGGAAGAGCAGCGTCAGCGGATGGCGCACGAGCGCGTAGAGCGGCGCGATCACGAACAGGATCAGCGAGACGTGGTCGCCGAGCCAGTTCATGCCGCGGATCGAGGTGTAGAGCGAGCCGTGCAGGAGCCGGTCGGTCGCCTGGACGAAGATCGCGAGGTCGAAGTCGGAATAGAGGTAGTTGCGGTACTTGATCCAGACGAACGTGCCGTAGACGAGCGCGTAGAGCGCGATCAGGCCGGCGACCACGTGGCGGGAGCGGATCGCGGCGACGAACGGCGGCGGCGCCGACGGCGCGGGCGGGGCCGGGACGGCGGCCGCGTCACCAGCGACGGATCGCGCGCGGGCGGACGCGGCGGCGTGGCGCTTCTTGCGTCTGGACAGTCGGCCTCCCCAGGCATGGCCCGGCGCCGCCATCCAAATCGGTCAGGCGGCGCGCCGGCGAAGGGGCGCACACTAGCAAACGGCGCGGCCGCGGCGCACGTCGTTGTCGCGGGCGGCGGGGCTCCTTATAGTGCGCGGCTCATCCATCGCCGACGTCCTCCCTTCGAGACGACCGTGTCCGAGATCATCGAGATCCTGCTGCTGCTGGCCCTGCCCGCGTCGGGCAAGTCCGAAGTCCGCCGCTACCTCGCGAGCCTCACGCCCGAGCAGTGCCGCGACGACTTCCACCTCGGCCCCACGGCGCAGCTCGACGACTACCCGTACGTCCACATGATGCGGCGCGTGAGCCAGGAGCTGCGGCGGCTCGGCGAGGACGGCGTGTTCTTCGCCTCCGACGACCTGCCGATGCAGGAGCCGCTCGACTGGGGCACGCTGATCGAGCTCCTGAACGAGGACTTCGACGATCTCGCGCGGCGCCGCCGGCCGGCGCCGGCCTCGGCCGCCGAGTGGCTGCTCGGGCGCTTCGACGCGGCGCGCGCGCGCGTCGGCGCGCGGCCCGCGTTCGCCCCGCTCGCCCCCGGCACGCGGCGCGCGCTGATCGCCGCGCTCGAGCGCGAGGCGGGCGATCTCCTGCGCGACAGGAACGCCGCGGTGCCCGACTCGCTCGACGGGCGGACGGTGGTGATCGAAGCCGCGCGCGGCGGCCCCGACGGCGCGACGCCGCCGCTCCCGGCGCCGCTCGGTTACGAATACTCGCTCGGCCGCTTCAGCGACGCGATCCTCGCGCGCGCGTCGATCCTCTACGTGTGGGTGACGCCCGAGGAGTCGCGGCGCAAGAACCACGAGCGCACGGATCCCAACGATCCGGGATCGATCCTGCACCACGGCGTCCCGATGGGCGTGATGCTCGGCGACTACGGGTGCGACGACATGGATTCGCTGATCGCGCGCTCCGACCGGCCCGACACGGTGCGCATCGCCACGCGCGGCCGCGTCTACCACCTGCCGGTCGGCCGTTTCGACAACCGGGTGGACAAGACCACGTTCGTCCGCGCCGACCGGCCGGCGTGGAAACCGGCCGACGTGGCGGCGCTGCATTCCGGGCTCGCGGCCGCCTTCTCGCGTCTCGCGGCCGCCGGGGCGGCGCGCGTCGCGGGCTGATCGGCGTTCGACTCGGCCGGTTCAGTACCACCACACAGGCGGAGCACGACGCGAGAATTGATTGGCGTCGCCGCTTCCTTCCTCTAGACTTTTTTCCGTAGCCAAGGTGTTCCCCCCTGCCGGTCGGGCGGGATGCTCGCCCTCCGATCCAGGCCGCACGAAGTCCCCCGACTTCGCCGGAGCGAACCGTCGAGCAGCGAGGGGATTCGAATGCGGACTCATCGGCATCTGTGGAGCGCGATCACGGCCTGCGTGGCGCTGGCGATCGCGAGTGCGCCCGCGCACGCGCAGACGGCGCAAGCAACCAAGGCGAGCGGTCTCTCCACCGGAACGGGCACGTTCAGCCGCACGATCATCGACATCGGCAGCGAGCCGAACGGTCCGATCACCGGCCCGTTCGGAATCATGAACGTTCAGAGCAACGTCGTGAACGTGCCGGTCACGAACAACATGGGGCCGGCGGCGCTCGGTGTTGCGCTGCGCGACGCGATCAACGCGGCCGGACTCCCCGGCTACAGCTCGCGGCTCACGGCGCCGTCGGGCGCGGCCGAATCCGACCGGCCGAAGATGACGCGGCAGACCGGATCGTTCAGCTTCTCGGACGCGAACAGCGCGCCCGGGACGCTGACGATGAACGCGAGCGCGTTCACCGTCGAGGACGCGCCGGCGACGTCGACGCCGGGGCTCCTCCTGCTCGGCGCGACGCTCGCGCTGCTCGTCTGGCGCGAACGCCGGCGCAGCCGCCGCAGCGCCTAGTTGTGGAGTCTCATGACGTTGTTCACACCCGGGCCTTGAGTCGGCTGCTGGGTGGACGCCCACCGAGACTACCGTGGGGACGTTCCTGGTTGTAGTAGTTCAAGAACAGCGGCAGCGCTCGCGCCCGCAGCTTCGAGCTTCG